>NZ_JBTJEL010000036.1:0-554868 GCF_054504345.1 Halosimplex yunnanense | reverse complement strand
CACGTACAAATGTCCGTTCTTCGAGGTCGAGGACTGGCAGCCCCTGCCGAAGACCATTCAGGAACCGCGGCCCTCGCTGTGGATCGGTGGCTGGGGTCCCAAGCAGATCCGCCGCTCGGTGCAGTTCTCCGACGCGTGGGTTCCCGGCGTCGTCGCCGACCTCGGCATCGTCGAGGACCGCAAGAACCAGCAGCGCGAGCACGTCGAGGAGACCGACCAGGACTGGGAGTCGATGGATCACCCGCTCATGCGCGAGGCAGTCATCGCCGAAACCGAGGAAGAAGTCATGGAGCGCAAAGAGTACCTCCACACCACCTACGTCGACGAATATGGTGGGGAGTTCTCCCACCCGCTGATGAACGCCGACAGCGTCGAGGACTTCGAAGAACTCGCCGACGACCGCTTCATCTACGGCACCCCTGAACAGATCGTCGAACAGATCGAAGCCATGCAGGACCGCTTCGAGCTCAACCAGCTCGCCCTGCGCTTCCACCACTCCGGCATGCCCAAAGACCTCGTCGAAGACCAGATCCGCCTCTTCGGCGAAGAGGTCATCCCCGAGTTCAACTGAACGCTGGTGGCTCGACCACGGTGGCCACCGCACCGTGCCACCACTTCCAGCGGTTCGTTCCGATCGTTCACTTATTATCTAAATATGTCAGTATTTGATTTAGATTACTATAGTGGTATTAAACCAGATACATGAATCGAGATCTCAGGAAGCGGCCTACACAACTCCGAAAAACCAGTTTTGGGGCAATATAACCGATAATACGCTAATTTTGATTCGTACTACGCTCTGTGAACAGGACTCGAAACCCAGTAGCGATCACAAAGCGGTTCGTGGATTAATACCGTATTAAATGGGCTAAAACGCCCGTATTCCGTTTTGGGCGGTGGCGGTGGTAGGAATAGTCGAACGAAGATATGTAAAATCTCATTCTATACGGTAATATTGTTATTTTCACGATGCGGCCTGTCAAATCGTGGTGAGGGTCGTCGGATTTTTTGCTTGCCCACGGGTTGTCCCTGACGTGAGCGACGAACGCGACCCCGAAGCGGCCCTGAACGAGTGGAAAGACGCGATGCAGGCCGAACACGAGGACGCCATCGCCAATCCGGACCCCGACGAGGACCACCGGATCGAGGGCGTAGTGCAGGTCAACCACCGAGTCTACTTCGAGTACGACCCCGAGGCCGGCCAGCTCGAACGCGACCGCGTCGAACAGGTCGACGAACTGTCGGACCCCGAGTTGCGGTCGTGCGCGTGCGGCGTCCGTGGCATGACACCCGAAGAGGCCCGCGACCACGTGCGAGCGGCCCGCGAGCGATCGAGCGAGTGACCGCGGCAGTCGCCCCGCAGTGTACGTACTGTCAGTTACCCAGCCATTCAGGCGAGTCGTACTCCCGGTAGATGACGTGACCGCAGGCTTTGCAGTGGGAAGCGTCCGGATCGTGACCGGTGAGCCCGCATTGAGGACAGGTGACCGGTACTTCGTCGTCGCTGGTCCATGCCCACACGATCTTCCCGGCCTGCCAGGGAATGACGACGATCGCCCCGTCGTGACGATCGCAATCGCTCGAGGTCGATGCGTCGGTAGAAACGGGTGCGTTCGGTCGCCGTCAGGCGACTGGACGAACCGGAATTACGTGCGGACGACGTTCGTCGCGCGCGGGCCCTTGGGGGCGTCTTCGATGTCGAATTCGATCTCGGTCCCTTCCGTCAGATCCTCGCCGCCAACGTCCTCCATGTGGAAGAATACGTCGTCGTCAGCATCCTCAGTCTCGATGAAACCGTAACCGCCTGTGTCGTTGAAGAAATCAACTGAACCGTTTGCCATTACAGATAAACGGACGCTTCACCAGTAGTTAAGCATTCCGCATTTGTAGTTTGAAGGCTGGAACCAGTGGACGAATACTCAAATACGATAGTTTTAGATATAGTTATTTAACTCTACGCCATCACCAGTGGACGAGTGACCGAACCAGCGGATCGAACGGCGATCCTGTCGGTATCGACAGTTTCGTGCCGGACCGTTGGCGAGCGGCGCAGTCCCTCGCGGCACCGTCCGACGGGACTATACGTCCTCCACGCGTTCGTTCACTGTGGATTCTAACGACGTTCGGGATCAATGGGAAGACCGATCGGGCGAGTACTCCCCGGAGTACTACGCCTACTACGGCCCCGACGAGACGAGCGAGTCGGTTCGGGAGCTTCTGGATCGACACGTCCCGCGCGACGCGTCGGTCCTCGAACTCGGCTGTAGCTCCGGACGTCACCTCGCGCACCTCCTGGACGCTGGATTCGACGACCTGACCGGGATCGAACTCAACGACGACGCCTTCGAGGTGATGGCCGAGCAGTACCCGGACCTGTGGGAGGCCGGCGACTTCTACGCCGAGGCGATCGAAGACGTCGTCGGCGACTTCGCGGACGATCAGTTCGACGTCGTCTACTCCGTCCAGACGCTCCAGCACATCCATCCCGACGCGGAGTGGGTCTTCGAGGAGATCGCGCGAGTCACCGACGAACTGCTCGTCACCGTCGAGATCGAGGAGGATGCGGAGGACGCCGAGCGCATCGAAAACGAGGACGACCCCGACGTGAACTACGTCCGCGACGAGTTCCCGCTCTACTACCGGGACTGGGAAGCCGTGTTCACCGAACTCGGATTCGAACAGGTCGACCGGCGCGACGGAAAGCGGGACGTTCTCCGGGGGTTTCGCGCCCGCTGAAGGGTAGGCGTCGAGCGAACGAGTTTCTCAGTCGTCGGTCGCCGTGTCCGCGGCGTCCGCGCTGGATGCGTCGGAGGCGTCCATGTCGACCGAGCCGTCGACGTCGCCGCGGGGGAAGTGGTCGATGGTGTCGGCGCGGAAGGCCGACTCGTCGAACTCGTAGTCGCCGTCGAGGAAGTCGATCAGCGTCCGCGTGTCCCGCATCGCGTTCTTTAGACACGTCGAGGCGCCGGGCGACGGCGTGATGTTGAAGATGATATCGTCGCCGACGATCTTGGCCTCGCCCATGTCGAGGGACTTGTTCTTCGTGTCGACGATCTGCGGGCGGACGCCGCCGTAGCCCTTCGCGCGCTCGATGTCCTCGAGTTCGACGCTCGGGACGACCTTCTGGACGTGCGGGAGGAACTGCTTCCGACCGATATCGGGCACGTCGTAAACGAGGTTCCGGAGGACGTACGGCAGCAGGACCTTGTCCGAGAGGATGTTGGCGTAGCTCAGGAACGCCGCCGCGTTCAGGCCGAACACGTCGAGGAAGTCGCCGACCGTCGAGATGCGGCCGCGTTCGAGCGTCGGGACGAGCTTCGCCGTCGGCCCGAACCGCGTGATAGACTGGTCGTGGACGTCCGCGTCGCCGTGGACCGCCGCGAACGGCAGCTTCTTCATCTGGAGGGTGTAGACCTTCCCGTTCAGCAGGTCGTCGGCGAGGAAGAAGCTCCCCGCGACCGGAAGCAAGACCTTGTCCTGGCCGTAGCCCAGTTCCTTCGCCATCTGGAGGCTGTGCGACCCCGCGGCCACGACGGTGGCGTCGCAGTCGAAGCGACCGTCGGTCGTCTCGATGGTGTGGCCGTCGAGCGTCGGCGTAACGTCGACGACCTCCGTCCCGGTGTAGACGTCGACGGTCGCCTCCTCGGCCGCCTGCTCGACGAACGACTTGGCCGTCTGCCCGTAGTCGACGACGTAGCCGTCCGGCGTCTGGAGCGCGAGCATGTCGACGTGGGGGTCGCGGCCCTCCACCACCTTGGGCTCGACCTCCGCGATCTCCTCGCGGTCGATCGGGCGAAGCTTGGGGAAGAGGTCGCCGAACCCTTCCTCGTCGTAGCGGCGTTCGAGCTGCTCGACTTCCTCGTCCCCGACGCCGAGGACCATCTTGCTCCGCTTGGAGTGCATCTCCCGGTCCCCGTCGTAGTGTTCGAGATATCCCGCGAGCAGTTCGGCGCCTTCTTTCACCTCCTCGGCCTTCTCGAGCGTGTAGTTCGTCTCGATGTCCCCGAAGTGCAGGGTCTGGGAGTTGTTCGTCCGATGAGAGTTGATGGCCGCGATCTCCGACTCCTTCTCGATCAGCGCGATCGACTCGATGTCGGTGAACTTCGCGGTCGTGTACAGGAGCGATGCGCCACTGATCCCGCCGCCGACGATAACCAGATCGTATTTGCCAGACATTGTTATGCGTTGGAGGTCGCTATGTTGCGGCGTGCGCTCCAGACTCATAACTCATATTCTTCGTCCTCGATTTCGACGGGCAGCGAACCACTCATCGACGATCTGGCAGCACGAGTGACGCGGAGACCGAGAACCGACGCGTAGAGTTGTCGAGAGGGGGATCGAGGCGGACCAGTAACGGCAGGTGTGGTACCGAAATCGTGGCCTCGGAACTCATAGGGTTCCTCACGGCCGGGTCGTCAGGCCGGCTCGGGACAGCGAGTCGTCATCGGCCGGGTGGAGATACGCCGTCCCCCCGCAAGTCGGTTTCCACCTCGGGACGCGGGCGTCGGCTGGAAGCGACATGCTCGCGGCCGAACGCATTCGAGTAACCTCGCGCTTCCGTTAGTAAGGTCGGCGTGTTTGGCCCCGATCTGGAATAACCCGCAGTTGTTTCGCCTACCGAGCGGCTAACTATACCGGTTCCGTCCGAAGGGCGGACGCATGGAATCACAAGGTCAACAGCAAGAAGCGATGCAAGCGGCGGAGGAAACAGGTACGGATCCCGCGGTGATCCTCGCGGCGGGGTCGGTCGCCCTGTCGTGGTTTTTCTTCTACGCACGGGGCGACAAAGAGCAGGGGATATTCGTGGGACTGTGGCCGCCGACGATCCTCGCGTTCGCCAGCTACTTCGAGCAGACGAAGATGAGCGACATGGTCGAGCGCGCGACCGGCCGCGACACGCTCGTCGGCCGCGTCGAGCGAATGGTCCAGAGCCGGTCGGAGTGACGACGGCCGTCGCCTGACGCTCCCGCAACCGTTCAGTAGCGCGTCGGGTCCCGGGGGAGTTGCTTTCTGGGGACCCGGCACCGCGATTTGCGAACTTCTCGGCGTACGCGCTGGCCGTGAGCGACAGGTCAGCGATGGCAGCACCCGAACCGGGGTCGCGTCACGTTCGTCCGGTTCGACGGCCTCACCGGGAAACATTTATCGGATCGCGAGTAAGTCCAGCGCATGCGAGAGGTGGACGGGGGTGAGGGTGGGGGACAGTTGGTTCGGACTGCGCTCGCGCTCTCGATGGTCGACGGGGAACCGGTAGCGATCACCGACGTCCGTGGAAACCGCTCGACGCCGGGACTCAAGCCGCAGCACCTCGCGGCAGTCGAGACGGCAGCGGCCGTCTGCGATGCCGACGTCGAGGGTGCCGAACAGGGGTCGGAAACCGTCCGGTTCGACCCGGGGACTCCATCGGGCGGCCACTACGAGGCGTCGATCGGAACTGCAGGGAGTCTCACGCTCCTGTTCGACACCTTCCTGCCGCTGGCGACGCGCATCGACGAACCGCTCTCGATCACCGCGACCGGCGGGACCGACGTGAAGTGGTCGCCACCGATGGCGTACTACCGACAGGTAAAACTCCCGTTACTTCGCCGGTTCGGCATCGGCGCCGCCGTCGAGCGGAGCCGGACGGGGTTCTATCCGGCGGGCGGCGGTCGCGCGACGCTCCACCTCTGGCCGTCGCGGGTCTCGGCGATCGAACTGGTAGACCCCGGTCGGGCGACGACAGCTCACGTCTACTCGAAGGCCGCTGCCGATCTGGTGGACGCCGAAGTGGCCGAACGGCAGGCGGACGCCGCCACTGATTCGCTCGCCGGACTCGGCCTGGAGGTCGTCCATCACCGCGGGACGTACGCCACGACGGAGAGCCCCGGCTCGGTCGTGACGATCCGCGTCGACGCCGACGGCACCGTCGCCGGGTTCGACGCGTACGGCGCGCCCGGGAAAGCCGCCGAAGACGTCGCGTACGAGGCCGTCGACGCCGCTCGTCGCTGGCGCGAGTCGGGCGCCGCCGTCGACGCGCACCTCGCCGACCAGTTGCTCGTTTTCCTCGCGGAGGCGGGCGGGCGAGTCGCGATCCCGGAGGTCACCGACCACGTCTCGTCGAGCCGCGACCTGCTCGCGACGTTCGGACGTGAGGTGTCGATCGACGACGCTGGCCGGACGACGGCGCTCGTCGCCGACCAGTAACCGAGGGGCCCACCCACTCGGTCACGGGGAATCGTTCGCTGTGCGGTCAGTCTCGGAACATCTCTCCGGTATCTGACCTATCGCTGGCGGAGAATGCAAACGCTTTTGCTGGAGAATCGATTGGCCGGAGACGATCGAATGTCCGAAGATTCGACAGTCGCCGTGACGGACCGCGTCGACGAAGTGGGGGCTCCGCTCCGCCGGGTCTTCCGGGAGTACGGGCTGCCGCGGATCCACTGGTTCGCCGTCGCCGTCGCGATGAATCTCGTCGCTCGCCTCTCCAGTCTCGTTCCGCCGCTCGTGCTCGGGACGGCCATCGACGCCGTCTTCGTCGGGTCGAGCGACTACTCGCTGCCGCTGCTCCCGGGCGCGTGGCTCCCGGACGGGCAGGAAGCGCAGTTCTGGTTCTCCGTGGGGCTCATCGTCGCCGCGTTCGTGCTCACGGCCGCCTGTACGTGGGCACAGGGGATCGCGAGCGACGTCTTCGCTCATCGCTCGCTGCACGCCGTCCGGATCGACACGTTCCGGCGGATGCAGGAACTCGACATGGCCTTCTTCGACGAGCAGCAGACCGGCGAGGCGATGTCCATCCTCAACCAGGACGCGACCAACCTGGAGCGATTCCTGGACCAGGCGCTGAAAAACGGCGCGCGGCTGATCATCATGGTGTTGGCGATCGGCGCGCTGCTCATCTCGATAAACTGGCAACTCGCGCTGGTGACGCTCGTCGGCGTGCCGCTGATGGCGCTGTTTACGGTCTGGTTCAGCCGGACGGTCGCGCCCCGCTACGACGCCGTCCGCTCCAGCGTCGGCGACCTGAACACCCGGCTGGAGAACTCCATCGGCGGGATGCAACTCGTCAAGACCTCCAACACCGAGGACTTCGAGACCGAGCGGGTCGAGGAGGCGTCGTGGAACTTCTACACGACGAACATGGACGTGCTGAAGATCGCCTTCGTCTATCGACCGGGGATGCGGCTGCTCGCCGGCCTCTCGTTCGTGACGACGTTCGTCATCGGCGGGCTGTGGCTGTTCTCCGGGCCGCCGCTTTTCTTCTCGGGTGAGCTGACAGTCGGGAACTTCGTCGTCTTCATCTTCATGACCCAGCGCTTTATCGACCCGCTGGCGCAGATCTCCAACATCATCGACTGGACGGAGAACGCCCGCGCCAGCGGCAAGCGCATCTTCGGCCTGATGGACACGCCCGTCCGCATTCAGGACGATCCCGACGCGGTCGAACTCGACGCGGTCGACGGGAGCGTCGAGTACGACGACGTGACTTTCGGCTACGACGAGGAGACCATCATTGAGGACGTGAGCTTCGAGGCCGACGCGGGGGACACGGTTGCCTACGTCGGTCCGACCGGCGCCGGGAAGTCGACGGCGGTCAAACTCTTGATGCGCCTCTACGACGTCGACGAGGGGGCGATCCGCGTCGACGGCCACGATATCCGCGACGTGACCGTCGGCAGCCTTCGGGAGTCCATCGGCTACGTCAGCCAGGAGACGTACCTCTTCGACGGCACTGTCGCAGAGAACATCCGCTACGGGGAGTTCGACGCGAGCCGCGAGGAGATAATCGAGGCCGCCAAAGCGGCCGAGGCCCACGAGTTCATCACCGACCTCGCCGACGGCTACGACACGCAGGTCGGCGAGCGCGGCGCCCGCCTCTCGGGCGGCCAGCGCCAGCGCATCTCCATCGCCCGCACCGTCCTTCAGGACCCCGACATCCTCATCCTCGACGAGGCCACCTCGGCCGTCGACACGGAGACCGAGGTACTGATCCAGCGTTCGCTCGACCGGCTGGCGGCCGACCGCACCACGTTCGTCATCGCCCACCGCCTCTCGACGATGACCGACGCCGAGCGGATTCTGGTGATGGAAGAAGGGCGGATCGTCGAGCGCGGCACGCATCAGGAACTGCTGGAGGAAGACGGCCTCTACGCGAATCTCTGGGCCGTTCAGGCCGGCGAAATCGACGACTTGCCGGACGAGTTCGTCGACCGGGCCCGTGGGGACGTGTGAACCACCCCATCTCGAACGGGACCCTGTAAGGGGTTTTTGACGTCGTTATCGGCTCACCCAGCTCGACACAGACACGGACGGATCTGTTGTCCTGCGTGGACAGACGAGCGTCCCGGTCCGGGTCGACGCCGCGGGGACGTACGAGAACCCGATCTCGGGCGGCGGCGACGAGCAGTTCGCTTCCACCGTCGCCGAGACGAGACCGACATCGCTCGGATTCCGCAGTCGGACCGTGACCGCGACGCTCCCGTTCTCGAGCGGATCCGTCCCCTCGACCGACACCTGCGGCGTCTCCCCGGTCGGGGTGCCGACCATCTGCCAGCCCGCGTACGCGAACAGGAGGACCGTGAACGCGACGCTGACGACCATCACGCCCTTCTCAGCCCACGAAGGTCCCTGTTGGTCACCGGAACCGCCGTTCTGCCCGGGTCCGTTCTCGGAGCCGCCGTTTTGCCCGTTTCCGTTTCCAGATCCGCCGTTTTGTCCGCTCCCGTTTCCAGAGTTTCCATCGCTGTCGTTGCCGCCTCTGTCTCCGCTTCCTCCGCTGCTGTCGGTCCCCTTCTGGTCGGCAGGTTCCGGGTCCCCACTCATCAGATGATCACCTCGGCTGCGGCGGCGCCGAGCGACGCGGGAAACGCCAGCACCACCGTCTCCTGGTAGACGAGCGCGAGGGTCGCGTCGACGAAGTGGCCGAACCCGAGCAAGAGGAGAAACGAGACGACGGTGCCGACGAGATACGCGATGAAGGCGGTCCCGGCCTGAACGTGCCTCGATCCGGAGGTTCGCGCATTCTGGCCCTTGAACTCGAGTTCGAACAGGACGAGGTAGATCAGCACGAGCGTCAGGGCGATCAGCAGCGGGTACCGCGGCCAGTCCATGTGCGCCGCGATGAGTTCCATCTCCTGGGTCGGTGCGATGGTCGTGGCGACGAAGACGGCACCGACCGCGAAGATGGGGACGTTTTCGGGGAACTCGCCCTCCCTGGAGCCGCCGTCTTCCCCGCCGAAGAGGCGGTTCGCCAGCGCCGCGCCGAACCCGAGCGGGACGACCTCGACGAGGCCGAGCCGCATCGCGACGTTCGGCGACGAGGAGAAGTCGAGGATGCCGACGAGGAGGAGTATCGCGTACGACGCGACGAAGCTCTGCAGGAGTATCTCTGCGAAGTCGAAGCCGACTGACCACCAGGGTTCCGACTCGCCCGACCGGTCTTTGTCGCCCCGGCGGAATCCGATGACGCGGGCGAGCGCGACGACGACGGCGAGGCCGGCGAGCGCGAACCCGACCAGGTACGGGAGCGGGAGTGTCCACCCCAGCCACCACGTCTCCATCGTGTAGTGGAACGTGAGACCGAGGACGAGGAGGGCGCCGGTGACGCCGCGGATCTGGTTCCGAAGCTCCCCCATCAGCTGATCGGCCATGCGGGCAGTACGCCGTCGAAACTGAAAAGAAAGGTCCGAGTATCGTCCGTAGTGACCCGTTACCTCGCGGTGTTACTGGCCGACAGGGCCGATCCCGCTATCGATCCGGGACCACCGACAGTCGGGGTCGGCTGCGGCGCCGCGGACGGACAAGCTGTCGGTGACCGGTCAGTAGACGGCCGAGCGGATGGACTCGTCGAGGTCGTCGAACTCGTCGAGGTACTCACGGCGCTCCTCGCGCAGGTTGGCGATCTGGCCGTCGGCATCGTCGAGGGCGTCCGCGACGTCGAACCGGGATGCGTCGAGGTCGGGGACGGAGCCGGGAACGGTCAGTCCCGTCGTCGGGTCGTCGGCCCACTCGATCCGGCCGCGGCTGACTTCGCGGAGCAGCGTGACGGTGTCGTCAACGCCGACGTCGCGGTCGCCGACGCTCCCGGTGTTGAGGAGGTACGCCTCGACGTCGAGGTCGCTGATGAGGTCGCGGAAGCGGTTGCCCTCCTCGCCCTCGGAGCCGATGATGAAGGGGTTCGTGCCGACGACGCGGATGGCCTCGCCCGCCTTGTCGGGGTCGCCCGCGCTCGTCTGGACGGATTCGCCGAGCATGAACGTGACCGCGGCCTCCTCGGGGGAGAGCTTCGCGATGGGCGGCATCGCGGGATTGCGCGTGATGAAGAACACCTGATCGATCGAGTCGAGGTCGATGTCCTCGTCGGCGGAGGGAAGTTCGTCGCGCTGGACGATGCCCCGGGCGTTGGCCGTGTGAGCGTCGCTATCGAAGTCGACGGTGCCGTCGTCGGCCACGTCGACGTTTTCGAGGACTGCCGACTCCTGGGTCGCCGCCTCGTAGAGGTCTGGCTGTTCCCCGGGGTCGAGGCCGATAGTCTTGATGTAGAGGCCCTCGCCCTCGCTGCCGGCGACCGTGCCGTCCTGCCGGAGCGCGCAGACGTCGTCCTGGAGCATCGTCGCGTCCTCCGGGTCTTCGAGGCCGAGGCCGTGTGCGGTCAGCGTGGACTTGCCGGTGCCGGAGAGGCCGAGGAAGACCTGGCCGACCGTCTCCAGATCGGTTTCGTCGGTCTCGCCGTCCCCGGTTTCATCGTCCGATTCGAGGCGGACGCGCTTGGTACCCGCGTGGAGGCCGAGCCCGCCCTGGCGCTTGGCGTCGAGCATGAACAGTCGCAGGAACGACTTCTTGGCCTCCCCGCTGTAGTCGGTGCCGAGGACGGCCGTGAAGCCCTCCTCGGGGAGCACGCGGATGGCCACCTCGTCGGCGTCGGGGACCTGGACCGTCGTGAAGTCCGGCTCGGCGTCCTCGGGCGCGGGTTCGAGGAGCTTGGCCCACGACAGGGCGATGCGGCTGAACTCCTTCGGGACGTAGTACCGACAGATGTAGCTGTTGTCGGGATGGCGGCCGAGCTGCCGGTCGAGACAGACCATCTCGCGGCTTTCGGCGGCGTCGAGCGCCGTCTCGACGTGTTCGTAGTCGGCTGCGCCGAAGTCGGCGTCGAGCGCGTTCTCCGTCAGGTCGGCGTTGCGCGACTGGTGTTCGCTCACGTACGACGGGGATCCGTACTCCGTCGTCGTCTCGCGATCGCTGGCGAACTCCCGCAGCGTCGACAGCGCGGGGTCGTAGACGACGTTGTCCGCCGCGCGCGGATCTGCGAGCGCCTCGGCCGGGGACTCGACCGCTGTCCCGTATTGTGACATCGTACCCATTCGTTCACATCCGACCGTGATAAAGGTAGTTTGATAACCGATCGTTTGATAATCGCTGCCATAGAATTAATTTTTAAAACGCGAGTAAATCCTTCGCCGGATCGCAAGTTTGGCCGGTGGGATCGATCAGTCGTCGGATTCGACCCGTTCCCGGGCGGCGGCGACGACGAGCGGGAGCGTGATCGTCGCGTCGGCGTAGACCGAGGCGTTCCGGGCCGCTTTCTCCAGTTTGCCCCACGAGCGCGCCTCGTCCAGCGTCGCGCCGGAGAGCCCGCCGGTCTGGGGCGTGTCCATCGTCAGCTGGACGGCGTAGTCGTAGGCGTCGGGCGCCACGAGCATCGTCTGGAGCGTGTAGTTCTTCGGAACGCCGCCGCCGACGACCATCGCGCCCGCCTCCTCGGCCTCGAACGCCTGGTCGGTGATCGTCGTCATGTCCGCCAGCGCGTCCAGCGTGAACTCGCTCGTCTGGGAGTACATCCACGCCTGCAGACCCAGCACGGAATCCTGCACCGCCGGACAGTAGATCGGCACGTCGTTCTCGTAGGCTGCTGCAGCTACGCCCGGCCCCTCGTCGATATCCTCCGAGTCGTTGACTTCGGCGTTGGCGCGGCCGAGTTCCTCGGTGAACCGCTGGATGCTGACGGCCCCTTCCTCCTCGCACTCGGCTTCCAGCGTCGGGAACACCTCGTCGCGGAGGTGACCCTCGAACAGCGCGAAGTGCTCCTGGGGGAGGTAGACGTTGTAGATGCGGTCGACGCCCTCGTCGCGGAGCCGCTCGTCGTGTTCGCGCTCGGTCTTGCCCTCTTCGTGGACCTGCCCGTGGTGGTGTTTCCCCCCGATGGCCTCGATGGCGTCGTGAGTGAGGTTCGCGCCGGTCGTCACCAGCGCGTCGATGTGACCGTCACGAATGAGGTCCGCGACGATGCGGCGCATCCCGGTCGGGACCATCGCGCCCGCGAGACCGAAGAAGTTCGTCACGTCGTCGTCGAGCATCTCGGCGTAGATGTCGACCGCCTCGTGAAGTGCACTCGCGCCGATGCCGGCGTTCCCGTACTCGTCGGCGAGTTCGCCGACGGTCATGCCCGCCCGCGCCTCCGCGTGGCCGATGGGGTCGTGCTCAAACGTCTCGCGTGGGGTCTCGTCGCTCATTGTCCGCCCGTCGGCCGCCCGCGCGCTTCAAGTCCGCGGTTCTTCGCCGGTGGCAGCGTGGAGTGGTTCGTGAACGACAGCGACCGCAGGGAACACGAGGTGGTGAAAGCTATCGACGCGCTCGCTAGCTGGAGAAGCAGCCGCAGGACACAGCAAGCGACGAAAGCCCTCGGCGCGCTCGCGGTCGCTGACCGGGATATCCGCGCTCTCCGCACCACCCGCGCGGATAGTGCCCACTCAGACGACTAGATGAACGCGAGCCCGCCTCGCCCTTTCAGTCCACCAGGACTACCCCCGCCTCGCACAGCACCGCAGACAGCCACACCCTCCCCAGCCGATTCCGTCGTTCACTCCGCTCACTCGGTCATCCCTCGCACGGCTACGTCGAGCGGCCCGCCACGAGGCGGGCACGCTCGACAGCGCGCGCCACGGCGGTTGGTCCGCTGAGCCCACTGCACTGATCGATGGCACGCTCGCAGAAACGGAACGAGGGATCCGATTTCGGAAACCCCGGTTACTCCACGACGAGCGGGGATTCGCAACACGACGACCGATACTCGTCGGCGCGGCGGACGAGTTTGCACTCGCGGTAGCGGTGGGCGACCAGCGCGTCACAGGACTGGCAGCGGAGGACGTACTTCGGGTCGGAGAACGTCTCGCAGTGGACCTCGGTGTCGAGTTCCTCGGCGCGAGCCTTGAACTCGGGGCCGTGGTCGGTGGTCCCGCAGCGCTGGTACTGTTCGAGGTGGATCAGTTCGTGCCGAAGCGTCGACTCCCACTCGGCCCGCTCGAACGCCTCGAATGCGTCCCACGTCAACGACAGCGTGGCGGGGAACGGCCGGCCATCGGCGTGGCGACCGCCCACTGCTTCGACGGTCTCCCAGTCGATGGGCGTGCCGACCTCGGCCGCTGGGATCTTCGGGCGTTTGACTGCGGCGGCGCGGCGCTTGGCGCGGGTCGAGACTTCCCACTCAACGAGGTCGAAGCGCACGTCGACGAACCACTCGCGGCGGACGTACTTGCAGTACTCCCGGGACCACCCGACGAGGTCGTCGTGCGTCTCGATGTCGTCGTACGCCGGCGCCGTCACGATGGCAGTTCGAAGAACGCGCGATGTCTTGAATCGCTCGCTCGCGGAGGTCGGGGCTGCCGATAGCCCGCCCTCAGTTCGTCGTTGTGATCTCGACCACGTCGCGGTGGTCGAGTTTCGTATCGGCGCCGACCTGCCGGCCCGAACGGATGTCCATCGCGTGCAGGAACCCCTCGCCGATGTCGGTGTGCAGGAAGTACGCGAACTCCTCGGCCGTGGACCCGCCCGGCAGGACGAAACAGTCCTGCAGGAAGGTGCCGTCCTCCTGCGGTTTCTCGGCACCGGGGAAGACGGCGATGGCGTCGAGCACGTCGAACAGTGCGGTTTCGAGCGCCTGCTGGACGCCAGTGCCCTCGTACTCCGTGACGAACTCGCGGATCTGTTCGAGCCCCGCTTCCTGCTCTCCGCTCACGTCGTCGACGATCTCGAACTCGGGGTCGCCGGGCCGGTAGTCGACGACGCCCTGCTCGTCGGCCGATTTGAGCGCTTTCTCGGCGTGGGCGGAGACCGGGACGAACGTGAGGTGGTCGTACTCGTCTTCCTCGGTGATCTCGGCGAAGTTCTCCTGAGCGACCGGCTTGTCCATCTTGTTCGCCGCGACGACCATCGGCTTCGTTCGCAGTCGGATCTCGCGGGCGAGCGCCTCCTTGTCCGCCTCGTCCCACTCGTCGGGGTCGAGTTCGAGGCCCAGCGAGAGGAGCACCTGCTTGATCTCGTCCTCGTTGGTCCCGAACGCGCTCATCTGCTCGGCGAGGTCGACCTCGATGTCCCGTTCCTGCCCGTGGTAGCCCGAGCGGTAGCGCTCGATGCCCTTCTCCAGGATGTCGAGGTACCACATGTCCAGTTCCTCCTCGAGGAAGTCGATGTCCTCGCGGGGGTCGTGGTCCTCGGTCGCCTCGCCCTCGATGTCGGTCTCGCCGGAGAAGTCGACGACGTGGACGAGCACGTCGGTCTCGTTGAGGTCCGAGAGGAACTGGTTGCCGAGGCCGCGACCCTCGTGGGCGCCCGGGACCAGCCCCGCGACGTCGACGAGTTTCGTCGGGACGAAGCGGACGCCGTCCTCGCAGTAGCCCGTGTTGGGAGTGCAGGAGTGGTCGAACTCCGGGGCGGCGCAGTCGACGCGGACGTAGGCCTCGCCGACGCTCGGATCGATCGTCGTGAACGGGTAGGCCCCCTCGGGCACGTCGTTCATCGTCGCGGCGTTGAACAGCGTCGACTTGCCCACCGAGGGCTTGCCGACGAGTCCGATGCGGTAACTCATTGCCCTCCGTACCCGATCGGTCGGCTAAAGGGTTTCCGATCGGATACGTCCGATCGTCCGTAATCGGGCGCCTCCGAACCCGTGAGACGCCTTCACAATCGATACGTCGGTTGCGAGACAGTGTCACGGCGAACACTCGGTCAGGGATCGAACCGCTCGTGATCCGCCGCCGCGGTTTCACCGGAGCGGGAACCGCGCGAGCCCGGCGGCAGCACTGATCCGGGACGAAGGTATAAATACCGAAACGCTGGAATCGAACACCACATGGCGAAGCAACCGGTGCTGGTCCGGAGCGCCGACGACGAAGTCCGCGTCGACGCGTCGTTTCCCAACGGGCGATACACGTTCTCGCTCCGTTCGGGAGCGGCGGACCTGTTGGGCCACCTCGGCTATCGCCCCGACGACGCCGTCCCCTGGGATCTCTTCGAGGTGCTCGCCATCGTCGGCGACGTCTGGCTGCCGAACACGAACGGCGACATCGCCGACGACCTGGCTGTTCCAGACACGCCGACGTGGATGGACGACGAGGAGGCGGCGACGGTTTCGGAGTACCTCGCGGGCCGCCGCGTGAGTGGCGAAGACCGCGAGCGGTTGGCAGCCGTGCTCGATTCGTCGGCGCTCGGCGACCACTTCTCGGTCGCCGACTTCGATTCGAAATCCGAGTGGGTCGAGCAGACAGCCTCGCTGGTATCGGACGCCGGAAAACCGGACGCAGCCGAGCGTAGCGGCGGAGAATCGACGGCCGACGGCAAGTCTGCAGACGCGTCGCTGCTACACATCGGGAAGGCCACGCTCGGCCGCCGGAACATGGGGCGGGCAGCGCGGGTGGACGATTACCTCGACGCGTTCGCTCAGGCCATCGACGTCGCCAAAGAACAGCGAGTCGACGCCGTCGTCCAGACCGGGCGGCTGTTCCAGCGCCAGTCTCCGGACCGCGAGACGGTATCCGGACTGCAAACGCAACTCAAGCGACTGCAAGAGGAGTCGATCCCGTTCTATCTCGTCTGCGGGCCGAAGGAACGCGAACTCCGATCGACCGTACTGAAGAGCATGGAAACCAGCGGGTTGCTCACACCGATCGGCGGCCAGGCCGTCGAGGTCGGCGACGGCGTCACGCTGGTGGGAATCGACGCCGACTCGGGACCGGAAGTAGCCGGGGAAGCCCTCGGAGACCCCGATAGCGAACCACTGGTGGTCGCGTGCGGTGACGCCGACCTGACCGAATCCGACGACCCGGCGGATACACTCGTCGACCGCCTGCCGACGCGGCCGGCAGCGATCGTGGCGGGCAAGCACACCGATCCGGTTCGGAACGGGCGAGCGGGGGTGCCGCTCCTCGACCCCGGCAGCACCGAGCACGTCCTCTCGAAGTCCACGATAGACGAGGAGCCGCCCGCCCGGGGAGTCGACGAATACTCGTTCTCCGACGGTGATCTGGCGGTGACGCGGCACGAACTCGACGTTCGACCGTTCAGCACGTTCGAGTTCGAGATCACCGACTCGACGACGGTCGAGTCGATCGCGGAGACGCTCTCGGAGTACGATCTGGACGGACAGGCCGTGCTGGCCCGACTGGTCGGATCCGGTTCGGACGCGATCCGCCCGTCTCGCGAGTCAGTGCAGTCGCTCCTGACAGAGAAAGCCCACTGTGCGCGCGTCTACGATGACAGGTCCGTCTCGGACGACGCGGCCGGAGCCGATCCAGACGAAGCTATCGACGGGGACGCCGACCGCCTCGCCGCGGCCGTAGGGGACCTCGCCGACCTCGTCGCGGCGCTGGAAGCGGCGGACGCCGCCGATGCCTCCGAGATGGAGACGGACGAACTCGCCGACAGCTACGCCGTGCTCTCGAAGGCGAAATCGGAGATCGAGGACCTCCGGAAGGCCGCCCGCGACGAACTAACCGCCCGCGTCGAGCCGAACGAGACAATCACCGGCGAGATGGGGGCCGTCGCGTCGACCAGACGCCAGCGGCGCTCGTTGCGCGATACCGAGGAGGTCCAGTCGGTGCTCGGCGAACACGGGGTCCCGATCGATCGCGTCACCTCCGTGGAGATCGACTCGGAGAAGGTCGAGGACGTCGTCGAAACGGCCGACGATATCGCCGAGGACGACGTCTTCGAGGTCACCGAAAGCGAGTACGTTCGCCGACAGGAATTCGATCCGGAGGGTGGGATCGAACCGAAGGGGGCGAACGAGGACGAAGGATCTTCGAGCGAAGGCGCCGAGGGGCCCCACAAGGTCTATCTCGGTGACGGCGCGTCGATCGGCGGCTGGACGCCGGTCGACGGCTCGGTAGTCGAAGAGCAGATCGTCCCGCTGGTGAACGCCCACAGCGGCGGGAACGACGACGAAACGATCTCGGTCAACTTCGGCAGCGACGTCTCGATAAGCGGGTGGAACCAGGTCGACGCGAGCGTGGTGAGAGAGCGGATCGTCCCACTCGTCGAACGGCACCGCGTGACGTGAGTCAGCCGGCGCGGCCTGTTGGCGCGTCCGGATAGTCGGGAACTGTCGAAAACGAGGAGGGCTAGACCGGATTACTCTGCCGCGTGTTTCAGGATCTGCGGCGTGACGAGCACGTCGAGCGCTGCGACCCCGTAGGCGACGAGCTGGGTCGTCCCTTCGAGATAGAGGTAGGCGACGACGGCGACCACGGCCGCGCCGCTCGCGGCCATTCCATACCTGAACAGCGGGTTCATCAGGAGGTTGGGCTGGGACATTTCGTCCGGTCAGAGATCCGACTCGAAGATATACGTTGCGGACCTGTCTCTGAATGAGACGTATAATATTTCGGCCACACCGCGACGGAGACTCACAGTCCGGTCGGGTGGTCGACGTAGGTCGTCTCCAGACCCCACTCGTCGGCCAGTTCCTGCAGGGACTGCACGCCGAAGGTCTCGGTGGCGTAGTGGCCGCCGAGGAAGACGTTCACGCCGGCGTCGCGGGCCTGGTGGTACACCTTTTGCTTCCCCTCGCCGGTGACGAACGCGTCGACGTCCGCGTCGATGGCCTCCTCCAGCCAGTCGGCGCCGCCGCCCGTCACGACGGCAACGTCCTCGATCTCGTCCGGACCGTAGTCGAAGTACTGGATCCCTTCGCCGCCGGTGTCGAGATTCGAGTCCAGCAACTCGGCCAGTTCGTCCGGGGAGAACGAGTCCGACGCTCGTCCGCGCTGACCGATAGTAATCGGGCCGACCTCGCCGAACGGCTCACGGTCTCGGAGGTCGAGCAGGTCGGCGACGCCGGCGGCGTTCCCCAGTTCGTCGTGGCCGTCGAGCGGCAGGTGCATGGCGTACAGCGCGAGGTCGTCCTCGACGAGCGGTGCGATGCGGTCGTAGGCGAGGCCGGTCACGCGGTCGATGCCGCCCCACGAGAGCCCGTGGTGGACGACGAGGAGGTCCGCGCCGCGGTCGACGGCCGTCTCGATGGTCGCGCCGGCCGCGTCGACGGCGAAAGCGACCGTCTCGACGGAGGCCGATTCGGGGCCGACCTGAAGGCCGTTGGCGCTGGCGTCCACGTCGGCGTACTCCGCGGGGGCGAGCCGGTCGTCGTACCGCTGGCAGATGGTCGCGAGGTCCATACCGGCGCGTTCGACGGTCGGGGTTCTATCGCTTGTGGCTCGCGACGGTCTGCGTCCGCGGCCAGCGATCGACGGTCAGGCGTCGCCGCCGTAGAGCTGGCCGTTCTCCTCGCGCAGGAGGTCGTGTTCGACGGCGAGGTCGATCACCTTGTCGCAGTCGTCCCGGGAGACCTGATAGGCGTTCGCCGCGACGGTGACGAACTCGTCCCTGTCGACGGGGAACTCCCTGTTCTCCAGCAGCCGCATCACCTTCGTGTTCTCCAGGCGCGTCATCGAGACGTCGCGCTGGCTGCTGGCCTCGCCGGACGGGCTGCTGTCGCTTCCGCCGGACGAACCGCTTCCGGAGTCGGCAGCCGACCGGCCGCCGCTGGCTCCGGACTGGCCGGCGGACGCGGAGCGGTTTCCGCTGTCGCTCGACTCGTCTGAGTCCTCGTCGAACGCGTCGCCGGTCAGCGATCCGGCGTCCGAATCGTCCTCATCGTCGTCGTCCGAGAACGCGCCGCCGGTGAGCGACCCCGTCTCGACGGGGCCGTCCTCCTCGCGGCGGAAGCCGGCGCCGCGAGACCGGGTGTACTTGGACTCTTTCGGCCCGTCTTCGGCGTCCTCGTCGTCCGAATCGTCGGATTCGGCGGCGACGTCGGATGCTTCTGTTCCGGTACCGGCCGTGGACCCGGTGTCGGACGCGTCTACCGCCTCGCCCGCGTCGTCGTTACCGACCGACGTTAGGATGTCCTCGTCGTCCCCGAGGGCGGATTCGAGGTCGTCGTCGGCCGCCAGCGGATCGCCCGACTGGCTCTCGCTGCCGGGGCCAGGGTCGACGTTAGCGGCTTCGACGGCGTCGAGAACCGTATCGAGGACGGCGTCGAGCTTCCGCTGGCAAGTGCCACAGAGGACGATGGTCTTCTGGGAATCGGTGCTGGGGTGGAGCGGGGATGGGACCACGGGGCGTTCTTCGAGCGTGGCGTCGAGCGCCGCGCCACAGAAGTAACACGACGAGAGTCGGTCCATGTCTGGACCGTGCACCCCGCCGGACGTAAAAGAGTCGGTGACGGGCCGGCCGTCTCGCGACCGATCCCGTGACCGACTCGCCTATCGATTCGCCGCGTGCGCGTAGACGAACGCACGGAGGAGTTTCGCCGCGAGCACCGCCGACTGGCCGTCGTCGCGGTCGTTCACCTCGACCACGTCGAACCCCTCGACCGAGGGGGCGAGTTCGCGGACGACTCGCCGGCCCTCCCGCGGTGAGATCCCGAACGGCTCCATCGTTCCGGTCCCGGGGGCGTAGCCGGGGTCGAAGCCGTCGATGTCGACGCTCAGATACGCCGATTCGTCGTCGCCGAGGTCTGGTTGCCACTCGGACACCTCCGCGGGCGGGACGACCGTCACGTCGGAGTCGTCGGCGCGTTCCCACTCGCTCTCGCTGCCGGTGCGGGCGCCGAGAATCACGGCGCGGTCGGCCACGTCCAGGGCGTGGCGGGTTACCGTCGCGTGGCTGAGGGGATCGCCGGCGTAGGACTTCCGGAGGTCGAGATGCGCGTCGACGCAGACGAACACGTCGGGCTCGACGGCGCGGACGCCCGCGACGGTCACAGTGTGTTCGCCGCCGACGAGCAGGGGAAGGGCACCCTCCCCTCGGAAGTCCGAAAGCGCTCCCCGTAAGAAGGTGAGATATTCGGAGACGTCGGCGGTCGGGCCGATATCCCCGTGGTCGTAGACCGAGAGCGCGGAGAACCGCTGGTCGGTGTGGTGGTCGTAGTCGTCGAAGTGTTCCGCGTAGTGGCGGACGCGCCGGGGGCCGAAGCGGGCGCCGGGCTCGAACGACGTGGAGGCGTCGAGCGGGGCGCCGACGAGCGCGTACTCGGCTTCCTCGCGCCGGGCGTCCGCGCCGGGGAACATCCTAGACGATCTTGCGCTGCTCTTCCATCTCGAGGTACTCGATCTCGTCGTCGGGGTCCATCGAGACGCCGTCGGGGAGCGCGAGCGTGAACGTGTCGTAGGTCTCGAGATCCATGACCTGCGCCTCGTCGCCGGAGGTCGAGACGACCTGTCCCTGTTTGCGGTTGATGATCGGGACGCGGATCTTCGCGTCGACCGGCTGGGAGAGGCTGCGCTTCTTGCCGTCGAAGACGCCCTCGGCCTCGACGCGGGCCTTCGCGCTGCCGTGTTTGCCCGGCTTGGCCGTACTGTAGGCGTTGATCTTACAGGGTGCGTCGTCGATCATGACGTAGCTCCCTTCGTCCAGATCGCGGACCTCGACCTGCTTCGTTGCCATACCGCGCCGTAAACGAGCGACCGGTATAAACGGTTTGGAACGCGCCTCCGGGCCGGAAACCCCGACAGGTCGCCCCAGCGCCGCGCGACCGGATCACACACCGAGCGGGGGATAAGCCGGACGAGAGAAGCGGCGAATCGCGACGGGCGTGACCGCACGCGTTCGCTCTCAGCGGGACCGCCGTCCCTCGACGACCCGACCCATCCGGTCGAGGCCATCGCGGAGCGTCTCCCGGTCGGCCCCGAACCCGACGCGCACGTAGCCGGCCCGGTCGAACGCCTCGCCCGGCGCGACGACCACTCCTTCGTCCACGAGCGCGCGGCAGAACGACTCGCCGGACTCGAATTCGTCGGGGACGGTCAGAAAGCCCGTCGCGCCGGCGGGGAGATGCCAGTCGAGGTCGTACTCGGCGACGAACTCGGCGAGCAGGTCGCGGTTCCCGCGGACGTGCTCGCGGTTCTCGGCCAGCAGTTCGTCCTCGCGCTCGATCGCCTGCCGGCCGACGTGCTGGCCGAAGGCGGAGGGGGAGATTGTCGTGTAATCCTTCCACCCCCACGCCGCGTCGACCAGATCCGCGGGACCGGCGAGCCACCCGAATCGCAGCCCCGGCAGTCCCCACCCCTTCGAGAGCCCGCAGGTGCTGATGCCGTGGTCGCCCATGCTGGCGACCGGTTCGACCCGCTCCTCGGGAGCGGCGAGCGGGCGGTACACCTCGTCGGACAGCAGGTAGGCGTCGGCGGCCTCCGCGAGGTCGTAGACGGCCTTGACCGTCTCCTGCGGGTGGACCTTCCCGGTCGGGTTGTTCGGGTTGTTGAGGACGATCAGGTCAGTGTTGGGCCGGACGGCGTCAGCGATGTCGTCTGGATCGAGCGTCCAGTCCGGCGCCGAGAGTTCCACACGAGTCACCTCGCCCACCGCGGCCGGCAGCGAGTGCAGCGACTGGTAGGTCGGGGTCACGCAGACGGCGTGGCCGTCCCGGTCGAGCGCGGCGAGGACTGCGAGCAGGTTCGCCTCCTGCGTCCCGCAGGTGAACAGCAGTTCGTCGGCCGCCCGGTCGTATCTCGCGGCGACCGTCTCTCGCAGGGCCGGGTCGCCGTTGGTCGGGATCACGTACCCGAGTCGGCCGGGATCGGTGTCGAATCGGTCGGCCGCGAGCGGGCGGACGCCGCTGTCCCCGAGGTTCACCGCCGCGCCGTGTTCGTGTTCGGCGAGCCACCGTTCGAGCGCGAACGACTCGATGTCCATGCCGACTACTGCGGCCCTTCGACGGTTAAGCGCCCGGTCCGAGCGGAACTACCACCACGACGTCCAAAACGAGATCCGCTCACCCACAGAAACCTTAGATATTTTATCATTTCGTGGGACTACTTAAGTAGTTGCCATGTATGTCTAGAATGGAAACATGTCATCCGGCACTGGCGGAGGAATGCTGTACAGCGTGTACCGCGACCGGGTCGGCGAACCGACGACCCACGACGAAGTGCGCGGCTACTGGGTGTTCCTGACGGGACTGGTCCTCGGGACACTCGGGATCGTCCTGTTCCTGCCGAGCACCTCGGCGGAGGGCGCCTCGGCGTTCACCGTCCGCGAGGCGAGCATCTTCGTCGCCGCGATCGGGCTGGCGATGCTCGTCGCGGGGCCGGTCATCAGACTGCCACTCCAGCCGTGGGCCAACTACGCGGCCTACCTGGGACAGGTCGTCTGCTTCGCGGCCGCGGTCTGGTTCGTGCTGGTGTTCCCCGGTGGGTGGAGCGTCGAGACCGGCAACCAGCCGGTCATCGTCCTCTACGCCGTCGGGCTGGCGATAATCACGGTCGTCGGCCTCGTCGCGCCGCTGCTCAGCAGCGGGACGCACGACGAACTCGCGGCCAGTGAAGGTCGGGCCGACGAACTCGAATCCGAACTGGCGGAGGTTCGCCAGGAGCGCAACCGACTCGAGGACGAACTCGAGCAGGCGCGCGAGGAGAGCGAGGCCGGCGCGGCCGCCCAGTCGGACCTGCAGGAGACGCTCGACTCGCTGCGGGCGAGTCAGGCGCGGTTCGAACTCTACGAGGACGCGGCCGAGCAGTGGCGCTGGCGGCTCCGCCACCGCAACGGCAACGTCGTCGCCGACAGCGGCGAGGGCTACACCCGCAAGCACAACGCCCAGAAGGGCATGGCGAGCGTCCGCCGGAACGCCCTCGGCGCCGAGACCCTGCTCTTCGAGCGCGAGGCCGAACTCCCCGACGAGGAGGCGGACTTCGAGCCCGTCGAAGAACAGGAGAGTCAGGCCACCTTCGAGGTCGAGGAGGACAGCGCCGGCGAGTACCGCTGGCGGCTCCGCCACGACAACGGCAACATCGTCGGCGACGGCGGCGAGGGGTACTCCTCGCGCAGCAACGCGAAGCGAGCGGTCGACCGCGTGCGCGAGTACGCGCCCGAGGCCGACTACCTCTGGTTCGACCCGGCCGGGTTCGAGGTCTACTGCGACGAGGCCGACGAGTGGCGCTGGCGGCTCGTCCATCGCAACGGCAACATCCTCGCCGACGGCGGCGAGGGATACACCCGCCGCAACGACGCCAACCGGGCCGTCGAGCGCATCCGCGAGAACGTCGACGACTTCGAGTTCGAGGTCTACGACGACAACCGCGGGGAGACCCGCTGGCGCCTCCACGGCGCTAACGGCCAGATCGTCGCCGACAGCGGCGAGGGCTACAGCTCACGCGACGAAGCCGAAGTGGCCGTCGACCGCGTGCGCGAGTACGCGCCCGAAGCGGACGTACTCGAAGTCGGCCGCGCGGCCTTCGAGATCTACGAGGACAGCGCCGGCGAGCATCGCTGGCGGCTCCGCCACCGCAACGGCAACATCCTGATGGACAGCGGCCAGGGCTACGCCGACCGCTCCGGCGCTCGCGACGGCATCGAGAGCGTCAAGCGCAACGCGCCCAACGCGTAACTCGACGCGGAACTCGCCCGGCGACCCCCGTCAGTTCGTCCGGGCGCCCTGCGATTCGACCCAGTTTTCGACGGCTACTGACGGGTCGTCGACCCCGGCCGGACAGACGAACGTCCCCGACAGCCGGGCCGCGGTCGGGACGTGCCGGAACGTGATCGGCGCGTCGGCGCAGTCCGCGCCGACCGTGACCGTGTCCAGCCCAGTGGCTGCTGGGTTGTACAGTTCGACCGCCACGCGCACGCGCCCGTCATCCATCGTTTCCGTGCCCGTCACGGACACTTCCGGCGGCACGTCCGAGGGCGTGGTCACGGCGTGCCAGCCGACGTACCCGAACAGGCCGAGCGTGACCGCCACGCTGACGGTGACCACCGCCAGTTCGGCCGCCGACGGGCCGTCCTCGCCCGTGGAGAACGAACTCACAGTATCACCCGGGCGGCGGCGCCGCCCACGGTAGTGGGGAACGACAGGACGACGGCCTTCTGCACGTCCGTCGCCGGCGTGAACGACAGGTAGCCGAATCCCCAGAGGAGGACGATCGAGACGGCGAGGCCGACCGCGTACACGAGGCAGACTTGCCCCGCGTGGAGCAGGGCCGCTCGCTCGTGGTCGACGGTGCGTCTGGCCTGCCCCCGGAACTCCAGTTCGTAGAGGATGAGGTACGCGGTAGCGAGCGAGACGGCGACGATCGCGCCGAGGCGAACCCAGTCGGTCGAGGCCGCGAGGACGTTCATCTCGATGCTCGCGCCCAGCGGCAGCGAGAAGAAGATGGCTCCCGCCGCGAAGACCGCCACGTTCGTCGGCAGGCTCCGCCGTTCGGCCGTCTGTTCCCCTTCGTCTTCCATCTCGTGGAGCAGCTGGTTTGCCAGCGACGCCCCGAACCCCAGCGGCACGACCTGTAGCAGCCCCATGCGCGCTAGCAGGTGCGGCGGCGACGACCCGTCGACGATGCCGTACGTCCAGAGGACCACGAGCGCCGCGACGAGACTCTGTAACACCAGCTGCGCGAAGTCGACGGCGAGCCGCAGCGGGTGGTACTGCGCCGTGGTCTCGTCCTCTTCTTCGACACGGAATCCGCTGGTCCGGGTGATCAGCAACACGACGCCGAGGCCCACGACCGAGTAGACGATCAGGTGCGCCGCGGGCCGCTCCCACGCGAGCCACCACGTTTCGGCCGTGAGCAAGATTGTGACGCCAGCGACGACCAGCGCGCCCGTGATCCCCCGGGTCTGGTTCCGGACGACTCGACCGACTTCCGTCACCGTGCTCCCCTCTCGACGCGCCGCTCGTCGGTAAGATGAGACGGACGGAGATCGGCGCGCGAGTTTCGACGGCGGAGCGGTCGAGAACTGTTCCGGAATTGCGAGGGTATCGCCGTGCTATCGGACATCCCGATGGACTCAGCCTCCGCCTTCGGTACGGTCGCGACGGACAAGTATCCCCCGTCGCGACGGCCGAGAAGCGCCACGCGTGCGTCTGCGGCGCTCGGCGATCAGTTGCAGAGAAATGCTCCGTCTGGGATTTGAACCCAGGTCATCGGCTCGAAAGGCCGAAATGATTGGCCGGACTACACCAACGGAGCTCACGACGCGTCGACGTCGTGTTTTGGAGATTGGACCGGTGGTATAAAAACTCGTCTCTCTCCGGTCGGTGTGGTGGTCACTGACGTGCGGTGGGACGTCCGGGCAGTCCCAAGCCCCGACCCGAAGATGTTCGCTGCTGTTCCGGCCGTCCGGGAACGCGCTCGACGGTATATGGGTGTGAAGTGCCCAGCCTGAGGTGTAGATGACCAGCATCGATCCATCCAGGCGGCAGTTGTTGCGGGTCACGGGCGTGGCGCTCGCCGGAGGTGCGGTCGCCGGTTGTTCGGCGGCCCCCGGCGAGTCCTCCGACGCCGAAGGCGACGGCGGATCGGGGGGCGACGACGCCACGCCGGAGCCGACGTCTTCCGGCGACGAGAGTTCCGGCGACGGCGGGTCGGACGGCGAGTGGACGGAGACGGACACGGTCGAGATGACCGACGGGCTCGCGTTCGAACCGAAGCAGATCAAAGTGGAGGCCGGGACGACGGTGACCTTCGAGAACGTCGGCAACATCGGGCACACCGTCACCGCCTACGAGGACAAGATCCCGGACGGCGCGACGTACTTCGCGTCCGGCGATTTCGACTCCGAGAGCGCCGCTTCGGAGGGATACAAGAGCGACCAGAAGGGGAACATTCCAGCCGGAGAATCCTACGAGCACACGTTCGAGACGACGGGCACGTACGAGTACTACTGCATCCCTCACAAGTTGAACAATATGGTCGGCAAAATCAAGGTGGTCTGATATGACTGACGACACTACCGACGCCGAGAAACTGGTCGCGGAACACGAGCGACAGATCAACGACCTCCTGGAGGACGTCAACGACCCCGCGGAGGCGGCCGACGACGACGGCTTCTCGATGGAGCTGGCGGGGCTGGAACTCGATCGCCGCGACTTCATGAAAGCGGGCGCGGCGACGGGTCTCGCGGGCGCGGCTGGCGCGTTGGCCGGCTGTCAGACGGCCTTGCCCGAGAGCGCAACCCCCAGCGACAGCGGCGGGGGCGGCTCGCAGGGGTCGTCGGGCGGCCACAGCCACGTGGTTGAGCCGGGCGAGAAAGACGAGTACTACGGCTTCTGGTCGGGCGGCCACTCCGGGGAGATCCGCGTCCTCGGCATCCCGTCGATGCGGGAACTCGCGCGGATCCCGGTGTTCAACACCGAGGCCGCGCGCGGGTACGGCTACGACGACCAGTCGTCGGAGATCCTCGAAGAGGGGGGCGGCTACACCTGGGGTGACAACCACCACCCGAACCTCTCGGAGACGGACGGCGACTACGACGGCGAATACCTGTTCGTCAACGACAAGGCCAACGGCCGGATCGCCCGTGTCAACCTGAAGTACTTCGAGACGGACGCCATCGTGGACGTGCCGAACACGCAGGCAGTCCACGGCTGTACCGTGCTCTCGCCGGACACGAAGTACGTCCTCGGCAACGGCGAGTTCCGGACGCCGCTGCCCAACGACGGCCGCGACGTCCACGACCCCGAGAAGTACACGGCCCTGTTCTCGGCGGTCGACCCCGAGTCGATGGAGACGGCCTGGCAGGTGAAAGTCGACGGCAACCTCGACATCGTCGACACCGGCAAGGAAGGCCGGTGGGCCATCGCCTCCTGTTACAACAGCGAGGAGGCCACCGAGATTCAGGGGATGACCCACGACGACCGCGACTACGCGAAGGTCTTCGACATCCCCGCCATCGAGGAGGCCGTCGAGAACGGTGACTACGAGGAGGTCAACGGCGTGCCGATCGTCGACGGCACGCGCGACAGCGACCTCAATCAGGGCGACGACCCGCTCGTCCGCTACGTCTCGACGCCGAAGTCGCCCCACTGCGTCGAGGTCGGCCCCGACGGCAAGTACGCGTTCATCGCCGGGAAGCTCTCGCCGACGGTGACGATGCTCGACCTCGACAAGATCGGCGAAGTCGACGACCCAACCGACGCCGTGGCGGGCCGCCCGAAGGTCG
Source organism: Halosimplex yunnanense (assembly GCF_054504345.1). Taxonomy (NCBI): domain Archaea; kingdom Methanobacteriati; phylum Methanobacteriota; class Halobacteria; order Halobacteriales; family Haloarculaceae; genus Halosimplex; species Halosimplex yunnanense. The sequence continues at coordinate 527,688 of NZ_JBTJEL010000036.1, read as the reverse complement.
GGCTGGGACCGCTACACACGACCTTCGACGGCAACGGTCACGCCTACACGAGCCTGTTCATCGACTCGCAGGTCGTCAAGTGGGACATCGAGGAGGCCGCCAACGCCGAACTCGGCTCTTCGGACCCGGTCATCGAGAAGCAGGACGTCCACTACAACCCCGGGCACATCCAGGCGCTGGAGGCGATGACGACCGACCCGGACGGCGAGTGGCTCGTCTCGCTGAACAAGCTCTCGAAGGACCGGTTCCTCCCGGTCGGGCCGATCCACCCCGACAACGACCAGCTCATCCACATCGGCGACGGCGAGAAGGAGATGGAACTGGTCGCGGACCACCCGGCCTACCCCGAGCCCCACGACTGCATCTTCGCCCACAAGGACAAGATCAACCCGGCGACGACGTGGGACCGCGAGGACTACGAGGGCGAGAAGCCCTTCATCGCCGAGGAGGACTCGGGCGTCGAGCGCATCGACGACTCGACGGTCCACGTCAAGGCCTCCTCGAAGCGCTCGGAGTACGGGATGTTCGACTTCACGGTCAAGGAGGGCGACGAGGTGCGCCTGACGATGACCAACGTCGAGGGCGTGCGCGACATCATTCACGGCGTCGCCATCCCCGAACACGACGTGAACCTCGCAATCGCCCCGCAGGACACCCGCGAGGTGACGTTCACCGCCGACGACCCCGGCGTCTACTGGATCTACTGTACGTACTTCTGCAGCGCGCTCCACCTGGAGATGCGCTCGCGGATGATCGTCGAACCGCGCGAGTGACCGACCGGCGACCGGCCGCTCCCTGAGCCGCGCGGGTTTCACCGCCTCGCGGCTTTTCGCGACAGCCGAATCGTGCGCTGACCGCCTCGACGGACCGTTCGCGAACCGCCTCGTCCCGGCCGTTCGAGAGCCGAACCCGACACGCGGACAAAACGACCCACAGCATCGCGGTGATACCCATGAATTACGAACCACCCGACCTCGGCGAGTTCACGCAGCTCCGGCGCGCCCTGCCCGTCGTCGCGGCAGTGATGCTCGTCGTCGCGCCGATCCTGCCGATGTGGCACATCGTCGTCGACGCCGTGCAGTACCCGGACACGACGCTCCAGTTGCACCTGCACGCCTACCCGTTCATCGGCGGCGACTACGAAGAGATGCACTCGCTCAACAAGTACATCGGATTCTACTACCCGGACCCGGTGTTCTGGCAGCCGAACTACCAGCCACACCCGGCGGCGATCGACGTCCCCGAGTGGTCGTTCGGCCCGTTCGCGTTCGCCGCGCTCGCCCTCGCCGGTCTGTTCGTCGCGCTCGCGCCGGACACCGACCGGCTGAAGCGCGGGCTCACGTACCAGCTCGGCGGTTCGATCACCGTGCTGACGGTGATGCTGGTCGACATCCAGTACCGCCTCTACCAGGCCGGCCACACCCTCGACCCCGAGGCGCCGGTGATGGGCGTCGAGGGCTTCACCCCGCCGCTGTGGGGGAAATACGAGGTCGCCAACATCACCAGCTACTCGCGGCTCGGGATCGGCGCCTACGTCACCGGCGCCGCCATCGGGCTGCTCGTCGTGGCCTTCTACTACCGCGACTCGGCGGCGACGCTCGGCGACCTGCCCGACCGGGTCGGCGGCCGGATCACGAGCGCCCGCGAGTGGTTCGAGGACAACACCGTCGGCGACGACGAGTGGACCGAGAAGGGGTCACTCGGCGACGACGACGACGATCGACCGAACCGCGACGGTCCCTCCGGTCCCGGCCACAGCGGAGGTGACTGACACGTGCGACGACCGCCCGTCGACGAGGGGTTCGCCGCGCTCGCAGCGGTGATCCTCGTCGTGTCCGCCGGGACGGTCGTCGCGGTGCCGACCGAGGCGACGCCGACCGGCGACGACATCTCCTTCGACGCCGGCGTCCCCGACTCCTTCGACTTCGAGGCGACCGAAGCGTCCGGCGTCGCCACCGTCGACGGCGAGCGCTTCGACTCGCTCGACGCGGCGCTGGCGGCCGCCGACCGCGGCGACAGCGTCGCCCTCCGCGGCCGCTTCGATACCGAACAGGCCGTCGTCGTCGAGACGCCGAACGTGACGCTCGAACGCGCGGACCGAGCGGCCAGCCTGCCGATTATCGACGGCCCGGGCGAGGGCGATGTGCTACTGCTCAACGCGACCGGGATCACCGTCGACGGACTGTGGGTCCGCAACTCCGGATACGAGACCGAGGGCAACGACGCCGCGGTCTGGGTCGCCGGCGAGGGAGCCACGGTGCGCAACAGCCGCGTCACCGACGCCACGTTCGGTATCTGGGTCGACGGCGCTGCGGACGTCCGCCTCGTCGGGAACACGGTCGTCGGTCGCGAGGAGGTCCACCCGCGGACCGACCGCGGCAACGGCATCCAGCTCTACGAGGCGGTCGACGCCTACGTCGCCGACAACCGGATCACCGACGCACGCGACGGCATCTACTACTCGTGGGCCGAGGGCGTCGAGGCGCGCAACAACACGCTGTGGGACCTGCGCTACGGCGTCCACTACATGTACTCCAACGACTGCCGGCTCGCGAACAACACCGCTGTCGGCAACGACGCCGGCTACGCGCTGATGCTCTCGGAGGGCCTCGAGATCCTGAACAACACGGCCGTCAACAACACCGGCCAGAGCGGCCACGGCATCATGGTCAAGGGTATCGACCACTCGACGATCCGGGGGAACCACGTCGTCGGCAACGGGAACGGCCTGTTCGTCTACAACGCGGTCGACAACGAGATCGCCCGCAACCTCGTCGCGGGCAACGCGGTCGGCGTCCACGTCTCCGCGGGGAGCGTCCGCGCGGAGGTCCACCACAACACGTTCGCGCGCAACCGCCTGCAGGTCCGCGCCGACCTCGGCCAGCAGGTGGTCTGGAACGAGTCGGCCGGCAACTACTGGGCAGGCGCCGACGCCCGCGACGTGGACGACGACGGCGTCAGCGAGACGCGCTACCGACCGGCCGGGATGGTCCAGCACCTCACCGGCGAACACCCGAAGGCGAGCGTCTTCACCGGCAGCCCGGCCTTCGAGGTGGTGCGACTCGCCGAGCGGACCCTGCCGGTGATCGAAGCCCCCGGCGTCGTCGACCATCGACCGCTCGTCGACCCGCCCCACGACTGGAGAGAGTACTATGATCGAAGTCACTGACGTCACGAAACGGTACGGCGACGTCGCCGCATTAGACGGCGTCTCGCTGTCCGTCCCGTCGGGCGCATCGCTCGGCCTCGTCGGCACGAACGGCGCGGGCAAGACGACGCTGTTCCGCCTGCTCGTCGGCCACGAGACGCCCGGTTCAGGAACTGTGCGCGTCGCCGGCGTCGACCCCACTGGCGGTACTCGCGTCCGCAAGCGGGTCGGCTACCTGCCCGAACACGCCGGCTTCCAGCCCGCGCTGACCGGCGACGAGATACTCGGCTACTACGCCGACATGCGCGGCGTCGAGGCCGCAGACGTCGACACGCTGCTGTCGGTCGTCGGGCTGTCGGACGCGGGCGACCGCCGCGTCGGCGGCTACTCCAACGGGATGAACCGCCGACTCGGCCTCGCGGTCGCGCTGCTGGGCGACCCCGACGTGCTGTTGCTCGACGAACCGACGGCGGGGCTCGACCCCGCCGGCGTCGACGCGTTCAACCGCGTCGTCGAGCGCGTCCGCGACGAGCAGGACGTGACGGTCGTCCTCAGCACGCACGTCCTCAGCGAGGTCGAGGCGCTCTGTGACCGGGTCGCCGTCCTCGACGACGGGACGCTCCGAACGGTCGGCACGGTCGACGAGGTCGTCCGGAATGCCGGCGAGACGGTCACGATCACCGCCGACTACGCCGACGACGCCGCCCTCGCCGCCGCGACCGAGGCGCTCCGGACGGAACTTCCGGAGGCGAAACTGACCGTCGGCGCGACCGATCTGGAACTGGTGGTTTCCCAGTCTTCGAACACCGAGGCGCTGTCGGCGGTCGTCGACACCGACCCGGAGTCGGTACGCGTCGACGAACCCGACCTGGAAACGGCTGTCCGTGAGGCCATCGCGCCCGGAGGTGAGCGCGCATGACGGACACCGGGTCCGACCGAGGTGAGAGCCGTAGTGAGGAACAGCCCACCCGTCCCGACGGCGGCGCGGCCGCACACGCGACCGCCGAGCCGGACGTGACGTTCTCGGTGGAGACCGGTCGGCAGGTGTTCGGCGTCGCCCGCCGGGAGTACCGCGTTCTCTCGCGCGCTCGCTGGACTCACGGGCTGGCACTGCTGTTCGGCGCGTTCTCGCTGGCCGTCGTCGGCCTGACGGGGACCGCGACCGGCCCCACCGGAGCCGGGGCGCTGCTCGTGACGCTCGCGGAGCTGTCGGTCTACCTCGTGCCGCTGGCGGCGCTCGCGCTCGGCTACGGTACCGTCGTCGGTGCCGAGGAGCGCGGGACGCTCGAACTGCTGCTGTCGGTCCCGCTCGGGCGGACCGCGCTGCTGGCCGGGAAGTTCCTCGGGCGCGCCGCGACGTTCGCGGTCGGCACGGCGCTGGGACTCGGCACCGGTGCGGTGGTCGTCGCACTCCGGTTCGGACCGGCTGTCCTGCCCGCCTACCTCCACTACCTGCTGACCGCGGTGGCCGTCGGCGTTGCGTTCCTCGCGCTCGGCGTGTGCATCTCCGCCGCGGCCGCAGAGAAGGCCCGTGCCCTCGGTGGCGCGCTGCTCGCGTGGGTCTGGTTCGTCCTCGTCTACGACCTGGCCGCGCTGGGGTTCGTCGTCGCCGTCGACCCGCCCGGCTGGCTCCTGAGCACGCTCGTCGTCGCCAACCCGGCCGACGTGCTCAGGCTGATCGTCCTCTCGCTGGTGCCGACGAGCGGCGGCGGTGCGGGCGCGGTCCTCGCGACCACGGCCGTCTCGACGCCAGCGCTGCTGGCGGGGCTGGCGCTCTGGGTCGTCGTGCCGATCGCCGTCGGTGGGCGGCTGCTGACGCGGCGGGCCTGAGACGTCCCTTCGATTTCGCGTGCAAACCTAACAACAACACGAAATGTTTGCTCGCTTTCCAGAATAGCGTACTCGTGAGCAGATTCAGCCCGGCGGTCTGGGGAAGTGTCCTTCTCGCACTCGCTATTTTCGTCCTGTCTTTCTACTGGTTGTATACGAATAACTAACTGTAGGGTTGAGTTGCCGGATTACTTCCTCTCCGACACTGAACAGTCGTGCGAGCGGAGCGAAGAAAGGCAGCGGTGAAACGGATAGGTTGGGTACTAGGCTCGAACGGCCGGGGTGCGGTCCTCGGAGAGGTCGACGTCGTCGGTGAACTCCTTGACGATCTTCTCTTCGGCGCGGTGGAGCGTCTCGCTACAGGTCGACTTGGCGATGTCGGCCTCCTCGGCGAGTTCGGTCAGGGTGCACTCCCGGGGCGTGTCGTAGTAGCCTTGTTCGACTGCGGTGCGGACGAGGCGTAGCTGTTTCGGCGTGAGCAGCTGTTCGGTCTCCATCTCCTGGCGGACCGCCAGCACCTCGAAGTCGATGCCGAACTGCCGGAGCTGGTCACCCAGTGAGGAGAGCCGGTCACGGGGCGCCGTGACCTCCCACGTGACCGAGCCGTCGACGACGGTGAAGGGGAGTTCGAGCGGCGTCCCGGCGTTGCGGACCGGGAGGAGGAGTACCGGGTTGGAGGTTTCGAACTGGACCAGCGCGGTGTCGTCGGTCCGCTGGAGGTAGTCAGTGCTGGTCACCTCGTCGTAGCCGTCCATCTCGACGACGATCTCCTCGACACCGTCGCCCGTGATCTCCGTCAGCGCGACGCCCCCCTCGTCTTTCGGGAAGACGGTCAGGATCTCGAACTGTGCCTCCGGATGGTTGCGCGAAAGCTCACCGATCCACACCGAGTCCGGAACGGTGATCTCCAGTTTGGCCCGCGGCATACCTAGACGTTCGGCGCCCGAGGACTATCAGTGTTCCCGAACATGTTCGTGACTCCGCGGCGTCGAGAGCGATGGAAGCCGAACAATGTTCGGCGATGGTGCCGCGAGGCCGTTAGATATTCTCTTAGCCCATTCGATCGGTCAGCGGGTCATCGTCGCCCACTGCCCTCGCGGAATCCGGTATTCGAGCGGCTCGTCGTTCTGGTACCGCTCGACGTCGTCCAGTACGGCGGCGGTCAGCGGCGGACGGATCTCTGAACCACCGACGTGAGGCGTCACGAGAACGCTGTCCAGCGACCGGAGTTCGTGGTCGGCGGGCAGCGGTTCCTCGTGATAGACGTCGAACGCCGCGGAGATGCGACCCGAACGCAGGGTTTCGAGCAACGGTGTTTCCTCGATGAGTTCGGCTCGCGCGGTGTTGAGCAACAGCGCTCCGTCGGGAATCTGTGCCAGCCGATCGGCGTCGATCATTCCGATCGTCTCCTCGGTGCGGGCGGCGTGGAGCGAGACGACCTCCGAGTCCAGCGCGTCGTCGAGGTCGCCCAGCGACGCGAACGGCCACTGCTCTAGATCCTCCGAATCGACGTACGGGTCGTAGACCGCGACCGACGGCTCGAACGCAGCGAAGTGGTCGAGGAGCTTCCGTCCGATGGTCCCGAGACCGACCAGTCCGACCTCGGCCTCGTGGAGCGTCCGAATGTCGACGTCGGGGTCCCACGCGCCGTCGGCCATCGCCCGGTCGAGTTGCGGGACCGCTCGCAACTGTGCGAGCAGCAGGGTGAGCGCGTGTTCGGCGGTGTGGTCTGCCATCACGTCGTTGGCGCTGACGACCGGAACCCCGGCGTCGTAGACCGCCTCAGAGACGAGCGACGCGACGCTGCCGCCGGTGTGTGCGACGAGGTCGAGGTCGTCGGCCGCCGACAGCACGTCAGCGGTGACGCACGGGCTCCCCCAGCCCGTCACGAGGACGTCGACGCCACCGATCCGCTCGCGGAGTTCGGCTTCCGTGAAATCGTCCGACTCGGGGTTCCAGTCGACGGTTCCCAGCGACCCGATTCGCTCGCGCAGCGACGGCGGGAAGAACGACTCCCGGAGTTCCCCGTCCGGAAGGGTGACGAGAACGTTCATACCGATCGATCCCGGTGCGTGGGTCTATAAAAGCGTACAAACGCACCGACCGTCACCGATCGGCCGGCTGGAACTCCCGCTCGGCGGCGTCGTTGAGCAGTTCCCAGTAGCGGAGCAGCGTCGCCGCGTGACCTTCGTGGCCTGCTCGGCGAACGGTCGCCTTGTACGCCTCGTGGACGGCGGCGTTGATCGGGAGTGCCGTGTTCCCCTCCCGTGCCAACTCGCGAGCGTAGCCGACGTCCTTGTGCCAGATAGCGAGGCCGACGAGTCCGACTGTAGGCATGGGCGATCCGTCGAGTCGCCGGTCAATAAACGTTCGAACCGACCGTCACTGGCCGGTCGACCGGCCACTGGTGGACAGCCGAGCTTTCCCTCGGATCCCTGCGCGTCGATGGTTGCGACGGCGGCGAGGTTGACGATGTCGTTACCACCTTTTTCTCGTCGCCCTTCCTCGCGCAGCCATACGGCTGCGCTGCGGGGAGGGGTCCTCGAAAAACGTGGGCGAAAAAGCCGCATCTCGGCCCTTGGCCTCGGTGCGGTGAACCGTGCGCCTTCGGCGCACGGACGCTCCTTCACTCGGATCCCTGCGCGTCGATGGTCGCGACGGCGGCGAGGTTGACGATGTCTTTCACCTCGTCGTCGCGCTGGAGGACGTGGACCGGCTCGGCCATCCCGGTCAGCATCGGGCCGACGGCGTCCGCGCCGCCGAGGCGCTGAAGCAGCTTGTACACGATGTTGCCGGCTTCGAGGTTCGGGAGGACGAGCACGTTCGCCGGCTCGTCAACCTCGGCGAACTCGTAGTCGCCGACCAGCAGGTCCTCGACGACAGCCGTGTCGGCCTGCATCTCCCCGTCGACAGGGAAGTCGATGTCCGGGTCCTCGCGAAGCCGCTCGGCCGCGCGTCGGGGCTTGCGCGTCCCCTCGTTGTCGACGCTCCCGAAGTTCGAATACGAAAGCAGGGCGGCCCGCGGCTCGACGTCGAACCTCCGGGCGACGCCGGCCGCGTGGCGCGTCACCTCGGCGAGCGTCTCCTCGTCCGGGTCCTGGTTGACCGTCGCGTCGGCGATGAACACCACCCGGTTCTCGAAGGAGAGCATGTACACGCCGGCGGCGTGGTCGACGCCCTCCGCGGTGCCAATGACTTCCAGCGGCGGGCGAAGCGCCGACGGGTAGTGATGGGTCAGCCCCGTCAGCATCGCGTCGGCGTCGCCGCGTTCGACCATCACCGACGCGAAGTAGTCGCCGTCGCGGACGATCTCCTCGGCCTCGTTCCGGGTGATCCCCTTGCGCTGCCTGAGTTCGTACAGCCGGTCGGCGTACGCCTCGTCGTCGGCTCCGGCTGGATCGACGACCTCGGGTTCGAACTCCAGCCCGAGCCCGTCTACCTTCCGCTCGATTGTCGTCCGGTTGCCGATCAGGACCGGGTCGGCGATGCCCTCCTCGGTGAGGTGGTGGGCCGCCCGGATGATCTTCTCGTTGGCCCCCTCGGCGAGGGCCAGTCGCTTCGGGTCGGTCTGGGCCTTGTTCAGGACGATCCGCATCATCTCGCGGGACTTGCCCAGCCGGGCTTCGAGGCGCTCGACGTAGGTATCGGGGTCGATCTCCTCCCGCGCCGCGCCGCTCTCCATCGCGGCCTCGGCCACTGCGGGCGCGACCTCGAAGAGGACGCGCGTGTCCAGCGGCTTCGGGATGATGTACTCGGGCCCGAACTGCAGCGGCTGGTCGCCGTAGGCCTTGCGGACCGCGTCGGGCACGTCCCGTTTCGCCAGGTCCGCCAGCGCCTCAGCGGCTGCGACCTTCATCGCCTCGTTGATCTCGGTGGCGCGCACGTCCAGCGCCCCGCGGAACAGGAACGGGAATCCGAGGACGTTGTTCACCTGGTTAGGGTTGTCTGAGCGCCCTGTCGCCATGATGAGCGTGTCGTCGCGGGCCGCTTTGGCCTCCTCGTAGCCGATCTCCGGGTTCGGGTTGGCCATCGCGAAGATGATCGGATCGTTGTTCATCGAGCGGACCATCTCCTGGTCGACGATGCCGCCCGCGGAGAGCCCGACGAGCATGTCCGCCCCCTCCATCGCGTCGGCAAGGGCGCCCTCGGGCACGTCGCGGGCGAACTCGCGGTTGTACTCGTTGAGGTCGCCGGCCTCGGCGCGCTCGGTCGTCAGGATGCCGTCGATGTCGACCATCGTCACGTTCTCGCGGCGGATCCCAAGCGAGACGTAGAACTTCGCGGTCGCGATGGCCGCGGCACCGGCGCCGGCGAAGGTGACCTCCATTTCGCCGAGGCCCTTCCCACTGATCTCGGCGGCGTTCAGTAACGCCGCTCCGGAGATGATGGCCGTCCCGTGCTGGTCGTCGTGGAAGACGGGGATGTCCATCCGCTCGCGCAGGCGCTCCTCGATGACGAAGCACTTCGGCGCCGCGATGTCCTCGAGGTTGATCCCGCCGAAGGTCGACTCCATCCCCGCGACGGCGTCGACGAACTCCTCGGGCTCGGTATGATCGACCTCGATGTCGAAGACGTCGATGTCCGCGAAGCGCTTGAACAGGACGCCCTTCCCCTCCATGACCGGTTTCGAAGCCTGCGGGCCGATGTCGCCCAGTCCGAGGACCGCGCTCCCGTCGGAAACGACGCCGACGAGGTTCCCCTTCGCCGTGTACTGGTATGCGTTCTCCGGGTCCTCGTCGATCTCCCGGCACGGACCGGCGACGCCCGGCGAGTACGCCAGACTCAGGTCCCGTTGCGTGCTCGTCGACTTCGTCGTCCGTATCTCGATCTTCCCGGGCGGGTCTTCCCGGTGATATTCCAGCGAATCCTCTTCGAGAGTCATAGTCCGTGTTCACGAGCGAACCGGTAAAGCTGTGGGATACGGGCAGGTCTTCCAGCGCGGCGTATGGGCCGTCTCGTTCCGTTTTTCGATCGAATAGGCCGTCGGCCGCCGTTCAGTTCTCGCGGAATCGCGACTCCGTCCGAAGCGGCTCCCGCAGCGCCCACGAGTTGGACTCGGGGTCGAGTCGGTGCGGCTCTGCCCCGCGGTCGGCGAGAATGCCTGCGTGGTAGAGCATCGCTTTCAGCTGAAACACCGTCGGCGAGTGATAGACGTTTCCGTCGGTGAGTTCGTCGACTCGCAGGTCCCCCTCGCCGTCGAGCGCTCGCCCCCGAGCGTCGTCGGTCCCACGGAGGAACAGTTCGACGGTGAACGTGGGATGGTTGACGTGCATCCACTCCACGAGGTCGACCAGCGCCGGGTCAGCGATTCCGTCGTCGTGCATCGTCTGCAGTTCTTCCACGAGGAGTTGCGTCGCCGGGTACGACCACACGACCCGCCGCGTGAGCAGTCCCCACTGCGGAGCCAGATCACAGAACCGCTTCCGCGATCCCCGCCACTCGTCGAAGGCGTCCAGCGCGGCGTCGGCAGAGCCGTACCGGTCCAGTGCGAATCGTACCACTTCTTCGCCGAGTTGCGTCAACTGCATCTGGTTCGGCTCCTCGCTCACGAGCCCGAGAAACGCCGCTCCCGCCCGGGCGCTGTCGACCGCGCCGACGACGCGTTCTTCGAGGATAGCCCCCGTCCCGTCCGGATGGTACAGCGCGAGCGGGAACGCGAGGTAGTTCTTCGGGTGGTTCAACCCGAAGGACTTGTCGGCGACGCCCTGCGCGGTCGCCTGAAATCGGATCGCCGTCGCCTCGTCGGAGGTCCGATTCCCGACGACGCGCGGGATCTCGAGCGGGTCGACCGCCCCCGCGGTATCGACGCCGAGCACCCCGACGTTGAGTTCGCGGGCGAGGGTGCGGTCAGACTGGGAGATGGCTTCCGTCGGCGCCGCGACGTAGGCGGCGTTCGCCTCGTGGAGACGATCGTACGCCTGGACGATGCCGCGCTCGACGTCGACGCCGCCCGCGCCAGTGTATCCCTTCGCCTCGATGGCGACCAGCGGCGGCTGGTCACCGAATCGCTCGACCGCGAGGAACTCCGAATCGAGCGCCCGGACGCCGACCAGATCCGGATACCCCGAACCCACCCGGACGTGATTGAACGGAGCGAGCCGGTTCCGGATCTCCACGGGGATCGGACGGTCGTGGAGCCACTCGTCCATCGCGAACTGGGTATCAGCGACGGCGTACGCGTTCGGTTCGTCGTCGTCGGGAAAGAGGCGCTCTTTCGCGTGAGCGAGGACCTGCGGTTCCGAGAGCGACGCCGTGCTGGCCATGGGCGGGGATCCGCGGCTTCCCTCATGAAGTTTCGGTGTCTGGAAGGGGTCGAGCGTCGGAGGGACCTCATTCAGGGCAGACGATGTGGCTCACGGACAAGAACTGCCGGCGAGAAGGCAATTGGATGCTCCGTCAGGGATTCGAACCCTGGTCCTTGCCGTGAGAGGGCAAGATGATTGGCCGGACTACACCAACGGAGCGCACACGCCCTCTGTGTGTACCAATACGTTGCGAGGAGACGGGTTTAACGGTTGCGCTTTGGATCTGTTTCGTCACGCCGTCGCACGGTTACTCCTCGTCGAACGGCGACCCCGCGGCCTCCGGTTCGTTCCCGCTCAGGCTGATGATGTTCTCGCGGCCCACGCGGAGCTTGCTGATGTCGCCGTCGTCCTCCATCTCCGAGAGGAGCATACTCACCTTCGATTTCGACCAGCCGGTCTCGTCGACGATCATCGCCTGTTTCATCCGCCCTTCGTTCGATTCGAGGATGTCGACGATGAGTTCCTGATCGGTTCGCTGTGCGGGCGCCTCCTCTTCGACTGCGTCCACTCGGTCGGGTTCAGACGGGCTCGGTTCCTGTGGGCTCTCGGTCGTCTGGGGGCTTTCCGTACCGGAACCGCTGGTCCCGGCGTCGGAACTGGACTCACGGGAGCTGGCTCCCGAGAGGAACCCGGGGAGGTTCGAGTGCCAGATAGCGACGCCTCCGAGACCGAGAACGAGCAGGACGACGGCGGCCATGATCATCCCACCGACGTCTCCGGACGCGGGCGTCGCGAGGAGGGCGTGCAGTTGCTCAACCGCGGTCGAGAGCAGGAACCACGGGTCGCTCTCCGTCACGCGTTCGATCCCGGCCCCGAGCGCCTGCGTGCCCCCGACCGCGTCGGCGACCAGCCACTGCTGCATCTATCGTAACATGCCGAGGTCGGTATAAAAACGCTGTGAATATCCGCGTTTCGAACCCGCTGATCGCCGGACGCGAACGGGCCGGATCAGGCGATACCGACGGTCGGAACGGCGGTCTGCTGGAACAGGCCGACGACGTCGAGGACCGCGATGAGCAGCGTCGTGACGAGGATGGACGCCGAGGGGGGATCGAAGTGCGTGTCGCCATGGGCGTAGAAGATCCGCTGGGCCAATTCGCCCACGAGTCCGCCGACGACGCCGAAGGCGCCACCGACGAGCACGGCGACTACCGGACTCGCCTCCGGGAGCGCGAGCGCCGCGATCCCCGCGGGCAGGGCCATGTGATGGGTAACGGGGAACCGTTCGACGCCGGCAGCGAGAAACAGCATGCCGGTCGCGGCGATGCCGAACGCGAGGAAGTAGCTCCCGGTGGCAACGGCGACGAAGCCTCCGAAGATGCCGACGAGGAGGCCGAGCACCGTGACGGTCCACCACTCGGACTGGTAGGGGAGCCACGGTTCGACGACGAAGCGCCCGACCAGCGACTGGGCGCCGTCGCCGTCGCCGTCGGTCGCCATTCGACGGTCGCCCTCCTCGTAAGGAGTCATGTCGAGCACGTCCGTGCCGAGCCGACCAACGAGCGGGTAGCCGAAGACGGCCCGGTGGAGTAACGCCGACGCGACGACGCTCGCGGCGACGGGGTCCCACGGGAGCGAGAGCTGCAGTGACAGCTGTGCGAGCCAGTACCCCAGCAACCCGAACGCGCCCCCCACCGCGAGTGCGGCGGGCCACGGCCCGAGCGGCGTGGAGAGGTGCTTCGCCTCGTGGTAGGGGAAGTCGGTGTCGAGATGGCCCTTTCGACCTGCGTAGGCCGCTGCTGCCGCGGCCCCCGCGAACGCGACGTGCGGCCCGAACGCGGGGCCGTACCCGACGAGCCCGGTGACGCCAGCCGTCCCGAGATCCGCCGAATCGGCCACGAGCGGCGCTCCGCCGATGTCGGAGGTGACGCGAGCGATTTCGCCGAGCGTGACGGTCAGCCCCGCGAGGCCGTAGGCGGCATACCCGCCCACCGCGGCGCCGATCGCGCCGCCGGCGACCGAGACCAACAGTAGTTCGACAGCGAGCAGTCCGCCGTCAACGGCCATCGACACCACTCCTCGGCGATGCCGCCCTGCCGCGGCGGTCGGCGTGGTCGCTCCGACGTGTCATACGCGACGAGAGTCAGAGACACCAGTTAGTACTGACGGATAGTTGTGGGTGGACCTGCCGGGGTATCGTCTCCGAGTTCGGCAGTCGGGAAGCGGGTTAGTCAGGAAGAATACGGAGAAAACCGCTATCGGCGCTCAGTCTCGCGTCGATATCGCGAGAAGCGAGACGAGTCCGGCGCCGAACAGCGCGGCGAGCGTCGGCGGTGCCGCGGCCGCCGGCGAGATGCTGGCCGTGTCGTCGGTGCCAGCGGTGGTAGCCGTGTCCGAACCGTCCGACGGCGTCGCGGTCGGCGAGTCCGTCGCGTCGCCGCTGCCGCCCGCGGGCGCGTCGGTCCCGGTCGATTCGTCAGTGGTCGTCTCGTCGCCGGACCCGGCGGTCGTCTCGTTACCGGCGTCGCCGGCCGTCTCGTTACCTGCCGTCTCGTTACCGACGTCCGTGTTGACCTCGATCGGCTGGCCTGCGCTCTTCTGCAGGGTCACCGTCGCGGCGTTCTCGTCCTCGCCGATGACCTGCCCTTCGGTCACGTTGACTGTCCCGCCGTAGCGGAACGTGTGGGTCTCGTTGGCCTTGGTGTCCGTCCGGAGCTGGTAGGGGCCGTCCGCGCGGACGCTGGTGTTCGTGTACCCCTCTTCGGTTCCCCACTCGTCGTAGCCCGTCGTCGAGTAGGGGACCGTCATGGTGAACGTCCCGTCTTCGCCGGTCTGGGCCTGCTGGCGGTAGACGAACGAGGAGTTCGTGGACTCGACGTTCATCCGGACGGCCGCGGTGACCGTCGCGTTCGTCGGGCCCTCACCTTCGATGGTCGCACCGGGGACCTTCTCGAAGGCCTTCACCCAGTTGGACGAACTCGGCTGGAGCGCGTTCACCACGCCCGGCGTCTGAAGCCGGGTCTGCAGCGCGCCCTGTGCCTCTTTCCGGAGTCCGAGCTGGTAACGGGCCGAGTCCGTCGAACGGGACTCGCTGCCGCCGACCATCCGGTAGTGTTCGAGCGCGGGCACGCGCTCCTCCGGGAACTGGCCGACGCCGCCGATCTGCGAGGTGGGGTCGCTCGCGACGTACTCCCGGGCTTGCTCCATCGTGTCGAACTGGCGGGTCCCGTTGCTCATCCGAACCCGCTGGTTCTGACTCCCGACTTCCTCGATCGTCCAGTCGACGACGACCGGCTCCGGTTCGACGGCGCTGCCGTGGAAGTTGTACAGCCGGACGGCCGTGGAGTTGTAGTAGGGCTGGTGTTGCAGTCGGAACTGGTTGTATTGACGGTTGTTACCCTGCCCCGATTGGTAGTAGATCCACTGACCTCGGGGAGTAAAGTACTCGCTCTGGTTGATGTTCCGGTCGGTGAACTGGAAGGGAGCGAAGTACTTCCCGCCGATCCGGATCGAACGACCGCCCGACTGGTAGGCCTGCGCCGTCTCGGTCATCTTCCAGTCGACCATGACGTAGCGCGTCTCCGCGTCGGGCTCGCTGACGTCCTGGATGACCTCGTTGGCCTGGGACTCGTTTTGCGCCAGCAGGAAGTTCGCCGCCTCGGTGGCGCCCTGCTGGAACGGGTTGGCGACCGGTATCCGCTCGCCCATCACGGTGATGAAGTGCCCGTAGTCCCACCACGACAGGACTCCGTAGAACCCTTCGGGGAAGTCGAAGTCGTCGGTCCGCTCGAAGGTGCCGTAGTAGGGGACCTGGTCGGCGTTCCCGGCGCCAGCGTAATTCCCTTCCTCGGGCGTATTGCCCTGCATCCAGCCGAGGCTCTGGTTCCAGGCCATCGCAGACGGTCCCGCACCGCCCTGGGCGCTAGTCGTCTGCATTGCGACCGCCGACGGGTACAGGAGCGGCGCGAAGACGACGAGCACGACGGCGACGATCGTCAGTACCTGGTAGGTCTCGATGTCCGTGTCGGGCTTCGAGAGGCCTGCGAAGTTCGCCAGCTGACCGATGACGAGCGCCGTCATCACGGCGACGGTGACGCCGAAGTAGTAGTCGAACCGGCGCTGGGTCAGCGTCGCGAGCAGCATGAAGACCGTCCAGACCGCGAGCAGCGTCAGCTCAGAGCGCGGCCGGTCGAAGAAGTGTCGACCGACGACGTACGCGACGCCGAGCAGCGCGATGAAGAGCGTGAACCCGTAGCGCGGGAACAGGTTCTCGAAGGGCATCGGCTGGGCCTCGCCGACGGTGCCGGCCGTCTCCGTCACCGAGAGACCGACGACACGCGTAATCTGGGTGACGAGGAAGTCCCAGAAGTCGGGGAGCAACAGCGCGATGGCCCCGGCGATCAAGACAAGGATGCCGGCGACCGCCACTGGGTACTGGACGTTCGGAAGGTCGCGGGACTCCCACTCGCGGGCGAACCACGCGAGGAAGACACAGCCCGCGGCGACGCCGAAGGCCAGTAGCGGCTGGACGAGGTTGTAGCTCGTCGCACTGAGACCGACTTCTTCCATCACCGCGAGGCTCAGGACGCCGGCCGTCGAGAGCGTGATGACGCCGGCGATGGCGACGTGTTCGGGGCTCTCGCCGTGGGCGTACTCCGAGGCGAGTTCGACGAGGAAGTAGACGCCGAGAATACCGATGAGGAACACACCCGGCGCCCACGTCCAGAGGTACAGACCGACGGTGATCCCCGCGACGAGCGACCAGCCGACGGGTCGACGGAGTGCGTCGAGGTCACGTGCCTTGAACAGCTCCCAGACCGGCTTCTCCTCTTCGGCGACGGAGACGGCGACCATCGTCGCGAGGACGGCGATCGACTGGAAGAGCACTTCGGCGATGTGGTGGTCGTAGAACCCGACCGTGCCGCGCTGTGCGAACGTGCTCCCCACGAGCGCCAGCGTGGCGACGCCGACGACTCCGGCGAAGCGGCCGGCCGCGCGCTTGCCGATGTAATAGACCGGGATCGCGGCGAGGGCGCCGAACACCGCCGGCGCGAACAGCACGACCAGTCGGACGGTGTGGTCGCTCGGGTTCCCGAGGCCCACGATGAGCGCCGCCGTCGCGACGAGCTGGTCCATGATAGTCCCGAACTGGCTGGAGTGTGTCCCGTAGGGGAACTGCGTCCACGGGTCGAACGGACTCGTCGCGGGCCAGTTCTGAATGGTGAACTTCACCATCCGGTAGTGGTACCACGGGTCGTACCCGCTGAAGTAGACGGTTCCATCGACCAGGAATTCCTTCCAGTGCCTGGTCCGACTCCACAGCATGAACCCGAGGAGGGCGATGAGCGTCGGGATATGGTAGAATTCGCCTACCACGTCGACGACATCTTCGGGTTCGTCGATGTCTTTTATTCGGCCACGCCACTGACTCATTGGTCGGAACCAAACCCATCGCGCGCATAAGCCTTTTGAATAGCGTCCAGATCGGCCCGTCGAACCTATTGTTGGACGAGCGCGTTGGACGAGTTTTGGGTAGTAATTCGGGCGTATTCGTTTCGTAGCTATCTTCCAGCGATCGTCTAGTAGACTGGATCGACACGTGCCCCGGCAAGCACTTGATCCCATCGGCGTATCCTCGTGGCTGTAGCCTGTGGATCTATCACCCCCGAGACTCGGACATTGTAGGGAGTATCACTGTGAATTGCAGTTTATTCAACGACACGTTTATTGTATTTGAGATTTGAATATCATTTATTCATGCATCGCCCTACCACGGTTTCGGAGTCCCGAATGGCCGCCTTCGAACGGGAGTTCGCGTCGTTTCGCTCTCGGCTCGACAGGCACGTCACCGAACTACTGGGCGAGATCGAGACTCCGGAGATAACGGATCGCCTCCAGAGGATCGTGTTCACACCGAACGAGGCGCTCCCGAAGCGGTCGGTACGGCCGACGTACCGGATAGAGTACGTCGCAGAACAGGTGTATCGGTCGGGTGTAGCTGGCGAACCGTCGAGGTCCGACCTGCGACCACTACTGCAATTTACCGTTCTCGTGCAGGAGTACTACGATATCGCTGACGATATTCTCGACGGTGACGTAGCCGAGGGGAGCGAGCCTACAGTGTTCGTGACGAACGAATACCTGTTCCCGCTCGCGGTGAAGCGCCTCGGGGCTCTCGGCACCAAGGAGACCCGGTACTGGACGGATCGAGCCGTCGAGATGGTCGACTGGTTCCGCCTGGAGGTAGAAGAGGATCCCACGGCCGAGACGTATCTAAACATACTCGACAAGCAGTCGCGCCTCTACGGGGCTATTACGGGTCTCAGTGCGCTGGCCGCCGGCGGGAACGACCCCGATGTCGAAGCGGCCGCTGCTTTTGGCCGTTCCTACTTCTGGGTCGAACAGCTACTGTTGGACGGCGAGCAATACGCCGATGGGGACCCCGATCCGTGGAATGCGTGGGACCTGATGGCCCACGAGGACGTTCTGGGCCGCCTACGCTCGACTGCGGACGAGCTGGACCGGTTCCTCGCAGAGTCGGTCAATCCCGATCAGCGTCGTTCCCTCCAACCGCTTGTCGCCGTCGATCTGAACACATGGGCCAGCGAATACGGCTTCCCGAAAGACCCCTGAGATTGATCGCCGAGACAGGGCCTCCGACGGCTCGGTCAACGTGAGACAGGTCGGACCTCGGCAATCGTGATGGTTAGTTGGGGATGACGTCGGTTCCATTTCGACCGGGGGAGGACGATTTATTGCCCAAATATATAAATCAGTAAAGAATAAGTGACTGTCATATCAACTGATGATTGCAGTTACACCATGTCCGAGAGTACATCCGAGGACGGATTCAATCGGCGTAACGTGCTCAAATCCGTCGCGGCAGGGACTGCGGCTACGGTCGGCGCCAGCGGGGTCGCGAGCGCGTCGGCCTCCGGTAGCTCGATCAGTCTCGCGACGAAGCGCGATATCACGGCCGAGTACAGAGACATCGACACCATCCGCCAGCAGTTCAGGGCCCACCGAGACCTCCTGGAAGCAGCGGTCGAGGCCGAACACGTCGACGAACCGTCGTTCGATATCTTCGACGTCGAGGTCGACGGGATGACCTCGGAGCGGGGTGACGGTCTCGGCTTCAACGCGCGCGAAGTCGACGGAGAAGTGATCCCCGAGATCCGGGTGCTCCACCGTACCGACGAGGGCGAAGTGATGTTCGGTATCCGACCGACGGAGGACGCCGGATACGTGAACTTCTTCCCCGCCGAGGAGGACACTGTCGAGCAAGTTTACGAGAAGAACTGGAGTTACAATACGGCCGACTGTTGTTCGGGCTGCCAATTCTGCGGCGGCAACTGCGACGACAACCAGTCGTGCGAGACACTGACGTCCTCGTGTTGCTGCTGGGCGACCTGTAAGAACATGACGTGTGCGGGCTACCGGTGCGTCTGTGAGAGCGACTGCGGCTGGCTTTAGGCGATAGTTCGCCGCGAGCGGGGCCGAGTGAGTGGCTGCCGTGCGCTACGGCGGACACCACTCCGGGGGTCTCCCGCGTTCGTCGGGCCCGCAGTACCGAGCGACGACGCGAGCGTCGCATCTCCTGCTCGAAGAGTCAATCTCCCAATGGTATAGAAAAATTAATAATTCATTACTGTCCATTTCGTGATGATGCTTGAACAATTCAAACAGGAGGAGTATACTGGGTCAAACAGGTGTCTCCCCTGCACCGTGGTCAACTCTGTCATCGCGCTCGTCGTCGGCGCGGTGATCGGGAGGTTTTCGAGACGAGCGGGCGCGGTGGCCGTCGTCGTCTCAGGTGTGATCATCTATCTACGCGGATATCTGGTCCCGGGGACGCCGACGCTGACGAAGGAGTACATGCCCGAGTGGGCACTCAGATTGTTCGGCAAGGAACCACCAACGACGGGCGGGATCGAAGTCGACAGGGGGGAGGAGACGGAGTTCGAACTGGACGTGGAGCAGTTCCTTCACGATGTCGACGCCATCGAACCGTGCCCGGACGCGGACGACGACTGCCTCGTCGACGAGTTCGGCAGCCTCTGGCACAGTGAGATAGAGTCGTTGCAGGGCCGAGAAGACCTGAAACCGGTCGTGAGCGACCGGTTCGGCCTGAACGAGTCGGAGTTCGAGGTAGAACCCCACGACGACGCTCGGTTGCTGATCGTCGACGGCGAACACGTCGCGAAGTGGCCGTCAGAAGCGGCACTGATCGCGGATGTCGCCGGTGCGGGTATCATCGCGGAGCGGTCGACGCGCTGGGCCGACCTCGGGACCGTACAGCGCGGTCAGGTCCTGCGAGGACTGCGGATCTTCCTCGAGACGTGTCCCACCTCCGACGGTTCGGTTAGTATGGGCGAGGAGACGGTCGAGTCATGCTGTAGTACGCAGGAGGTCGTCGCAGTCACCTGTTCCGACAGCGGCGCGCGCCTGTTCGAACAGCCCCTCGCCGATTGATTTGTCTCGGTCCCCCCGCCGCGCTGTCGAGCGGCGGTCGTTCCTGTAACGGAACGGAAACCCATTTTTCCCCCGTCGTCGTTTGCAGGAGCATGCGCGTCTCCGTCGTCCTCTGCGAGCACACGCTCGACCGCTACGACGCGGTCGCCGAGGCCGCCCGGAGCGTCCTCGACCAGACCCACGAGGACGTCGAACTCGTCTTCGTCAGCGACGGCAACCCCGAAGTCCTCGACCGGTTCGAAGTCGACTTCGGGGACCGAAAGGACGTCGTCACCCACTGCAACGACGAGAACCGCGGCCTCCTCGTCAGCCGGAACAACGGCGCGGAACTCGCCAGCGGCGACGTCGTCGCGTTCATCGACGACGACGCCGTCGCTCACCCGGAGTGGATCGAGCGCCTCGTCGACGCCTACGAGGAGCACGACGCCATCGCCGCCGGCGGCCGGATGGACCCCATCTGGGTCGACGGCGAACCCCGGTATCTCCCCGAAGAACACTGGTACCTGATCGGCGCGACGTACAGGGGATTCGGCGACGGGCGGGACACCCCCACCGAGGTCCGCAATACCAACGGGTCGAACATCTCCTTCCGCCGGGAGGTCTTCCTCGATCTCGGCGGGTTCGACGACGAGATCGGCGGCCGCAAGGGCGACAAGAACCTCCAGGGCGGCGAGACGGAACTGTGCGCCCGGATGCAGGCCGAATACGGCCGCGGCGTCCGGTACGTCCCCGACGCCGAGGTCGGCCACAAGGTGTTCGCCTACCGCACCGACCCGAAGTGGCTCCTCGATCGGGCGTTCTGGCAGGGCTACTCCAAGCGCGGCATGCAGCAGTTCGTCCCCGGCTCGGCCGAGGAAGAGGGCGACTTCCTCGGAAAGATCCTCGGCGAGTACATCCCCGGCCGACTGTGGGGGCTCGTTCGCGACCCAGACCTGACCGCCGCGAAACAGCTCGTCTGGCTCGTCCTCCTGACGGGCGTCGTCGGCCTCGGCTACCTCTACGGCATCCTCAAGTGGGGGTAACGGCGGCCAACGGACGTGGAACGCCAGAGCCGCCGAAGGCCAGAGTTAATGCGTCCGGGCGGTCACCGAGCGGATAATGGCGGACCTGCCCGACGTCTGCGTCGTCACCCACCCGCTGGCGGCCGCCGGCGAGAACGCCACCCGGAGCCTGCTGGATATTCTCTCGGCGGTCACCGGCGTCGCGCTCGTCACGGCCGACCTGCCAGCCGATTCGGAGATCCGCGACCGTCACGAACTCGTCGAACTCACCCGCAAGGGCGCGGGCGATTCGGTCCCCGTGGCGGCGGCCCGGTTCCTGCTGAACCAGCTTCGCATGTGCCGCGTGATCGCGGGCCGCGACGAGGAGGTCGTCCTGTTCTACGGCGCCACCTCGTACCTGCTCCCGATCCTGTTCGCCCGAGCCATCGGGAAGACGGTCCTCGTCGAGCCGCGCGGCGACGTGCCGCTCACGCTCCGCATCGCCTGGGAAGAGACGCTCCCGAGCTCCGTCGCGCGGACGCTCGCGGGCCTCGTCCGGGCGCTCGAACGAGCGGGCTTCGCGGCCGCGCACGGCGTCGTCACCTACACGCCGGCGATGGCGACCCAGCTGGACCTCGACCCGGACGACGCCGACGTGTACCCGACTGGCGCGCGCTACGTCCGTACCGACGAGTTCGACGTCGGGATGCCCCTCGAAGACCGCGAGCGCCGCGTCGGCTTCCTCGGTCGGCTCGACGAGGAGAAGAACGTCCGCGAGCTGGCCGCGGTCGCTCGTCGGCTTCCCAATGACGTGACGTTCACCTTCATCGGCGACGGCGGCCTCCGCGAGTGGCTGGAGACGGAACTCGCCACTGAGATCGAGTCGGGGAGCGTCGAGATGCGCGGGTGGGTCGACCACGACGACGTGCCCGCGGAACTCGACCGCCTGCGACTCGTCATCCTCCCCTCGGAGCCCACCGAGGGACTTCCGACCTCCATCCTCGAAGCGCTCGCCTGCGGAACGCCGGTCTACGCGACGCCGGTCTCCGGCGTGCCCGACGTCGTCCGCGACGGCGAAACGGGCTTCCTGATGGACAGCACCGACCCCGCCGACATCCGGGGAGAACTGCTCTCGATCCTCGACCGCGAGGACCTGCCCGAGATCAGCGAAAAGGGCCGAGCGCTGATCGAAGAGGAATACAGCTTCGAGGCCGCACAGCGACGGTATCGTGAGATCCTGCAGCGCGTAACTCGAGATCGAAGCCGGTAGCGACGGGGAGCGGAATCCTGGAACGCCCGGTCGCGGCCGATACGGTCGTCACTCGTTTTCGAGCAGGATCTTCCCGACGAAGTCGCCGTCCTCGCCGAGGCGATGTGCGTCGGCGACCTCGTCGAAGGCGAAGCGTTCGTCGATGTGGGGTTCGACGGCGCCGTCGTCGACGAGCGCCGCGATGTCGGCCAGTTCCGCGCCGATCCGCTCCTGTCGGTCGCCCAGCAGGACCGGCAGGATGACGAGCACGACCCCCAGTTCCAGCGAGTTGGCGTGCATCGCGGAGACGTCCTGCGTCGAACTCGACTCGGTGGTCACGACGGTCCCGAACGGCCGGACCGCCTCGAAGGCCGTCTGGAGGTGGTCGTCGCCGACCGGGTCGAAGACGACGTCGAAGCCGGCGCCGTCGACGCGCTCGTCGACGTAGGACTCGACGTCGGTCGCGGTGTAGTCGACGGTCGCGTCGGCGCCGAGGTCGGCCGCGAACGCCCGCTTCGCTTCCGTCGAGCCGGTCGCGGTCACGTCGGCACCGAACCAGCGGGCGAGCTGGACCCCGATGTGCCCGACGCCGCCGCTGGCCCCGTAGACGAGGACGTCGTCGCGCACGTGGACCGTCGTCTTGTCGGCGAGCATCTCCCAGGCCGTCAGCGCGACGACGGGGAGCGCGGCCGCGTCGGCCAGCGGGAGCGTCTCGGGCGCGTGGGCGAAGGTCCCGGCGTGACCGACGACGTAGTCGGCGAGGGCGCCGTCCCGCCCTGCACCGCCGGGCATCCCGTACACCTCGTCGCCCACGTCGAAGCGGTCGACGTCAGCGCCGACCGCGTCGACGACGCCCGCCACGTCGCAGTGGAGGACGGCGGGGAAGTCGGGAGCGAAGTCGGGGATGTGTCCCCCGCGGATCTTGTAGTCGACCGGGTTGAGGCTGGTCGCACGGACCTCGACGCGCACCTCGTCCGGTCCGGGATCGGGCACCTCGACCGTCCGTTCGGTGAACACGTCTGGATCGCCGAACTCGTCGATAACGTAGGCAGTCATCTCAGAAGGCATGTCGCCCGGTGGTTCGGTTCCGAGCGGGGAATGGGCAACGGTCCCGGCAGGGGACCGGGGGTGTCACTCCGCCCGTCGGCTCCCCGAGGCGGTCACGTCGACGCCGGGGCTGTAGCGGAAGACGGGGTCGCTCTCGGGCGTCGCGAAGCCGTTCGTCTCGAACACCTGGTTCGTCGCGATGTCGACCGACGCCTCGTACAGCGGCCACGGGTCGTGACTGATCTGGGCGTAGCGTCCCTCCCCGCCGGGCGTCTGCGTGTAGTATCGGTACCGCTCGGTGAGGAACTCGTCGAGCGTTCCCTGCTCGGCCCGGTAGCGGTCGCCGACGGGACCGTACCGTGCGTCGAAATCGCAGGGGCGCGCGCCGGGATGCCAGCGTTCGCTCTCGAAGGCGATCCGTGAACCGTCGTCCCGCATCGTCATGCTCGCGAAGTAGTAGGGCAGGTGATGGAAGACGCGCGCACCGGCGACGCCGAGGACGCCGTCGGCGTCGAGGTTGAAGAAGTAGACGCCGCGGTCGGCCGCGGGACCGTCGTCGGCCGGGCCCGTGACGTCCGCCGCTCCGGCGCTCTCCTCTGCCCTTCGGCGCTCGCTCTCGTGGCTGACGTATGTCCGCAGGTTCAACTCGGGG
The DNA here is from genome assembly GCF_054504345.1 of Halosimplex yunnanense. Taxonomy (NCBI): domain Archaea; kingdom Methanobacteriati; phylum Methanobacteriota; class Halobacteria; order Halobacteriales; family Haloarculaceae; genus Halosimplex; species Halosimplex yunnanense. The sequence goes on along the minus strand of NZ_JBTJEL010000036.1, from coordinate 504,065 downwards.
AGGCGGAAGCCGGTCCATTCGGGGAACCCGTGCGGGCGGACGGCGACGTTGGTGAACGGGACGACAGAGAGCCACGCCTGCCCGTCGTAGGTGTCGACGGTCAGCGACTCCGGCAGGTGCGCCTGAACGAGATCGGGGTCGACCGGCCAGTTAGCGAACAGGACGTGGCGCCAGCCCATGTCGACCGGGAGGTCGAGCAGCGAACGGAGGGACATCGTCGGATCTACGGCCCCGGTGCCCATTACTCCGGGGATCCCCGGGTCGTTCGCTACTCCATGTAGCCGAGTTCGGTGAGGCGGTCGGCGACCTCGTCGGAGGGGCCGCCCGCACGGGCTTCCTCGTGGTCGATCGGCTCTTGCGTCCCGACGTCGGGGTCGTCGACGAAGACGTCGAGCACCTCGCCGTCCATGTCCGTCGGCACGTCGACGCCGTGGTTGGCGAGGACGGTCGGCGCGATGTCGCGGATGTCGATCTCCGGGATCTCCTCGCGGTTCCGGAAGTCGGGGCCGTTCGCGACGAAGATTCCCGTTGGCGTGTTCTCGGCGGCCCAGCGGTCGGGTTTCGTCTGGACGGCGTCGCCGCCCATGCCGTCGTTGACGTGGACGCCGGGGCGCTGGTCGACCACGACGTCCGGGCCGATGTCGACGTACGGGCCGTCGTAGACCTCCTCGGCGCGGTAGACGCCGGTGAAGAGGGGGTCGCCGTTCTCGTCGGTGACTTCTTTCAGGTCGGCGATCAACCGCTCGCGGACCGACTCCACGTCGAAACGCGGGTTGACGTAGATCGGTCCCTGGCCGCTGGCGAGCGCCTTCGTCTCCCCGGGGACGATCAGTTCCATCTTCCGCTCGCGCTTGGCGCCGGCGCTCTGGGGGACCAGTTCCTGGATGCGCTGGGGGACGGTGTCGGCGAGGAAGTCCACGAGGCCGAACCGCTTGGCGACGGCGAGGGTGTTCTCGCGGGTCAGGCCCACTTTCTGGAAGTAGTCTTCGACGCCGCTGGCGCGAGTGAGGTAGCCGTTCTCGGCGAGCCACTCGTTGACGTAGAACTCGGTGGTCGTCGCCGCGGCGCCGTGGTCGGACATGACGACGAGGTTAGTGTCTTCCAGTTCGGCGAGTTCGCCCAGCCACTCGTCGACGAGTTGCCACGCGCGCTTGGTCGGCTCGTCGTCCCAGAAGAAGTGGTGCAGGACGTTCAGGTAGAACAGTGTGACGTGGGTGAATTCGAGATCCTCTTCGAGGAAGAGGTCCCGGGCGACTTCGAGGCGGAGTTCGAGCAGGCGGAGGATCTCCTCGACCTCGGCGCCGCGTTCCTCGTTCGAGGACAAAAGCGGGTCGGGGTGGACCTGATAGTCGTAGCGGTCGGCGAGTTCCCGCTCGAACTCGGGCGGGTGCGTGTAGCCGGTGTCGAGCGAGCGGTACTCGCCCTCGACGGCGTCCGGCCCCCCCGAAACGACGTACCCGTCGATCTCCCGGGGCGGGTACATGGAGGGCATGTTCACGACGCCGGCGCGCTGGCCGTCGGCGTTGAGGTAGTCCCACAGCTCGGCGGTCTTGTAGTCGCTGCCGCTCATGATGTCGATGCGCTCGTCGGCAAGATCGATGCGCTCCCACCAGAAGACGCTGTGTTTGCCGGGGTTCTTGCCCGACGCGTAGCACTTCCAGTTGGGATAGGTCACCGGCGGGAGGCAGCTCCGGCTCGTCGCGTACGTGCCGGTCTCGCGGAGTTCGGCCAGGTTGGGCAGGAGCCCCTCGTCGATCCAGGGCTCGGTCAGCAGCCAGCTGGCACCGTCGAGGCCGACGACGAAGGTCCGCGTCATCGTCCGAAACCCCGCGAGGGTTCCCGATATACGTTTCGTTCGTCCGAACGGTAAGTGCCGACTACGGCTCGCTGTAGCGGGTCCGCGAACGGTGTCGAGCGGTCGCGAGGGTCACCCGTCTTCCCCGCGCCGCGCGAGCACGTCGGCCATGTCGAGGTTCGCGGCGGGGAGCCAGCCCAGCAGCGCGGGGAGGTAGACGCCGAACGAGCGGTCGACGAGGATCACGACCGGCGCGAGTTCCGGCGCGACGCCGAGACTCACGAACACGGCCGTCGCCGAGGCCTCTGCGACGCCGACACCGCCCGGCGTCAGCGGCAGGACGGTCACGCTGTAGGCCATCACGAGGACGACCGGCAGGAGGACCGCCGGCGAGAACTCCCCGCCGAGCGCAGTGAGCACGAGCCAGACGCGCAGCGCGGGGAAGACCATCAGGGTCCCCGCCCACCCCAGCGCGTAGGGGACGACGACTGACGGGCGGGTGGACAGCGCCCGGAAGATGCCCGCGGAGTCGGCCGTGAACGACGGGAGCGCGTCGGCGACGCCGGCGAGGCGGTCGCCGATCTGCGGGATCCGACCGAGCAGTCCCCCCAGCCGACTCGCCAGCCGGCCGGCCACGTCCATGCGTCGCCCGGCGAGCAGGACGAGCGTCCCCGCGGCGAGGTAGATGCCCGTCGAGAGGAGGATGACGACGAGCCAGCCGCCCGCGAGCTGCGTCGCGAACGCGGCCAGCCCGATCAGGGCCACCAGCCCGTAGAGAGCGGCGTACAGCCCCGTGTTCAGCCCGGCGATGCTGACCGCCTCGGTCCACTCGGCGTCGGTGTAATAGCGCAGGACCAGCGGCGCGACGGAGTGGCCCGACGCCTTCGACGGGACGACGTGGTTGACGAACTTGATGACGAGATCGACGCGGGCCGTCGTCCCGAAACTCGTCGGTTCGCGCCCGTTCAGCAGCGCGTACCACATCGAGAAGCGCGACCCGAACTCCAGTGTCGTGATGAGTAGCACGCCGCCGACCACGAGCGGCCCGAGCGTGCTCAGCTCGGCCAGCGTCGCCTGCCAGTCGACGTCCCGGGCCACGTACCAGAAGGCCCCGACCGCGACCGCCCACTGAACGATCTTGATGACGGTCTTCCGCCAGTTTCGGCCTCTATCGGGTGATTCGGTCGAGGAGCGACCGTCGGGGCTCCGTTTACTTCCACTCCCGCTCTCGCTCCCGCTCACGGTCACTCACTCCCGGTCGGCCCGACTCGCGCGGCGAGGTCGCCCACCGGGACGAATTCGAAGGGCTCGTCGAGGATCCGGCGGACGGCCTGACGCATGTAGGCGCCGGTCCGGACGTACACCCGCTCGGGGACTCCCTCGACGGCGGGTAAATCGACGAGTTCCCAGGGATGGACGTACAGTACGGGCGGGATACCGCGCCGTGCGAGCAGGCGCATGCCGAGGATCGTGTAGCTGACGCCGAAAAACCGGATCCAGGTGCCCGTCAGCGGTAGCCGCAGTCCCGGCATCACCGACACCGGGACCTCGGCGACCTCCGCAGGGGCTTGTGGATCGACCTCGCGAGCGGGCGACGGCAGTTCCGTCTCGAACTCGCCGCCGTACCAGCCGGGGATCGACCGGCAGGGGACGACGCTGGAGTCGTACTCGTAGCCCCGATCGGCGAGCGTCCGGAAGTGTTCTGGGCCCATGTCGAACGACGGCGCGCGGAAGCCGACGACGTCCTGACCCGACGCGTCCTCGAGGCGCGCTTTCGACGTTTCCAGTTCTTCGCGACGTTCGGCCGCGGAGAGCTCCGAGAGGTGCTGGTGGGTGTGCGTGTGCGACCCGACCTCGTGCCCGGCGTCGGCGATGCGACCGAGCACGGAGGGGTTGGTGTCGGCGATCTCGCCGACGGTGAAGAACGTGCCCGTCGCGTCCGCCCGCTCGAAGGCGTCGAGGAGGCTCGTCACCCCGTCGAGACCGACTTCCGGCAGGTCGGTGGTGCCGCGGGCGCCGCGGTAGGCCGGCAGGTGGGTGAAGTACTCGAAATCGACGGAGAGTGCGGCCTGTGGCGTTGACATCGACGGGTCGACCTGTCGACGGCTACACTCCCGCCGTACTTGGACGGTGCGGTTATCGATCAGCGTCCTGATGGATCGCGCGAGCGACTCATTCATTTCAGCCGACGTATTCACATGGATCGGCAGATTCAAATTCCAGACACTCGACGGACTAAACAGGCATGATAGCCGCTGGTTCGGCGCTTTTCGACGCCTTTCCTGGATTAGAGAACCAGACACTGACACTGCTGTTCGTCGGGCTAGCGGTTGCGGTGCTGCTGTGGGGATTCGACCGGTACCGGACCACGTTCTCGAAGGCCGAGTTCGGCCTCGCGATAGCCGTCGCCCTCGGACTCCTCACCGTCGGACTCGCCCCGGGAATCTACGGGACGCTCGCGAATGCGTTCAACCTCGAAAGCCGGTTCCTGCTCATCCAGATCTTCGTCGACGCCACCTTTCTGTTCCTGATCCTCTATCTCGTGAGTCGAATCGCCAATACACGGTCTGTCGTGAACCGACTCACGCGAAAACTGGCCGTCGAGCAGGCGCCTCGCGAGGACGAGTACACGCGGAAATCGATCCATATCGTGATCCCGGCCTACAACGAAGCTGACACCGTTGGGGACGTGTTAGCCTCCCTGCCCGAGACGGTTCGCGAGCACACGGTTCGACCGGTCGTCGTTTCCGACGGTTCGGACGACCGGACGCGGCGGGTCGCGGAGAGTTACGACGCGATCGTCGTCGAACACCCACTGAATCAGGGGCAGGGCGGGGCCCTGAAGACCGGGTTCGAGATCGCCCGCCAACACGGAACTGACGTCGTCGTCACCATGGACGCGGACGGACAGCACCCGATCGACCAACTCGAAGCGCTCGTCTCCCCGATCCTCGACGACGAAGCGGACTACGTGATGGGGTCACGCTACCGAGGACGGGACCGGTCAGGCAACTCGGTGACCCGGAGAAGCGGGATCCGTGCGTTCACCTGGCTTATCAATCGGCTCACCAAGTCCGAGATCACCGATTGTACGAACGGATTTCGGGCGATCCGTGGGTCCGCTCTCGGCGACCTGACACTGACCGAGGAGCGGTTCTCAGCCCCGGAACTCATCATCGAGGCTCGCAAGAACGGCCTCCGGATCCGGGAGGTTCCCGTCACCATCCACGAGCGTGAAGCCGGGCAAACGAAAAAACCGGGTCTCGGATACGCAGTCGGACTGGCCCGGACGATCGTCGTCACCTGGATACGGTGAGAACGGTTCACCCGCCCGTCGGTCTCAGCCGGCGTCCATGTACCCGAGGTCCTGCAGTTGTTCCTCGAGTTCGCGGTCGACGTCAGCGCGCGCTACCTCATCCAGATTTCCGCCGGCCTCGATACTGACGTCCGCGTCGCTGGCGACGATTTTCGTCTCGTAATCCTGCCAGGCGACGGTCGCCGTGTCGTGCCACGGTGCGACCGTGATCGCAAACGGGGATTCGGTCGACTGCAGATCGGTCCCGTCCCAGGAAGACGGTGCGTCGACGCCGACGGCCTCTACCAGCGTCGATGGGATATCCAGCAGGCTCATCGGTCCGTCGACGTCGAGCCCGCCGAAGATAACCGGAACCTCCGTGATGTAGTCCGCGACGGAGCGTTTGTGACCCTGATGGAAGTAGAACCCGTCTTCACCGAACGCCTCGCCGTGATCGGACGTGACCGCCAGTAGTGGATCGGCCTCTATCTCCTCGATTAGATGGCTGATATCCCCGTCAGCCCGTTCGATTGCGTCACGGTACGAGCCCTCGATCTCGGCTTCTTCGTCGTCGGTGAGCTTCTCGGGCTTGAAGAACGCTTTCTGGTCGAGCTGTTTCGATATCGCGTCGTCACCGACACCGTAGGGACGATGCGCTTCCATCAGATGGACCCAGAGAAATCTGGGCGGTTCGGCGTCGTTGAACGCCTCTATTGCCGTTTCGATGACCTCACGGTCCCGGGGTCGGTTCTCGCTTTTGGCCTGCGGGGGATAGATCTTGTAGTAGATCCACCGGAGCGCATCGATGCTGCCAAGATATTGCCGGAGTTTGCTACCACGGTTTCCCGGCTCGACGAACGTCTCGAAGTCGTCGAAGCCGCGGTCGAAACCGAACCGGGAATCGGTATTGGGGGTCGGTGCGTATCCGAGACAGGTGTATCCCGCGTCGGAGAGCACTTCCGCGATCGTCGGTGAGACGACTTCCGTCTTGATGGCCGCCCTGTAGTCTGCAGACAGTAGGCTTGCCAGACTGGGGCGCGTGTAATGGCTGGCCGTCACGCCGGTCTCGACGCCCTGAGGAGCGAACGACGAGAGTGCGTCGGCGTGGTCGCGACGCACCGAATCGATAGTAACCAAGACGATGTCGTCCATTGCGTCGTACAGTACTGTCGTCACGCGGATATACAATACCTTCGAACTCAATGAAGCGACATATCCAGAAATCGACGCCACGTTCGTGTAACCGCGTCCATTAGACGTTCACGACGCGTCGTAGCTTTTCACGGACCCGACCGGAAATCCCGACGAGGGTCGAACCGTAGATCGCCGCTCCGGTTACGACGGCGAGAAGGGTCCCACCCAGTCCACCCGGCAACAGGGGAAGGATCGGCTGTAGGGCGACCGCCATCACGACGGCGGCGAGGAATTGGCGAGCGATCTCGCCGACCGGGAGTTCGACGTGGCCCACCTCGGCGACGAGGAGACGCCAGGCTACGAGCAGATACAGCACCGTCGACGAAAGGGTCGCGATAGCGGCCCCGTACCAGCCGATAGCCCAGACGAGGACGAAATTGAGGACGACGTTCGAGCCGAAGAACACGGCGTTGATCCGGAAGGCGACTTCGGGGTAATCGAGGCCATTGAGGGCACCGGCGAACTGGCTCCCGAGGCCCTGAAACAGGCGCGCAGCGATGAGTAACACCAGAATATTCGCACCGATCGCGAACTCGCTTTCGTAGACGGCGAGTACCCTGTCACCGACGATGAGTGCGCCGAACACGCCGGGAATGAGGAAGATACCGGCGAACATCAGCCCGTCGTTGATGAGGCTGGTCGCCCGGTCGTAGCGTTCGTCGGTTCCGAGTTCGCTGAACTCGGGGAACAGCGTCTTCTTTATCGATTTGTTCGCCAGCGAGAGAAACGAGGCGAGCGTCCACGCGGCGGTGTAGATCCCGACGAGATCGTCGCCGACGAACAGCCCGAGTACCAACACGTCCATCCAGTTGAGGGCAACACCTCGGAGGTTCCCGAGCCAGGAGTACTGTGCGAAACGACGCAGATCGGTGAAATCGCTCGCGCTCGGGATCACCAACCGGTCCCGAAGCAGGAACAGGCCGATCAGCGTGAAGACGAACAGTGAGACGATGTGTCCGTACACCAGTCCGATGACCAGCGCCCCGCCGAGGACGAACGCGACCTGGCTGATAAGTCGAAGGATCTGCTCGAAGGTCCCGAGCCAGCCGGAGATGGCGACGCGTTTGCGCCCGACGAACCCACTTTTGACGAGGTCGAAGACGATGTTCACCGCTAGCAACAGTATCAGGAAATGCGTCGCATCAGCCCCGAGATAGCTGTTGACGTATCCCTCGAGCGCGATGGCGACGACGCCGACTGCGACCCCGTATCCGAGGGCGGCGATCAGACCGGCCGAGAAATGGCCGGTTCGCTGGTCGGTTTCGGACATCCGCTTGGAGACCGCAGTCTTGATGCTATTGCTCGGAAGCTTCAGCCAGAACAGGAGCGCCAGTATCTGCGAGTAGAAGCCGACTCCACCGGCTCCGAAGTATCGTGCCGTGAACAGCGTCGTCCCGAACCCCGCCAGCGACCGAACGATCTGGGCGAAGAAATGCAACACTGCCGTCCGGTCACGTCGCATGCCCGAAGACGGGTCAGCGTCACCAATAATAGATGCGATTACCGACGATATCACCCGTGTGAACACATTTCAATCGGCATTACCGCCGTGCCAGCGGGTCAGCGGAGGTATCCCAGGTCGGAGAGTCGTTCCTCGACTTCCGTTTCCACGTCGCGGTCGTCCGCGCTCCCCAACCTGACAGCAGCATCGGAGAACGATCCAAAGACCGACTCGACGACCTGGTCGTCGGTGTCGCTCAGTTTCCGTGTCGTCTGCGCGTTCGGAATTTCCAGTGTGATCGCGTCGTCGCCCCGGCGGGCGTACTTTCGGACTCCGTCTCCCGATTCCGCCGGTCTGTAGACCGCCCGCCACGGACCGAAATACTTCTCGCGTTCGGACTCCTCGAGAGCGAGTTCGTCGCCCGGAGGGCGGATACGGAACGTGGAACTGACCACGTCGCCCGACGGGCTGAAAGCCGCGATCGGGTCCGCACCGTCGAGTGCCGCGTCGACCGCCGCCGGAAACTGCGTAAGCGAAACGGGGTCGCGTATTCTGTTCCCGCCGTCTGCTTCCGGCGTCCGGACGAGCAGCGGGACGTGGGTGAGCAGTTCGTCGATGCCGTAACTGTGGTGGCGCAGTCGGACCCCGGAATCGAGTTCGCTCCGCTCGGCGAATCCCTCGCCGTGATCGCTGGTGACGACCAGGAGTGTATCGTCGAGGACGCCTCGTGTCGCCAACGCCTCGACCAGTCGTTCGACCACCGCGTCTGACTGCCTGATCGTCCCGTCGTACAGCGGCTCCAACGCTTGCAGGTCCCGCCAGAACTCGTCGGTGAACGGGTCCGGGCCGTCAGCCGATTCCATGCGGTCGCGGGCTTCGTGGGCGGATTCGTCGCTCCAGCGGTCGTGTTCTGGGTCGGGGACGAACGGCGTGTGCGGGTCCATCAGGTTCAGGCAGGCGGCCCACGGTCCGTCACTGCCGTCGACCCACGACAGGAGGTCATCGACGTACGCGTCCCCGTGCTCCGAGTCGGGGTCCTGACTGCCTCCACGGGATTCGAATTTCTTGTAGATGCCGTTGAGAACGGATCGAACGGGCGCATCGTCGGCAAGTGCCTCTCTGAGATACTCCTTCGCGGTGAGACTGCCCTGGATATCCAGCGGAGCGAGCCCTTCTTCGAAGAGGCGGAAATTCGCTCGTTTGGGCCCGACGTAGGTATCGAACGAGTCGGCGAGGTTCGACGTCTCGGAGACGATGACGTTGGCGGTGAACAGACCGGTTTCGTACCCCGCTTCGGCGAGGCGGTGCCAGACGGTCGCTTCGGGTTTGACGAACGACTTGTGCTCGGTGGCGTTGTGTTGCTCGACGTGATACCCGGTGAAGATACTCACGTGGCTGGAGATGCTGTGGATGCTGGGGGCTCGCGCCTGGTCGAAGACGACGGCGTCGTCGGCGAGTTCGGAGAGGAAGGGCGTCGTCTGGTTGTCGTGCCCATACAGGCTACAGTTCTTCGCGCGAACGCTGTCGAGGATCACCAGCAGGACGTTTGGCGCGGGCATCTATCGGGTAGAACTTATCCGGATTCGATTTATATCTCGCGATTTGAAGGACGTGACGGTCACTCGACAGTACGGCCGAGCGAACGGTAGACGTCGCGGTGAATGGTCAATGCTCGATCCAGCGTGAGGTCCATCTCTTCCATCGTTTCGAGGCCTCGCCGGCGCTGTGCCGCGTAGTATTCCCGGTCTTCGACTAGCTCTCTGACCGTCTCCAGAACCGCTTCGGGCGTCCGCTCGGCCCAGACGTAGGTTCCGCGGTCTCGAAAGACGCGTTCGATCTTGCCGGATGCGGTCGTGATCATGGGCGTCCCACACGCGATAGACTCCAGTCCGACGTTCGACGTCTTGTCCTCTTTTCGGGGCGCGACGGTTACGTCGGCGAGGTTGTAATACTCCGGCAGTTCTTTGTTGTCGACGAATCCGGCGAACGTGAGGTCCTCACGGTCACGAAACCGGTCTTCCAGCGGACCGGAACCGGCCACGATAAACCGATAGGTATCGTCGTCAGCCGCCAGCCTGGCCATCTCGCTGACGAGATGGGCCCCCTGTCCCTCGTTGAGCGTCCCGACGTACAGCACGACGGTTTCGTCGTCGTCGATGCCGTGCTGGTGGCGTAGCTCACGGATTCGCTCGTCGTCGTACGGGTAGAACTGATCGCGGTCGATCGTCGCGGAACAGACGACCGTCTCGTAGCCGGCGCGGTCCCACTTCTCGTCGATCTCGAGTCCCTTCACCTTCACGTCGATCCCCAGAAGCCGGCCGAGATACCGATGGAACGGCGTCGGTTGGATTCCGGGGCCGACCCCGGCGACCAGCGGACCGTAGTAGACGAGTCTCACGAACAGCACTTGGTAGACGTTGATGGGGACGTGGACGACGTCAGCGTCGGCGAACGCCCGACGCGTCGTCAGGAGAGTGCGACCGAGATCTGAGAGCGAGATGTGGCGAACGTCCGCGTCGGCGGTGATCTTCTCGGGCTCGTTCGTGAGGACCACTACCTCTTCGTCGCCACTGGCAGCGATCCCGTTGATGATGTCTGCCGCTCGCGTCCGGGGGCCGGTTCCCGAGAGACGATAACAGAAGTACCCGACCTTCATACGGTAGCCCCCGAGAGAAGGCAAGAAAAGGGTTTTGACCCTCCGCTTGGGTCGTCCACTCCCCCCTTCGTCTGCACAGCGGCGATCGACCGTGTGAGAACCCGAACGAGTTTTCCTCTTTGCCATAGAACGTCTCGACATGACCGTCGTCGTCTTGGGGATCGACGCACTGGACCCGGATCTGGTCGATCCCGAGAAGCATCCGAATCTCTCGCTTGACCACCACCGGTCGATCGAGACGCTGGTCAGCCACACCGGTGAACCGAGCACGCACGAGCTGTGGCCAACTATCATTACCGGGCTCCCCCCGTCCGAACACGGTCTCGAGCTCGACGACGACGGCGTCGCGTGGGGGAACCCGTTGCTGGAAGCCGGTAGCACCGTCGCCGATTACCTCCTCCCGGACAGTCTCCAGACCCGACTCGGGGCGTGGCTGCTGACGAACACCAGCAGTGACGCTTTCCGAACGCCGGTGAGCTACTACTCGGAACAGGGAATCTCGACCGTGTTCGACGGCAGCGAGGCGACCGCCATCGGGGTTCCGAACTACGTCGTCGACCCCGATACCGGGGACCGCGAACACGCGCTACGGCGGAGTCTCGGCGACCTCTTCGAGCGCGACCCCGAGGCCGCTGGCGGTCACGCTACTTCCGATCTAGACGCGTTTTACGAACAGTGTCTGGAGATGGCGATGATCCGGATCGCTCGTGCCCGGCGGGCGACTCGCGGTGGCCGGCACGAACTCGCGTTCGCCTACACGAGCGGGCTCGACCTCATCGGTCACGTTACCAGCGATAGTCCCGACGTGCAAATGCGAGCCTACGGGGAACTCGACGAATTCGTCAGTGAGCTCCGCGCCGACCTCGCCGACGGCGACGAGTTGTTGCTCGTCAGCGATCACGGCCTCCAAGACGGCGTCCATACCAACGAAGCGATGGTCGCCGGAACGGACGAGGGGATGGTCGAGGCTATCGAGAGCGTCTTAGACGTTCGGGCTGCCATCGAAACCGAACTCGACCAGTCCGACCACACTGCGTCCAGCCGCGACGAAGGGCTGGCGATCGAGAGCGACAGGGTTCAACAGCAGCTCGAAGACCTCGGCTACACCTGAGCGGCCCCGTCTCGACTCGCTGGCAAATTACGACGTGATACTGCGGTAGAGGTCGCGGTATCGCGTTGCCACGTGTTCGACGGTGTATTCGCGTTCGACGAGTGAACGGCCTGCCGCGCCGAGTTCGGCCCGTCGGTCGGGGTCGTCGGCGAGTTCGAGGAGGCGCTCCGCGAGTGTCTCGTGATCGCCCGGGGGATGGAACAGGGCAACGTCGTCGTACGGCAGCCTGAACGGCGGAATGTCCGAAAAGACCGCGGGCGTCCCCGAGGCGAGCGCTTCGACGGCCGCCGCGCTGAATCCTTCCCACAGCGACGGCATCGCGTACATGTCGACCGCTGCGAGCATCGCGTACACCTCGTTGCGGTCGATGCGTCCGAGGAAGTGAACGGCGTCGTCGATCCCGTGTTGGACCGCGAGGTCGCGGAGATCGTCCTCGAGCGGTCCGTCGCCGGCTATCACGAGCTCGATCGCGCTGTCGGACCGTGATCGTGCGGCCGCGACGCCACGTATCAACGTGGCCTGGTCCTTCTGTTCGTCCATGAGTCCCGCAGTGCCGACGAGGATGGCGTCGTCGTCGGGCGCTACGGGACTCTCGTTATTCGAGATCTCGTCGAGTGAGAGCCCGCCCTCCGTGGCCGCATCGATCCGGTCGAGGTTGACTCCGTTCGGGATGATCTCGATCTGCCCGTCGGAGAGTAACCACCGCTCCCAGCGGCGAAACGACTGCCAGACGGCCCGGGAATTACAGACGACCCGGTCCGTCAGCGGGTTCGTCAGCCCGTTCAATACGAGGCCTTCGCGAGTGAATCCCCGACGCATGTTTCCCTCGCGAGAGACCAGCGGAATCCCCTCCCGGGCGGCGATCAGCTTCGCAAACGACCCGGAGTGGTTGTGATGGGCCTGTACGATGTCGTATTCGCGGAATATCCCGCGTGCTCGTCGGGCGGTTTCGAGGTCGATCCCGAGCCTGGTATCGGGCGCGTCGAGACACGTGACGCCGATACGATCGTCGCCGTGGAACCCGTTCGCGTTGAACCACGCGAGGATATCGACCTCGATATCCGTGTGGTCGACGAGAGTGCGGGCGATGTCCGCTGGGACGCTGGTCTCGTCGACGGCGTTCACGACGTAGCAGGCCCGGAGTGACATGAGTCGGGATTATCCGGTCGGGAGTTTTTAGTTTTCGACGTAGCCGAGTGCAGCGAGCCTGTCGGTGACGTCGTCGGCCCCGTCGGCGTCGCTCGACGGTTCGAAAACGACCCAGGGCACCGCCTTCAATCCCGGTATCGACACGCCCATCGGGTGTTCGACGAACCCCCGCTCGCCGAAAACCTCCCCGTGATCGGCACTGATGACGACGCGATAGCCCTCGTCGGCGGCGGTTGCCGCGAACTCGCTTGCGCGCTCCCACGCGAACCGGACTGACCGCTCGTACGATCGACGAGCGGTATCGAGGTCGAGGTAGCCGTTGGTCAGCAGCGCCTGTAGCTTCTCGTCGTGTAGCTCCTCGTCGAAGTACCTCGGGTGAAGTCCACCGGGAATCGGGCGAGTACGACCCCCGATGTTGCAAAGGTGTGGATAGTGCGGTTGCAGGGTGTGGACAACGACCCCGTCACCGTCGCCGAGACGCTCCCTCGCGGCCTCGTACAGCGGTTCCGGGGGGACTGTCGCGAGACCGTCGTCCCAGCTGTCTTCGAAGGCAGGGACGTGTTCGACGTCCCCCGGGAGGTTCGCATCGGACTGCGGATTGCCGCTGACGTAGACCGTCCCGTCGAAGACGCCGCGTTCGCGAGCACGCTTGAGGAATTCGGGCGTCGCACTGGCCGGGGACGTCGTCCGCCCGATGACTGCATTCGAGGCGACGTCGTCGAGCACGTCGTATCGGCACGCATCGAGGAGAACGACGACGTCCCACTCGATCTCGTCGAGGCGGTCGAACAGATCCGGTCGTCGATTCCGAGCAGGGAGGCGTTGCCAGAGCCACTTCCAGGCGCGGTATGGGAACGGTTCCGATAACGCCTCATCGGCCTGGAGATCCTCTCGCCACAGTCGCCATATCTTGGCGGGATTGGGGAGTCTCATAGCTGGTGGCCGTACCGACCAAAAACGCCACTACACCGGTACCCGTACTGCATCGGTTCTCCGTACCGACAGCACACAGATAAAGGACTCTGTTCGAGTTCGACCCGGTCGTCACGGGGCAAGGACGGATAAATTCGCAATATTACTGTCTGACTTCGCGGCTCTCGTGCTCCCAGATGAGATCGAAGTACCGCTTGAGACCGGCGACGAACGCCCCGTTGTCGGTGATCGCGGCCTGGCGCATGTGGTTGGGAACGTCTTCCTCCTCGACGAGGAGGATCGCCCCACCGGTCTCGTACTCCATGCTCGGGTCGGCGATATTGCCGCGGAACGGGAGCTTCCCGGTCGAGAACCGGATTTCGACAGACGGATACTCGGTTCGGATTCGCTCGACGATCCCCCGCTGGATCGCCGGTTCGTCGCGCGGGTCGGTCGAGAGGAACTCGGGGACGAGCATCAGGATCGAGACGTCGACGCCCCGCTCCAGCGCGTCGGCGAAGGCCGGTTCGACCGAGTCGAAGTACTCGAAGCTCTTGGTGACGACGCAGACGCGTTCCTCGGCGTCGTGGTAGAGCTCGCGGGTCTCGCGCTCGCTCGGCTCGCCGACGTCGACGACGTGGAACAGTTCCTCGGTGGGCGTGATGTCCTCGCTGGCCTGCTCGTAGCGGGGCTGGAACTCCGCGAGGAAATCCTCGCGGAAGCCCTCGATCGTGCCCGCGAACTGCTCGTAATCCTGTCGGTGGTTCTCGACGGCACGGTCGAGAATGGCTTCCGGGGGCTTGGGCTGGTACTCCTTCGGTCGCCCGGGGATGATCTTGATGAAACCGCGGTCCGAGAGCGAATCGAGGACCCCGTAGATCCGCGCCTTCGGGATGTCCGTCGCCTCGGCGAGGTTGGGTGCCGTCGTCCGACCGAGCGTCAGCAGCTTGCGGAGGGCCGTCGCCTCGTATTCGGTCAGGCCCAGCGTATCGAACCACCCGGTGTCCTCGCCACTCATAGTTCCCCCTGTGCCTCGCCGCCCCCAAAAGGGCGCCGAAAGGTTATTAACTGACTGGGGCGTGGTTACTCACGAACTGAGTAACTATGGCAGAGTTAAACCGCGCGGACGGCGATGCGGTCGTCGAGGGGGACGGCGAAGACGTCGAGGCCGAAGCCGGGCGATCGGAGACAGCCCACCTCGAGAACGTCGAGGACGGCTGTGGCTGCACGGAGATCTGGGAACATTTGAGCGACCAGCGCGACGAGGACTGACCGGTCGCCGCGTCCGCGGGGTGGCCCGCCTGCGGCCAGCGCGAAAACCGCTGGGCCGCGTATTCGACGGGCCGAACAGGGAACCTTTTTCTCCGGCAACGTCGAAGCGGGGACGATGGTCGAGTACGACGACGTCTGCGTGCTGGTGCCCACGCTCAACGAGTCCGAGACGATCGGACCAGTCGTCGAGTCGTTCAGCGCCGAGGGGTTCGAGAACATCCTCGTGATCGACGGCGGTTCCACCGACGGCACCCAGTCGATCGCCGAGGAGAACGGGGCCAGAGTCGTCCAGCAGCGCGGTTCGGAAGGGAAAGGCCAGGCCCTGCAGGAGGGGTTCGAGATGACCGACGCCCCGGTCGTCCTCATGCTCGACGGCGACCAGACGTACCGCGCCGAGGACGCCCGGGCGATGCTGGAACCCATCTTCGAGGGACGCGCCGACCACGTCATCGGCGACCGCTTCGCCGACATGGAAGCGGGAGCGATGACCCGGCTCAACCAGTTCGGAAACCGGGTCATCAATCGGGCGTTCGCGATTATCCACGGACGTGACTATCAGGACATCCTCAGCGGGTATCGCGCACTGACGCGGGAGTCGATCGACCGCATCTCGCTGACGGAGGACCACTTCGGCATCGAGACGGAGATGGCCGTCGAGTGCGTCAAACACAACGTCCGCACGGAGGTCGTCCCGATCACCTACTGCGCCCGGCCGGACGACTCGGAGACGAACCTCCGGCCGTTCCGCGACGGGGCGGACATCATCCTCACGCTCTACAAGATGGCGAAGACGAACAACCCGCTGTTTTACTTCGGGAGCGTCGGGGCCGCTAGCACGGTCATCGGTCTCGTCCTCGGTGCGTACGTCGCGTACGAGTGGATCGTCCCCCCGAAGACCTCCCACGAGGTACTCGCCTTCCTCGGCGGGTCGGCGATCATCTTCGGCGTGCAGTTGCTGATGTTCGGCGTCCTCTCGGACATGATCGTCACGGTCAACCGCGAGCAGACGCGCCAGCTCGAAGACCTCGCACAGCGGTTGACGGACAACGAGACGGTCGGGAGCAGGTCGGGCCCGTCGACCCGCGACGCCGTCTCCCGGAGCGGCGAACCCGGCGAGACATCCGTCGACGGCGCGGCAAACGGCGACTCCCGCGTGGAAGAGCCCTCGCAAGCCGAACAGGGATAGGCCCACTAGAAGGGATTCTCGGGGAGGTCACTTTCGACCCGGTCCGGACTGCCGACCGGCGAGACCGGCGACGATCAGAAGGGAACGAGCCCGCGGAGCTGTCTGAGCAGGCTGGTCGAGGCCGCCTGTCGCTTGCGCTCGAAGACGGGATGGAGGGCGTTGAGCAGGTCCGCCTTCGAGTCGAAGGACTCGCGGTCGGTCTCCGCGAGCGCCTCGCTGACCGCGATCTCGTTGCCCGCCGCGTCGTACGGGACCGTCGCCGTCCCGAACTGCGATTCGAGTTCGTTCGCCGAGGCGGGAAACTCCGGCTCAGCGCCCTCGAGCCGCGCGTCGAGCGCCGCGATCCCGAACTCGACGACGTCCGGTTCGTCGTCCACGTCGTTCGACGGTGGCCGAACTCCCATTGGCGAACACCACGGCGTCGCCCACCGAAAATCCTGTGCCTGCCGGGTTCGGCGGACGGCCTCCCCGCGACTCACGGGTCCACGTCGCCCGAATCACACGACCGAACGCCGACGGCGCCACCAAGGATAACTTACCGGGATACTTTGTGGTGCGTATGTTGCAGTCGTCGTCAGCGTCGGTCTCGCGGTGGATTCTCGGGTTGCTCCCCTGGCAGCAGCTGTTCCTCGTCGTCGCCGTCGTCGGCTCGATAGCCGTCGCTCGCCGCCTCGCGTCCAGCGAACTGGGATGGGGCGAGCGCCTGCGTCGCCGCTGGGTACTCGGCGTGCCGTGGGGGACGCTGCTGACGGTGCTGGGCGTCCTGATCGTCTACTGGGTGGTCCAGGGTGGGTGGGAGCACCCGCGGAGTCCGATGGTCGTCCCTTTCCGCTCGTGGTCGTACTTCTACCCGCTGGGGACGATCGTCGCCGGATTCGCCCACAACGGCGTCGGCCACATCACCGGGAACCTCACGGGAACGGTCCTGTTCGCGCCGATCGTCGAGTACTACGTGGGCCATTACCCCGACGAGCGCGGCTCGGAGTCGTTCTCGACGCCGCTGACCAACCCGTTCATCCGACTGCTCGCCGTTCCCGTCGGGTCAGTCCTTGCCGGGATCTTCACCGGGCTGTTCTCGCTCGGACCGGTGATCGGGTTCTCCGGCGTCGTCTACGCGTACGTCGGCTTCGGGATGGTCACCCGGCCGATCCTGACGGTGTTCGTCCTCGTCGCCGAGCGGGTCGTCGACCTCGTCTACGCCGGCCTGCGCAACCCGCTTGTCACCCGGCAGCCGCGGCCCAGTTTCAGTTCGCCGTGGTGGGCCGACATCGCGATCCAGGGGCACGCCATCGGTATCTTGCTCGGCGTCTGCCTCGGGATCGCCTTGCTCGCGCGGCGCGAGGACTACCCCAACCCGCTGTCCCTCTGGTTCGCGGCGCTCGTCCTCGGCATCCGCCAGTCGCTGTGGGCGATCTTCACCCCCATCGGGTCGAACACGTACGTTCTCTTCCGGGCCATCGGGGTGGGAACGGTCTTCCTGTTCGCGGCGCTGATCGCCGTCGCCGCGTCCGCGTCGAACCGGTCGTTGAAGCCCCAGCTAGGTGAGTCGGGTTCGGACCGACTCACCCGCGGGACGGCCGTTCGCGCCCTCGTCGCGGCGCTCGTCGTGCTCAGCGCCGCCGCCGTCCCGTTCGGCCTGACGACCATCTCCGGCGACCTGCCGGGCGACGCCTCGACCGTGGAGGTTCGCGACTACACCGTCACCTACGTCGAGGGGGTACCCAACCAGTACGTCTCGCTGGTCAATCAGTACCTCTTCGACGACGCCCAGGAGATCAGGTCCAGCGGAGTCGTGGTGTTCAGCGAACAGCGTCGCGTCTGGATCGAAGCCGTCTCGAAAGGACAGCTCGGTCACAGGGGCCGCGCGACGGTCAGAGTCGGCGGCCTCGGCTGGCGGGAAGCAGTGTACGCCCAGCGGGAGGGGTGGTCGCTCGTCGACAACGGCTCGGCCTACCAGGTGACGCTTCGCCGCGAAGGGGGACGGGCGGTGTCGGCATACCGAACGGACCGGGTCAGGGCAGCGCCGACGATCGCCGGACGGAACGTTTCCATCGAGCCGAGCCCGCAGGGGTTCGACGCGGTCGTCACTCGGAACGGATCAGAACTCGGTCGGGCGCCCATCCCTGTCGCGTCGAACACCACGGCCGTCGGCGGACTGGCGCTGAATCGCACTGACGGGGACCTCTTCGCGATCCACGACGACACTCGCGTCCGGGTCGCAAGCAAGTCCGTCCCGCGGGCGCGGCAGAACTAACCGCGAGCGAAAAGCAGAGCGCGTCTGGTAGGCTCTCGGTTACTCGGCTTCGTCGTCCCACTCGATGCGGAAGACTTCGACGTCGATGGTCCGCGATTCGGCGTCGTGGAACTCGAACTGGTGTGGCAGGTCGAGTTCCGCGGCGAACGCGTGCGTGACCGTCCCCCCGTTGTCGCCGGCGAAGGATTCGACGAACTCCTCGCTGCCGGCGTTGTGGATCGAGTAGGAGACGTCGCTGATCTCGGCCGCGGCGGCGAGGAACCCGCGGTCTGCGTGTTCGTTCCCCGACTGCGCGCCGAACGGCGGGTTCATCACGACTGTGGTCGGTCCCTCGGGGTCGAGAGGTACTTCGGTCGCGTCACCGCGGACCCATTCGACGTCGGCAGCGGCCGCGACTCGCCGCTCGTTCGCTCGCGCCGTCGCGAGCGGATCGGGGTCGAGGTCGACGCCCACGACGGTTTTGGGGCCCCGGAGCACCGCGCCGAGCGCGAGCATCCCGGTTCCCGTCCCGAGGTCGACGACGATCCTGTCCTCGATGTCGCCGTGCAGGTCGGCCGTGTGAATCAGGTGCGCGGCGATATCCGGCGGGGTCCGGTACTGTTCGAGGTCCACCCGCGGGTCCTCGAATCCGGCGACCACGCCGAGTTGCTGTGCGAGGCGTGTCTTCGTGCTCATGGTCCCCTCCGACGTCGCTGGCGCCCCCTCGCGGCCGTGACAGTCATCGGCTACTAATTTCTCCTGTGTATCCAAAAACGTTGTTGAATGCATAATAGTAATCTCTCGATGGCGAGCAGTCCGTTCGTTCCTCAGCATTTATGTGTTCGGTCGTGTTTGCGACGAGGCATGAGTCTCTTCGTCGCGGTGGTGGCGGTGTTCGCGGTCGCGCTGGTGGGCTGGAGCGGGCTGTGGTACGCCAAGCGGACGCACGACCAGCTCGTCGACGCGCGGGAGAACTGCGAGACCGCGTGGAGCAACGTGGAGGTACTGCTCCAGCGGCGCCATGACGAGGTCGGCAACCTGGTGGAACTGGCGGGGGAGTACATGTCCATGGAACGGGACGTGCTCGCGGGCATCGTCGAGGCCCGCGACAGCGCGATCGAGGCCAACTCGCCCGAGGAAGCCGCACTCGCCGAGGCGGAGATCCGCGATTCGATCCAGGAGTTCTACTCCATCTCCGAGGAGTACCCCGAACTCAGGACCGACGAGAAGTTCGCGGACGTCCGCGACGCGCTACAGGAGGTCGAGCAGCGACTGGAGAACCGTCGCGAGTACTACAACGACGCCGTGAGGCGGTACAACGCCCTGCTGGAGAAGGTCCCCGAGCGCTACGTAGCCGCCCGCAGGGGGTACGAACCGCGCGACCCGTTCGAGGCCACGGAGGCCGCGAAGCAGGACTTCTCCGTCCGCGACCGCCTCGAAGCCGAATAGATGGTCCTCGGAGTCGTCCTCTACGCCGGCCTCGTGATCGGCTCCGGGTTCGGCGTCCTCTGGGGGATCGGGTCGCTGCTGATCGGATTCGATCGCTACCGGGAAGGAACGGCTATCCGGGACACTCCGATCTCGCCGCTCGATTCGATCGCCGTCGGTCCGGTGGCCGTCCGCGGCGAGATCGAACCAGTGGGCAGCCCGGAGACGCGCATGTACGACTGCCCGGAGTGCGTGGCCTACGACCTCTCGGTGCGGGACTTCGGTAGCGGCGACTCGCGGACGCACGTCGACCGGACTCGGGTGATTCCGTTCGACATCGCGACCGACGACGGGTCGATCCGGGTCGACGACGACGCGTTCGACTTCCTCGCCTCCGACGAGCGCGAGTGGAAGCGCGAACGCGAGAGCTACGAGTCGCCCGACGAGGACCTGTGGCACTTCGAGCGGTCGTGGGACATCGACGAACTCCGAACTGGTGACGAGCGGGTCTACGAGGCGACGTACCTCTGTCCCGGCGACGAGGTGTACGCTTACGGCACCGCCGAGATCGACGAGCGGCGGATCGACGACGCTGACAAGCCGCTCCGGCTGACCGACCGCGACGGGACCTTCTTCGTCTCGGACCGGGAGCCCGACGCACTGCGCCGGGAGCGGCGCTTCGCGCTCGCGAAGGAAGTTGCAGTGGGCGTCGTCGCCGCCACCGTCTCGCTGACCGCGTTCCTCTGGCTGACCGGCATCGCGCAGTTGTTCCTCGGCGCCTGAACGGCGGAGGACAGGTCACACCGGCCGAAACCCGAGGCGTCCCTTACTCGCCGGTTGCCGACCGGACCCGGCCGATCGCGCTCCGCCCGAGGAAGGCCAGGAGTCGCTTGGCCGTCTTGTAGAGATACCACGCGAGGACGAGCGAGACGAGGATAACCCCCCAGGCCATCCGATCCGACTGGCTCTCCCACGGTCCGAAGAAGAACTCGACGACGGGCAAGACGAGCAGGACCGAGACGAAAAAGGAGATCGCGAACCCGACGACCAGGCCGATGAACCGACCCGTGTTCGCCGCGTCGTGGAGGAGACTCTGCCAGAGGTAGTCCACTTTCCCTTGCTCCTCCGGCGGTTCGTCGTCGCGCTCGTCCGACGGGTCCGCGGCTGCGCTCGCGTTCGAATTCGCGCTCGGACTCGAATCCGCACTCGACCCCGAAGCGGTGTCGGCCGTCCCGCGCTCCACGTCGGGTGGCCACTCCACGCCCGCGAGCGCCGCACGGCAATCCGCGCAGGGCGACTCGTCGGTCAGGTCGAGTTCCCCGACAGTCGGGGCCGTAGTGAAGACGCACTCCCTGTCGTCGCACTGCTCCGCTCCGAGGAGTCTGCCGGCCTGTTTGACGGCCTGCTTTCGCACGCGCGCCTCCGAGAGCGAAGCCTCCGTCTCGGGATCGGTCAGTCGCGCGGTCGAGAGGACGGCGAACTCGCCCCCGAACGCGCCGACGCCGAAGACGTAGTTGCGCCGGTGTTCGAAGAGGTCCACGCCGGTCACGGCGAGGACCGGCGCCGTCCCGACGAACTCCCGGGCACCCCGGGCGAGGTCGCTGGCCCGGTACTGGTCGCGCGAGTCGTCGTAAGCGTCGTCTGTGACTGCGGACAGCGGGACCGATCCCGGTGCGGTCGTCGCGTCGAACGGCAGGTGTTCGTCGACCGCTGCGGCCGCCGTGGTGACGACCTCCTCGTCCACGTCGCCGACCGCCACGACGGACAGCTCGCTCGAATCTCCCGGCGTTCCGGGATCCCTGACCCGGACGCGCCAGTCGTCGGGCAGCAGCGGTGAGTCACGCCCTTCCAGCTCCGGTCGGCACTCGGCGCAGGGGTCCGGACCGATCCGGTCGAAGTCGGCCGGCTCGTCGGCGACTTCGAACAGACAGCCGTCCCCGCAGGCACCCATCCCGACGAGGTAGCCGACGTGCTGGGACGTGACGGTGCGAAGTCGGTCGTCGAAGGTCGAGTCGTCCGGATCACCGAGGCGAGCCGTCGAGACGATCCCGATGGACCCGCGGCGCATGGCGAGGCCGAAGGCCGGCTCGCCGCGCGGTTTCCCGATGTCGAGGTCGGTCACCGCGATCACGGTTCCCCGGCCGCTCCGCTTGCGGGCGTATCTGGCCAGATCGAGCCCGTGGACGAGTTCGTCGTCGATTCCCTCGAAATCCGCCCCGTCGAACCCGGCCGGATCGACCCGGTCAGGATGAATCCGTGCGTCGACGGGCAACGTCTGCGCCGCCCCGTCGGCAGCCGTTTCGAGTGTCTCGCGGTCGACATCGCCCACTCCGACGATCCACAGCGGCTCCACGTCCGTCGTGTCGCTCCCCCCGAACATCGCTTTCCAGCGGGTTTTCGGGGGCTGATAATAACGCTCCCGGTTCTCCGGGCGTCGAGGTGCCTACCAGGTGTCGTGGAAGGTGTCGAACTCCAGGGCCTCCAGCGGCTCCTCGCCGATGGCGATACGGTACTCCTGGGGCGTGAGCATCGGCTGCTTGAACTGCGGGCCGTCGTCGGTCGTGATCCGCGGACAGCCCGTGTTGACGTAGGCGTCGAGACCGAAGTTCGTCAGGCGGTCGGGCGTCACCTCGTCCATCGTGATGAGGTAAGCGTCGTCGTTCTCCTCGACGATCTCCTGGGCGGTCTCCCAGCGGCCTTGCCCGATCTTGGTGCAGAAGATGACACCCCACTCGTCGGCGTCCATCGCGCGGTGGACCGCGCCGTAGCGCTGCTTCATGAACTTCTCCGTGTCGGCGACGGAGACGGCGTTGTTGACGGGGTCGGCGATGACGACGTGCTTGTCGGGGTGTTCCATCGCGAGGCCGAGCGGGTGGAACTTGCCGCCGCCGACGTAGAGCATCTGGTCGGCGTCGACGTCGGCGCTGGCGTAGTTGCAGCCGAGCACCTGCCCCTCGTGGGTGAGCCGCTCGTCGCCCTTCCGCGTGTGGACGGTGTAGCCGCGCTCTTCGAGCCACGAGCGCATCTCGTCGAACTTGTTCATGTGCTGGGCGGTCGTCACGAGGCCCACGTCTGGGTCCTCGTCGGCCGGGGTGAGCTGCTCGTCGACCGCACGCTCCATGATCGGGAAGACGTCGACGTTCGAGAAGAGGGGGACGTAGATGATCTTGTCCGACTCCTTCATCGGGCTGTGGCCGAAGTGGACGAACACGTCAGTGCGGCGCATCAGGTAGGTGTCGAGATCGCAGGCGCCGTAGCAGGGCTGCCCGGAGATCATGACGCTGACGCCGTCCGGCAGCTCCGAGCGGAGGTCGTCGGCGACGCGCGGGCCCCTCCGTTTCAGTCCTTCGGGGAACTGCAGGCCGACCGTCTCGGCGTCGCGCTCTTCGACGGCGTCGACAATGCGGTCGAGTTCGTAGTCCCACTCGCGGTCGTGGCGGAGCGACATCCCCGTCTTGGTGAGGTCGCCCTCGGTGCGAGGCGCGTCGTCGGCCTCGCCGCGTGAATCCTGGCTCATTGACGCCTCGTATCCGCTGGCGGGGTAAAACCCCCGCGGTCGAGAGTTGCCGCTGTGAGAGCGTGACAGCGTCCGCTCTCCGTACGGACCGAGCGGAGAGGACGGGAGCGGGGTGGCGCCCTATGGGTCAGGGATCGTCGATGAGTAACGTGTCGTCACCGCTACCCGAGCGGGTCAGCGCAGAGACGATGGCGTCCTGAAACCGGAGGAACCCGAACACCAACACTGCGAGCAGCCCACCGACCACTAGTTCAGAGACCATGCTCCGCCTTTCGGGTGCCGGCCGGAAAAGCCCTCGGACAGCAGCGAACCACGCGGGATTCCGAGTCGGGTCGACCGATCCGAATCGACGGCCGGGGCATCACGTTTACCCGCTCTCGCCGGGTAGCGTCAATCGATGCTGGTCTCCGTCCCGGCGGTCCTCCGGATGGCGGTCGTCACCGCCGTCTCGTTCGCGCTCGCGGCCGGTAGTGCGGTCGCCGTCGTCCGGCTGGTCGTTCGGACTCGATTCTTCTCGGTCCCCGAACGCCTGCCGAACACGTGGCACGGGCGACCGTTGCACCGGGCCGACAGCGAACCACACGACGGGCTCAACCCGTTCCTGCTCGGGTTCGTGACCTTCTGGGTCGTCTTTGGGGTCGCGTTGATCGCGCTCGACGGACCGTCTCCCACGTGAAGGGACCGAGTCGATGACTCCCCTCGTCCGATTCCCGTGTCCGTGAATCGCCAGTCTCCTACCCGGTGCCGTTCCGGCGGACGTTTGCCTCCGGCGTCCGAAGGCCGTGTATGTCACTTCGGTCGATACCAGCGGCGACGGCGGATCTGCTACTCGCCGCTGCGGGACTCTACCTGTTCCTCGCGCCCGCGTTCACCGTCCTCTACGCGCTCGCGACGGGGACTGACCTGTTCGCGGGGCCGCCCCAGACGGCGGCGGCCGTGGTCGCGGTCGGTGGCAGCTATCCGTTCGTGACCGGCGACTGGTCCCACCGGCGGCTGGGCGTCGCCGTCGTCGCGCTGTACGTGGCGAGCGGCGCAGCGGGGCTGGCCGGCCTCGCCGTCCTCCGATCTGTCGACGTCTCCCTCCCGTCGCCGGTCATCGCCCGCGCGGGCGCGCTGTCCGCGGCCTATCCGGTCGCGTTCGCCGCCGCCTTCCGCAACCGGCTCCGCGAGCGACTGGGGTTCCGGCCGGTCGACGCGACCGACTCGGAGTGGCGGTAACCGCCCGGAGTCGGCACCTTGAAATCCGCGAGGGACGAAGGTGGCGTACAATGAGCATCGAGACCGACGCCGCACGATCGGAGGCGGGCGAGGACGTCGACGCGCTCGCTCGTGAACTCGGCGAGCGGATCGCGGACATGCCCCTCTACGAGCGCTATCAGGAGACCAAGGCGGCCGTCGAGGCCGACGAGGAGCTTCAGGAGGAGATCCTCGAGTTCGAGCAGATCCGCGAGGAGTTCATGCTCGCGCGCCAGACCGGCGAGGCCACCCGCGAGGACCTCCGCACCCTGCAGGACGCCCAGGAGGAACTCCACGAGAAGCCGAAGATGTCCGAGTATCTGGAAGCGCAGAACGAACTCGAGCTTCGCCTGCAGGAACTCAACGAGATCATCTCCGAGCCGCTGACGGTCGACTTCGGCGGGAAGGCCGGCGGCTGCTGCGAGGACTGAGACGGCGCGTTTTTTCGGACTCGGATTTCGGCGGGAGAGCGATCGACAGGGTATCCGTTCGTAAAGGCTTACTTACGGCCGTTCGCAGGGTGGCGTATGACAACGGATCCCGACTGGGGAGAGACGGCCGAGAGCGACTGGGGCGACTGGTTCCCGAAGGCGGTCGCGGAGGCCTCGCCCGATACCGTGGCGATCTGGTACCTCGGCTGTAACGGGTTCGTCCTGAAGGCGAGCGACGACACGACGGTGTTCATCGACCCGTACGTCGGTGCCGGGCGACCGCCGCGGACGATCCGGATGATCCCGGTCCCGTTCAACCCGGAGGACATCGCGGAAGCGGACGCGATCTTCGGAACCCACGAGCACGTCGACCACGTCCACGGCCCGAGTCAGGGGCCGATCCTCGCGGGCACGGGCGCGGACTACTACACGTCCGATTCGGGGCTCGACGTGATCGCGGAGGAGGACTGGACAGGTCACTGGGACGTGAGCGACGACCAGTTCAACGAGATCAGCGAGGGAGACACGGTCGAACTCGGCGAGTTGACCGTCCACGTCGAACCGGCGAACGACCCCGACGCCGAGCACCCGGTCTCGCTCGTCTTCGAACACGAGGCGGGCACGTTCTTCCACGGCGGCGACGCCCGGCCCGGCGAGTTCGAGCAGGTCGGCGCGGACTACGACATCGACATCGGCGCGCTGGCGTTCGGCGCCATCGGCAACATTCCCGACAAGCAGACCGGCGAGCCCGTGCGGACGCAGTGGTACAACACCGAGAACATGATCATCGAGGCGGCCAATCACCTCCAGCTGGACACGCTCGTTCCGACCCACTGGGACATGTGGAAAGGGATGACCACGGAACCGACCGTCCTCCACAACCACGCGGCGAGTTTCGACTACCCCGAGTCGCTGGAGATCGTCAAGATCGGCGACAGGTTCGACCTCTAACCGGCCGACTGGCGCGCTCGCTGCAGTCTCGTCGTGCGGTCAGTTTTCCGCGGATTTCCCGCTCGTTCCCCCGTCACACCTGAAATGACGGCGTCTGGACAATAAATAGGATTAAGTTGGTTGCTAAACGAGGGGGAACACATGAGCGATTCACAGCAGTACGAGAAAGTCTCTGTCTCCTCGGACGGGGTGACGGTGGACAAGCGGTTCGAGGAAGACGAGTTCCCGGTGCCGGCGATCGCCTTCGAGATACAGTCTGCGCGTTCCGAGACCGTGACGGTGACGCTGCTCGACGAAGTGCCGGAGGACGTGGCCGTCGAGGACCTCGGGTTCCATCCGGAGTACGGCAGCGAGTACTGGACGATCGACGAGGACCAGATCACCTTCGAGCGCGAGCTCGAAGCGGGCGCGGAGTACACGACGGTCTACGGCATCCGCGCGACGGGGACCGACAACGTCGAGCAGTTCCTCACGCAGCCGCGGATCGAACGGGTCGACCCGCCGCTCGAGGACGGCGGCGGGCCGGTCGTCGACGAGCAGGGCAGCGACGTCGTCCGCGACGTCATCTCGGGCGACAGCGACTCCGTCCCCGGTCTCGACGAGAGCGACGACGGCGACGATCCCGAGGACGTCGAGACCCTCGACCTGAAGGATCCGAACGAGCCGGCCGACGCCAGTTCGGGCGCCAGTTCGAACGGCTCGTCGAGCGACGCTTCCGACGGCGGGTCCTCCGGCGGGAGCGTCTCGCTCGGCGATGCCGACGTGGACACGCTCGTCGGTGCGCTGGCGACGGAGATCCGCAACCAGAACGTCGACGCGGACGACATCAAGCTCCTCCGCAAGGCGTTCGACCTCGCCGACGACTCCGGCGGCAGCGTCGACGCGCGCATCCAGCACCTCCAGACCGAGGTGTCGGACCTGCTGGCGTACACCGGCGCGCTGGAGGAGTTCCTCGACGAGAACGGGACGGGCGACGAACTCATCGAGGAGTTCCGCGAGCAGGTCGAGTCCTTCGAGTCCGAACTGGAGGAGGTCCGCGAGATGACCTCGGGTCACGAGGAGTCCCTGTCGAGCGTCGAGAACACCGTCGAGGGAGTCGAGTCCTCGATGGAGTCGCTGCAGTCGGACATGGACGAGGTCCTCTCGGAGGTCGAGGCCGTCCAGGGCGACGTCGATTCCGTCGAGTCGGACGTCGACGACGTGGAGGACGAACTCGAGTCGCTCGAATCGCAGATCGGCGACATCGACGTCGAGGACGTCAAGTCGGACATCGAGGACATCGACGACGAGATCGAGGAGCTCAAGGAGTGGCGCGAGCAGCTCTCGTCGGTCATCGGCGGCAGCTAACGGCCGCGAGACGGGCGATTTTCTGACGGCGAGCGAAGGGGGACTGGATCGGACCGACTTCCGACGGGCGTTCGGCGCCGTGTAATCGGCGAAATCGGCGAAGATCGGACTCGTTTTAGGGGCTGCTCGCGTGTCGAACACCAATGACGACCGTCAGCGTCGCCGTGCCGCGGAAGGGACGCCCGCTGGAAGCGGTACTCGACCGACTGGCCGACGAAACGGGCGTCGCCGGGCTCGCCGACGACGTGATCTCGACGCTCAGATACGAGAAGGCGGTCACGAAGGGCGACCAGTCGGCGACCGGCGACGTCTACGAACGGCTCGGGACCTACAGCGACGACTCGGACCCGACGGCGCCGGAGTATACCCTCGTCCGCGACGACCGGCAGGGGATGCCCCGGCGCATCGTCTTCGACAGCGTCACCGTCCCGGTCGACGAGGATCTGGACCTGCAGCTCGTCGGCCGGGAGGAGCCGTTCCGGGCGCTTCGCAAACACGAGATGCCGCTCGGGTTCGACAGCGCCGACCTCTTCCTCGAAGAAGTGGTCGAGCTCCGCGAGGAGCCGCTGTCGGAACTCGGCGACGTGAACGAGCGGGTCGACCCGCGGGACACCGACGTCCGCCTCGTCGCCGGCCTCGGCGACACGGTCTGGCACTCGCTGCTCGCGACGCCCGATGTCGCCGAGGAGTACGATGCCGACGTCGGGCGCGAACTGGTCGACGCTTACGAGGGGGAGTTCTGTATCTCGCCGCGGTACGAACGGCTCGTCGAAGCCGTGCTGGGGACCGACGCCATCGAGGGGATCGATTTCTGTTACCCCGGCGACGACGTGGAGGACGAGGAAGGAGCCATCGCCGAGACGGGCATCGGCATCTACCTCACCGTCTCGGGGTCGACGGCACGAGACCACGGGCTCGAAGTCGGCGAGCAACTGTTCCCGAGCGAAACCGTCCTCCTGCGGAGCGAACCGGAGGCGACCGATGCGGTCGAGCGCGTGGCCGACCTACTGGTGACCGCCGAGACGGGGACGCGGCTGGCGGCGCAGTGAGAACCGGCTGGCTAGTGCGGTTCAGTCGTCGTCTTCTTCGTCGCCGTCTTCGGTCTTCTCGGTCGCGATGACGTTGAGCGGCACGTCGCGGAGCGCGCCGCCCACGTCGCTTTTGGCGATACGCTGGGCGTGTTCCTCGCTCTCGGCGTTGAACACGTCCATCTCGAGGACGAGGCCGACGAGCGCGGTGTCGGCGGCGATGTACGCCGAGTCGAACGGCTCCCCGCAGGCCGGACAGTTCGTCGCGCCGACCCCGACCTCGACGTAGTCCATGTCCTGCTGGTTGAGCCGCTTGCCGGCCTCGCTGATGGCGACGCCGATGGCGTCGTCGATGTTCTCGACGTCGTGAACCAACCAGGCGGCTTCCATCACTACGATGTAGTTCATACAGCCCACTCGGCGTTTCACCGTAATCCTGTTTTTGATCCGCGTTCGACATCATCGTCCAGCGACATGCGCCGTCGAGAGCGCGGCGATCGTCCCTTGCCGTCTCTGCGACCGACAGTTCCGCCGGTGCGCACGTGACCGCAATCATGGCTATAACTTATGGCGATAACCCTCCGTACCAAGCCCAGCCTTACCCCGATCGCCCCGCCCTCCCCGTCTGATCGGCCCGAATTGTGAGTCGCCCGAAATCGCAAGACTGCGGCGCCGTGGTTCTTCATTATTTATTATCTGGCAGCGAAATCGGGGGGAAAGCTTATTTACTGGCACCGCTGGTGGACGACTACACCACGATGCGTTCCACCCTGAACCGTGCAATCGTCTTCGCACTGTACCAGTTGACCCTGTTCGCCGGCATCCTGCTGCTGCCGCTGGCGGTCGCCATGCGAAAGGTCGGGGTCACGCTTCCGGCACACCGCGCCGTCGCCCGCCTCGGCGACACCTACGAGGAGATGCACACGGACACCGCCTGATCGACGGCGAGCCACAGTTTTTCGACGGCCGTTTCGCTCACAGCCAGCGACTGCAATGCCCGGACGGCGACGGTCATTCGTGCGCGACCGCGGGCGATCGAAAAGGTGGTTTTATCAGCACAGGACTGGTACCTGATTCCATGCGCGACCCATTCGCTGGTTCGGAGTTCTCGCAAAATATGCAGCGTCACGACGCCGGGATCCCCGACCCGACCGAGCCCGAGATCGGCTCGTTCCCCGACGAGTCCCCGCAGGGCGACCAGAGCAAAGTCGCCGAGACCGGGACGACCACCATCGGGATCACCGCGGAGGACGGCGTCATCATCGCGACGGACATGCGCGCGTCGCTCGGCGGCCGGTTCGTCTCCAACAAGACGGTCCAGAAGGTCGAGCAGATCCACCCGACGGCCGCGCTGACGCTCGTCGGCTCCGTCGGCGGCGCCCAGTCGTTCATCCGCTCGCTCCGCGCCGAGGTCGACCTCTTCGAGGCTCGCCGCGGCGAGGACATGAGCATGACCGCCCTCTCGACGCTCGCGGGTAACTTCGCCCGCGGCGGCCCGTTCTTCGCCATCAATCCCATCCTCGGCGGTATCGACGAGGAGGGCAGCCACGTCTACTCCATCGACCCTGCCGGCGGCGTCATGGAGGACGAGTACACGGTCACCGGCTCCGGGCTCACCGTCGCCTACGGGACGCTCGAAGACCGTTACGAGGACGGCATGGACCTCGACGAGGCCCGCAGCGCCGCCGTCGCCGGCGTTCGCGCCGCCGCCGAGCGCGACACCGGCTCCGGGAACGGCGTCTACATCGCCGAGGTCTCCGAGGACGGCGTCGACATCGAGGGCTACCCGAACTTCGAAGGCGTCGAGTAACGCGCTTTCCTTCTCTCCGTTTCGCGTCGACCACTGCCAGCCAGCCGCGGCGCTGCCCTGACGCTCCCTGATTCGAACGCCGGCCCGTCGCGTGGGTAGCAGCGGTCGCGAACGGGAGCCACTACGATTAATTGGGGTCGCTCCGTGGGACGGATATGAACCTCTTCGGGACCGCGGGCATCCGCGGCGACGTGCAGTCGACGGTCACGCCGGAACTCGCACTGGCCGTCGGACGGGCGGCCGGCGCCGACGGCGACTCGTTCGTGGTCGGCCGCGACGGTCGCACGACGGGCGAGGGGCTGGCCGCCGCCGTCGAAGCGGGACTCCTGAGCGCCGGTGCGGATGTGACTCGCATCGGACAGGTACCGACGCCGGCGCTGGCCTACGCCGCCCAGCAGCGCCGCGGTGTCGTGCTCACCGCCAGCCACAACCCGCCCGAGGACAACGGGATCAAACTCTTCGCCGACGGCCAGGAGTACGACGACGCCGGCGAGGCACGCATCGAACGACGCGTCGAGGACGAACCGGACCCCGTCGCCTGGGACGAGTGGGGGACGAGCGAGCGCGCCGACGTGCTCGGCGCGTACCGCGACGCCGTCGCCGAGTTCGCCCGCGGCTACGGCGAGGCGCTGGACGGACTGGAAGTCGCGGTCGACTGCGGGAACGGGATGGCGAGCGTCGCCACGCCGCAGGTGCTCCGCGCGCTCGGCGCGGACGTGACCGCCATCCACGCCAACGTCGACGGCCACTTCCCCGGTCGCGAGAGCAAGCCGACCGCCGAGAGCCTCGAAGACCTGCGCTCGTACGTCGCCGACGGCGGCGCGCAGGTCGGGTTCGGACACGACGGCGACGCCGACCGGATCGTCGTCGTCGACGCGAACGGCGAAGTCGTCCACGAGGACACCATCGTCGCTATCCTCGCCGAGCACTACGTGGCCCAGAGCGACGCCGAGGACCCAGTCGTCGTCACCACGCCCAACGCTTCGGCGCGGATCGACGAGCGGGTACGCGGTGCTGGCGGCCGGATCGAACGAGTCCGCCTCGGCGCGCTACACGAGGGCATCGCCGCTGCACGCGAGGAGGGGACCGACGACACGGAGGTCGTCTTCGCCGCCGAGCCGTGGAAGCACATCCACACTGCCTTCGGCGGGTGGATCGACGGCGTCGCCAGCGCAGCGGTGCTCGCGCGGTTGGTCGCCGGCCCCGGTCTCGCAGTCCTCCGGGACCCCGTGACCGAACGGCCGTACCGGAAGGGCAACGTCGACTGCCCAGACGACCGCAAGGAATCGGCGATGGACCTCGTCGCAGAGCGCCTGCCCGGGGAGTTCCCGGACGCGACCGTCGACACCGAGTACGGCGTCAGGCTGGAGCTCCCCGACGGGTCGTGGACGCTCGTCCGCCCCAGCGGGACGGAACCATACGTCCGCGTCTACGCCGAGAGCGACGACGTCGAGTCGCTTCTGGAGACGGTCACTGAAGTCGTCAGCGGCGCGGTCGACGACGCCTGAGTCGACGCCGAAGCTATCGGAACGGCAAAGCCGACGGTTGCGGGACGGCCGCGGTCGCTGGCTATTAGTTCCGACCGGCCGTCTCCTCGGGCATGAGCGAGTTACTCGACGCGGCCCGCGAGGCCGTCGACGACGCCTTCGCGCCGTATTCGGACTACGCCGTCGGCGCGGCGCTCCGGACGGCCGACGGGAGCGTCTACACCGGCTGTAACATCGAGATCGCGAACTACAGCAACAGCCTCCACGCCGAGGAGGTCGCGCTGGGCTCGGCGGTCCGCGACGGCCACCGCGAGTTCGACCGCCTCGCCGTCTCCTCGGCCGCCGAGGACGGCGTGACCCCCTGCGGGATGTGCCGCCAGTCGCTCGCGGAGTTCTGCGACGAGTCGTTCGTCGTCGTCTGCGAGGGCGAGGACGGCCCCGTCGAGTACGAACTCGGCGAGTTGCTCCCCGAGACGATCACCCGGGAGATGGTCGAGGGATGAGCGGGAACGATGTCCCCGACAGCGAGGACCCCAACGAAGCGGAGCAGTACCACCTCGAAGTCGGTCCCGGCGACGTGGCCGAGAGCGTCCTCCTGCCGGGCAACCCCGAACGGGTCGAGAAGATCACCGACGGCTGGGACGACCACGAGGTCGTCGGCCAACACCGCGAGTACCGGACCGCCACCGGCACCTACGACGAGACGCCCATCTCGGTCACCTCAACGGGCATCGGCTCGCCGTCCGCGGCCATCGCCGTCGAGGAACTCGCACGGGTCGGCGTCGACACGCTCCTTCGGGTCGGTTCCTGCGGCGCGATCCGCGAGGAGGCCTCCGTCGGCGACCTGGTCATCACGACCGGCGCGGTCCGCCAGGAGGGGACCAGCAAGGAGTACGTCCGCGAGGACTACCCGGCGAGCGCGGACGACCGGGTCGTCGGCGCGCTCGTCGCCGCCGCGGAGCGACTTGACTACGACTACCACCTCGGCGTCACGGCCACCACCGACAGTTTCTACGCCGGGCAGGGCCGGCCGGGCTTCGAGGGGTTCGAGGCCGCCGGCAGCGACGACCTCGTCGAGAACCTCCGCGAGGCGGGCGTCCTCAACTTCGAGATGGAGGCCGGCGCGGTGCTGACGCTCGCGAACCTCTACGGGCTGCGCGCCGGCGCGGTCTGTACCGTCTACGCCAACCGCGTCACCGGCGAGTTCCGGACCGAAGGCGAGCGAAAAGCCGCGAAAGTCGCCAGCGAGGCCGTTTCGATCCTCGACGACATGGACGCCGCCGCCGCGGAGGCGGGTGCCGATCGCTGGTACCCGGGCCTCGGTCTCGGCTCGGAGTAACCGGTCGGCCGACGGGAAGGCGCCGTTTCCCGGCCGCTCACTCGCTCCGCTCTTCGGCTGGCTGCGAGTCGGGGTCGGCGGATTCGTCGTCCGCTTTTTCGTCGGGTTCTAGCGCTCGCGCTTCGACGGCGTCGACCCTGGCGCCGTCGACCGCCGTTACCGTGAATTGGTACCCGTCGACAGTCACCTCGTCGCCGGTCTCGGGCGCCCGACCGAGTCTGTCGAGGACGAGCCCACCGACGGTTCCGACCTCTCCCGATTCCAGCTCTGTGTCCAGCGTCTCCTCGGCCTCGGTGAGCACGACGCCGCCGTCGATGGCGAACGCGCCGTCGGCCAGCTCGTCGATCGTCGGTTCGCGCTCGGCCACGTCGAACTCGTCGCGGATGTCGCCGACGACCTGCTCGACCACGTCCTCGACCGTCGCGATGCCCTCGAAGCTCCCCCACTCGTCGATGACGGCAGCCATCTGGCGCTGTTCGGTCTGGAACTCCGAGAGGAGGTCGTCGACCGCGCCCGTCTCGGGAATCAGCGGCATCTCCCGGGCGAGGTCGCCCGCCGTCACCTCCTCGTCTATCGCTTCCTCGGCCTGCAGGAGGTCCTTCACGTCGATGAATCCCACCACCTGATCGGGATCTTCGGCGTCCAGCACCGGATAGCGCGTGTGACCGGTCTCGATCACCGTCTCTCGGAGCTCCGACAGCGTCGCGTCCGCAGTGACGCTCTCGACGTCGGGGCGCGGGACCATCACCTCTCGGACGGAGGTGTCGTCGAGTTCGAACACGCGCTCGATCATCTCGACCTCGTTCGCGTCGACGTGGCCCTTGCTACCCGAACGCGTGAGGACCGTCAGGATCTCCTCTTCGGAGAGCGTCTCCTCGGTCTCGGAAGCGGGCGGGATGCCGAGCATGCGGGTGAAGGCGTTGGCCGTCCCGTTGAGGACGACCAGTCCCGGGATGAAGACGTAGTAGAAGAACTTCATCGGCGGCGAGACGAACAGCGCGATCCGTTCGGCCTGCGCGATGGCGATCGTCTTCGGCGCCAACTCGCCGAAGACGACGTGCAGGAACGTGATAACGGCGAATCCGACCGCGACCGCGATGAGATGGATCACCTCTCCCGAGAGAAAGGGATCGAGAATCGGCTGGATGAGCGACGCGACCGCCGGTTCGCCGATCCAGCCGAGGCTCAGCGAGGCGATCGTGATCCCCAGTTGGGTCACCGCGAGGTAGTCGTCGAGGTTGTCCAGTGCGTTACGGAGCATCTTGGCGCCGCTCCGACCCTCCGCGACCATCTGGTCGACCGCGCTAGACCGGACCCGCACGTAGGCGAACTCGGAGGCGACGAAGAAGCCGTTCAACGCGACGAGAAACAGCGCGGCGAACAGCCGCCCCGCCGAGAACAGGAGGTCTACCATCTGTCCCTCCGGCAGGACAGCCGCAGGGCTCGCGTCTCGTTCATGCCCTCTCGTAAGGAGGGGGGACCGTTAACGGTGGTGGCTCCGGAGCGGGTCGATCACGGAGAAACGGTTCGGTCGGCGGCGGGATCCCGCCGTTGGCTCCTACATGTCGGACCAGGCGTCGGCGGCGTTGCCGAGGCCGGAGACGTCGGCGATCCAGCGGGCGGCGATGCCCTTCTTGAGGATCTCGGCGGCCTTGCCGCCGAACGTCGACAGCGGGAGGAACTTCACGTCGTGGGCGACGGCCTTCTCGCCGACGGAGACGACGGTCCCTTTGTCGTCGTAGGTCCACTGGGTGAGCGGCTGGCCCTTGACGCGGCGCGCGAGGTTCTCGCCGGCGACCTCCGCGGCCTGCCAGGCGGCCTGGGCGGTCGGCGGCGCGGGGTCGTCGCCGGGTTGGTCGACGATGGCGGCGTCGCCGATGGCGAACACGCGGTCGTCGTTCGTCTCGAAGGTCATCTCGGAGAAGATGCGGTTGCTCCGCTCGTCCTTGTCGACGTCGGCGTCGGCGACGGCCTCGCGGCCGGTGATGCCGCCGGTCCAGATCAGCACGTCGTAGTCCATCTCGGTGTCGTCGCCGATGTAGACCGTCTCCTCGTCGACCTCGCCGATGAACTCGCCGGTGTGGATGTTCACGTCGGCCGCTTCGAGGCGCTTGCGGAGCGCGCCCTGCAGTTCGGGGTCGCTGTTGGGCAGGATGCGGTCGAGGCCCTCGACGAGTTCGATCTCGACGTTTGCGCCGTAGTCGTCACGGTACTCGGCGATCTCGCCGGCGGTCTGGATGCCCGAGAGGCCGGCGCCGCCGACGACGATAGTGGCGGGGTCGTCGTGCGTTGCGGCGGCCGCGGCCCCGGAGACGGCGTCGTGGATCCCCAGCGCGTCGTCGAGGCTCTTGAGGGTGTGGGCGTGCTCTTCGAGGCCCTCGATACCGAAGAAGGCCGTGCGCGAGCCGATCCCCACGAGGAGGTAATCGTACTCGACGTCCTCGGCGTCTTCGAGTTCGACGATGCGCTCGTCGGTGTCGACGCCCTCCACGCTCGCCTGCAGGAACGTCGTCGAGGGGTCTTTGATCTCGCCGACGGGGATGGTGATCTTCTCGCGGACGCTGGGATCGCGGATGCAGCGGTGGGACTCGTGCAGCACGAGGTGATAATCCACGTCCGAGATCCAGGTGACGTTGGCCCGCCCGTCGAGGTGGGACTCGAGGCTCTTGACAGCACCCGCGCCCGCGTAACCGGACCCGAGCACGACGACGTTGTCGCTCATACCGCCGTCTCCGGCGGCGGGTGATACAAAGCCTTTGAATCCGGCACGGAAATCTACCGATCGCGGGCGTGTATGTCATGAACAAACAGGATCGACGGGCGAGAACTGACCGCTGAGAGAAGATGTTCGGGAATCGAAGGGGGCCGCGAGGGCGATGTCGACGCCCCGCGTCAGTGAGTGGGTTCGCCTGCCGGCGCGCGCATGTCGTCGATGGTGAGGATGAGTTTGTTGTTCGTGTCGTCTTTCCCTTCGAGCGAGCCGATGATCTGGAGCTTCGAGAGGGGCGTCGGACCCACGGTGATGGTGTCGCCCTCGTGGAAGTCGGCGATCGAACCCTGAAGCTTGATCTCCGCGCGGCACAGTTCGGGGTGATGGACGCTGGTGAGGTCGATCTCCTCGACGTTCGCGTCGGGGATGTCCTCGCCGTTGTGGGCCAGCGGCACGTCGGCGGCCTTGTCCATGTCCTGGATCTGAAGGGCGTCGTAGGCGGTGGCGGTCGGCTTGTATCCGCCCTTCGGGCCGGGGACGCCTTCGACCAGCTGGAGGGCTTTCAGACTCTGCATCTGGTTGCGGATCGTCCCGGGGTTACGGTCCACCTTCTCGGCGATGTCCTCCCCCTTCACGGCGCTCTCCGACTCCCGATAGAGATTGACGAGCTCCTGCAGGATGTTTTTCTGACTGGGCGTCAACTCGATTGATGACATAGAGAGTATTTGGTCATTGATTTTATTAAAGCCGGCGGTGGACGGCCGTGACGACGCCAAATTTCGCCGCGTTTCGAGCGGACTCGTCGCCGGACGGCGCGGGGAAATCGGTCCGAAACGTCCGGTAAACGGCGGCTATTTAATACCGGTCCGCCACCAGGGGCGCGTATGCAAGGCAACCGCGTTCTGGTGACAGGCGGCGCCGGGTTCATCGGTTCGAACCTCGCGAACTCCCTCGCCGAGGACAACGAGGTCCTCGCGCTCGACGACTGTTATCTGGGCACGCCCGACAACCTCGACGACGCCGTCGAGTTCGTCCAGGGATCGGTGCTGGACGAGGACCTCCCGACGGACGTGGACGTCGTCTTCCACCTCGCGGCGCTGTCCTCCTATGCGATGCACGAGGAAGACCCGACCCGCGGCGCGCGCGTCAACGTCGAGGGGTTCGTCAACACGGTCGATCAGGCCCGGCAGGACGGCTGTGACACCGTGGTCTACGCGTCGACCTCGTCCATCTACGGCGACCGGACCGAACCCTCGCCGGAGGACATGGACGTGACGGTAAACACCGGCTACGAGGCGTCGAAGCTCGCCCGCGAGCGCTATGCGGAGTACTTCGCCAACCACTACGACATGTCGATGGCGGGCATGCGTTTTTTCTCCGTCTACCAGGGCATGGAAGACGGCGCGGAGGAACACAAGGGCGAGTACGCCAACCTCATCGCCCAGTTCGCCGACGACATCGCCAACGGCCGCAACCCCGAAATCTGGGGCGACGGCACCCAAACCCGCGATTTCACCCACGTCGACGACATCGTCCGCGGCCTCGAACTCGCCGCCGACCACGAACTGACCGGCGTCTACAACCTCGGCACGGGCGAGCAGTACAGCTTCGACCACCTCGTCGACCGCCTCAACGAGGAACTCGGCACTGACGTCGAAGCAGTCTACGAGGACAACCCCATCCCCGAGGAAGTCTACGTCCACGACACGATGGCCGACGCCACGAAGATGCGGGAAGCCACCGGCTGGGAACCGCGGATCTCCTTCGACGAGGGCGTCGAACGCGTCTGCCGACAGTACGAGTAACGACCGATTATCGGCCCAGCGACGTCACCACGCCCGGATTCTACTCGGGTTATGCGATCGCTGACCAGTTTCTCGCCAGTCGGCTGCGCTCCGAGACCGTTTTGCCCGTCGGCTTCGAACCCCGGATATGAACCGACCAGTCCGTGTATTCGGTGTCCCCATGGACCTCGGCGCCGACAGACGCGGCGTCGACATGGGACCGTCGGCGATCCGCTACGCCGGGCTCGCCGACGAGTTCGCGTCGCTCGGGATCGGCTACGACGACGGGGGAGACGTCTCGGTCCCCAGCCCCTCGCAGACCGACCCCGAGTCAAGCACCCCGCTGGAGGGACGAGCGAAGTACCTCGGCGCGACAGAGCAAGTCTGCCGACGCCTCGCCGACGACGTCGCAGGGGCCGTCGACGACGGACGCGTCCCGCTCGTTCTCGGCGGTGACCACTCCATCGCCATCGGTACAGTGGCGGGCGCCGCGCGCGATCGCGACCTCGGTATCGTCTGGTTCGACGCGCACGCTGACTTCAACACGCCGTCGACGACGCCCAGCGGGAACGTTCACGGGATGTCGATCGCGGCGATCCTCGGCCGCGGTTCGTTCGCCGGCAGCGACTGGGCCGAGTCGCCCACCGTCGACCCGGAGAACGTCGCCATCGTCGGGCTCCGCAGCGTGGACGACGAGGAGGGCGCCGCCCTGCGCAACAGCGACGTGACGGCGTTCACGATGACGGACGTCGACCAGCGCGGCCTCCCGGCGGTCACCCGCGAGGCGATCGAGGTCGCGACCGACGGCACCGACGGCGTCCACGTCAGCCTCGACATGGACTTCCTCGACCCCACCGAGGCGCCCGGCGTCGGGACGCCGGTCCGCGGCGGCGCCTCCTATCGCGAGGGCCACACGGCGATGGAGATCGTCTCACGAAAGCTGGGCGGCGACCTCGCGTCGCTCGAGATCGTCGAGGTCAACCCGATCCTCGACGACCACAATCGGACTGCGGAACTGGCCGTCGAACTCGCGGCGAGCTGCCTCGGAAAACGGATTCTCTGAATCGGATTCACTTCGCACGACGGCTGCGACGAGGAAAAGTTGCTAGACAGCCGATCAGGACCGACGGACGAGCGCCGCGAGAGCAAGCACGAACGCGGCGGCCAGCACCGCTACCGGCCCGAATCCGGAACCCAGTCCGTCAGTCGACTCAGCGGTGTCGCCACCAGCGGTCGTCGCGTTCGGCGCGGCGGTGCCGTTCACCGCGGTCGTCCCGACGTCGGTCCCGTTTGCCGTAGCGGTCCCCGGTTCGTCGGGCGTCGCGGTCGGCGTCGCTTCACCGCGCAGCGTCGGCGGCGGCAGTTCGGTCGTCCCGACGGGACGGGGCGTCTCCGTGGGTGCCGGCGTGTCGGTCGGGGTCACCGTCGGCGTATCGGTCGGCGTCGCCGTCGGGACCGGCGTCCCGTCGATGTTGTCGGCCGATCGGAGATCGACGGTCAGGAACTGCGGGTCCCGCGGCGGTTCGGACCCATCGCCCGAGAGGAGGACGCGACCGGCGGTGTGGACCGACCGACCGTCGATCCGGTAGGGACTGTCGTCGGCCGGGTAGTCGAAGCGCCCGTCGCCGTCCTCGTCGCGGTGGACGGCGAGGACGACGATCTGGCTGTCCGTCACCGCGCGATCGAGGGAGACGTTCGTTCGGTGGACGCCGGGTTCGAGATAGGTCGAGCGACCGATCAGGTTCTCGTGAGTGACCTGCTCGTCCGGCGGAACGGCGTAGGCCGCGACGAACCCGCCCTCTTCGAGCGCCGCGCTGACGCCCTCGACGACGGTCTCCCGGTCGGCGTTCGGACTCTCGTACTCCTGGAACCACAGCGCCGTCCCGGCCGCGTCGCCCGTGGTCAGTAGCGTCTTCGTCTCCTCGACCTCTGCGGTCGAAAGGGTCAATCGCGCGTCCGCCGGCGCCTCCGAGAGGTCGACCGTCGTCGAGAACGACCCGTCGGCCTCGACCGTCGCCTGCGCCTGCGTCTCGTAGTCGTCGCCGATGGCCTCGACGTCGAGCGTGAGTTCGCTGTGCGGCGCGAGCGTGGTCTCGCCGCCGATGGACTGGCCGGCCGCGGCCTCGCGGCGGATCGGCTGGCGCGCCGGATCGTAGGTGACCTGTCGCTCGGTCACTCCGTAATCAAGCTGCTTCGTTACGTTCGATCCGGTGACGTGCGTTCCGCCGTAGAACGTATACGTCGCTTCGCCGGGCCGGACGAATCGGCGTTCGCTGTTCCCCGACCGCTCGACGCGCCGGAGGTCGGCGGTGACGTACAGCGTTTCGTTCGTCGAATCCGGGATCACCTGTACGCTCCCGTCCTCGATGCTCCCGGGCACGTCCGCTACCGGGCCACAGGGCCCTGTCCCCCGAATATCCAGGCTGAGCGTCCGCGGTGTCGCGCTCGCGTCGGCCACTGCGACGTAGTTGTCTTCGGCCGTCGCGCCGCCCTGAGCGGCCAGCAGGCCGTAGAGGCCGCTCGCGTTCAGCCGGTAGACCATCGTGTCACCGAGCGCGGCCGCGGGGCCGTCGTCGGTCGCCGTCGGCGTCGAGACGACGCCCGACTCCAGCCCTTCGGCGACGTCCTCCGACGTACTGAGGTTCTCGAATCGTTCGCCGGGCGCTCGCAGGAGCGTCAGGTCGCCTACCGACGGGTCGTCGATGGTCAGCCGCTTTGTCTCCGTCCCGGACCGCTTCTCGATAGTCACGTCGTAGGCGCCGGTCGGCATCGGCGCGCCGGTGACCGAGTCGCGGCTCTCGACGGCCACGCGGTCGTTGTCGCCGGCGGTGTAGGCCAGCCCGGCCACCGCGCTCTCGTTGCCGGCGAGGTACGTGTTGACGTACAGCGTCGCGGGCTTGCGCCCGTCGTTGTTCGCGAACGTCAGCGTCACGTTGAACTCGCCATCGACTGACTGGATCCTGACGGTCCCGGTCCGGGTCCGCCCCACACCGGTCTCGATCGCCGCGATGTCGCCGCGCGCGACGTCCATGTGCGGTGCGTCCGGGTAGCTCTCCCTGGAGTGGCTGCTCGCGGCGGCGCCCGCCGAGCCGGCGGTCGAACCCACTGTCGGACAGGCCGAGCGGTCACCGATAGCGGCCGCTGGACCGTCGCCGTCCGCTGGACCCGGCGAAGCGGTCGCGAACGCCGGGACCGTGATCGCGGCCGCGACCGCGATCGCGAGCACGAACAGGACGCCGTAGGTCGACACTCCGCGTCTCTCGAACGTCGTCGGTTTCGTCGAGTCCCCCGTCACTGCGTACGACTGCACGCGACGCTGCCAAATGTCTTGTGACGTTTCGCCGGCGAAGCCGAGTCTCGACGGTGAAATGTCGGGAAATAGAATTCGACGCGATAACCCCGTCAGCCCTTGTCTTCGGGGACTCCGACAGCCGGTTCGCGACCTGCGGTGGTCACGACAGTCGATCCGCGGTCAGGAGTCGTTCGCGTCGCCGTCCTCGACCGACTCGGGGATCACGTCGACGCTCGCGACCTGGTCGCCGTCTTCGAGGCGCATGACGACGACGCCCTTCGTGTTCCGGCCGACCTCGCTCACGTCGCCGGCGCGGATCCGCATGATCTGGCCGGCCTCGCTCATGATGAGGAGGTGGTCGTCGTCGGCGACGGCCTTGACCGTGCTGACCGGGCCGTTCCGGTCGTCGGTCTTGATGTCGATGAGGCCCTTCCCGTAGCGGGACTGCCGTCGGTACTCCGAGAGGGGCGTCCGCTTGCCGTACCCGTTGCGGGTGACCGTCAGCAGACACCGGTCGTCGTCCTCGTCGGTCGCGACCATGCCGGCGACGCGGTCGTCGCCCTGCAGGTCGATCCCGCCGACGCCGCGGGCGTTACGGCCCATCTCGCGGGCCTCGGTCTCGTCGAAGCGGATCGTCATCCCCTGCTCGGTGGCGATGAAGAGATCCTTGGTGTGGTCGGTCACCTCGACGTCGACGAGTTCGTCGCCGTCTTCGAGGTCGGCGGCGATGATCCCCGTCGAGAGGATGTTCTCGAAGTCCTCCGCGTTCGTCCGCTTGACGTAGCCGTTGCGGGTGACCATCGCGATGGACTCCTCCGGTTCGAACTCGTCGGTGTTGACGACGGCCGTGATCTCCTCGCCGTCGTCGAGGTCGATGAGGTTGATCGCGGACTTGCCGCGCGCGGTGCGGCTCATCTCCGGGATCTCGTAGGTCTTGAGCCGGTAGACCTGCCCCTGGTTGGTGAAACAGAGCAGGTAGTCGTGGGTGTTGGCCCGGAAGACCTTCGAGACCCGATCCCCTTCCTTGGGGTCGGCGCCGATGATGCCCTTGCCGCCGCGGCCCTGCGGGTCGAAGCGGTCGATGGGCATCCGCTTGATGTAGTCGTCCTCGGTGATGACGACGGCGACGTCCTCCTCGGGGATGAGGTCCTCGTTGGTGATCTCGTCGCTCTCGACGAAGTTCGTCTGGCGCTCGTCGGCGTACTCGTCTCTGATCGCCTGCAGCTCCTCCTTGATGACCGCGAGCAGTTCGGACTCGTCGTTGAGGATCGTGTTCAGCCGCTCGATCTCGTCCTGGAGGTCCTCGTACTCGCTCTCGATCTCCGCGGCCTCCATCGAGGTGAGCGACCCGAGCTGCATCCGGACGATGTGGTCGGCCTGGTCGGCCGAGAAGTCGAAGGCCGTCTGCTCGTCGAAGTGTTCGAACTCCGCGTCGAGTTCCGCGAGATCCACTTCGCCGCGGAGCGCGGCCTTGGCCTGGTCGCGGTCCTCGCTGTTGCGGATGAGGTCGACGACGGCGTCGACCTGCTCGAGGGCCTTCAGCCGACCTTCGAGGATATGCGCGCGGTCCTCGGCCTCGGCGAGTTCGTACTGCGAGCGCCGCCGGACGACCGTCTTGCGGTGGTCGAGGTACTCCTTCAGCGTCTCCTTGAGCGTGAGGACCTTCGGCTGGCCGTCGACCAAGGCGAGGTTGATGACGCCGAAGGTGGACTCGAGGTGGTGTTTGGTCAGCTGATTCTCGACGAGGTCGATGTTGGCGCCGCGCTTGAGGTCGATGACGACGCGGACGCCGTTGCGGTCGGACTCGTCGCGCAGGTCCGAGACGCCCTCGATTTTCCCCTCGTTGACGTCCTCGGCGATGCGCTCGACCATCCGCGCCTTGTTCTCCTGGAAGGGGATCTCGGTGACGACGATCCGCCCTTCCTCGCGCTCGAGTTCGTACTTCGCGCGGACGGTGACGCGGCCGCGGCCCGTCGCGTACGCGGAGTAGACCGCCTCGCGGCCGACGATGGTGCCGCCGGTGGGGAAGTCCGGCCCCTTGATCGGGCCGGCGGTGCCGTTGCCGCGGTCGTCGCGAGTGTCGACCAGGTCGTCCACGTCGCAGTCGGGATTGTCGATGAGGTGGACGACGGCGTCGACGACCTCGCCGAGGTTGTGCGGCGGGATGTTGGTGGACATCCCGACGGCGATGCCGGAGGAGCCGTTCACGAGGAGGTTCGGCACCTTCGCGGGCAACACCTCCGGTTCGGTCAGGCGGTCGTCGTAGTTGGACTGGAAGTCGACGGTGTCCTTCTCGATGTCGTCCAGCATCTCCTCGGCGATGGGCGCCATCCGGGCCTCCGTGTACCGCATGGCCGCGGCGGGGTCGCCGTCCATCGACCCGAAGTTGCCCTGCCCGTCGACCAGGGGGTAGCGCATCGCGAAGTCCTGGGCCATCCGGACGAGCGTGTCGTAGATGGCCGAGTCGCCGTGGGGGTGGTAGTCACCCATCGTCTCGCCGACGATCGACGAGGACTTGCGGTGGGAGACGTTGCTCGTGATCCCCATCTCGTGCATCGCGTAGAGGATGCGCCGGTGGACGGGCTTGAGCCCGTCGCGCACGTCGGGGAGGGCGCGGCCGGCGATGACGCTCATCGCGTAGTCGATGTAGCTCTGCTCCATCTCGTTCTCGACGCGGACGCGGTCGACTTCCGCGGCCGGCGTCGGGTCGGAATCGGGTACGTCTGAACTCATTGTGTCACCTGTGTGGTTTTCGCGGTGGTGATCGCGGCGTCAGTCCG
This sequence comes from Halosimplex yunnanense, assembly GCF_054504345.1. NCBI lineage: Archaea > Methanobacteriati > Methanobacteriota > Halobacteria > Halobacteriales > Haloarculaceae > Halosimplex > Halosimplex yunnanense. The sequence goes on along the minus strand of NZ_JBTJEL010000036.1, from coordinate 460,681 downwards.
CTGGGGCCCGCTGCCCCGGTCGTCCGTCCGGATCGACATCAGATGTCCACCCATTCGGCCTCGGGCGCGTGGTCCTTGATGAACTGCTTGCGCGGCTCGACGGCGTCGCCCATCAGCACCGAGAACATCTTGTCCGCGGCGGCGGCGTCCTCGATGGTGATCTGCTTCAAGATCCGCTGTTCGGGATCCATCGTCGTGTCCCACAGCTGCTGGGGGTTCATCTCCCCGAGGCCCTTGAACCGCTGGACCTGCGTGGGGTTGCCGTCGCACTTCTCCTCGACGATTCGGTCGCGCTCGGCGTCGCTCATCGCGTCGTAGGTGTTCCCGCGGTAGCGGACGCGGTACAGCGGCGGCTGGGCGGCGTAGACGTAGCCGGCCTCCAGCAGCGGGCGCATGTGCCGGTAGAAGAAGGTCAGCAGCAGCGTCCGGATGTGCGCGCCGTCGACGTCGGCGTCGGTCATCAGGATGATCTTCTCGTAGCGGGCGTCCTCGATGTCGAACTCGTCGCCGATGCCCGTCCCGATGGCCGTGATCATCGCCCGGATCTCGTTGTTCTCCAGGATGCGGTCGAGGCGGTGTTTCTCGACGTTGAGGATCTTCCCGCGGATGGGGAGGATCGCCTGGAACTCGGGGTTGCGGCCCTGCTTCGCGCTCCCGCCCGCCGAGTCACCCTCGGTGATGAACAGCTCGGCGTCTTCGGGGTCGCGGGTCTGACAGTCCGAGAGCTTGCCCGGCAGCGCCGTCGACTCCAGCGCGGACTTGCGCCGGGTCAGTTCCTTTGCCTTCTTTGCGGCCTTGCGGGCCTTCGCGGCCTCGACGCCCTTGCGGACGATGACCTCGGCCGTCTCGGGGTTCTCCTCGAAGAAGGTACCCAGCCCCTCGTGGACCGCCGACTCGACGATGCCCCGCACTTCGGAGTTGCCGAGCTTGGTCTTGGTCTGGCCCTCGAACTGCGGGTCGGGGTGTTTGACCGAGATGACGGCGGTGAGACCCTCGCGGATGTCCTCGCCCTTGAGGTTCCCGTCGATCTCGCCGAGCAGGCTGTTCTCCTCGGCGTAGTCGTTGACGATGCGCGTCAACGCGGTCTTGAACCCCGTCAGGTGGGTCCCCCCCTCGCGGGTGTTGATGTTGTTGGCGAAGGCGTGGATGGAGCCCTGCAGCTCGTTGGTTCCCTGCATCGCCACCTCGACGTGGATGTCCTGCTCCTCGTCCTCGAAGTAGATGACGCCCTCGTGGAGCGGCTCTTTGGTCTCGTTGAGGTACTCGACGAACTCGCGGATCCCGCCGTCGTAGCGGAACGTGTCGGCGGTGTCGTCGCGCTCGTCGGCGAGGGTGATCTCGACGCCGGAGTTGAGGAAGGCGAGTTCGCGCAGGCGCGATTCGAGCGTCGAGTAGTCGTACTCGTCGGCCTCGAAGATGCCCGTGTCTGGCCAGAAGCGGATCGTCGTGCCCGTCTCCTCGTCGTCGTCCATGTCGCGGACGCGTTCGAGACCTCCGGCCTGTGGTTGGCCCTTCTCGAAGGACTCCCGCCAGACGGCGCCGTCGCGCTTGACTTCGACCTCCAGCGACTCGGAGAGGGCGTTGACGACGGAGACGCCGACGCCGTGCAGGCCGCCGGAGACCTGGTAGGACTTGTTGTCGAACTTCCCGCCGGCGTGGAGGATCGTCATCACGACCTCGACCGCGGGTTTGTCGTACTTTTCGTGGGTGTCGACCGGGATGCCCCGGCCGTCGTCGGAGACGGAGACGGATCCGTCGTCGTGGATCGTCACCGAGATACTGTCGCAGTATCCCGCCAGCGCCTCGTCGATCGAGTTGTCCACGACCTCGTAGACGAGGTGGTGGAGCCCCCTGTCGTCCGTAGACCCGATGTACATCGCCGGGCGTTTGCGCACGGCCTCCAGCCCTTCCAGGGCCTGGATCTGCTGTGCGCCGTACTCATCAGACTCCCGTGACATATAATCTGTGTACCGGTAGTAGACCACCGTCCTTAAAGCTCTCGCACGCGCGCGAGCGCGAGACTGGCGGTGGAGACGCCGTCTCCACGGCGAGATCACCCGGTTTCGTCTACCGCCCCTCGTCAAACGGTGATATTCGGCCCGATCGCAGGAGGCCGCTCGATCGGTCGGGACCGCCGACGAGGTAGGTTCCCGGTGGGGCGGTTTCACTTTCACTCTGCCGGCGAACGCCTTTTAAGCCGTCCGGCAGTAGGGGGTCGCACGGATGACATCGTATCAGTCGCAACTCGGCGAGGGAGAGGGGATCGCCGAGGAGCTGGCAGAGAGCCAGCGGTCGATCTCCATCGCCGAGTTCTTCGAGAAGAACAAGCACATGCTCGGGTTCGACAGCGGAGCCCGGGGACTCGTGACCGCCGTGAAAGAGGCGGTCGACAACGCCTTGGACGCCTGCGAGGAGGCCGGCATCGCCCCCGACATCTACGTCGAGATCCAGGAAGCCGGCGACTACTACCGCCTCATCGTCGAGGACAACGGGCCCGGCATCACCAAAGAGCAGATCCCCAAGGTCTTCGGGAAGCTGCTCTACGGGTCGCGGTTCCACGCTCGCGAGCAGTCGCGCGGTCAGCAGGGTATCGGTATCTCCGCCGCAGTGCTGTACTCGCAGCTCACCTCCGGCAAGCCCGCGAAGATCACCTCCCGCACGAAGGGCAACGTGGACGCCGAGTACTTCGAGCTCATCATCGACACGGACACCAACGAGCCCGAGATCGACGTCGAGGAGACGACCACCTGGGAGCGACCCCACGGGACGCGCATCGAACTGGAGATGGAAGCGAACATGCGCGCCCGCAACCAGCTCCACGACTACATCAAACACACCGCGGTCGTCAACCCCCACGCACGCATCGAACTCCGGGAACCCAGCGAGCACCTGAAATACGAGCGGGTGACCGACAAGCTCCCCGAGGAGACCGAGGAGATCCGCCCCCACCCCCACGGGGTCGAACTCGGGACCCTCATCAAGATGCTCGACGCCACCGAATCCTACTCGGTGTCGGGATTCCTCCAGAGCGAGTTCACCCGCGTCGGCGGCAAGACCGCCGACTCGGTCATCGACAACTTCCGCGACCGCCACTACGGCCGCGAGATGGCCTGGCGACCGCCCGAGACCCACGAGGACGCGGACGTGGCCCGCGCGCTCGACGCCGCCGTCGCCAACAAGGGCGCCGACGCCACCGCCGAGTTCGCCGACCGCGTCTCGGACGCGCTGGACGGCTACGAGCGCGTCTCCCACCACGAGCTCTGCGACCTCGTCGACGACGTGGCCGACGACATCGAGGAGAAACACGACGTGACCTTCGGGTCGACCGTCCGCGAGAACGCCTGCGAAGCCGGCTGGGAGGCCGTCGTCGGTCTCGACGCCGACGGCGACCAGGAGTACGAGCACCTCCGCTCGGATCTGTACGGACTCATCGACTCGGTGACGACCACCCAGAAGGACGACGCGACGATCCAAGGGATCGCCGACCGGCTCGCACCGAAGTTCGGCGACGCCGAGGACGTACGCCACCGCTTCACCCACGACGAGATCCGCGAGTTCGTCCGTCGCGCCGCCGAGGCCACCGAGGAGTACGACGACGCGACCTTCGGCGAGACGGCCCGCGAGAACGTCGTCGAGGCTATCTGGGAGGCGGCCGAGCGCGTGCCCGACGACGCGCCGAACGTCAACGAAATCGCCGACGACCGCGACACCTCCAGCGAACTGCTGGAAGCGATGCGCGAGACGGACATCATCGCGCCGCCGACGGACTGTCTCTCCCCGATCGAGTCCGATCTCATCGAGGAGGGGCTGCGCAAGGAGTACGACGCCGACTTCTACGCGGCGTCGACCCGCGACGCCTCGGTCCACGGCGGCGACCCGTTCATCGTCGAGGCCGGCCTGGCCTACGGCGGCGACGTCGAGGCCGAGGGCAAGGCCGAGGTGATGCGCTTCGCCAACCGCGTCCCGCTGGTCTATCAGCGGGGCGCCTGTGCAACGACCGACGTGGTGAAGTCGATCAACTGGCGCAACTACAACCTCGACCAGCCCGGCGGCTCGGGCATCCCGAACGGCCCGGTCGTCGTCATGGTCCACATCGCGTCGACGAACGTGCCGTTCACCAGCGAGTCGAAGGACGCCGTCGCGAACGTCCCCGAACTCGAATCCGAGATCGAACTCGCCATCCGCGAGGCGGCCCGCGAGCTGAAGTCGTTCCTGAAGAAACGCCGCTCGATGCAACAGCGCCGCGAGAAGCAGGACAAGCTGGCGACGATCCTGCCCGAGATGGCCGAGAAGCTCACGCAGGTCACCGGCAGCGACGAACTCGACATCGACGACACGCTCGCGCGGATCATGAACAACGTCCTCGTCGAGCGGTCGGTCGACGACGAGACGGTCTCGCTGACCATCGAGAACAACTCCGACCGCAGCGCGGACGTGGAGATAACCGACATCGTCGCCGGGAGCGAGCCCGCGCTCGCCGACGGCGACGCGACCGTCGTCGAGATGGACGGCGAGTGGTTCGTCAAGTGGTCGACCACCGTCTCGGCCGGCGACGAGGCCACGCTGGAGTACGAGATCGACGGCGACGCGGAGTTCGACGTCACCGTCGACGGCCTCGAAGACGAGAAACTGACTATCGACGCATAACAATGAGCACAGACACCGACGCAGACGCGCGAGAACAGCTGATCGACCTCGCCGAGGAGTTCTACGAGCAGTTCGACGAGGGCGACGTCCCGAAGATGCGGATCCCGACCCGGACGAAGTCCAACATCGAGTACGACGAGGACAAGAACGTCTGGGTGTACGGCGACCGCGAGAGCACGCGGACCGCCAAGACCATCTCCGGCGCCGAGAAGCTCTTGAAGGCGACGTACACTATCGACTTCCTGGCCCGCCAGCTCGATCAGGATCGGTCGTCCACCCTGCGTGAACTCTACTACCTCAGCGAGTCGTGGGACTTGGACGAGGCGCAGTTCAACAGCCAGGACGAGTCGAACAACCTCATCGAGGATCTCGAGATCGTCTCCGAGGTCAAACGCGAGGACTTCCACATGCGCCCGGAGGAGTCCGGCGCGAAGGTGATGGGGCCGCTGCTCCTCCGCGAGCAGACCAACCGCGGCGACCGCGAGATCCACTGCCAGGACGACGTGGGCCAGGGCGGCTACCAGATCCCGAACAACCCCGACACCATCGAGTTCCTCGACAACGACGCGGAGTTCGTCCTCTGCGTGGAGACCGGTGGGATGCGCGACCGGCTCGTCGAGAACGGCTTCGACGACGAGTACGACGCGCTGGTCGTCCATCTGGGCGGCCAGCCCGCGCGGGCGACCCGCCGGCTTACCAAGCGGCTGCACGACGAACTGGACCTGCCGGTCACGGTGTTCACTGACGGTGACCCGTGGTCGTACCGCATCTTCGGCTCGGTCTCCTACGGGTCGATCAAGAGCGCACACCTCTCGGAGTACCTCGCGACGCCCGAGGCCCAGTTCATCGGCATCCAGCCCGAGGACATCGTCGAGTACGACCTGCCGACCGACCCGCTGGCGGACTCCGACGTCAACGCCCTGGAGAGCGAACTGGAGGACCCGCGCTTCCAGACCGACTACTGGGAGGAACAGATCGAACTCCAGCTCGACATCGGCAAGAAGTCCGAACAGCAGAGCTTGGCCTCCTACGGCCTGGACTTCGTGACCGACACCTACCTCCCCGAACGCCTCGACGAGATGGGCGTCCTCTGATCGGGTCCGACTGGCCCGCCGGGAGCCTTTCGACTGAGTAATTTTTATTATCCGGGGGCTCACCCGTCGTGTCATGTCGAACGAAGGTGACGACGGACACAACATGCTGCTGGTCATCGCAGTCGTGGGGATTGGGCTGATGGTCCTCGCGGCAGTGGTGGTCGTCGGGGCAGCGGTCGTGGGATCGTTCGTCCTCGGGATGGGTGCAGAACAGGGGCCGATGGAACCTGCCGCCTCCTTCGGAGTCGAGGCGACAACGGACGGTGCAATGGTCACGCACGAAGGCGGCGACAGCATCGACTCGTCGAAACTCGTCGTCCTCGTCGACGGCGAGGAGCGAGGGACCTGGGCGGAGTTGGCCGACTCGTCGGAACCGGTTAGTGCCAACGACGAACTCACTGTCGAGAACGTCGAATCGGGGGCCGAACTTACCATCGAGTGGCGAGACGGAGACGAGATGGCCGTGCTGATCAGGGCCCAGGTCGGGTCGACGTAAATCGACGGTAGACTGGGAAACTATCGCTCGTCGAGGACGACCGGGACGCCGCGCTTGGCCACGTCTCGAGCGAACGCGCCGCTATCGCCCTCCAGTGCCTCGAAGGTGTTGTAGTGGATCGGGAGCACGAGGTCCGGGTCCATCGCCTCGGCGAGGTCGGCGGCGTCGTGGCGGTCCATCGTGTACGACTGGGAGATCGAGGGGACGAACAGCGAGGCGTCGAGTTCCTCGTGGCCGTCGAGCGCGTCTGAGTCGCCCGTCCAGAAGACGTTCGTGTCGTCGACCGAGGCGACGAACCCGCAGCCGATTCCCTCGGGGTGGATCGGCGTGCCGTCGTCGTTGACGTTCTTGCCGTCGGGGTCGTTGTACGCCGGTACCGTCATGATCGGCACGCCGTCGACGACGAGTTCGTCCTCCATGCCGACCTCGATAATCTCGTAGGGGAGGTCGTCGATGGGCGTCAGGTCGCGGTCGCTGTCGGTCACGTCGATACCCTCGTAGGCAACTATCGTCGCGTCCTCGCTGGCGACGCGTTCGACGCCGTCGCTGTCGTAGTGGTGGATGTGCGTGACGCAGACGATGTCCCCGTCCTGAGCGTCGTACTCCCGAGCCGGCGGGTGGCCGACGCCGGGCGTGTCGGGTTCCCACTCGCCGGTCAGGGTCCCGTAGCGCCCGGGGTCGAAGTAGACGACGGTGTCATCGTTCTCGATGCGCAGGGTCGCGTAGCCGAGCCAGTCGACCGTGAGGCCGTCGTGTCGAACAGTCATACGTCCGCGTTCAGGTGTGACGGCGAAAAGGCTTCGCCTCCGGGTACTCGCTTCCGATACCGCCGATCGCCGGCGGCCGCTCGCTCACTGCCGCTCTGCCAGTCGCTCCACGCGCTCCAGCGAGTCCGCGTCGTCGGGGTCCTTGTCGTCGCGGACGCCGAGGAACCGCGGGAACCGGAGGGCGTAGCCCGACGAGTAGGTGGGCGAGGCCTGGATCTCCTCGTAGCCCACCTCGAAGACGACGGCGGGGTCGATGTCCACGTCGGTACCGTCCTCGGCGACGACGTGCGGTTCCAGCAGGTCGGTCAGGGATTCGAGCTCCTCGTCGGTGATCCCCGTCGCGACCTTCCCGAGCGTCTCGAAGCCGTCGTCGGTGCGGGCCGACAGCAGGAAGGTCCCGAACAGTTCCGCGCGCCGGCCCTCGCCCCACTCCGCACCGGTGACGACCAGGTCGAGCGTCTCCACGTCGGGTTTGCGCTTCAGCCAGTTCTTCCCGCGTCGGCCGGGCGTGTACGCCGAGTCTGGGTTCTTGAGCATGATCCCCTCGTGTCCGGATTCGAGGGATTCGGCCTCGACGTCGGCGATTTCGTCGGGATCACTCGATAGTTCCAGCGCGGAGAGGGCGTCGGCCCCTTCCTCCCCGAGCAGGCCGTCGAGCCGGTCGTGACGGGCGACCAGCGGCTCGTCGAGCAGGTCGTCGCCGTCGGCGTGCAGGCAGTCGAACGCCCGGAACTCGACGGTGACGTCCTCGCGGGCCTTCGCCACGTCGTGTTTCCGGCGGAACCGGCGCAGGACTTCCTGGAAGGGGAGCGGCGAGCCGTCGTCAGCCACGGCCACGACCTCGCCGTCGAGGATGGCCGGCCGATCGAGGGCCTGGTCGACGAACTCGACGACTTCCGGGAGCGGGTCGGTCACCTCTTCCATGTTCCGGGAAAACAATCGGGTGGACGGCTCGTCGGCCGCTGCGTCGGCGTCGTCGGCCGCGGGGTCGTGGTGGACCTGCACTCTGGCGCCGTCGAACTTCCACTCGACTGCGGCCTCCTCCCACTCCTCCAGCGCCTCGGTGACGGTGCCGGCCTGCGCGAGCATCGCGCCGACCGGCCGGCCGATTTCGAGGCCGAGCGCGTCGAGGCCCTCGGCGCCTTCGTCCCGGGCGACGACCGCCACCTCGCCGTAGTCGTTGGTAACCTGCAAGGCGCGCTCGACCTCGTCGACCGGCACGTCGAACGCGTCGGCGATGGCGTCGCGGACGGTCCCCTCGCCGACGCCGATGCGCATCTCCGCGAGCACGAGCCGGGCGAGATAGCGCGCTTCGTCGCCCTCGGTCCGGTTGAAGAGTCCGAAGAGGATGTCGCGTTTCGTGTCTTGACTCCCCGACCCCTCGGTCGCGGCGAGTTCGCGGAGGTCCGCGTCGACTTCGGCGACGGTGAGGCCGTCCGAAGCGCCGCCTCCGCTGCCCCCGTCGCTTCCGCCGCTGCCCCCGCCGAACGCGCCGAGGCCTTGCTGGCCGCCGAAGTCGTAGCTCGCGGCGACTTCGCCCACGTCGCCCAGCTCGGCGACGCGGCCTTCCACGTCGTCGGCGGAGACGTTCGGGCCGGCCGCCTTCGCGATGGCCTCGTAGCAGAGCGCGGGACCGATGTCGAGCTTCGTCGAGTCGTGGGCGGGGAAGACCCGACCCTGCACGTACCGGGCGACGACCGGGAGGTCCTCGCCGGCGGCCGACAGCAGATCGGTCACGCGCTCGCGGATCTCGCTGTCGGCGCTCTCGGCTTCGATCGCTCGGGCTCGCTCCGCGAAGGCGGCCAGTTCCATCGCCACGTCGGTAGGACGGCCGGCCGCCTAAAACCCGACGAACCGCGGGCGAACGATGTGACTCGCTCCAACGCTGCGGATGGAACCCGCCCGATCCGCGCTGGCTGCCCGCCGTACCTGCGCCACATCGTCGATCCGCGTCCGCTCGGTCGGGTAAGTGCGGTCGACGGACCCGCCGGTGTATCCGAAGCGCTCGTCGCCGTCGGTGTCGAGGTGCGGGACCGCGTACAGTTTCATCTCCTCGGCGTACGTGGACCGGAGTTCGATCCGGACGTCCGTCTCGTCGCCCGGTTCGATGTACTCGCTGTGGCCGATGATCTCGCCGTCGGCGGACTTGGCGTGTATCGCGACGTATCCTCCCTCCGAGAGCGCGACCGAGTCGACCGTGACGGCGTCGCCGGTCATCGTCTGGTCGGAGAAGGTCACCTGCGCGACGGGCGAGGAGAGGAGCACGAGCGCGCCGTAGGCGACCGCGAGCATGATCGCCGCGTGTTTCGCGCCGTCCTTCAGCGAACCCTCGCCGAGCTGGCCGGCGATGAACCCGGAGAGGACGGCCTGGATGATGGCGGTGTGGAAGAACACGAGCGTGTAGGCGGCCTTGTTCACCCGTCCGAAGCGGGCGAACGCCTCGACGTCGACCGCGAGACGGTTCGTGTTCTCGGGCGTCGGGACGTTGTTCGGCAGGCTCGGGACGAGCACTTCCTGGACGGCGACGATGATGACCAGGAACACCAGAAACGAGACGTAGATGACGACGAGGTAGGTGAACATCTGCTGGCGGCGCTTGCGACGGAGTTTCAGCTCCGCGGAGGCCTGCTGGCCCGCGATCCGCAGGACCGGACCCACGTTCCCGCTCGCCCGGAGCGCGTTCGTCAGCAGCGTGACGACCCGCGTCGTCGCCGTCGTCCGGACGCGCAGGCCGAACCGGCGCAGCGCGTCGTCGATGGTCGCGCCGTAGACGAGGTCTCGATGGATCCGATCGACCTCGACCGAGAGGACACCCAGATCGCTCTCGCGGACGCGTTCGAACGCCTCGACGACGGACATCCCCGCCTCGTTGAGGCTCGCGAGTCGGTCGAGCAACTCCGGAAGCGCGGCCTCCATCCGCCTGATCCGGCGGGCGTAGTACTCCCAGACGACGGCGAACGAACCGACGACCAGCAGTGCCGCCTGGATGAGCACGTCGTCGAGCAAGCGAACCTGCACGTCCCCGACGAACAGTCCCGGCGCGCGGAAGGCGATCGAGAGGACGGCTATCGGGACCGTCACGAAGAGGATCGTCGTCGGCCGGCGGAGCAGGGTCTGGAGGGGCCGGTCGAGGAACGTGCGGACGCGAGCCAGCGAGTCGTAGGCGGCGAGCTGTCGGCGGTTGGACGCGTCGGTGGCGTAGCCGCTGTCGCTCGCGCCGGTCGCGTGGCCCCCGTCGGTCGCCGGCCGATCCGCGCCACGCTTCGCGACGGCGTCGGGTACGCCCCCGTCGCCGCGTATCGACTCGGCGAGGCCGCCCGTCTCGGCGCCGCCGCCGACGCCGAGGAGGTCGAGTTTCCCCGAGAGGTAGACGACGAACAGCAGGTTCGCCAGCGGGATCATCACGTACGCGAGCAGCCGCAGGAAGTTGATCGTCTGGGTCGTCGTCAGCCCGAAGACAAGCAGGATGGTCATCAGGAAGAGCGTCCCGGCGACGAGCACGGTGACGTACGCCTCGGCGATGGTCGCCAGCAGTTCGAGGACGTCTTCCTGTCGGTCGAGCGCCTCCTCCTGGTACCGGTCGTACTGCTCCCGCAGGAACCCCGGCAGGTTCTGCCCGCTCTGGAGGACGCTCGCGAGGTTCTCGCCGAAGGTCTTGAACTCCTCGCTCGGCGTCCGCTTCGTGACGCCCCGGACGGCCGTGATGATGTCGCGGCCGAACAGATCCATCTGCCGGACGGCGACGCCGATCTCGTCGGCGCCGTGACCGTAGACCTCCCGGTTTCGCGAGAGCGTCCGCATCACCTCCGGCATCGCCATGCCGCCGCGCGAGAGCGCGTAGACGAACGCGACCGTCCGGGGAAGCCCCTCGTTGATGCCGCGCCGCCGGACCTCGGCGCGGCTCCGCGGGCGCTCCCAGCGGTACCAGTACGCGACGCCGGCGGAGACCAGCCCCGTCACGGCCCCGCCGGCCGTCAGGACCGCGAACACCTGTCGCGGCGTCAACACCGGGTCGAGTTCCGGTCGCCCGAGGGCGTTCGCCATCGCGTTCGGAAGCTGGTTGATGAACTCGCCGACGGCGGGGAGGACCACCAGCGCGCCGCCGGTGAGATACACCCCGACGATGGCCCCGGCCGCAGCGACGGTCGCCGTGACGAGGTACGTCTCGGCGGCGTAGGCCCGATAGGTCTGGTCGACGTACGCTTCCTTCAGCCGGCGGCGGCGATTCGGCGCGTCTTCGGGGACGTACCGCGCGAAGTACCGGCGCGAGACCCGAACCGAAACCGTGCGGAGGCCCCGGTGAAGCGGCACGAGGGCGAGGAGCGCGAACAGCCCGAGACCGACCAAAAGCGGCGCGAGTCCGGCGAGCGTCCTCATGAATCGGCGAGGCTCACCCCGGCGTCGTCGATCATGTCGACGACCTCGCCGGGGTCGGCGTAGTACTTGTTGACCATCGCGGTGAACCGCCTGAAGTCGGTGATGTCGTGCTGGCGCAGGTACGCGAGAAAGCGCCGGCGGTTCCGGAACTCGCGCATCAGCTCCGCGCGCGTCCAGCCCTGCTCCTCGCGGATCTCCTCCAGCAACTCGCTGTTGTTACGCTCGAAGGTGTCGCTGGTCCCGTCCCACGAGTAGGTGTTGGAGTAGTCGAGTTCGCCCGTCCGCTGGTCGATCCCCTCGATCTCGGAGACGGTCTTCGCGCGGCGGACGCGTTCGCCGTTGGATCGCGTCAGCACCTGCACGCTGAGCACGTCGAGCGACTGGACCATCGGCCGCGGGACGTTGATCGGCTCGTTTTCGAGGCGGTTGATGACCGTCTGGACGGAGTCGGCGTGCAGCGTCGAGAAGGTCGTGTGCCCGGTGTTCATCGCCTGGAACAGCGTGATGGCCTCCTCGCCGCGGACCTCGCCGACAACGATGTACTCGGGGCGGTGGCGCAGCGACGAGCGCAGCAGGTCGTACATCGTGATGTCGCCGTCGCCCATCCGCTCGCGGGTGACCGACGACAGCCAGTTCTCGTGATACAGCGACAGCTCGCGGGTGTCCTCGATGGTGATCACCTTCGAGCGCGGCGGGACGAACATCGAGACGGCGTTCATCGAGGTGGTCTTCCCCGCCGCCGTCCCACCGGCGAAGATGAGGCTCTTGTTGTTCTCGATGCACAGCCAGAGGAACGCGAGCATCCGGTTGTCGTAGGTGCCGTAGTTCAGCAGGTCGACCGGCGTCATCGGCTCGTCGGCGTACTTCCGGATGGTGAACGCCGACCCGCGCGGGGTCACCTCCTCGCCCAGCGCGAGTTCGATTCGGGAGCCGTCCGGGAGGGTCGTCGAGACGACGGGATCGCTGACGCTGACGTGTCTCCCCGAGCGCTGGGCGAGCTGGACCACGAAGTCGTCGAGCGCGTCCCGCTCGAAGGCGACGTTCGTCTCGACGTCCGTATACGCCTCGTGGTAGACGAATACGGGCAGGGAGGCGCCGTCGCAGGAGATGTCCTCGACGTGCGCGTCGTGCATGATCGGGTCGAGTTTCCCGTAGCCGAGGAACGAGCGGTGGAGGTAGTAGAACAGCCGGTAGAACGTCTCGGTCGGCACGTCGACGCCGTACTCTTCGAGGCGCTGGCGCAGCTCCTCGCGGAGCGCGTCGGCCGGGTCGTCGCTCACTTCGTCGCGGTAGATCAGCGGGTCGCGGACGTCGTCGAAGACGCGGCCGAGCAGATCCAGTTCCGTCTCGTCGAGCGACGGTTCGACGACTCGATAGCGGTGCTCGTCGTCCTCGTCGTCGTAGCTGATCGTCGCGTAGGCGAACGGAGCGTTGAGCCAGTAGCGCTCGACTTCGCGCTCGCCGGTGTCCGGCGGGTCGGCGACGAGTCGGCCGTGGCGTTTCGGGTCGTAGTTCGGCACGTGGATCCGGGTGCCAGTGAGCGCCGTCGTCGCCCGAGAGAGCCACTGCTGGAGTGCTTCGAGGCGACCAGCCCCGGCTCCCGTTCCCTCGGCGGCGTCGCGTGACATGATAGATCCGTGACCGCGGGTTACCCGAGCTATCCCGGCGACTCACTTAAACTCGAACCCCCAGTAATCACGGATGAAACTGACGAGGCGAGGACGCGTAGCGGCGGGCCGAGGGGGCGGGCGCGTTCCCGTCGTTAGACCGTGAACAGGTGGCCCTCTTCGGGCACGTCGAACAGGCCGATGCGGGCGCCGGCGTCGAGCCAGGCGTGGCCGTAGGAGAACGAAGCGAGCGCGTTCACCGGATCGCCGTCGTCGCGGAAGTGGCGGCCGTCTTCGAGGTACGAGCGAGCCATCTCCTCGCACTCGGCGGCGGCCTCGGCCATCGGAGTTCCCTCGGGCGGTGCGACCTCGGCGGCGTCGAGCGCCTCGGCGAGCAGTCCCTCGTAGCGGTCCGTTTTCTCCGCCAGATCGGCTGGCATAGTCGAATCGAGCGGCGGCGCGCCCCTAAGCGTTCGGTCCGAGCCCGGGTGTGGCGACGCCGCAGAACCCTCTTCGGCCGTATCATGCGAGCATTCAGGTGTTCGGGACTGGCGAGCGAGCGCAATCTACATACGGGATACTCCATTACCGTGTAGCAATGACTTCCGAGCCGGCCGAACACAGACGGCTGATCATCGCGGGTTCGGGCATCGCAGGGCTGACGGCCGCCATCTACGCGGCGCGGTCGAACCTCGACCCGCTCGTCCTCGAAGGCGACGAACCGGGCGGACAGCTCACGCTGACGACCGACGTCGAGAACTACCCCGGCTTCCCCGACGGGGTCGGCGGCACCGAACTCGTGAACAACATGAAAGAGCAGGCGACGCAGTTCGGCGCCGAAGTCGAACACGGCATCGTCGTCGACGTCGACGACGAGGTCCGTCCCTTCGAGGTCGAACTCAACACGGGCGAGACGTACACCACGGACGCGTTCATCGCCGCCAGCGGCGCGAGCGCCCGTACCCTCGGCGTCCCCGGCGAGGACGAACTGATGGGCTTCGGCGTCTCGACGTGTGCCACGTGTGACGGCGCGTTCTTCCGCGGCGAGGACATGCTCGTCGTCGGCGGGGGCGACGCCGCCTTCGAGGAAGCGGACTTCCTCACCCGCTTCGCCGACACGGTCTATCTGGCCCACCGCCGCGAGGAGTTCCGCGCGGAGGACTACTGGGTCGACCGCCTGATGGAGAAGGTCGAGGACGGCGACGTGGAGATCATGCGCAACACCGAGCTGCTGGAGGTCCACGGTTCCGAGAACGAGGGCGTCGACCACGTCACGCTGGCGCGCAACGAGTCGGGCCACCCGGCGGACAACCTCGACGACCCCGAGACCGAGCAGTTCGACTTCGACGTCGGCGCCGTGTTCGTCGCCATCGGCCACACGCCCAACACCGACTACCTCGAAGACACGAGCGTCGAACTCGACGACGAGGGGTACGTGATCACCCGGGGCAGCCGCGGCGGCGGAGAGGGCGCGGACCAGACCGCCACCGGCGTCGAGGGGCTGTTCGCCGCGGGCGACGTCGTCGACCACCACTACCAGCAGGCGATCACCGCCGGCGGCATGGGCTGCAAGGCCGCCATCGACGCCGACGACTACCTCGAACGCGAAGTCGGGACCGAAAACGAAGCCGAGGCCGCAGCGGAAGCCGACGACTGACGGCTCTCGGTCGGCATTGACGGACCATCGCTCGTTTTGCCGTTCGGCAGCGTTCGCTCGCCGACGTTCGCACACGCATCCACCAGACCCATATGGCGGCTTTCCGAACGTGGACCATGGCAGAACCCAAGACGGTCACGCTGACGCTCGAATCGGACGACGGTGCGACGGACGAACTCGAAGTACCGACCGAACTGCTCGACCTCCTCGCCGAGGGCGACGAGACGGCCCCGGAGGTCGTCGGCGACATCGCGATGTTCGGTCTCGCTCAGCGCATCCACAGCGCGGTCCACCACAGCGAGGGCGAGGTCGACGAGACGGTCGCGGAGACGGAGGAACTGACGCTCGAACTGTTCGAGGAGCGGTTCGGTCGCTCGTTCGCGGAACTGACCGGCCACAGCCACTGACTGCTGCGGAGCCGTCAGGGGACGTCCCAGCGGATCAGGACGCCCTCGTCGACGCGGTCGACTTCCCTGAGCGATAGCTCCGGGAACTCCTCGACGAAGCCGTCGCCGTCGGCGAGCGTCGGCGCCTTCCACCCGCCGATGACCATCGGGCCGACGAACGTCGACAGCTCGTCGACCAGGTCGGCCTCGAACAGCGAGAAGATGAGTTCGCCGCCGCCCTCGACCATCAGGCGGTCGATCCCCCGTGACTCCAGCTCGGCGAGTGCTGCTACGAGGTCGACCCGCTGGTCCCCGGCGGCGATCACCTCGGCGCCGGCCTCGGTGATCTCCTCGACGAAGTCCTGTGGGGCGGCCTCGCTGGTCAGGAGGTACGTCTCCGCGCGGTCGTCGAGCACTCGGGCGTCGGTCGGCGTCCGGACTCGCGAGTCAGCGACGATGCGGGCGGGGTTCTCGGGCTTGCCGGCGCCGGTCCGCCGCTCGCGGCGGGCGTCGTCGTCGACGGTCAGCGACGGGTCGTCGGCCAGCACGGTTCCGACGCCGACCATGACGGCGTCGCTCTCGGCGCGCAGGGCATCGACGCGGTCGAAGTCCGCGGGGCCGCTGATCGCGACCTGCTCCCGTTCGCGCGTCGACAGCTTCCCGTCGGCGCTCATCGCGGCGTTGACGACGACGTGCATACCGGAGAGAAACGCCGTCCGTGGAATACCGCTTTCGGTCGGCCGATCCTGCGCCCCGACCCTTACTCCGGACGTTCGGCGAGCTTGCGTGCGTCGAGGCGCTTCGCGCCGTCGATCCCGGCCGCCCGGAAGACGAACGCGCTCCCGTCGAGCCACAGCTCTCCGACGTCGAAGGTGTACTCGTCGGTCCACGTCTTGAGGCGGGCCTCGCCGCGCTCGTCGAGTTCGAGAAAGGTGCGCGGCGTCTCCTGGGTGGCGATCTCCCACTCGTCGTCGCCGAGGCCGAACGACTCGCTCTCGGCGTCGGCCCACGCGAAGACCGTCCGGTACTGCTCGCGGGGCTCGTCGGCGCGGTCGTGGTCGACCCGCTTGTCCGTCTCGAAGTCGAAGTCGTGGGTCGAACACCAGGCGCGCAGCGCCCGCTCGTCGAACCGCTTGGGAACGTCTTCCTTCGCTCCGGATCGTCGCCAGATGACGTGGGACTCCGAGGGTTTTCCCCTGAACGACGGGGCTTCCATGCCACGACCGTCTCGTGTGGACGACCAAAAACCTGACCCGTCCAAATGCCCCATTGACACGAGAACGGCGTTCTCGCGTTCCATGGCTGTCAGTTTCCCGCCGGAGGACAGCAATCGGTCCCGGTGACGGGAATTCGTCCCGGCGACGGGAACGATTTTTACCGACCCCAGCCGAACGATTCGGTGATGAGCTTAGACGACCATGCCGAGGAACTCGCCTCCAGCCTCGGCGTCGACAAAACGGAGGTCAAACGCGACCTGGAGAACCTCGTCGAGTACAGCGTGCCCGTCGAGGAAGCGAAGGACAGTCTCCGCCGGAAGTACGGCGAGGGATCGAGCGACAGCGGCGGCCCGACGAGCAAGGACGTCGCCGACGTCTCGACCGGCGACTCGTCGGTCACCGTCACCGGGCAGGTCCTGACCGTCGGCAAGCGGTCCATCCGCTACCAGGGCTCGGACCACGTCATCTTCGAGGGGGAGATCGCCGACGAGAGCGGGAAGATCTCCTACACCGCGTGGGAGGACTTCGGCCTCGAAGCCGGCCAGACGATCACCGCCGGCAACGCCGGCGTCCGCGAGTGGGAAGGCGAACCCGAACTCAACCTCGGCGAGAGCACGACCATCCAGCTCGCCGACGAGGACCTCGCTATCGACTACCCCGTCGGCGGGGACGCGACGCTCGCCGAACTCGAACCCGGCGACCGCGGCGTCAACGTCGAGGTCTCGGTGCTGGAAGTCGAGCGGAAGACCATCGACGGCCGCGACGGCGAGACGGACATCCTGAGCGGCATCCTCGCCGACGAGACCACCCGGCTCCCCTTCACCGACTGGGAGCCCCACGAGGCGATCACCGAGGGCGCGTCGCTGCGCCTCGAAGACGTGTTCGTCCGCGAGTTCCGCGGCGCGCCGTCCGTCAACGTCTCGGAGTTCACCGAGGTGCTCGCACTCGACCGCACCGTCGAACCGACCGAAGACGCGCCCGCGCTGGCGGTCAGGGACGCCATCGAGTCGGGCGGTCTGTTCGACGTCGAGATCGTCGGCAACGTCATCGCGGTCCGCGACGGGTCCGGCCTCATCGAGCGCTGCCCCGAGTGCGGTCGCGTCGTGCAGAACGGCCAGTGCCGCACCCACGGCGCCGTCGACGGCGTCGACGACCTGCGCGTCAAGGCCATTCTCGACGACGGCACCGGCACCGTGACCGCCATCCTCGACGACGGGCTCACCGAGGAGATCTACGGCGGCGGCGTCGAGGACGCGAAGGAGCACGCCCGCGAGGAGATGGACCAGGAGGCCGTCGCGGACGCCATCCGCGAGCAGATCGTCGGCCGCGAGTTCCGCGTCCGCGGCTCGCTGTCGGTCGACGAGTACGGCGCCAACCTCAACGCCCGCTCGTTCGACGAGACGGAGGACGACCCCGCGGGCCGTGCCAGCGACCTGCTGGCGGAGGTGCGACAATGAGCGGATCCGAGGACCAGGGCGGCGCGGGCCGCCGCGAGGTCGCCTACCGCCTGTTCGCCGCGGAGTTCGAGGACGCCGACTTCTCCTACTCCGAGAGCGACGAAGAGCGCGCCCCGAACTACGTGGTCACGCCGACGGGCGGGCGGGTCAACCGCCTGTTCGTCGTCGGCGTCCTCACCGAGGTCGAGAACGCCAGCGACGACGTGCTCCGCGCTCGCGTCGTCGACCCGACCGGCGCGTTCGTCGTCTACGCCGGGCAGTACCAGCCCGACGCGCAGGCCTTCTTCGAGCGCGCCCAGCCGCCGATGTTCGTCGCGGTCACCGGGAAGGCACGGACGTTCCAGCCCGACGACTCCGACGTGACCTACACCTCGATCCGACCGGAGAACGTCAACGAGGTCGACGCGGAGACCCGCGACCGCTGGACCGTCGGGACGGCCCGCCAGACCCTCGACCGCGTGCGGACGATGGCCCACGCACTCCAGATGGACGAACGGGGCGACGAACTGCGTGCCGCGCTCGAATCCCAGGGGATCGACACCGGACTCGCCTCCGGCATCCCGCTCGCGATCGACCACTACGGCACGACGCCCGCCTACCTGGCCGCGGTCCGCGACACCGCCGTCCAGGCCCTCGAAGTCGTCACCGGTGACCGGGAGGAAGTCGACGGGCACAGCGCCTCGCCCGACGCGCCCGGCGAGGCCGACCTCGCGTCGCTCGCCGCGATGGACATCGCACCCAACGTCGGCGGCGAGAGCACCGACCTCGGCGGTGCGCTGGACAAATCGTCCGCAGCGACTGCGAGCGAAACCAGCACTGCCGAGACGACTGAAACGACAACTGCCGAGACGACGCAGACGTCTACCGCCGACGAGACGGCTTCGGGCACGGAATCCGAATCGTCCGCGACGGCAGAGACCGCAGACGCCGACACAGGGGCAGATGTCTCCGCCGAGTCGAGCGAAACGACGACCGAGGTGGCCGCCGAGTCTAACTCGGAATCCACCGAGCCGGAGTCAGCGGCCGACGACTCCGAGCCGACGACGACCGATTCCGAACCGGTCGAGGCGACCACGTCCGAGACCGGCGGCACGGCAGTCGCCGAATCCACCGAGACTGCGGTCGACGAGCCCGCCGAGACGGACGCCGCGGTCGAGTCGACCGCCGACGAGCCCGCCGGAACCGCCGACGCGGGCGGCGCCGGCGATGATCTCGACGACTTCGATCCGGGCGAGTTCGAACTCGACGAGGAGGAGCGCGAGGAGATCGAGTCGGAGTACGGCACCGAGTTCCAGAGCGGGAGCGAGGTCGGCGAACCCGGCGAGGCTGGCATCGAGACGCCCGACCCCGACGAACTCGCCGAGGGCGAACCCGCGGCCGACGCGACTGCCGACGACACTGGCACGGTTGACACCGAGTCCGAACCCGAACCGGAGACTGAATCGGAACCCGAGCCGGCCGAGGAGTCGACCGACTCCGGTCCCGCCGAGGAATCGGCCGAGGTCGAACCAGCGGACCAAGCGACCGAGCCCGCCGAAGACGTCGACGTCGAGGACGCGGTGATGGACGCGATGGCAGACCTCGACGACGGCGACGGCGCGTCGGCCGACGACATCGTCGACGCGGTGACCTCCCGAACCGGTGCGTCGGGCGACGCGGTGCGCGACGCCATCCAGGACGCGCTGATGGACGGCCGGTGTTACGAGCCCGACGACGATGTCTACAAGCCGATCTGATGGGCGTCGAACCGATCCCGGGCGAGCCCGCGGCGATCGCCACGGCCGACGGGCGACGGTTGCTCGTCGTCGCCGACTACCACGCCGGGATCGAGGCGGGCCTCCGACGCGACGGCGTCGAACTCCCCGACCACGGCCCCGACCGCCGCGAATCGCTCCTCGCGCTCGTCGACGCCGAGCGGCCGGACCGGCTTGTCGTCCTCGGCGACCTCGCCAACGCCATCGGCGGTTCCGGCCGGGACGAACGCGAGGAGATTCTCGCGCTGTTCGAGGGCCTGCCCGCAAACCTCCCCGTCACGCTGGTCAAGGGCAACCACGACGGCGACGTCGAGGAGGTACTCGAACGGGTCGATCAATCGGTCGAGATCACGCCGGGCCACGGCGTCCGCATCGGGGAGGTCGGGTTCGCCCACGGCCACACCTGGCCGAGCCCCGACGTGCTCGCCGCCGACGTGGTCTGCGTCGCCCACGAACACCCGGTCGTCCGCCTCGAAGACGAAGTCGGCGGCGCCCGCGTCGAGCGAGTGTGGCTCCGCGGCGAGTTGAACCCCGAACCGTTCCGCGAGTTCCACGACGCGGACCTCGATGTCGACGCCGAACTCGTCGTCTGCCCGGCGTTCAACGACCTCTCCGGCGGCACCTGGGTCAACGTCGACGGTCAGGAGTTCCTCGCGCCCTTCCTCCCGGAAGGACTGGTCGACGGCGAGGCGTACCTCCTCGACGGGACGCGGCTCGGCGACTACCGGCGGGTCTGACCCGACGGCTCGCCCGGCACGGCGACGAATTGTTAGCCAGAAGACCTTTTCCACGAGCCGACCAAGCGCCGGTATGTCGCGAACCGTCGACTTCTCGGTCCCCCGCTGGGTGCGCGTCCTCGTCGTGTTCTTCCTGATCGGCGGCGCGTTCGTCACCGGGACCGCCGCCCTGCTGGATATGATCGTCGAGGGGCTGGGTCTGGCCGAGAACGCCTACGTGGCGAGTCTCGGGTTCGCCGTGGTCGCCTATCTGGTCGTCTGTGCGGCCTGGTTTCGGCGGACCACCGAGTCGGGCGGCGACTCCGTCTGGTCCGCGATTCCCGGCCGGCAGTACGCCGGTCGCCACGCAGAGAGCGGTGGGATCGCGAGACGAGAGCAAGAAGAGGCGATCAGCGAGTTGCAGGAAGAGTAGTTCTCGAAGGGAACTGTTCAGTCCGCGGGTCCAAACGCGTACAGTCCGTCGTCGGCAGTGACGAAGAGTCCGCCGTCGAGTGCGACCGGCGGAAACCGTGCGCCGCCCTGAACCAGGTCGCCTTCGTATACTCGGGGGAAGGTGTACGACCAGATGGGGTTTCCCGTCGCTTTCTCGACGGCGTACAACCCACGGTCGTCCAGTCCAGTGGCGACGTACACCGCCTCTGCACCGACGGCGGGAGCCAGCGGGTCGGAACCAGTGAACACCCAGCGCTCGCTTCCGTCACTGGCATCCATCGCGTAAACGCCGCCTTCCGCTGCGTAGTACAGCGTCCCCGCTCCGTAGGCGAATCCATCGGACGGCTCCGCGACGGATCGCCGCCACCGAAGCGTTCCGTCCGCTGTCGCGAACGCGCTGATCGTTCCGGACTCGTCCGCCACGAACACCGATCCGTCTCCGATCGTTACCGGAACCCGTACGGCGTCCATTGCGTTCGCGACCCAGCGGCGACGGCCGTCGGACTTCGCGTAGGCGATCACTCGTCCCGCTTTCGTCGCGACGTAGACGTGCTCCTCCCCGACTGCAGGTCCCGACTCGATATCGGTCTCGGGCCCCCGGAACGCGTCTTTCCAGCGCGTCTGCCCGGTTTCGTCGTCCATCGCGAGGAGCATCGCGGGCGTCTCGTCGTACCGCTCCCCGATGAGATACAGCGTTCGATCGTTGAGGACCGGTGCCCACGGACCGTGGGCCTTCGGTTCGACTTGCCACTCGACGTCACCGTCCTCGACGTCGATCCCCGTCACTGCGCTGCCGGTGCCGAACACGTAGCGGCCGACCGCTGGTGACCGGGCAGTTCCGGTCCGATTCGGCCCCGCCCAGAGCGAGTCGCCCGTCTCTCTCGAATGAGCGGCGATCGTGACGCTCGCGGATCCGTTCGGCCGTTCGAGAAACATCGCGTCGTCGTCGAAAACGGGTGCGCTCGACGCCGGCGACTGCCAGTAGACGGTCCCCGATTCCGGGAGGACGGTGGTATCGGGTTTCGAGAGCGTATTCGCCGCGTCGGCGCGGTACTGGCGCCAGTTTCCGGTTGTCGACAGCGGTGTCGGGGCGCGGTCCGTCGCGGGCTCGGATTCGGCATCCGAACCCGATCGGCCGCCGATCAGGTACAGGACTGCCCCGCCCATCGCTGCGCCAGCCCCGGCGCGGAGAAAGTTACGCCTCGATTTGATCTCTCCCACACACGACGGCCGCGTGGATCTGGTAAGTGTCTTCGGGGACTGGGGGTCCTGCATCCCTGGTTGACGGATTGGAGGTCTCAAATCCCGACGCGACTTCACCGCTCACGAGAACGAGCACACGCTACGCTGTGCTCGTCGAATCGGTCGCGGTAGAAAGCGGTGGGAAGGGGATTTGAACCCCTGTGTCCGTGAGGACACCTGCTCTCAAGGCAGGCGCGGTAGGCCACTTCGCTATCCCACCGCGTGAGTCACTTCCGCTCGTCGGCCCTAAGACCTGTCGGTTGGTCAGTCCCGCCCGACGGCAAGGCGCTCGTCGATCGCTTCGGCGCGCAGTCCGAGGTCGTCGAGCACGTTGGCGGTCAGCGGCGGCACTCGCAGGCCGGCCCGCTGGCGCGCCCGGATCTGCGAGACGGCGGTGGCGAACCCTCCGGCGGTCCCGGCGACGGGCAGCATCTCGATGAAGTCCACGTCCAGTCCCGCATCGCGACCGCGGTCGGTCACCGTCTCCACCTCCGGCGGCGCGAAGGCGTCCTCGAAGTCGATCGGGTCGGTGAACCCGGCGTAGGAGATGCGCCCGTCCGTCGCGGGCCCGAGGACGACTTCGGACTTGCGGAGCTTCATCGCCGCGCTGTCGACGTGGCGCCGTTCGAGCAGGAGCGCTTCCGGTCGCACGACGGCGGCGCTTTTGACTTCTTCACGTTCGAGGAGGTGCGTGACCGTGTTGCCGACGCGGGCCGAGAACGACGAGCCGACCTGTACCTCGTACCGGGCGCTGGAAGGGTCCGAGAGAGTACCGCTGACGACCTCACGAACGGCCTCCAGCGCGTCCTCGTCTTCCGTCGGGGTGGTGGGGTCGTCCGCGTTGACGGGACGGTAGTTGACGAGCAGTTCGCCGCCACTGGTCTCGACAGCGGCGCAGACGTCGCCGACCATCGCGGCGTAGAGATCCGCCGCCTCCGCGGCGGACACCGCTCCGGCGTCGACGCAGTTCTGCAGGACGGTCCCGGACTCGGGCGGCCGGACGAATACGGCGACGGTGGTCATACTCGAACACCGGGGCGACGGCGCCTTGAAAGCGCCGTTCCCCTCGTCGTCCAGGCCCGCTGTGCTGCTGGGCCCTCCCCTGCTAGCTACGGTCCGAAACCGACGACGTGCCGCAGTAACCCGCTGGCCGTGGTATTCCGTGTCGTCGGCGTCGAGTACGGATCGGTCGGGTCGCTTCCACGCTGAAGTTCGGTCCCGTCGTCGACGCCGTCCCCGTCCGTGTCGGCGACGAAGGGGTGCGTCTCGTTCCGGCGCTCGGCCGCAGCGGACACCCCGTCGCCGTCGGCGTCGTTCTCGCCGCCAGGGACCGTGTACGCGTACGGCGACGTCGGCAGAGATGCCGTCGTGCCGTTGCGAACGTGGTCGTCCAGCCACGACCGCTGTGATTCGGTGCTGACGTTCCCGACGATGCCCGCGAACGCGTCGTAGGTCACCAGCCCGTCGCGTTCGTTGAGTCGACGGAAGACGTCCTGCAGCGTTCGATTCCCGTCGGTGGCGTTTCGGACCCGGCCGTCGAGCGCGGCGAGCACGCGGGCGCCCTTCGCGTACGGGACGTACGTCGACGACCACGAGGAGCGGTCGGCCAGCGTCGCGTTCGCGCTCTCGTTTTCTCCGAGTCGGTTCACGAACCGCTCGAAGGTCGCGGGACGGTCGGGGAACGCCCGCAAGGCGCAGACGGCGGCGTAGTAGCTCGCGCTGGCTTCGCGGAACCACGTCATCTCGGGACCGAGGACGAACGACTGGCGCGTGTGGACGTACTCGTGGATCCAGATGCTCGACGGCCTGGCCGCGTCGGCCTGCGCCGACGCCCAGAAGTCCTGGTGGCCGCCGCCGTCGGTCGCGGTCGTGCCGCCGTGCCGGAGCGGCGACGGGCCGGCGAAGGCGTTCACGACGTCGTCGCGCGCACCGACGCGGAGTTGCCGCGACGTCTCACCCAGCGCTTCGAGAATCCGCTTTGGCGGGTCGGCCATCTCGGCGGTCTCAGGACGGACGAGCCGCAGCGTTTGATTCGTCGCATTGGCAGTGTGAGCTTCGTAGGGGCCGAGATAGACCACCGAGGGGCCGGCGAACCCGCCGGTCTCGTTGTCCACGCGCGTTCGCTGATCGACGAGCGGCGTGTCCTGCCACGAATAGACCCAGCGACTCCTGTTTCCGTCGCGGTAGGCGAAGTCGGTCCGCGGGTTGGCGAGCGACCAGTTGCCGGTGTCGACCCAGCGTAGTCCGCCGAAGCGGCGGCTCGACCGGTTGACGCCCACGCGGACGGTCAGATTCGGTCGCTCCGTGGTCCCGTCCCACAGCCAGCGTCCGTTGTCCCGTTCCGCGAACCCGTCGGCATCGGTCACGTTCCCGCGGTGATACCCGTAGACCACCAGCGCGGACGCGTTCTCGCCGACGCGGTAGCGATGCGTCACGTCGATCTTGCCCGTCGCGTTGGACGCCTGCCGGTAGGTGACGGTCTGGACGACCGCCGCGCTCTCGTTGTCACTACCCACTGCCCCGGGGCGTTCGAACGGCGGCGGGCCCCTGTCACCGAACGAATCGGGGGGGCCATCAGACAGGAACGGGTGACCGTCAGAGTGGTACGGTTGCTCGTCGAGCGATGGCGCACGCTCGCCGGCCAACCGCTCCGCAACGGCGCCACCGACCAGTCCCGGAACGACGCCCGCGAGGACGAGCACCGCGGTCATCCCGAGGACCGATCGGAGAGATGACACGCTAGGAAAGTGTGTCACAAAGCCGCATAAAGCTGCTGGCGGCACCTGACGGCCGCGGACTACGGGGCGCTATATCGAGGACGTGAGCGATTCAGGCGCCGAATTCGGATTCGGTCACGCGTTCGACGACCGTCTCCTCGACGTCGCGCAGGTCGTAGTCCGGCAGGTCCTCTCCCGTCCGTGTCACGAACATGGGCTCGACCAGTCGCTTCGGATCGTCGGAGCGACGGCTCGGACTACTGCCGCCGTTGGGCGCTGGACCCTGTGGTGATTCCGGGCCGCCCGGTCGTTCGGAATCGTCGACTTGTCCCTCGTCGACGGAAGAGTCGCCGGGGGCGCCGCCAGCAGGCGCACCGTCCTGGCGGTCGTCGTCGAGGTCCTCCGCCTCGTCGGCGGATTCGAGGCCGTAGATCTTGAGAAAGCGGGCGGCCTCGTCGGGGCCGACGTCGTCGTCGCGGATGGCCGCGGCGAGGTCGCGGGAGAGCCACTCGTCGTCGCTGACGCTCGGTTCGAGGACCATCGCCTCGTCGACGAAGCGGACGAGGTACCAGTTGAGGTCGTTCAGGAGCGCAACGGCGGCGCCGAGGCTCACCGTCTCGAGGCCGACCGCGTTCTCGAAGGGTTCGCGCAGGTCGTACGTAGCGAGCGCGTTGCGCGCCGTTTCGCGGGAGAGCAGCTCGTAGCGGAGGTTGACGTCGTCGGAACCGACCAGACACACCCGCGTCATGGAAGAGAACTGAACGGGGCGCCCCTAAGCGGTTTCGCCTTCCCCGGGGTCGCTCGAGGGCGACTCCGCGACCGGTTCGACGTCCGCGGCGACCACCTGCGCCCGCTCGCGCAGGTCGGCGGGCTCTCGCTCCTCGATGTCGGTCAGGCGCGCACGGGTCTCGGGGTACTCCGGAGCGAGACGGTCGCAGCCGGCTGGGATGGTCGACTCGTGGAAGGTCCCGATGGCGTCAGCCCGTTGGGTGACGTCGGTCTTGTCGACGGTCACCAGCGGCCGGTGGACGGGCAGGTCGACGGCCGCACTCGTCACCGCGAGGTTCGCGGTCGTCTGGCTGGACTTCTGGCCGATGGACTCGCCGGTCACGATGCCGACGGCGCCGTGCTCCTCGGCGACGGCCTCGGCGACCATGAACATGAACCGCCGGAGGACGACCATCCGACCGACTTCGACCGCGTCGGCGATGTCCGCGACCGCGTCGCCGCCGGGCGCGATCCGCAGGCGCATGTCGCGTTCAGGCGCGTACGACGCCAGCGTTTCCGTCGTCGACAGCGCTCGCGCCTGGTTGTCGACGCCACCGTAGTCGCCGAGCGCGACGTACAGCGGGATCACCGGCGCGCCGCGCTTCATGATCTCCCACGCGGCGACCGGCGAGTCGATGCCGCCGCTCATCAGCGCGACGACCGGGTCCTGCGTCCCCAGCGGGAGCCCGCCGGGACCGGACCGCTTCTCCAGGAAGAGGAACGCCTCGTCCTCGCGGCAGTCGACGAAGAACTCCGTATCTGGGTCGTCGAGGTCGACTTCGGGGTCGACGCCCTCGGATTCGGCCGCTTCCCACACCGCGCTTCCGCCCTCGCGCTCGATGTCCGTGCTGGAGAACGGGTGGGCGGACTGTTCGCCGGCGCGTCGGGCCGAGACGCCGAAGGTCCCCCCGTCGTAGTGTTCGCGGGCCGTCTCGGCGAGTCCCTCGCAGATGGCGTCGATGGTGGGTTCGACGCGGCTGGCCGGACTCGCGGAGACGACGCCGAAGGTGTCCGCGGCCGCGGCGGTGGCGCCCTCGGGGTCGTCGGTGTGGACGAGCAGACGGAGGCGGCGCTGTTCGACCTCGCCGTCGACGCCGCGGTCGGCCAGCACGGCGGCGAGGTTCTCGCGGAGCTGGCGCTCCATCTTCGCGCCCACGTGGTTGCTCTTGGTCCCGATCTCGCCGTGGCGGACCACGACGACGTCGGCGCCGGGCGGCTGCATGGATAGCTGTTGCCGACCGGACGTATAAACAGGCTTCGTCAGCGACCGCGGTCGCCACTCCAGCGGGAGGGAGCGGAGAGCAGACAGGAGAAGAGAAGACCGGAGAAAAGAAAACCGCGGCAGTCAGAACGTGGAGAGTTCGCCCTCGATGACGCGGCGGGTGACCTCGGTCACGTCGGCCAGTTCCGCGTCGATGGCGGCCTCGACCTCGTCCTCGATGTCCGAGACCGAGACGCCGTCCTCGGTAATGACGGTCGCGTCGGCGACGTGGGGCTCGTCGATGGGCGAGCCGATCTGGCTCAGCAGGCGGATCTGGAGCTGACGGATGCCGTCGACGTCGGCGACGACCGACTGGGCGATCTCCGTCGAGAGGAGGTTGTAGATCTTCCCGATGTGGTTGACGGGGTTCTTGCCGCTCGTCGCTTCCATGCTCATCGGCCGGTTGGGCGTTATCAGGCCGTTAGCGCGGTTACCGCGGCCGACCGAGCCGTCGTCGCCCTGCTCTGCGGAGGTTCCGGTCGTGGTGAGGTAGATGGCGCCGTCGTCGTAGTCGTCGGCGGTGTTGACGTGGACGGTCACCTCGCGGTCGGTGTACTCGCCGGCGACGTCCTCGACGTACTCGCGGATGGCCTCGACCGCGTCGCGGTACTCGTCGAGGTTGGCGACGTGGCGGTCGACCGTGGCGGCCGCGACGGTCACGTCGATCTGGTCGCCCTCGCGCTTGCCCATGACCTTGATGTCCTGCCCGACGACCGGGTTCTCGTCGCTGTACTCGCCGTTGAGTCGCTTCTCGACGTTCAGGACGATCTGCTCGGTCTCGGTCAGCGGCGCGTGGCCGACGCCGTAGCTCGTGTCGTTGGCCATCGGGACCGAGCCCTCCTCACCGAAGACCGTCTGGAGGTCGCCGCTGCCCTCGCCGAGGCGGACGTCGACGACGACGTCGGTGCCCACGTCGAGGTGCGGGAAGTTCTCCTCGAGGTAGTCGCGAGCGGCGTCGAGCGCGATGGTCTCGGCGGGGATCTTCGTGCCCTCGTACTCCTTGGTCGCTCGGCCGACGATGAGCAGGTAGATGGGCTCCTGCACCTCGCCGCCGCCGAACGCCGGCGCGGCGTCGCCCGCCACGAGCTGCGTCTCGTCGGTGTTGTAATGCAGCACCTTCCCGACCCGGTCGAGGTAGGTCTGTGCCAGCGCCTGCGAGACGCTCTCGGCGATCCCGTCGCAGATCGAGTCCGGATGTCCCAATCCCTTCCGCTCGACGATCTCCACTGCCTGATCCTCGACGGCGCGGCCCGCCGCCGGTTGGACGTTGACGTTCCTGTTCGTCATTACGTCCGGGTTGGACACCCCAACTCGTATAACTTGCGGAAACCAGAACGCCCCGATCAATTACTACTACGCATCGTCGTCGAGCAACAGACCGAGATAGGAGGTCCGGATCTGTTCGTCCGGATCGAGGTCGAGCGAGTCGAGGACGGCGCGGGCGCCCTCTCGCGCGTCCTCGATCCGGTCGCCGTCCGTCTCGGTCTCGACCTCGACGAACTCGCCGAGGCCGTCGACGCTGTCGAGCGTCACGGTGTAGCCGTCCAGTTCGTACCGGTCGCGCTCCTTCCGGACGGTGGCCGCGGGTTCGAATCCCAGTCCGTCGAGGATACCGACAGCCGCGTCGCCCTCCGCGACGGTCGTCTCGTGTTCTTCCCGCGACTTCGACTCGGCCTCCAGCAGCGGTCCCTTGTAGGTGATCTTCGTCTCGCCCGTCGATTCGTCCCCGTTCGAGTCCCACTCCCGGCGGATCCGGAGCGCCTCGTCGGTCTCCGCGAAGTCGCGGTGAGGCGCGTCGTAGTAGGTGTCTTCCTGGACGACCTTCCCGACGCGCTCGGCGCCGGCGTCGTCGAGTGCGGACTCGACGGCCTCGTGGGCGGCCCGGACCTTGATCTCGACCTCGTACATGGCCGGGCGAACTCGCCTCGGCGGCAAAAGTCCGCCGCTCCCTATCTCAATCCGACAGCCGTGCTCGAAGTTCGGCACCGATGCCGTCCGCGATTGTTTCCATGCCCGCGTCGCCGGGGTGGAGCAGATCCGTCGTCAGCCCGGTGGCGCCGGTCAGTTCGCGCCCGTCGACGAGTGAGACGGTTTCGCGCCCGCAGTCGGCGACGGCTTCCGCCAGTGCCTCACGGTAAGCCCGCGCCCGCTCGCGGTCGCCGCCGATCTGTAGGTCGGCGTGATACGGGAAGAGGGTCGCGCAGACGACGGGGTCGTCGGGGTGGGCGTCGGCGACCGTCGAGACGAGGTTCGCGGCCCGCTCGCGGAACTGCTCGACGGTGAATCCGCGGTTGGCCATGTTGACCGACAGCGCGAGCGTCGCCGCGTCCCAGTCGTCCCGCCCGGCGACGTAGTCGGCGATCGCGGGCTCGCAGTAGGCCGACCCGGACATCCCGAGGTTCTCCGCGTCCAGCCCGAGGTCCCGGGCCACCCGCGAGACGTAGGTCAGGTGCGACGCCGAGGCCGAGGCGCCCTCGGTGATCGAGGTACCGTAGGCCAGATATCGCGTCCTCGGCACCTCGTCGGGTTCGGGCGGCCGACAGCGGCCGCGAACATCGTGAATAGCGACGGGCGCCCACGGTTCGAACCGGAGGCGACACACCCGCGGGTCGAACGCGTCGGCGGCGTCCGGCGCGGCCTCCGGGTCGAGGCCGGCCAGCGCCTCCGGCTGGGAGAGTTCGAGCGTCACCGGGTCGTCGTCGAGCTGGTGGATCTCCGGGCTCTGGAACGACCCCCAGAACTCGCGGAGGACGGACTCCCCGGCAGCCGAGAGCGTCACGCGGACGGTCGCGTCCGTGGCGGGGACGAACCGAATTTCACAGCCGGCGGGGTGGCGGACCCGGTCGCGCGCCGCGACGTTGAGGGCGGCGGCGACGTCGTCGGGAACCCGTCGGAGTTCCAGCCCGCCGTCGGCCCACGGGTGGTCGGCGAGTTCGGCGACGTTGTGGAGGGTCACGTCGGGGAAGGCGTCGTGCATGGCGGACTCGTCGTCCTGAGCCTGGACCATAGGCCACCTTACCGTTCCGGTCTCGGCGCCCGGACGAGCGGCTGCCGAACTGGTTCGTCGCTCCCCGTGACCGACTCGTGACTGCCACTGGATCGGGCGGTCACCGGAAACTGTGGTATTGCCAAGATTTAAGTCTCGACTCCGGTTCCGGGACAACATGGTTGATCGGAAGGTCGTAATCGTCGTCGCCGTCGCGGTCGGGGTCGTCCTGATCGGGGGTATCGCCGGCGCAATGATGCTCGGCGGTGGCGGTGGCGACGACGCCGACACTGGTGGTTCGGATGACACTGGCGGTGACGACGGGTCCGGCGGGGACGGATCGGCGGTGACGCCGACGCCCGCCCCGACGACCGCGGGGACCGGAACGGAGACGAACGGGACGGGGATCCCGACCGAGACTGCGTTCCCGACGCTGACGCCTACCTCGGTCCCGACGCCGACGGGGACGCCGACCGTGGCGCCGACGCCGACGGCAGTCCCGACGCGGACGCCGAAACTCCCGCGACGGTTCAGCGAGGAGAAAATCGAGATGGAACTCCGCCGGATGCTGAACGACTGGCGTGAGTCGAAGGGGCTGCAGCCGTTCACGAACGCCAACGGGAGCCTCGTCGTTCAGGTGAACGCGATGGCGGCGAACCACAGCGCCGCGATGGCGAAGAAAGGGCAGTTGGTCCACGAGTCGAACGGGCTCGACGTGGGTGAGCGCTACCGGGCGTTCGAACTCGCCGAGCGCTGCAAGTTCAAGAAGGAGGACGCCCAGTACATCGTGGACCCGACGAACGACGCCTACGATTTCGAGGTCCTCCACAAGACCTACGCGGGGCGGAACTACCAGGACGGCGGCGAGACGGTGTACCACGAGAACGAGACGGAGGTCGCCCGCGACATCTTCGAGAAGTGGACCTCGAACCGCGTCTACCGCGAGGTGCTCAACTACCCCGAGATCAACCGGCTCGGGATCGGGATCGAACTCACCGAGGACAACGAGGTCTGGGTGACGGGCAACATCTGCGAGAGCGGCAAGAAAAACGAGTAGTCGCCTTTCTCTCTTCCATCGAAGCGATCGGAACCACGATAACGGGAGGTGTGCAACCGTTGCACATGGTTCAGTTATCGCTCGTACTCCCCCGGCGACCCGACGAGCGCTGGCAGCTCGCGATGCAACTGGGCGTGACGAACGCCGTGATCCACCCGCTGGAAGTGGGCGACGGCAAGACCCGCTGGACGTACGACGACCTCCTCGGGACGAAAAACTGGCTGGAGGACGCCGGCCTGCGCTTCTCCGTCCTCGAAGGGAGCGTCCCGCTGACCGACCGGATCCGGCTCGGGCTGGACGGCCGCGACGAGGACATCGCCGAGTTCAAGCAGTTCGTCCGCGACTGCGGCGATCTCGACATCCCCGTTGTCTGCTACGACTGGATGGCCGGCGTCCGCTGGGCGCGCACCGGGGCTCACGTAGACGCCCGCGGCGGCTCGCTCACGACGGGGTACGACGACGCGAAGATGCGCGGCGGCCCCGACGCCGCGGCCGCCGACGTGACGCGCGACCAGCTGTGGGAGGCCATCGAGTACTTCCTCGCGGAGGTCGTCCCCGTGGCCGAGGAGGCCGGCGTGAAGCTCGGACTGCACCCCGACGACCCGCCGCGCGAGGCGGTGCGCGGCATTCCCCGCATCGCCAACAGCGTCGAGAACTACGACCGGATCCTCGACGCCTACGACAGCGAGTACAACGGCGTCACGCTCTGCCAGGGCAACTTCGCCGCGATGGGCGTCGACGTGCCCGAGACGATCCGCCACTTCGGCGACCGGATCAACTTCGCGCACTTCCGGGACGTCGAGGGCGACGCCGACCGCTTCGTCGAGACGTGGCACGACGACGGCCCGACTGACATGCAAGCCGCGATGGACGCCTACGTCGACGTGGGATTCGACGGGCCGATGCGTCCCGACCACGTCCCGACGATGGCCGGCGAGGACAACTCCAACCCCGGTTACCACAGCAAGGGCCGGCTGTTCGCCGTGGGGTACATGCGTGGACTTTTGGAGTCGGCCGAGGGAGGTGCAACGTAATGAGCGACTCCGGAAGCGACGACGCGGTCCGCCGCATCGCCGACACGCACTGCCACACGGGCGAGGGCCCGATCTACCACCCCGACGAGGACGCCGTCTACTGGCTCGACATCCCCGCGGGGGACCTGTTCCGCTACGAGGGCGGAACGGCCGCGGGCGAGTCAGGCGTCGGCGAGTACGAACGCGTACTCGACTACGATGGCAAGATCGGAGGGTACACGATCCAGGAGTCCGGCGACCTGCTCCTGTTCTGCGACCGCGGGACGATCCGCCCGTGGAGTCCCGCGTCGGGGCTGGGCGAGCCGGTCGTCGACGAGATTCCCGAAGAGCGCGACTCGCGGTTCAACGACGTCATCGCCGACCCCGAGGGGCGGGTCTACTGCGGGACGATGCCGACCGAGGACGGCGGCGGGCGCCTCTACCGCCTCGACACCGGCGGGTCGCTGACGACGATCGAAACGGACGTGCAGATCCCCAACGGGATGGGGTTCACGCCGGACCGGGAGGGGCTGTACTTCACTGAGACCGACGCCGAGCGGATCTACCGCTACAGCTACGACCAGGCCACGGGCGAACTCTCCGACCGGGAGACGGTCGTCGACGCCAGCGGCGTCGAGGGCTTCCCTGACGGGATGACCGTCGACGCCGAGGGGCACGTCTGGTCGGCGTTCTGGGACGGCGGCCGGATCGCCCGTTACGCGCCCGACGGAACCGAAGCGCGCCGCGTCGAACTCCCCGCGAAGAAGGTGTCGGCGGTCACCTTCGGCGGCCCCGACTGCGAGACCGCATACGTCACGACGGCGCTCGGCCCCGGTGAGGGGCCGGCGGGCACCCGCGACGAAGAGGGTGACGGCGCCGGCGCGCTGTTCGAGGCGGACCTCGGCGTCGGTGGCGTCCCCGAGTTCCGCTCGGCGGTCGGCGAGTGAGCGGTTCCGGACGTTCTCCCGCGGGTGAGGCGCGCCCGAAACGTTGTTCTTAAGAGTGCAACGCCAGTCCGTGATCGTATGAGTAACGAGTCCGAGCAGGACGAAGCCGACGAGACAGCCGCGGACGTCGACGAGGAAGTCGAGAGCGAAGAGACCGAGGACGCCGAGGCCGAGGAGACCACCGGTCTCCAGAACGGCGACTTCATCGAACTCGACTACACCGCGCGCACCGTCGAGGGCGGCGACCTGGTCGACACGACCGACCCCGACGTCGCCGAGGAAGAGGGCGTCGGCGAGGACCAGGAGTTCGCCCCGCGCACCATCGTGCTCGGCGAGGGCCACGTCTTCGGCGCCGTCGAGGAGGACATCATCGGCAGCGAAGTCGGTGACACCGGCAGCGTGACCGTCTCCGCCGAGGAGGCCTTCGGCGAGTTCGACGACGACGAGGTCCGCACGGTCAGCGCCGACCGCATCCCCGAGGACGACCGCTACCCCGGCGCGCACGTCGACATCGACGGCGAGCACGGCCACGTCGAGACGATCATCGGCGGCCGCGCCCGCGTCGACTTCAACCACCCGCTCGCCGGCGAGGACATCGAGTACGAGTGGGAAGTCCTCGACGAGGTCGAGGACCGCGAGCAGCGCGCGAGCGCGCTGCTGAACGTCTTCCTCGACATGGATCTGGAGGTCTGGTTCGAGACGGACACCGTCGAGGAGGAGCAGCTCGTCGAGTCCGACGACGACGAGGACGACGACGAGGAAGAGAGCGAGCCCGAGTACGAGACCGTCGAGGTCGAGAAGGAGACGCTCTACATCGAGGCGACGCCCCAGCTCACGATGAACCAGCAGTGGATGATGGGCAAACAGCAGATCGCCCAGCAGCTCACCAACCTGCTCGACATCGACCGCATCATCGTTCAGGAAGAGCTCGGCGGCGGCATGGGCATGATGGGCGGCATGGGCGGCATGATGGGCGGTATGGGCGGCGGCGACATCGAGGAAGCCCTCGAGGACGAGGACATCGACGCCGAGGAGATCGTCGAGGAACTCGAAGGCGCCGAGGAGTAAGCCCGCTCCCTTTTCCGGTTCGCGTCAGTCCGTAGAGCCGTCGCTCGGCCGATCCCCGTCGAGGACCGCGTTACACGAGTTGACGAACTGGCCGAGCCCCTTCGCTACGTCGCGGTCGAGCGAGACGATAACGCCGCTGTCCGGTTCGGTGCGGAAGTGGAGGACCGCAGCGTGGTCGTGGAGTTCGACGGTCGCCTGCGTCTCGCCGAGTCGGTCGTACGCCGATTCCGGGACGATCGATTCGGCACTGCGTGCGCGGTCGATGATAGCCCCCATCGATTCGCGGAGCTGTTCGGTCGCGACGTCGTCGCGGAGGTAAAGCACCGCCCACTCGTCGGCGTCGTAGCGAATCGCGCCACGGAAGGCGTCGCCGGCTCGATTGTGGACCAGTTGGAGGAGCGGCTGGTAGCGGTCGTCGGGCACGTCCGAGCCAACGTGATAGAACGATTTCAATCTACGGTCGCCGTCGGGGCCGTGCCATCACACGGCTCAGGTCTGTTTCGTCCCGTATCGCGCCGAAACTGCTGTTCGGTTTCGGCTGCCTATTGATCGGACAGCCTGTCTTGAGATGGATCGTATTTGCCTGCACAGCCAGTAGAACAGAACAGCTCTCCAGCTGCTTACGATCTTGTAGCCGAGCCCCTGTCGCAGTGTCTGCATTTCATTGCAATGGTATGGCTGGATCAGGATACCTGCGTTCACGATCCGTTGAGACAGAAACCGAACCCCTCTGTGTTTTTGAGTTACATTTTTACTGTGTGGGTGTCTGGTTTCTGCTATGGTGGGTGCGTCGAAACTAAAGACAGCCGTCCAGAATCCGCATCTCGCATTGCTGGAATTGAACGGGTTTCTCGATCGGAGATTTCGACCCAAGTCGTACAACAAGTCCGGAATCGACATATTTGAAGAGGACTGGGACAACCTCATCATTCTCGACGCCTGTCGGTTCGACGAATTTGAACGGCTATCCGATCTACCGGGGACTCTCGGGTCACGTGAATCGAGAGCGGGAACCACCCGGAGCTTCATCGAGGGAAACTTCGAGGGAAGGGAACTCCACGATACGGTTTACGTGACCGGAAATTCCTGGGTTTTCAAAAAGGGAGCCGACTCCAACTTTCATCTGGTGTACGACGTCGTTGAGCACCCGAGCGAAGAAGGTGGGAAGGACAAGCCGACATTGATAATGGAGTGCGCGAAAGAGGCCGCGGAAAAGCACCCCAATAAGCGTCTGATCGTCCATTTCATCCGTCCGCATCACCCCTTCCTGGGCGAGACCGCCCAGCAACTCTTCAACGGCAGAGAAGACCAGCCGTCCAGCCTCTACAACCAGATCTGGTCCAGCGAGGTAGACATCTCCGACGAGACACTGGAAACCCTGTATCGGGAAAACCTGGAGTTGGTCCTTCCGAAGGTCGAGGAGCTGATGAACACGTTCCGTGGGAAGACCGTTGTCAGTGCCGACCACGGAGAACTACTAGGCGATCGCGTCGGGCCGCTGAAGATGAAAGCGTACGGCCATCACCGCGGGATCCACGTCGAAGAACTGACGAAGGTCCCCTGGCTCGAATATCAAACCGGTGAGCGGCGCGAAATCAAATCAGACGACCCCATACCGGAGCCAGACCGTTCGTTCTCGATGGGGGCGAAATCCGTCGACGACAGGCTCAGAGACCTGGGATACAAAGTCTAAGATGCTGCCTTCTGTTGGTTGCGTAGAATTCGATGTGCTGTTCCGGAGATGGTGATTCTGACGAATCCATCTTCACTATCGGTCTCTGGATCAGCTGTCATCGCGTCGTTCGGTTCTTTCCCCGGCGGGCTGTATATCGGATCCCCGTTTCGGTCGCGGTCCTCTCCCAATTCGAGCCGTGAGACGTGCGGCAGGAACTCGCCTGTCGACTCGTAATTTCGGAAGGTCACCCCGTCGCTGTCTCGAACTGAGATGGAAACTCTTCCAGTGCTCGTTGTCGTCTGAGTAATCCCGTCTTTCACCTCGACAACGACGGCATGACGGTTCGTGATCGGGAAGGTAACGGCCACCTGGCTTGGATCGACGTGAAACATCCATCCCTACCAGATCAACTGTCACAGTTTCGTTCGAATTTGAGATGGCCGGTTTCGGGTCAGGGCCGTAATCAGCAGGTCGGCCGATGTGCCCTCGCTCTACGTGGAACATCCGGCGCCGAAGGCGCCGGTTCACCGAACTCGCGCAAAGCGCGAGTTCGGCCTGTCTCGTGAAGCAAGCGAACGAGATGGTTCGAGACGGCTTTGCCGTCTCGTCATATCAAAAATCTGCGACTTTTGAGCACCTCGTCAGAGCTTCGCTCTGACGGTGTTTTCACCCATGTTTTTGCCGCCCGAGTTCCTCGCAGCACGGCTTCGGCGCGCGAGGAAACCCGGGCGGGAAAAAGATGGCTAGGCGATATCGCGGGAGGTGTCGATGGAGACCTCTTCGACGAGGTCGAGTTTGATGATGTCGTTGGGTGCGCGGCCGCCGCGGAACTTGGGGATGGCGAGGCGGTTCTCGACCTCGTCGCTTGTGATCGTGGTGTCGAGCTGGAAGATGACGTCGGCGAAGTGTTCAGTCGTATCGCGTAGCGGCGGCACGGACCGGCCGTCGAGGCAGTGAACGATCGCGAGGCTGCCGGTGTTGACGATGTGGTTCTGGAGGTCGTTCATGAACGACCGGAAGCGCGACGGCGGCTCCTGGGATTCGAGGACGTCGAGCGGGTCGACGATGAGGTTGGAGGTCTCAGGGAGGGCGCTGACGAGCTTGCCCGCGTTGTCGAGCGGCGCCTCGCCCGAGATGTGTCGGACCGTCGGGTCGCCGGTCGGGGCCGGCGACTGCTCGATGCTGGAGGTGACCGACTGGGCGGTCCGGTCGAGCGAGAGATAGAGCGTGCCGCGAGTGGCGGTGAGCTCGTAGAGGAACAGCTCCGCCTGGCTGGCCGGCTGGGCGCTGAGGGCGACGATGCTCCCCTCCGGGATCCCGCCCCCGAGCTTGCGGTCGAGGACGTCGATGCCCGTGTGTAGCCGGTTGACCATCGTAGCGCGTTCTTCTCACCCCACCAGATTAAAGATTCCGCCTCGATAGCGCCGTTGCGAGTCGATCGTAGGCCGTCCGCCCGATCCGACTCCGCAGGACGGCGCCGTCCACGGGTGGGACCGTCGCCAGGACAGGTTCGAGAACGCTGGCCGCCTCGCCGTCGGACGGGAGCGGCGACTGCGAGGGGGCACGGGTGATCACGCTCCCGAGCACGGTCGCGTCGAGCGCTTCGACCATGCGGGCGGTCTTGACGGCGTCTGAACGGCTTGCGGGGTCGGGCGTCGAGACGACCAGCCCGGCGTCGGCGCCCCGGAGCGGCGCGGCCGCGGCGTCGGTCGCGCCCGCCGGACAGTCGAGGACGACCCGCTGTGGCGCGCGGGCGAGTCGGCGTAGCGCCGTCTCCCCGATCGGCCCCGAGGCACTCCCGGCCGGGAGCACGTCGACGCCGGGGACGACCTCGGAGCGATGCGTCGCGAGGGCGATCGAGTCGCCGTCCTCGACGGCGTCGACGCCGGGGTGGCGCTCGGTCTCGGCCATGGTATGGAGGTTCGGCATGTCACAGTCGGCGTCGACGACGAGCGGGCGCTGGCCGTCGCGTGCGAGTGCGGCCGCGAGCCCGAGCGCGGTCGTCGTCTTCCCGCAGCCTCCTTTGCCTCCGGCGATAGCGAGCATGGGCGAGCGTGGCCTCGCTTTCCGCCTTGAATCTACGGGAAAGACAGGACGGACCGGCGACAGATGTTCGGCGGTTCCCGGGGGAGGTCAGTCCCGTGTCGGGAGATTCAAGACAATCGAGGGCGCGACACTACTCGATGCGTCACGACCACATTATCAGTGCGAAACAACTCTCGCGGGCGGACATCGAGGAGGTGCTGGACCGGGCCGCGGAGGTGGCCGCGGATCCGGAGGCCTTCGCGGACCGCCACGAGAACGCCCTGCTCGGGCTGCTCTTCTTCGAGCCGAGTACGCGGACGAAGATGAGCTTCACCGCGGCCGTCAAGCGACTGGGCGGGGACGTGGTGGACATGGGCACCGTCGAGTCTTCCAGCGTCAAGAAAGGCGAGAGCCTCGCGGATACGGTCCGGGTGGTCGAGGGGTACGCCGACGCGCTAGTCCTTCGCCACCCCAGCGAGGGCTCGGCCCAGATGGCGAGCGAGTTCGTCGACGTCCCGCTCATCAACGCGGGCGACGGCGCCGGCCAGCACCCGACCCAGACGCTACTCGACCTGTACACGATCCGCGAGTCGGCCGGGTTCGACGACCTCACCATCGGGATCATGGGCGACCTGAAGTACGGACGGACGGTCCACTCGCTGGCCCACGCGCTCACGAACTTCGACGCCGATCAGCACTTCATCAGTCCGGAGAGCCTCAAGCTCCCGCGGAACGTCCGCTACGACCTCCACGAGGAGGGGGCGACCATCCGGGAACACACTGAACTCGAACCGGTGCTCCCGGAACTGGACGTACTCTACGTCACGCGGATCCAGGCCGAGCGGTTCCCAGACGAGAGCGAGTACCGCGCCATCGCCGGCGAGTACCAGATCGACAGCGAGACGCTGGAGGCGGCCCGCGACGACCTGACCGTCATGCACCCGCTCCCCCGCGTCGACGAGATCGCCCACGACCTCGACGACACCGACTACGCCCACTACTTCCAGCAGGCCCACAACGGCGTCCCCGTCAGGATGGCGCTTTTGGACCTCGTCCTCGGAGGTGACGAATGAGCGACCGCGAACTCCGCGTCTCCAAGATCCGCAACGGTACCGTCGTCGACCACATCAGCGCCGGCCAGGCGCTGAACGTCCTCGCCATCCTCGGCATCGACGCCGACAGCGGCGAGACCGTCAGCGTCGGCATGCGCGTCCCCAGCGACCGCCTCGGCCGCAAGGACATCGTCAAGGTCGAGGGCCGCGAGCTGAGCCAGGACGAGGTCGACGTGCTCTCGCTCATCGCGCCGGCGGCGACGATCAACATCGTCCGCGATTTCGACGTCGTCGAGAAACACCGCGTCGAGCGTCCCGAACAGGTCGTCGGCGTCCTCTCGTGCCCGAACCGCCACTGCATCACCACCGAGGACGAACCCGTCGACTCCCGGTTCGACGTCCTCGACGACGGCATCCGCTGTGCCTACTGCGATACCATCGTCCGCGACAGCATCCCCGAGCAGATCGACGTCGCTTGAATACGCGTTCGCTCTAACCTGTCGTTTCGATTTCCAACGGAAGCGAGGCTTGCCTTCGAAGGCCGCCCGCCTATTGAGAGTCCGACCGTGGGATCGGTGGGACTTCCAATGTTCTACCACGACGACAAGCTTCAGTACCCAGTCGAAGTCGAGGAGCCGGACCCGGTGTTCGCGAAGATGCTGCAGGAAGCGATCGGCGGCGTCGAGGGGGAGATGCGCGTCTGTCTGCAGTACATGTTCCAGGCGTTCGGCGTCCCCGACGAACACGAGGAGTACCGGAAACTGCTGATGGAGACCGCCGTCGAGGAGATCGGGCACATCGAGATGCTCGCGACGGCAGTCGCCAAGAACCTCGAGGGCGCGCCGACGGAACTGCGCGAGCAGATGAGCCAGGACGGCGCCGTCAACGCGGCGATGTCGGGCATGATGCCTCGGCAGTACCTCTCCTCGGGGCTGAACGCGATGCCGGTCGACGCCAACGGCGCGCCGTTCAACGCCAGCTACGTCGTCGCCAGCGGGAACCTCGCAGCGGACATGTACGCGAACGTGATGGCCGAGTCGACCGGCCGCCTGCTGGCCGCGCGCCTCTGGGAGATGACCGACGACCCCGGCATGAAGGACATGCTCTCGTATCTGGTCGCCCGCGACGCGATGCACCAGAACCAGTGGCTGGAAGCGCTGCACTCGCTGGGGGACTCCGACGACCCGTTCGACCACCTGCCGGTCCCGAACACCTTCCCCGAGGACGAGATGCCCGACGAGTTCGACTACTCGTTCATGTCGACGACCCGCGACGGCGAGGAGTACGAGGCGCCGTGGACGCAGGGGCCGTCGGTCGACGGCACGGAGGACTTCTCGTTCCTCAGCGAACTCGACATGGAGGGCGCCGAGCGGAGCATCTCCAAGGCCGACCCGAACACTCACAACGAGACGAAGTGAGCGAGAAGTTCGACCACGTTTCTGACGCAGCGGTCTTTCGGCGCGTCCGTTCGGTAGTGACCACGAGCGTTCGCCGGACCGCGATCGGTTGCCCACCAGAAACCCTTTAATCTATTGCCACGAACGATCGATCGATGTCGAAGAAACCACTGCTCGCGCTGGTCGCCCTGGTCGTCGTCGCCGTCGTCTACAAGACGGCGCTCGGCGAGTAACGCCCGCTGTGGCGACCGATCAGGCCCCGTCGGTCGCCGGCCCGAGGCCGGTGACGGTGGGTGAGGCACCGACTTCCGACTACCTTTTCGAACGACTTACACCGCCGGGTGTGTAGGGACGGGTATGTACGGCGTCGTGACGCGGAACGAGCCGGAGCTGGAGTGGGCCGAGTTCGACCGCGGGTTCTACGAGGTCAAGGACGTGACCGGCCGCGCGGCCGAACCCGTCGACAACGCCGTCAACATGGTCTCTTGCTTCGCCGACAACAAGGCGGCCGCCGACAACCCCGATCTGGTCCCCGAGAGCGACGCGGGCGAGCCGGCGACCCGTGACCGCCCGTACTTCGACTGGGCGTACGTCTGCCCCACCCACGAACGCTACCGGGACGGACTGCTGGAGATCATCGAGGAAGCGGGCGAGGTCAACCCCGACGTTCGCCTCGACGACGTCGGGTTCCCCCGCGACGAGTACTGCCATTGCGATCGCTGCGAGGCCGCTTTCGCCGACAGCGACTTCGATGACTGGGAGGCGTGGCGCGCGGACGTCATCACCGATTTCGTCGCCGACGCCCGCGAACGGGTCCCCGGCGACCTCCTCGTGACGCTCTACCCCGATCCGTACCCCGGCCACATCTACGACCGCGCGGGCACCGACGTCGAAGCCCTCGCCGAGTACGTCGACGAGTTCGTCGTCCCGATCTACGACATGGCGTACACGACGACCTACTGGCTGGAGGCCCTCGCTCGCGGGTTCCAGGACGAACTGGGAGCACCGTTCAGCGTCGAACTCTACGCCGTCGACGTGGACATCGACAACCTCGTCCACGCGACGGAGGTCGCCGACGAGTACGCCGAGTCGGTGCTGTTCGGCTACGACGCCAGCAACGCCCGTGCAACCGTCCGTCGGATGCGCGCCGACGCACGCAACGGCGAACAGTTCGGCCCCGAATAAACAGCTCGCGTTCGCTCGTTTTCGATCGCTTCGCTCGCCTCACTCGCCGAATCGCTCGTCACGCCACTCCTGCAGGACGGGCCGGTCGCGGGTGTTCTCCGGGAGTTCCGCGAACCACCGCGCGTCGGTGATCTCCCCGTCCGGGTCGCGGACGGAGAGGGCGGTCGACTCGGCTTCGCCCTCGAAGACGGGGAGGACGCCCCACGTCTCGTGGCCGTCGCTGCGGAAGCGCACTTCTCCGAGCACGCCGAGGCCGTCGTAGGTGACGTCGATCCCGGCTTCCTCACTGAGTTCGCGGCGCGCGCCCTCGCGGACCGACTCGCCGGGTTCGACCTCGCCGCCGGGGAGTACCCAGGTGTCGATGGCGTCCTGCTTGACGAGGAGCAACTCGCCCGAGGGCCGGTAAGCGAGCGTGTGGGCGCCGTAGGGAAGTCCCTGCGCTTCGATGCGCTCGGCGACGGTCCGGAAGCGGTCGCGCGGGACCGAGCGGGTCGTCTCGAACTCGACGTAGCCCTCGTGGTCGTCGGCGAATCGGTGGTACACCTGTTCGGCCTCCTGGCGCGCCTCGCTCGCGAGGTACCAGAGGTTGTCGACGGCGGTCATCTGCCCGCTTGCTCGGGCGGTCCGTCCCTGCGTCTCTGCCGGCCCGTCGCGGCACGCGTGGAATCGATCATGGCTTGCCGTTCGCGGGACATCGGCATAAGTTTTCGACCTCTCGGGCCCGCTCCCGGCCGGGCGCAAGCCGCGCGTCTGACGACGGGCCGTGGACGACGGGCCGTGGACGATGGGCCGTGGGCGGCGGGCCAGGAGGTCCGGCGGTGTCGACCCGGAGACGGCGGGGTCGCGGCGAGCGCCGCCGAGTGAGTCGGATCAGTCCCTTTTTGGTCGGGCATCGAGTACCGCCGCGCATGGCATTCGAAGAGGACGAGCGCGTCATCCTGCACGACGAGCACAGCGACTACGACGGCGAAGCGGGCACGATCGAGCAGGTCGTCGAGACGATGTTCGGCGACGAGAACTACACGGTCTCCTTCGAGGACGGCCAGGAAGCTGGCATCTCCGAGGACCAGCTCGAAGCCGCCGAGGAGTAGCGACTGACGCCGATGCCGTCCGTCCCGCTCCACTACGTCGATCTGCGTGCGTTCTGCTACGCCACGGAGGACGAAGAGCGCGTCGAGCAGTCACTGCGAACCTTCCTCCCCGAGGACTTCGAGATCGAGCGAGCCGTCTCCGAGGGCCACCACGGCGACCGGATCGTCGTCCTCTCGGCGCGCGTCGAGCGCGCCGACGAGATCCGGCACGTCCTCGACCGGCTCGGCGAACTCGGGGACGTCGACGCCGTCGTCGAGGAACTCGGCGAGCGGGTCGACGACAACTGCGCCTTCTACCTGACGCTGGACAAGCAGGCGGCCTTCTCCGGCGAAATCGAGCGCGGCGACGGGATCACCTTCCGTTCCAAGGTCGAAGCGTACCCGGCGAAGAAACCGAAGGCCGTCGAGAACGCCCGCGAGGTCTTCGAGGCGCTCTGACGGCCGTGATCGACAGTTCTCCGCGCGATGTTTGAAGCCGTCCACGCCGACCCCGACGGCGACGCGTCCGTCGAACGGTACGCAGAGACCGCCGCCGAGTACGACTTCGACGGGATCGTCGTGCGCAACCACGGCGACGCGCCCGCCGAGTTCGATGCGGCGGCGCTATCCGAGAAACACGCCGTCGACGTCGTCGAGGGCGTCGAGATCCGGGCCGACGACCCCTCGCGAGCGAGCGGTTTCGTCGGCAATCACCGTGAGAACAAGACCATCGTGGCTGTCCACGGCGGGACGCCGGCGATCAACCGCTTTGCGGTGGAGCAGCCCGCCGTCGACGTACTCGCCCACCCGATGGTCGGCGACGGCGACGTGAACCACGTCCTCGCGAAGGCGGCCGCCGAGAACGGCGTCCGCTTCGAGTTCTCCTTCCGGCGCGTCCTCCGCGCGGACGGCGGCCAGCGGGTGCAGGCGATCCGCGGGCTCCGGAAGCTCCGCGAACTGGTCGAGACGTTCGACGCGCCGTACGTCGTCAGCGCCGACCCCCGGAGCGACCTGCATCTGCGGGCGCCCCGCGAACTCGTCGCCGTCGGCGAGGTGATCGGCTTCGACGCCGAACAGGTCGAGGCGGGGCTGGCGGAGTGGGACCGGCTGGTCGAGCGGAATCGCCGGCTCCGGAGCGACGAGTTCGTCGAGCCCGGCGTCTACCGCGGGTCCGTCGACGACGCCGATCCGTAGAGCGGGGCGTTCTTTGTCCCCCGGATCGGATCGAGGGCCATGAAAGAGTCCATCGAGTCCCACGCCGCCCGCTTCGACGAGAAGGCCGAGGCGTACGACGAGTCGAAGGGCGAGGAGTACCGCGCCTGCGCGTCGCTGGTCGTCGACCACGCCGCCCCCGGTCCGGAGGACACCGTTCTCGATCTGGGGACCGGGACCGGCGCCATCGCGCTCGCGTTGGCCGAGGAAGCCGGACGCGTCATCGGCCGGGACATCAGCGAGGGGATGCTCGAACAGGCCCGCGAGAAGGCCGCCGAGCGAGGGCTGGAGACCGTCGAGTTCGGCGAGGGACGGTTCCGCGAGCCGGCCGTTCCCGCGGACGCCGACGTGGACGTGGTCACGAGCAACTTCGCGATGCACCACCTCTCGGACGACGAGAAACGGGAGGCGATCGCGGTGATCGCCGACCTCGAACCCGACCGGATCGTCCTCGGCGACGTGATGCTGTTCGGGGAGGCCGACCCCGACGAGCCGTTCTACAGCCCCGAGGTCGACGACCCGGCGACCGTCGGCGTGCTCGCCGACGCGTTCACCGACGCCGGCTACGCGCTGACGGCCGTCGAGATGGTCCACGACCAGGTCGGCGTGCTCGTCGCCGAGCGAGCCGCCGGTGTCGATGGGACGAACGCGAACGGAGTCGAGGAGTCGTGAAGCACCTGCCGAAGCACCTGCAGCCGCGGTGGCGCTACCTCGCGGTCGAGCTGCGCGGTCGTTCGGGAACCG
Source organism: Halosimplex yunnanense (assembly GCF_054504345.1). Classification (NCBI taxonomy): domain Archaea; kingdom Methanobacteriati; phylum Methanobacteriota; class Halobacteria; order Halobacteriales; family Haloarculaceae; genus Halosimplex; species Halosimplex yunnanense. The sequence continues at coordinate 416,634 of NZ_JBTJEL010000036.1, read as the reverse complement.
GATTCAACCGCAGGACCTTCCAGCGGGAGGTGTGGTTCGCCGCGCAGAACCTGATCGGCGACGCCGGGAGCGCGGACGTGGACCTCTCGGTGCTCCGGTTCGCGTTCGACGGCGGCAGCGGCTACGCGGTGGTCCGCGCGCGCCGTGGCGAAGGGAGCCGAGCACGGGCGGTTCTGGCCTGTATCGACGCGGTCGACGGCGACGATCTCGGACTCCGCGTCCGAGGGACCAGCGGCACTGTTCGTGCGTGCGTCGAGGACCACCTCGGCGGTCTGGCGGAATGAGCGAACCCGCCGAGTGAGCGACTGTGGGCCGCACTCGCGTTCGGTCGATCCGTCCCACATCGGGAGTCAGCGGGCGGCCGCGTGAGCACGACAAGAAAAGTATATAGGACGCCGACCGGAACCAACGGACCAGAGAAACGTCGTCACCGAGGGGACCGAGCGGCGGGGCGCCCCCGTGCGACTGGCGTCGACGTGCCGGCCGGTCGGCTGTCTTCGGGGCGACCGAACTCATCTAACTATGCAGGGACAATCGCAACAGCAGGCGTACGACCGCGGGATCACGATTTTCTCGCCGGATGGACGCCTCTACCAGGTCGAGTACGCGCGCGAAGCCGTCAAACGCGGCACGGCGAGCATCGGGGTACGAACGAGTGACGGCGTCGTCCTGGCGGTCGACAAACGGATCCGCTCGCCGCTGATGGAGCGCTCGTCGGTCGAGAAGATCCACAAGGCCGACGACCATATCGGCATCGCCAGCGCCGGCCACGTCGCCGACGCGCGCCAGCTCATCGACTTCGCCCGCCGCCAGGCCCAGGTCAACCAGCTGCGCTACGGCGAGCCCATCGGCGTCGAGACGCTCACCAAGGCCGTCACCGACCACATCCAGCAGTACACGCAGGTCGGCGGTGCCCGCCCGTTCGGCGTCGCGCTCATCATCGGCGGCATCGCCAACGGTGAGCCCCGCCTCTACGAGACCGACCCGTCGGGCACCCCCTACGAGTGGAAGGCCCTCGCCGTCGGCGCCGACCGCGGCGACATCCGCGAGTACCTCGAAGAGAACTACACCGAGGAGATGGACCTGGACGGCGGCGTCGGCCTCGCGCTCGAAGCGCTGGCCTCCGTCAACGACGGCCAGCTCTCCCCGGAGGGCATCGGCATCGCCACCATCAGCGTCGACGACGAGACGTTCACCGAGATGAGCGACGCCGAGAAGGAGTCCCACCTCGACGAACTCGATCTCCTCGAGACCGAGGAGGACGAGGACGAAGAGACCGAGGAGTAATCGACACCCTGCGGGCCCCGTCGCCAGCGGCGCTCGTCGCCGGCGTCGCACACCTTTTTACCCGCCCGGTGTAACCTCCGGGTATGATATCACTCGACGAGGCAGTGACGGCGCGCCTCGAGTCCCACGGGGAACGGTTCGAGGTGCTCGTCGACCCCGACGCCGCGCTCGCGATGAAGCGCGGCGAGTTCGAGGGCGAACTTGAGGACGTGATCGCCGCCGAGGACGTCTTCGAGAACGCGTCCCGCGGCGACCGACCACCCGAGAACGCACTCGAAGAGGTGTTCGGAACCACGGATCCGCTCGAGATCATCCCCGAAGTCGTCGAACGCGGGGAGATCCAGATCACGGCCGAACAGCGCAAGGAGATGCAGGAGCGCAAACACAAGGATCTCGTCAACCGCATCACGCGCAACGCGGTCAACCCGCAGATGGACGACGCGCCCCATCCGCCCGACCGCATCGAGAGCGCGCTCGAAGAGGCCGACTTCAAGGTCGACCCGATGGAGCCGGTCGAGCGGCAGGTCGACGACGCCCTCGACGCGCTTCGACCCGTGATCCCCATCCGCTTCGACACGGTGAAAGTGGCGGCCCAGCTGCCCGCCGACTACGCCGGCAGCGGACAGGCGAAGATCCGCGAGTTCGGTGACCTCGAACGCGAGGAGTGGCAGCCCGACGGCTCGTGGGTCGGCGTCGTGGAGTTCCCCGCGGGCATGCAAAACGACTTCTACGATCTGGTCAACGAGGTCTCCAGCGGCGAGGCGGAAACCCGGATCCTCAAAGAGGAAGACGACCTCGATACCCGGTAGTCAACCGCTGACAGCCGAGGAAGTCCGTCCCTGAATTTCGGTAAGGCGTGCGATGACCTCCCGGTAGGCAGCGATTGGCACACACGGTACCGGTCGATTGATCGGGATTACCCGTCGCCGTCTTTCGATCGTCGGCTTTTCGGCCGCATTGCACCCGGACGTGAACGTTCCGGTGTTGATATATGGGGCGATTGCGAATCTCCGAATATGACCCACATTTGCCGGAACTGCAAACGCACGTTCAGCACGGAACTCGAACTCGAACTCCACCGGGACACCTGTACGAAGGGCGACCTGTTCTGCGACGAGTGCGGCGAGCGATTCGCGGAGCGAACGGCCACCGAGGACGGCTGGCACTATCGGTGCCCCAACGACGACTGCGACGGCGAGGGGATGGGCGAGGACATACACAAGGTGAGCAACGTACGCATCGAGAAGTCCGTCTGAGGACCACGAGAATTCTTCGGTTTTGGAACTTCTGTTCTCTCCGTCTTTGGAGTCTCCGCGTCACGGAATCTCTTCGACTGCCTGCCGGAGGTCAGATTCGCCTTCCCACGTCACGACACGCTCGCCGGCAGCCCGTTCGAGCGCCGCGAGGTGCGAGGCGGCCATGCCGTTGTCGTAGTGTTCGCGGGTGGTCGTCTCGTCCCCGTAGACGCGCTTGAGCAGCCAGAGGATATCGCGGACCTGGCTCTGCTGGTGGTAGAGGTAGCCCAGTTCCCAGACGTGGCCGCCGTCGTAGTCTTCGAGGACGCCGACGACGTGGGTAGCTTGCTCGCAGAGGATCTCGAACGCGGGCGCCCAGAGGTCGATCTCCTCGCCCGTGAGCCCGAAGTCTTCGAGCATGAACCCGACCGCCTTGCGGCGGCTGTCGAGCAAGTTTCGGACGAGTCTCCGCCGTTCGCCCGGTCCCTCGTCCCCGCCGCGGCCGACGACGAGGTACCGCCGATCCCCGTATGCGATGTCGTCGAGTCCGTCGCCGTGGAGGGCGTCTTTCAGTCGCTCGTGCTGGGCCGGCGTCAGCGAGAGCGTCTCGGGGTCCGCGTCGACCAGTTCCCCCTCGTCGACGCCGTCGAGATACCCCCGCTCGTCCGGTTCGTCTTCCCCTTCGATGGGACGCTCCCCGCTGCCGCCGTCGGCGCGCTCCCCCATCTCGTCGCGATCGTCCATGCCGGCGCGACTCCCGGGTCCGTAATGTGTCTTCTGACCGTTGATGGATCGGTTAGGTAATCGGTTCGGTGACTATTTCGGAAACAGTCGAAGAACACTCGCACTCAGCGTCCAAGTGTTTATGGAGCCGGGGTTCGTACCGACGCGTATGAGGCCCGAGACAGCGGAGGGCGGTGGCGAGGGAGCAACCGACAGCTTCGACGCCTGGCTCGCGCTCCAGCGGGTCACCGACTCGACGCGGGCGAACATCGTCGCGGACGTGGTCGGCCACCCCGAGGGCGCCCCCAGCGTCGACGAACTCGACTACATGAATCCCAGCCTCGAAGCCGACACCATCCGGAACCACCTGAAGGTGCTCCGCGAGGCGGGCGTCGTCGAGGAGCTGACGGTCCCCGCCGGGCGACGGACGCGCGGCTACCCCTACAAGTTCTACCGCGTCACCGACGCGGCCCGCGAGCTGTTCGACCGCAACGGGCTGTTCCCAGAGGACGCGTGGCGCCGACAGTACCAGCGCGTCGAGAAGACCGCCGAAATTCGGGAACTCGAAGCGATGCCCCGTCCCGAGGAGTGAGCCTCTCCGGATTCCGCGGGTCCGCTTTTCCAGAGTCGGGACCGTCTGTGAACCGCCGGACTCGTGAGTGTATTCCGAACGGCTTCACGAGCGAAGTGATCCCCTGCGAGCGCATCGACGAACCCGCAACGGCGCTGAAACCGGTGGGAGAGATCGCATTCGGTCAGTGATCGAACTATTTCACCCGTCGGTCTGAACGTGCCCGTAGTGAAACGACGGTCGTACATCGCGGCGATCTGCAGCGCTGGAGCCGTGGCGACGGCGGGCTGTGGGGCGATAGCGGCGAACCAGACGCTCTCCGATCCGACAGTACACACCGAGTCGAGCGGCGAGAAGGGCCTCATCTTCACGTCGAACGGTGAAGAGATTGGGGATTTCGGCGTCGACGGGGCCGTAGTATCCGGTCGAATCGACCTCTCCACCGAGATTCCCCACCGAGAGGGGACGACGGTGAAATCGATCACACTGCGACTGTGGATGCCCGAGGTCGCGAGGGAACGCCCCGCAAAGGTCGCCGTCGTCTCGCCGGTCCAAGGGGATAGCTCTCCGCCCCCGTCGCTCTCGCTCTACACGCCCGATCGGGGCCTCGGCACGGTCGTCGAGATAACCGATCTGGACGACCTCGCGGACGAGACGATCGGCACGCTCGATCTCGTCGTCCTCCCACAGTCGGAGACGGCCACCGAACTCGCCATCGACGTGACGATCGAACTCTCCGGCGGGATCCTCGGCAGCGATTACACGCTCAACGGCGAACTTCAGTTGGCGTATCCCGAACTCGCTGACCGATAGTCGCGCTCGGGTTCCCCGAACAGTGTGACGATATCCGGTGCCAAACACTGACTCGACACCATCCCCAGATACGATAACGAGAGACGAACCTATACAATCCCCGCCCCGTTACCACCGGCCGAATGATCACGGCCCGCGACCTGCGAAAGGAGTACGGTGGGTTCGTCGCGGTGGAGGGCAGCACGTTCACGGTCGAGGAGGGCGAGGTCTTCGGCATCATCGGCCCGAACGGGGCCGGCAAGACGACGACGCTGAAGATGCTCGCCGGCCTCGTCGAACCGACCGCCGGTGACGTCTCCGTCGCCGGCTACGACGCCGGCGAGACGGAGATGCGCCAGCGACTCGGCTTCCTTCCCGAGGAATCCCCACTCTACGAGGAGATGACGCCGCTGTCGTATCTGCACTTCTTCGCCGACCTGTACGACGTGCCGAGCGGCGTCGCGGACCGGCGGATCCACGACACGCTGGAGCGGCTCGAACTCGACCACCGCGAGCGCCCGCTGGGCGACATGTCCAAGGGGATGAAGCGGAAGGTCGCCATCGCGCGCTCGCTCATCAACGACCCGGACGTCCTCATCTACGACGAACCGGGGAGCGGGCTGGACCCGCTCACCACGAACTACATCATCGACTTCACGCGCGAACTCGGCGAGCAGGGCAAGACCATCGTCTTCAGCGCCCACAATCTCTACCACGTCGAGAGCATCTGCGACCGCGTCGCCATCATGAACGAGGGGAAGATCGTCGCGAAGGGCGACCTCGACGAACTGCAGGCCGAGCACGGCCGGACGGAGTACCGCGTCTACACGACCGTCGAGGTACCCGGAAGCGCCCGCGAGAACGGCCACTACTGCAAAGTCGTCGAGAGCATGGACGCCGTCGACGAGACGCGAGAGGCGGCCCAGGCGGCGGGCGGCGAGGTCGTCGACATCCGGACCGAGGAATCCAGCCTCGAAGACGTCTTCCTCAACGTCGCCGAGGCTGACTCCGGGGCCGAACGCGACTCCGGAGCCCAGCCGTGAGCGGCGACGTTCCCGAGCGCGGCGGGGGATCGACCGACGCACACTCTCGGTCGGCCGCACAGCGGTTCGCCCACTGGGTCCGCACACGGGCGGAGAACACCGTCCGGATCGCCCGCTGGGAAGTGACGAAAAACGCGGGCGGCGTCGACCGGCGGACCATCGCCATCGCGCTGCTCGCGGTGCTCGGACTCGGGGCGATGGCGCCGATGGCGGTCAGCCAGGGCGTCGCGCTTGATCAGGGGATCTACCGGGTCGGCGTGGTCGAGGAAGACCCGTACTACGACCCCGTCTCCCTCGACCCGACGTTCCAGGTACAGGACCCGAGCGCGGCCGCGGTCGCGGCCGGCTCACAGGAGATACGCATCGTCGGGCCGCAGGTCAGCGAGTACGCCAACTCCACGAAGGGCCGGGCGGCCGTCGACGAATTGCGCTCGTCGACGATGCAGTACAACGACGGGATCATGGATCTGGAGGACAACCGCTCGGCGGCGTTCCCCGTCATAGTGAACCTCACGTACGCCGACCGCGAGGTGAGCCAGGTCGTCGCACCGGACCAGCAGACCATCGCAGTCCAGGGTGACGACGGAGACGCCGGCGGTTCCGACGGGGGATCGGACGGCGGATCCGGCGCGTCGGGGAGTGACGCCGACAGTTCGGGCGACTCCGTCGGCGAGGAGACGAGCGGCGACGGATCCGGAAGCGACAGCGCGGGCGGCGACGGGGATGACGGTTCCAGTAGCGGCGCGGGTTCCGGCGGCGACGGCGCTGGTAGTTCCACCGACGGGAGCCAGACCGGCGACGGCGCGGGCGGCGACGGGGACACAGCGGTCACCCGTCCGAGCGAGGAAAGCGACGTCGGGGCGTCGTCGATCAGCGCGCGGCTGACCGGCGGGTCCACCACGGGCACGCCCTCGGACATCACGCCGCCGTTCCCGTTCCGGTCGCTCGTCCTCGCGTTCGTGTTCGTCCTACCGCTGAACTTCGTCATCCAGGCGTACGGATCGACGGTTCTCAGCGAACGGATCAACCGTCGCGGGGAACTCCTGCTGGTCTCGCCCGTCTCCCGCGGCGACATCATCGTCGGGAAGACGCTCCCGTACTTCGCCGCCGCGCTGAGCGTCGCGACGGTGATCACGCTCCTGTTGCAGGGCTCTGCCACCTCGGTGCTGGCGATGGTCCCGCTCGCGCTGCTGTTCCTCGCGACGACGTTCCTCGGCGCGATGTTCGCCCGCTCGTTCAAGGAGTTGACCTTCGTCACGGTCACGATCACGGTGACGCTGACCTCCTACGCGTTCGTCCCGGCCATCTTCACGGACGTGACGCCGATCGCGCTCATCTCGCCGCTGACACTCGTGGTCAGGGACCTGCAGGGCCAGGCCATCAGTCTCGGGCAGTTCGCCTTCTCGACGCTCCCGCCGACGCTGACCGCGCTCGTCTGCTTCGGCCTCGGTGCGGGCCTCTACCGCGAGGAAGACATGTTCACCCAGCGACCCATCCCGTACAAGGTGCTCGACGCGCTCGCCGGCCCGATCAAGCGCCGCCGAAGCGTCGCGCTCGTCACTGCAGTGTTGCTGCCGTTCGTCCTCGTCGGCGAGCTCGTGCTCGTCGCGTTCCTCTACCCGCTCAGTCAGGCCGTGAGCCTGCAAGCGGTTCTGGTGGTCGCGTTCGTCGGCATCGCACTCGTCGAGGAATTCGCCAAGAGCCTGCACGTCTACGCCGGGTACGCCCACGCCCGGTTCGACGACAGCCTGCGGACGGCCCTGATCGTCGGCGCGTTCAGCGGCCTCGGCTTCTTCGTCGCCGAGAAGTTCACTCTGATCGTCCGGCTGGCCGACCTCCAGAGCCTCCCGATCGGACAGGCGCAGATGGGGAGCGAAGCGGCGCTCTCGGCCGGGCTCCCGCTGCCGGTCATGCTGGGCGTGTTGTTGCTCGCACCGCTCGCGCTCCACGTCGTCACGGCCTCCATGTCGGCGGTCGGCGCCCGGTACGGCCGCCGCACCTACGTGACCGCGCTGGTGATAGCCGTGGGCGTCCACGTCGCGTACAACCTAACGGTGGTGAGTGCCCTTGTCGGGTGAGTCCCCACCGCCCGCCGAACCCTCGGCGTCCGCATCGGATGCCGGGGACTCGGCGGATCGGTCGCTGCTCTCGGACCCGCGGCTCACCATCGCCAAACGGGATCTGTCGTCACTGAGCCGCGAGAAAACGATCGTCCTCGCACTGCTCATCCAGCTGTTCGTCGCCGCGTTCTCGTCGTTCCTCGTCGTCGGCCTCACCTCGCTGTACAGTCCGGGGTCGGTTTCGGCTGGCGAGGTCGTCGTCGGCGTCGCCGGCGAACACGAGGACGCGCTCGTGCAGGCCGCGAACGAACAGGACGGACTCCGGGCGATAACGTATCCCTCCGCGGTGGACGCGCGCGAGGCCTATCAGGACGGGAGCGTTCACGCGGTGATGCTCGCAGACGATTCGGGCGGCCGGATCGACGTGACGGTGATCGCGCCACAGGAGAGCATCGAGACGACGCTGATCGTCGATCAGGTGCGGACGCTGCTCGAACGCGTTGAGCGGACGGAGCGGATCGTCCGCGCCGACCACCTCGATCGCTCGCCCGTCCCGGTGCCCGACGAGGTCGACGCCAGCCCCTACTACGGGTTCACCTACACGGTGCTCGTGCCGCTGCTCCTGTTTCTGCCCCCGTTCATCAGCGGCTCCGTGGCGGTCGACGCCCTCACGGAGGAGATCGAGCGCGGGACGCTGGACCTCCTTCGGGTCGCGCCGCTGTCGCTCGTCGATATCGTCGACGGGAAGGCGCTGGCGATGATACTCATCGCGCCGCTGCAGGCGCTTCTGTGGATCGGCCTGCTCGGGTTCAACGGCATCGCCGTCGCGAACGTCGGGCAACTGCTGGTCGTCGTGACCGCGCTGACGACGCTGGTGGTCACGCTGGGCCTCTCGCTCGGCGTCCTGACCGCCAAGCGCCGCGAGGCCCAGTTGCTGTACTCCGTCCTCGTGATCTTCGGGTTCGGCGCGCTCACGGCCGCGTCCGGGAACTCGTTCGTGGCAGAGTACCTGTTCACGCCCGAACACCCCGCGACGACGGTCGCGAAACTCGCCGTCGACAGCGGGACGACGACGACGACCGCCCACGTCGTCGCCTACGCCGTCGCCGCGACCATCGTGTTCGTGGTCGCCCGCCGCCTCGTCGCCCGAACCGACCCCGAAGGGCTCTGACCCCTCGCGATCGCCGCACTGTCGGCGCGGCTGACCGCGGAACCCACCTTTTTGCGGCGCTGGCCCGAACCGCCCGCGCATGGAGTACACCACTCTCGGTTCGACCGGCGTCGAGGTCAGCCGCATCTGCCTCGGCTGTATGAGCTTCGGGGACAGCGACTGGCGCGAGTGGGTCTTAGACGAGGAGGAAGGGATCGAACTCGTCGAGCGCGCCCGCGAACTGGGGATCAACTTCTTCGACACCGCCAACATGTACTCCCGGGGCGAGTCCGAGCGCGTCCTCGGGAAGGCGCTGGAGGGCCACCGCGAGGAGAGCGTCGTCGCCACGAAGGGCTTCTTCCAGATGGACGACGACGACCCCAACTCAGGCGGGCTCTCCCGGAAGGCCATCGAGCAGGAACTGGACAACTCCCTCGAACGGCTGGGGATGGACACTATCGATCTCTACCAGATCCACCGCTGGGACTACGACACGCCCGTCGAGGAGACCCTGCGGGCGCTCGACGATGCCGTCCGCCGCGAGAAGGTCCGCTACATCGGCGCCTCCTCGATGTGGGTCCACCAGTTCGCCGACGCCCTGCACACCAGCGACCGCCTCGGCCTCGAACGGTTCCAGACGATGCAGAACCACTACAACCTGCTCTACCGCGAGGAAGAGCGGGAGATGCTCCCCTACTGCCAGCAGGAGGGCGTCGGCGTCATCCCGTGGTCGCCGCTGGCGCGGGGCTATCTCACCCGACCGCACGAGGAGTACGACGCGACGACGCGCGGCGAGACCGACGACTACGCCCGCGAGCATCCCTACTTCGAGGGCGGCGGCCGCGAGATCAACGAGCGCTGCGAGGAACTGGCCGACGAGTACGGCGCGACGATGGCCCAGATCGGGCTCGCGTGGCTGCTGGACAAGGAGTGGGTCGACGCGCCTATCGTCGGGACGACCAGCATCGAACACCTCGAAGAGGCCGTCGAAGCGCTCGACATCTCCCTGTCCGAGTCCGACGTCGAGTACCTCGAAGAACCGTACGAGCCGGTCCGCGTCTCCGGCCACGAGTGAGTCGTTGCAGTGGAGCGGTTCGTCGGTACGCCTTTGTCGGGGCCGGCCCACGGACGAGTTATGACAGGTCCCCGCGACGACGACGGCACGGACCCGTCGGCCGACGGAGCGGCGGCTGACGAGGTGTCGGCCGGCGACGCGTCCGGCGGTGCGGACGCCGACCCTCCCGGATCAGCCGGCGCATCTGCAGACGCTTCTTCGACCGATATCGACCACGCTCGCGGCGAATCGGAGCGGACTGATCCACCGACCGACGCGGAACCCGAGCGCGACACGCTCGCCGAGGACGTCGAGACGCCCGGCGAACCCCGGACGCTGGACCCCACGGTTCGCTACGAGTGGATCGTCGGGCCGCTGATCGGCACCGCCATCATGGCGCTGATCGTCGGCGCGGGGACGTGGGCGTTCGCCTACGAGTTCCTCCCGCTCGGGCGACTCCAGGGCGCCGCCGCGGTCGCCGTCGCCGTGTTCGCCGTCTTCACGATCTACGGGATCGCCCGGTCGATCCTGCTCTACCGGTCCTGGCGCTACGTCGTCCGCGAGGAGTCGCTGTACCTGAGCCGCGGCGTCTTCACGAAGGTCCAGACCGTCGTCCCCTACGTGCGCGTCCAGCACATCGACACCCGCCGGTCGGCCTTCGAACGGGTACTCGGCCTCTCGACGCTGGTGGTCTACACCGCGGGGTCGCGTGGTGCCGACGTGACGATCCCCGGACTCCGCCCCGAGGTCGCCGAGGACCTCCAGTCCAGGCTCGAACGACTCGCGATCGCTTCCGAGGACGAGGACGCCGTATGAGCGGGGACGAGGCCACCGACCCCGGACAGACGTCCGGGGGCACTGAAACGGACCCGACAGCGGCCGAGTCCGAGAGTCAGCCGTCGGGGGTGACGCCGCGTATCGAGGGACCGCAGTCGCTGCACGTCCTGACGGTCCCCTACCAGATCGCCCAGCAGGGGATCAGCATCGCGATCGCGCTCATCGTCTTCGGCGTCCCGGGGCTCTCGGCGCTGTTCGGCTCCGGCCAGAGCCTGCTCGCGATCGGCGCCGCGCTCGCGGTCGTCCTCGGCGCCGCGGCCATCGTCGGGTACCTCGTCGCCAGCTACCGCCGCTTCGAGTACGAACTCACCGCGGACACGTTCGACATCAGGTCGGGCGTGTTCTCCCGGCGGAAACGCGAGATCCCGCTCCGGCGTATCCAGAACGTCGACATCACGCAGAACGTCGTCCAGCGGGTGCTCGGTGTCGCCGAGGTCGGACTGGAGACGGCCGGGGGCGGCCAGACCGAGGCGCAACTGCGCTACGTCGGCGCCGACGAGGCCGAGCGACTCCAGTCGGAGATCAGCCGGCTGAGCCGGGCTGTCGACGCCGCCGACGGCGAGACGGCCGACACGGAGGCCGAGCGCTTCGAGACCATCTTCGAGATGAGCCAGCGGGAACTGGCGGTGCTCGCGCTCGTCTCCGTCGACCTCCGGATCGCCTCGTTCCTCTTCTTCGGCGCGTCGATCTTCGCGCCGTCGGCCGCCTCGGCGTTCGAACCGGAGAACATCTGGGAGTACGGGCTCGGACTGGAGAGCATCCTCGGGGCGATCCTCGGGCCGGTCGCCGCGCTGGCCGGAATCTTCGTGCTGGCGCTGCTCTCTGGCGTGCTCAACGCCGCCCGGTACTACGGGTTCCGGCTCGATCGGGGCGACGAGGAACTGCGCTACGAGCGCGGGCTGCTCCAGAAGTTCCGCGGGACCATCCCGCTGTCGAAGGTCCAGACGCTCACCGTCCGCGAGAACGTCATCGCCCGGAAGCTCGGGTACGCGGCGCTGACGATCGAGACTGCAGGGTACACTCCGACGGGGGAATCCGACGGGTCGCAGTCGGCGATCCCGGTCGCCGAGCGCGACCGCGTCGTCGGGCTCGCCCGCTCGCTCGAAGCGTTCGACGCCTCCGGGTTCGAGCGGCCGCCCAAGCGGGCGCGACTCCGCTACGTGTTCCGGTACGCGATCGCCCTCGGGGTGATCGTCGGCCTGCTGTACCTCGGGTCGTTGGCCACCGGCTACCGCCTGTTCTGGTACGTGCCGCTGCTCCTGGCGCCGCTCGTTCCCGTCGCGGCCCATCTCAAGTGGGCCAACCGCGGCTACGCGCTCGGCGAGGAACACGTCGTCACGCGGGACGGCTTCTGGGTGCGAAAGCAGAAGGTCGTCCCCTACCACCGCGTCCAGACCGTCTTCACGACGCAGACGATCTTCCAGCGCCGCCGCGACCTCGCCACGGTGACCGTCGACACCGCGGGCTCCCAGAGCATCATCGGCGACGACGCCTCCGCCATCGACATCGACGTCGGGACGGCCGACGAGATCCGCGAGCGAGTCCCCGACGAGCTCTACGGCGCGCTCGCCCGCCGCCGGGCGGCCTCCCGGACGAACGGCCGCGACCGCGGATCCGCCGGCGTCGCGAACGGTCAGCCCGGCGACTGACTCGACGCTCGACTTCTCTGAGACCGGGTCGCTCGCCGATACGTTCGACCCAAGGATTTCGTCGCTGGCAGGTGTATGTTACCATATGTCACGAGGCGCAGGCGGCGAGTTCGACCACGACGTAGAGACGGCGGTCGTGACCGGCGCGACGGGGGCCGTCGGCCCCTGGATCGTCGAACGGCTGGCCGACAGCGGCGTCCACGTCGTCGGCATCGATCTGGAGCGCCCGGACGGCGACCGGGCCAACGCGGAGTTTCGCGCAGTGGACCTGACCGAGCAGGGCGAGGCGTGGGAGGCGATCTACGAGGCCGACCCGGACGCGGTCGTCCACGCCGCGGCGATCTCCGGTCCGCTCGACGACCCCGGCACCCGCGTCTTCGAGAACAACACGATGAGCGCCTACAACACGTTCGTCGCGGCGGGCCGGTGCGACGCCGAGGTGGTCTGGACCTCCTCGCAGGCGACCTACGGCATGCTGTTCGCCGGGGACCCGTGGCTCCCCGACTACCTGCCGGTCGACGAGGACCACGAGCGCCGGCCCGAGGACCCCTACGGCACGTCGAAACACTGCGGCGAGGCGGTCGCCGGGATGGTCGCCCGCCGGTACGACGTGCCCGTCACGACGATCCGACCGGCGACCGTCTACGCCCCCGAGGCGTACCGCGCCCGCCCCCAGCGCGAGGGATTCGACCTCGAAGACGGGTCGCTGAGCGGGAATCTCTGGTCGTACGTCGACGTGCGGGACCTCGCGCGGATGGTCGAGGCGGCGCTCGCAGCCGACAACGACGGCCACGAGACGTACCTCTGCGCCGCCGACGAGAACTACCTCGGCCAGCCGACCGGCGACATCATCGAGTCCGTCGCCGGCGAGCTGCCCGAACGATGTGACCTGAAGGGCGAGCAAGCCGCGCTCTCGAACGCGAAGGCGAAGGAGCGACTCGGCTGGGAGCCGATCTACTCGTGGCGGGAGGCCGACGAGACGGCGTCACCGGGGATCGGCTGGCGGTGAGCGACCCGGCCACCACTACCCGTCCTCGCGGTCGAAAACCGGCGACAACGGCCGCAAAGTGCCCGAAGCACTATACGGCCGGAGCGTAGATGTACGCGCCGTACGTACAGGGGCCGCCCAGCGTCGCGGTCGCGTCGGGCGGTACAGGGCACTCACTATGGCAGCTATCGAGACACACGACCTGACGAAACGCTACGGCGACGTGACGGCGCTGGACAGCCTGTCGCTCTCGGTCCCCGAGGGCGAACTGTTCGGCCTGCTCGGGCCGAACGGCTCCGGCAAGACGACGACCATCGAGATACTCACCGGACAGCTCGATCCCACCGAGGGGACCGCCTCGGTCCTCGGCCACGACCCGGTGGCCGACCCGCAGGCCGTCCGCGAGGCGGTCGGCATCCTCCCCGAGCGCGAGGACCCGCCGAGCTTCCTGACGCCGCGGGAGTACCTCCAGTTCGTCGGCGACGTCCGCGGGTTCGACGCCGTCGACGACCGCATCGCCGAGTGGGCCGACCGCCTCGGCTTCGACCACAAGCTCGACACCCTCTCGACGGATCTGTCGGAAGGCGAGCGCCAGCGCGTCATGCTCGCCCAGACGTTCATCCACGAGCCAGATCTGGTGTTCATCGACGAGCCGCTGGTCAACCTCGACCCGATCATGCAGGCGGAGGTCAAAGACCACATGCGCGAGTACTGCGAGCGCGGGAACACGCTGTTCCTCTCGACGCACTTCCTCGAGGTGGCCGAGGAGCTGTGCACGTCGGTCGGGATCATCCGCGACAGCGCCTTCGTGGCCGAACGCGACCCGAACGACCTCGACGGCGACGAGCAACTGCTCGACTACTTCCGCCAGGAGGTCGAGCCGGCCGGATCGGCCGACGCCGCAGTGACCGACGGCGGCGACCGGTCGCTCGAATCGATTGGCGAACCGGGCAGATGAGCGGGGAAGCCGACGCGTCCGGTCGCGCCGGACGTGGCCTCTCGACGCGCCTGCTCGCTCGGATGATGCGCGAGGAGTGGCGCCTGCAGGCGGAACTGTTCGGCGACCGCTTCGCCGCGTTCCCGGTCACGGTGGCCGCGTTCGCCGGCGTCGGCGTGTGGCTGCTGACGATAACCGGGACGCCGATGGAGACGATCGCGGCCGGCCTCCACGGACTGGTCTTCTTCTTCGGCCTTCAGGTCGGCACCATCGGCCTCGTCGGCCGCGACGCGCTGCGGGACGTCCTGGGCGACGTGACGCTGCTGGTCTTCTCCGCGCGGACGCTCCCGGTGAGCTGGAACCGACTGCTCGCCGTGTTCCTCGTGAAGGACCTGCTGTACTACTCCGGCCTGTTCCTCGCTCCGCTCGCGCTGGGGTACGCCGCCGTCGCGCTCTCTGCGGGCGTTCCCCCCGCGCAGATCGCGCTGTTCTGGCTGACGACGACGGGCACCTTCGCGCTCGGCGTCGGGACGAGCTTGACGCTCTCAGGCGTGGGGACGCGGAGTCGCGCGGCCGTGCTTGCGCTCGTCGTCGGGCTGGCCGCCGGCGTCGTGACGGGACACCTCGACCTCGCGACGCTCTCTCCATACGGGTTCTACCTCGACCCGTCACTTCGAACGGCGATATCCGGCTTCGGCCCGGTCGTGGCGCTCGCGGCCGTCGGGCCGCTCGCGTTCCAGCCGGCGGACGACGGGGCTGCACGCTCCGCCCCGGACCGGTACAGTAGCCTGCGGTCGGCGATCCGCGACGACCGCGGGATCACGACGCGGACGGTGCTGGAGATCGCCCGCTCCAGCGGCTCGGTCTGGAAGGTGCTGTTCTCGATGGGCGTGCTATTCGGGGTCACGGTCCTGCTCGTCCAGCAGGTCGCCGACGCGACCGCTCTCGCGCCCTCCTACGGCATCGCCGTCGGGACCTTCCTCGGCCTCGGCGCCTTCACGACCTACAGCTGGGTCACGCAGTTCGACAGCGCCGACGAGTACCTCCGCTACCCCGTCCCGATGGACGAGGTGTTCGCCGGCAAGCGCGCCGCCTACCTCCTGCTGTCGGTGCCCGCAGGGCTCGTCTACCTCGCGCTGTCGCTGATCTGGCTCCCCCTCGCGGAGGTGGCCATCGGCGCGGTCGTCTTCCCGCTGGTGGCCGTCTACGTCTTCGGGGTCACCGCCTACGTCACCGGCTTCTCGCCGAACGAACTGCTGTTCGATACGCCGCTGTTCGCCGCCTTCGGCGCGGCGCTGGCCGTCGTCTCCATCCCGCTGGTCGTCGCCGCGCTCGTGTACACCGAGGCGCCGACGACGGCCACCGGCGTCGCGCTCGGGGTCTCCCTCGTCGCCGCGCTCGTCGGCCTAGGTCTCTCCCGGCGCGCCGGCTCGCGGTGGGACCGGAAACTGCGGTGACGCGGGTTCAGGGTGTCAGCGAACATTACATAGTTCGGGTAGGACGTATGAGAGTGGTATCCTGACGGAGTCCATCTCTGTAGTTTTGTTACGATTCAATTCCCGTCCAGCAAGTAGGAGAAAACACTTTACACACCGACAGTATTTCAGGACGAATGAAATCAAACCGCTCGCTTCAAGTGACGCGCAGAAAGCTCTGCGGGTGTTTTCTAGCGGCGGTGGGTGGCGTAGCAGGCTGTCAAGACCGGTCCTCAGGACGCAGTAGCCCTTCTGCTCGACCGTCCCCAGATCCGGATACTCCCACTCAGCGTCCAACCGAAACCACAACTCCGCAGGCCGAGGGAGAAGATGCCACGAAAACGAGTCTCCCCACATCTACTACTGAAGAGGTGAACAAAACGACGTCTACTGCCGAAGAACTAAACGAAACAACGTATTCTGCCGCGTGGCCGTTCCGCCCGAAAGGACCTATCGGCACGACATACGGAGAACCGCTCTCGGGTTCTCCCGCGGCAGTTGCCCTTTGCTCCAGTCAGGACTGGGAAGCATTCGCTCAACGTGTCCAAGCGGAGATCGGGGAGTCGCTAGCGGATTATTCGTTCGCACAGAACACGGATTTCGCGAATCAGTGCCTCATCGCGTGTCAGGCAAGAATGTCCTCCTATGGTTCGCGATTACAACTACACTCAGTAGGGACGGTCGGAGGCGATGGACCGCTCCTTACGATTCGTGAAATCAGGACCGACGCCGCGAATGCAGCACCCACTCGCATTATCCTGGTGAGGATCCAGTCGAGTTCGTCTTCAGTACTCGGCGAGCCCGTCAAATTCGAAACCGTCGGCGAAGACACACTAGTTCAAGTCACAGCGCTCGACTCTCAATGACGATTCCGACAGTTCCTGCGTCCCCATGGAAAGACCAGTCGTCACGCCGTTAGCTACTCTGCCTGCACTGATCATCGGGAGAGCGAAGCACGAGACGTGAACTGTCTAGGACACGCCCACGGGGACCCAGTTCCTCGTCGCCACCGGTGGGCTATTGACCCGACAGACCGTAGACGCGCCCGATCAACCGAATGACGGACATGACCGAACCGGCGCGAGACCTCTCGGAGGTGCGCGGCGTGATCGTCGACCTCGACGGCACGGTCTACCGCGGCGAGGGGGTCCTCCCGGGCGCCGCCGACGCGCTCGCGGAACTGCGATCGCGAGGGATCCGCCTCTGCTTCTGCTCGAACAACCCGACGAAGACGCCCGCGGAGTACGTCGAGCGGCTCGCCGGCATGGGCATCGAGGCCGACGAGTCGGAGATCCTGCCTGCCTCGACGGTCACGCGCGACTTCCTCCGGGACCACTACCCCGACGAACCCACGTATCTGGTCGGCTCCGCGTCGCTCGCGGCGTACCTCCGGGAGTCGGGTCAGCGGCTGGTCGACGACCCCCGCGAGGCGTCCGTGTTCGTCTCCTCGTGGGACGAGACGTTCGACTACGCCGCGATGACCGACGCGCTGGCGGGCATCGACGCGGAGACGACGTTCGTCGGCACCGACCCTGATCGAACCATCCCGACCGCCGACGGATTCGTGCCTGGATCCGGCGCGATCACCGGCGCAATCGCCCGGACGGTCGGCCGCGAACCCGACCGCGTCCTCGGCAAACCCTCCCCCGAAGCGGCCGAAGACGCCCTCGACCGCCTCGGCGTCCCACCCGAGGAGTGTCTCGTCGTCGGCGACCGACTGAACACGGACCTCGCGATGGGGGCCAACCAGGGTATGGCGACGGCGCTCGTGCTCACCGGCGTCTCCGACCGCGCCGACGCCGCCGGGAGCGAGGTCGATCCCGACTACGTTCTCGACTCGCTGGCCGATCTCCCCGCCGTTCTCGCCTGATCTGGGTCACGGCGAGTGGCGCCCCGCTCCCGTTCCGACCCTGACAGGACAAGACACGCTTATACTGTCGCGCAGCCAACTACTACGTGGATCCAGCGGGGGTCACAGAACCATGAGTGGACAGCGAATCCTGCTGATAACCGGCGACTTCGGGGAGGACCTCGAAGTCATGGTACCGTTCCAGGCGCTCCAGGCGGTCGGCCACGAGGTCGACGCGGTCTGCCCCGACAAGGAAGCGGGCGAGACGGTCAAGACGGCCGTCCACGACTTCCGCGGCGACCAGACGTACCTCGAAGAGCGCGGGCACGACTTCGAATTGACGGCGGCGCTCGACGAGATCGATCCGGCCGACTACGACGCGCTCGTCCTGCCCGGCGGTCGCGCCCCGGAGTACATCCGCAACTACGACGCCGTGATCGAGACGGTCCAGCACTTCTTCGCGGAAGACAAGCCCGTCGCGGCTATCTGCCACGCGATGCAGATCCTCGCGGCCGCCGACGTGGTCGACGGCCGGACCTGTACCGCCTATCCCGCGCTCGAAGCAGACGTGCGCGGCGCCGGCGGCGAGTGGGCGGAAGGAGTCGTCCGCGACGGCAACCTCGTGACCGCACAGGCGTGGCCCGATCATCCGGAATGGATCGCCGAGTTCCTCGACGTGCTCGGGACCGACATCCAGCACGGCCAGCCGGTCATCGTCGACTGAGCGGAGTCGCTCTCACCCACCCGTTTTCCCGCCGTTAGGCCGCTCGCAGTCGGAAGACCGTCCCCGTATCTCCGGCGAGTCCGCCCTCGGCGGTGGTGCAGACGAGCAACTCGCCCTCGGGCGTGCGGCCGAACGAGAGGACGTTCGGCCCGAACTGCGCCTCGGACTCGACTTCGACCGTGGTCGTCTCCCAGAGGCCATCGTCGGACTCGCGCGCGGCGAACAGCCGCCCCTGTGCCCGCCAGTCGGCGAAGAGGTAACGGTCGCGCAGAGCGGGTATCGCCTCATCGTCGTAGAGATACCCGCCGATGACGGCGATACCACTGACCTCGGCACCGCCGTGTGGGTACTCGATCACTGGATCCCTGAGTTCGCGACCGCGCGGACTTTCATCTGGGCAATCCTCCGCCTTGAAGCAGTGAGTTCCCTCTTTCACGTTCCAGCCGTAGTTGCCGCCGCGCTCGACGACGTTCACTTCCTCCCACTGGCCCTGTCCCACGTCCGCGACGAACAGGCGCCCGTCCGGAGCGAACGAGAGCCGCCACGGGTTCCGGAACCCCCAGGCGTACTGCTCGTCCAGTCCATCCTCTCCGACCAGTGGGTTGTCCTCGGGAACGGCGTAGTTTCGGTCCCCGTCCTCGCCGTCGACGTCGATCCGCAGGACGCTTCCCAGCAGGTTCTCGGTCAGGTCCTGTCCGTTGCCGCCGCCGACGGCGTCGTACCAGTCGTCGACGTGGCCGTTGCCCTGGTCGTCCGCGCGGCCGCCGTCCCCTGTCCCGACGTAGAGGTACCCGTCGGGGCCGAAGGCGACGGCGCCGGCGTTGTGGTTGCCCTGCGGCTGTGGAATCTCCATGATCGTCGTCTCGGAGTCGGCGTCGGCCGTCGTCCCCTCCGGGTCGGCGTGGAACTCCGAGAGCACGAACGTGTGGGAGTAGCCGTCCGGCGTCCCCTCGCGCGGCGGCGCGCTGTAGCGGACGAACAGCCGCCCGTTCTCCGCGAACGACGGGTGGAAGGCGAGTCCGAGTAGCCCCTGCTCGCTGTAGCTGTCGCCGAGATCGACCATTCGATCGGTGACGTCGAGGAACGGCTCCTCCCGTAGCCCATCGTCGTGCAGCCGGATCTCCCCGGTCTGGTCGACCACGAATCGACGGCCCGGCTGTGGAATCTCGACCGCGACGGGCGACGTGAAGCCGGAGGCGACCCGCTCGGCGCGTACGGTCAGGTCCTCGAACGACGCCGTCCCGGTCCCGTCCGTCCCGCGGGTTTCAGTCTGCTCGCCGTCCGTCGCCGTCTCCCCGTCGGGTCCGTCGTCCGGAGTCGTTCCGTCGTCGGTCGGGCCGGTCCCTCCGTCACCGTCGTCCGCGCTTCCGCACCCCGCGAGTGGAGTCGCGATGGCGAGACCACTCAGGGCGAGGGCGCGACGGCGGGACAGGCTGTCCTCGGTCATGCTCACTCGTTGTCGTCCCCGGGACAGGTATCTTTGGTTCGGACTGACAGGATTTGTAAACGAGAAACTGGTTTATAGATGTGAATCTCGAACCTTTTTTACCGCGTTGCGGACATGGTTCGTGTATGGTTGACAGGCAAGACCTGCGCGAGCAGTTCACCGAAGCGTTCGAGGGCGCCGACTACCCCATCTCCAGTCCGATGGACCTCGTACCGGCGCTTCCCAACGGGCCCGGGACGAAGTTCGAGTCCGGCGACTTCTCGATGACGGCGATGGAGCTGAACACCAAGCTCGGCAGCGGGAACTTCCCCTACGAGACGGTCGACGAGTTCGTCGACGACGTGATGGACCAGCTCGACGACCAGGACCTCCTCTAGAGCGCGTTCGCCACGGCCACCGCGACGACGACTGCGGCCCCGGCCGTCAGCAACGCGCGGTTCGCCCGTTCGTCGTCCGCTCGCCACGCCGATACCGTGTAGTGCGCCCGCGAGACGGGCCAGAACGGCGTGATTCCTTTCGGCGTCAGCACGTCCCCCAGCAAGTGCGACAGGACGGCGAGCACGCCGACAAGGGACCCGAACGAGCCGAGCTGGGCCGCTGGCGTGAGGTCGCCGATAGCGTTCGGGACCGTGCCAGTGCCGGTGATCAACCCGAAATCGACACCGGAACTCGCGCTCAGCCCGGCCCCCAGCGTACCGACGATAACTCCGACGAACAGCGCGAACCAGATCGTGTGGGTGGCCCCGCGGTGTTCGACGAACGGGAGGCTGTGATCGACGTCGGGCACCGTCGACAGCGCCACCGTCACCGCGCCGCCGGCCAGCGCCACGTCGTCGAACCCGAGTGCGAGCAGCGCCGCTCCGACGGGTGCGTAGACGAGCATGGCGACCCCGAAGTGGCCCGTCCGGTACATCGACGTGTGGGCAGGAGGGGGCCGCGCGCCTTACGGTTCACGGGCGGGGGTGGCTTGCGACAGTATCACGAGCGGGGCCGCGACGAGACGGAGTGAACCGCCCGAGCACTGAAGGCCGTGCCACTCGGTCACAATCGTATGCCCGAGCCAGCGATGACGCGGTTCCCGGTACCGGACGTCGAAGACCTGCCCGAGGATCTACAGGAGCGCATCGACGAAGAAGCGGAAGACGCGGGATTCGTCCCCAACGTCTTCCTCGCGTACGCCTACCGGCCGTCGCACTTCCGGGCGTTCTTCCAGTACTACGACGCGCTGGTCGAGGACACCGAACTCGACCGCGCCGAGATAGAGATGATCGTCGTCGCCGTCAGCGGCGCCAACGACTGTCTCTACTGCAACGTCGCCCACGGTGCGCTCGCCCGGGTCTACGCCGACGACCCCCAGATCGCCGAGCAGCTGATGAGCAACCACCGGACCGCCGACGTCTCAGAAGCACGGCGCGCCATGCTCGACTTCGCCGTGAAGCTCACCGAGAACCAGGCCGAGATCGGCGAGGACGATTTCGAACGGTTGCGGGAGCACGGCTACTCCCAGCGGGCCATCTGGGATATCGGGAGCGTGACCGCCTTCTTCAACCTCTCGAACCGGATGGCGCACCTGGCCGACATGCGCCCGAACGAGGAGTTCTACGACCTCGGACGGTAGGGCCCGACTCGACCACCTGAGCGCCGGCACGGAGGGCCAACACGCTTAAGGTTTAGATGAATCTAATTCGGGTGAATGCTCAGCGCCAAGATGGAGGACTACCTGAAGGCGATCTACGAGCTCCAGCGGGAGGGGGACGGACCGGTCGCTACCTCGCACATCGCGGAGGTGCTGGAGGTGACGGCACCGACGGCGACAAGCATGATGGAGAAGCTGGCCGACCGCGAGCTCGTGGAGCGCGAGAAGTACAAGGGGGTTCGGCTCACGCCCGAGGGCGAGACCGTGGCGCTGGAAGTGGTCAGACACCACCGGCTGCTGGAGACGTACCTGACCGAGGAACTCGGCTACGACTGGGCGGAAGTCCACGACGAGGCCGACCGGCTCGAACACCACATCAGCGAAACCTTCGAGGAGCGGGTCGCCGAGGTGCTCGACGACCCGACCGTCGACCCACACGGCGACCCTATCCCGACGGACGCGCTCGACCCCGTCGACGAGTCGCCCGGGTCGACCCTCGAGGAGTGCGCCGAGGGTGAGACAGTCGTCGTCCAGCGCGTCCGCGACCGCGACCCGGAGGAACTCGCCTATCTCGACGCCGCCGGGATCACGCCGGGAACGACGCTGGTCATCGAGGAGGTCGCACCCATCGGGATGGTCACCGCCGCGCTGCCGGAGACCGGCGAAACCGTCTCGCTCCCCGACGGCGTCGCCGGCACGATCTTCGTCACCCACGCCGACGACTCCGTCGAGCCCGCCGAAGAAGTCGCCTGACCGGCTCCTCACCCTCGTTTTGCAGACCGTCGACCGCTCGCCGGAGGCGAAACCAGTTTGCCCCACGGCGGCCTCCTGTCGAGTATGCGCGACCTCGACGACACGGACCGGCGGATACTGGGACTGCTGCTCGACGACGCCCGCCGCTCGTGGCGCGATATCGCCGACGCCGTCGACCTGTCGCCGCCGGCGGTCGCAGACCGGGTCGAGCGGCTCGAAGACCTCGGAGTCGTCCGCGGATTCACCGTCGACGTCGACCGATCGAAGCTCCGCGAGGGCGCACCCGTTCTCGTGACCCTCGACGTGACGCCCGGGGCCGGCCGGGCGGCGGGCGAGTCGCTGTCCGCCGCCGACGCGGTCGAACACGTCTTCACGACCGCGGAGGAACGGGTCGTCTTCACCGCGACCGTCCCCGAGGGCGACGTGCTCTCGCTGCTCGAATCGACCGTCGAGATGGCAGACGTGCGCGAGTTCGACGTGTCGCTGCTCGCAGACCGGTCGTGGAACCCCTCGGTCGCCGAGGCGGAGCTGGCGCTGACCTGCGACGAGTGCGGCAACACCGTCACGACCGAAGGGGAGAGTCGGGATATCGACGGGCAGACGTACCACTTCTGCTGTTCCTCCTGTGAAGCGTCGTTCGTCGAGACCTACGAGGAACTCCGCGAGGGCGCCGAGGGCTGAGCGGGGACCGGCTCCGGCTCAGCGCCGCGCGAGTCGGACGACGTGTTCCCGTCCGGCCGCGACCGTCACGACGCGGTCGAAGGGTCCGGCGTGGCGGTCCAGCGACAGCGCGCGGTGGTGGACGAACCAGAACCGCCCGTCCGGGGCGAGCACGTCCCTGACACCTCGGAACAGATCGGCGAGGACGCCGTCGCCGGCGTGGGTCGGCGGGTTGCAGAGGACAGTGTCGAACGTCCTGCCGGCGACCCCCGAGGTGCAGTCGGCTGTGACGACGCGTCCGTCGACGTCGTTCGCATCGAGCGTTCGCTCGGCGCAGGCGGTCGCGAGCGCGTTCTCGTCGCTACACCAGACCTCGCAGTCGGCGGTCCGGCCCGCGTACGCCCCGAGCGGGCCGTACCCGCAGCACAGGTCGAGGACGCGGTCGGCGGCGGAGATCTCGGCAGTCTCGGCGAGCAGTCGCGTCCCCTCGTCGAGCTCGGTCGGTGCGAACAGGCCCGGTGCGGTCACCAGCGAGAGGTCGACACCGCCGACTGTCGCGCGGACCCGGTCGAAGGGTGGATCTGCGGCGATGTCGACGTGTGCGGGCGGCGTGGCACGGAGGAGTGACCAGTCGCCGTCCGTCGCGATGGTCGAGACACGCTCGGCGGCTTCGCCGAGTGCTGACTCGTAGCGAGTGAGACCGGTCTCCGGTCGCGCTGCGACGAACAGTTCGCCCTCCGGCGCGAGGGACCTGAGGGCCGTCCTGATCCGACGGACACCGAGGCCGAGCGGGTCGTACGCTTTGGGAACGAAAGCGATGGTATCGGGCGAGACGTGTCTGTCACTGCCGTCGGCGCGGCTCCGGACAGCGTCCGAATCGCTGAGACGAACGTCGTGGTCAAGGCCGCGAGCGTCGACGGTTCCCAGACCGGTCGCGAGCGACACGGAGGCGTCGACGTCGTTCGCGGCGACGTTGTGTTCACAGAGCGCGGCCGAGCGGGCGCTGGAGGTCGTGATTTCGACCGTAGACGCGACTTCGGCGAGCACGACGCCGACGACGCCGTAGCGCGAGTCGACGGTCCGGAGCCGTCCCACGTCGCGGTCCCAGAGGTGTTCCAGGGCGAGCAGTTCCCCCGGACAGAACGCGCCGTCGTCGGGCACGCCGTCGGCGGTTCGGAATCGGAAGCGGTCACGTTCGGAGTCGGCTCGGGAGCCGAGGACGAGCGGGTCGCGGGAGGCGGTCATCGCGCTGTTCTCCCGTCGACGGCCCTCGAACCGTCCGTCGAGACGGTCGGGTGGTTGTCTTGACTGTGCGGTCGCGGGCGTGTGTGGCGTTGCATTCGGATGGTCGGCAGGGCAGGTGGTCGTCGACCGACTCGGAGCCGCGCCTGCGGACGCGAAGCGCCGAAAACGGAGTCACGGCTGTCCGCAGCGCGCGGTGTCGGATACCGAAAGCGCGACCGCGCGGAGAATCAGGCGCGCCCGGCAGCGACCCGGAACGCGCGTCCGCGGCGCACAGTCGGCGAGCCGGTCGAACTCGCCTCGGCCGCGGGGTCGTCGCTGCCGTCGACGACCTACGCGGCGCGGAAGGCGCGGCCCGACCTCGGGCCCGTGTCCATCCTGTCGAACGCTATCGAACCGACTCGCAAATAGATTGCGCTGGTGTGGGAGACGTTGTCCCGTGTCCGAGTCCCGAACCGGGACAACGCGTAAGCGTGACTGGGCTGTTCGCCCGCTATGGAACTCGTCGAGGCGACCGCGGACGACGTTGCACGGCTCGCAACGTACTGGTACGCGCTGGCGACGGAGATGGAGCGATACGACAACCTGAACGAGATCGCGTACGACGGCCCCGAAGACGCCGAGTCAGGATTCGAAGGCCTGCTGGATCGCGAGGATACGACGGTGTACCTGTTGGTCGCTGACGGGACGGACGTGGGCTTCCTGGTGCTCCGGGAACACGAGCACCCCTCCCGGGTACACTCCCGGCGCGTCGACATCGTCGACCTGTTCGTCGAACCCGAGCACAGGGACGGCGGGATCGGCGCCGAGGCGGTCGAAACCGTCGTCGAGATCGCCCGAGAGCGGGACGCCGACCAGGTCACCGTCTCCTGCGAGTGGCACAACGACGGCGCCCGCCGGTTCTACGAGGACAACGGGTTCCACGAGAAGCAAGTGACCTACGCCGTGCGACTCGAGTGACGACAGGAGCGTAACTCGACCGACCGATACGTTTCGAATCCAAAATTCGACGCCGTATAGGGTTTCGATTTCCAGTGACAAACCGCATGAACAGGTAGCCCCTATCTAGAGATACCATGAGCGAACGCAGGGTCAGACTGGAGCTCCACGGAATGAGCTGCGCGAACTGCTCGCAGACTATCGAGGAGGCCGTGAGTTCGCTCGACGGCGTCCGGGAGGTCGACGCGAACTACGCGACCGACGAGGGAAGCGTCGAGTACGACCCCGGAATAGTCTCGCTCCGCGATATCTACGACACCATCGAGGACGCGGGCTACGAGGCCGCGAGCGAGACGGTGACGGTGGCGATCACGGACATGTCGTGTGCGAACTGCGCCGAGACGAACGAGGAGGCGCTACTGGACACGCCGGGCGTGATCGACGCCGACGTGAACTACGCGACCGACGAGGGGACGGTCACGTACAACCCCGCCGAGGCCTCGCTCGCGGACGTCTACGACGCCATCGAGTCGGCCGGCTACACGCCCGTCCGGGAGGACGAGGGAAGCGACGCCGACGGCGAGGACGGCGGGCAATCCTCGGGCGACCGCCAGCAGGCCGCCCGGAACGCGGAGATCCGACGCCAGCGCAACCTGACGCTGTTCGGGGCAGTGCTGTCGATCCCGCTGCTCGCGATGCTCGCGGGCCACCTGTTCGCTCCCGAGTGGATGGACGCGACGTTCGAGGGAATCCCGCTCGGGTGGATCGCCTTCGCGCTGGCGACGCCCGTCCAGTACGCGCTGGGCAAGGAGTTCTACGAGAACTCCTACAAGGCGGTCGTGAAGAACCGGACGGCGAACATGGACGTGCTGATCGCGCTGGGGTCGTCGACCGCCTACGTCTACTCGGTTGCGCGGCTGCTCGGGTTCCCCGGTGAGGGGCTGTACTTCGACACCGCGGCGCTCATCCTCGTGTTCATCACGCTCGGTAACTACCTCGAAGCGCGCTCGAAGGGCCAGGCCTCGGACGCGCTCCGGGAGTTGCTGGAGATGGAGGCCGACACCGCGACGCTCGTCCGCGAGGACGGCAGCGAGGAGGAGGTCCCCCTCTCGGAGGTCGAGGTCGGCGACCGCCTGAAGGTCCGGCCCGGTGAGAAGGTCCCGACGGACGCGGTGGTCGTCGACGGCGACAGTGCGGTCGACGAGTCGATGGTCACCGGCGAGTCCGTCCCCGTCTCCAAAGAACCCGGCGACGAGGTCATCGGCGCGACGGTCAACCGGAACGGCGTGCTCGTCGTCGAGGCGACGAAGGTCGGCGAGGAGACCGCCATCCAGCAGATCGTCGCCCGCGTCAAGGACGCCCAGAGTCGCCAGCCGGAGATCCAGAACGTCGCCGACCGCATCTCCTCCTATTTCGTCCCCGCGGTCATCCTGAACGCGCTCTTCTGGGGCGCGCTCTGGTACGCGTTCCCCGAGGCGCTGGCCGGATTCGTCGGTTCCCTGCCGCTGTGGGGCCTCGCGGCGGGCGGCCCGTCGGCCGTCGGCGTCTTCGAGTTCGCGGTCGTCGTGTTCGCCTCCGCGGTGCTGATCGCCTGCCCCTGTGCGCTCGGGCTGGCGACCCCCGCAGCGACGATGGTCGGAACTGCCATCGGCGCCCGCAACGGCGTCCTCTTCGAGGGCGGCGACATCCTCGAACGGGTCCGCGACGTGGACACCGTCGTCTTCGACAAGACGGGCACGCTGACGAAAGGCGAGATGGAGCTGACCGACGTTGTCGCGCTGCCCGCGGCGGACGGCGGTGAGGGCTCCGACGGAGCGCGAGGCTCGTCAGGTCGCCGACCTGACGGCGGCGCGGTAGAAGGTGATGCGGCCCCGGATGGCGGAACCCTCGCCGACCCGGAGGTCACCGAGGAGTTCGTCCTCGAAGTCGCCGCGAGCGCGGAGTCAGGGAGCGAGCACCCGCTCGCCGCGGCCATCGTCGAGGGCGCTCGCGAGCGCGGACTCGACGTCGAAGACCCCGACGAGTTCGAGAACGTCCCCGGCCACGGCGTGAAGGCGACGACGACCCACGGGCGCGTGCTCGTCGGCAATCGGAAGCTCCTCCGCGACGAGGGCGTCGACGTGACCCCCGCCGAGGACGCCATGGACCGGCTCGAACGCGAGGGCAAGACCGCGATGCTGGTCGCGCTCGCCGACGGGAGTCGCGACGAGTACCGGCTGCTCGGTGTGGTCGCCGACGCCGACACGGTCAAGGAGTCCGCCGCCGAGGCCGTCGCGGCCCTGCGCGAGCGCGACGTGGACGTGTGGATGATCACCGGCGACAACGAGCGGACCGCCGAGGCGGTCGCCAAAGAAGTCGGCATCGACCCCGACAACGTGATGGCGAGCGTCCTGCCCGAGGACAAGGCCGACGCGGTCGAGGACATCCAGTCCGAGGGCCGCCGGGCGATGATGGTCGGCGACGGCGTCAACGACGCGCCGGCGCTGGCGACCGCGTTCGTCGGCTGCGCTATCGGCAGCGGCACCGACGTGGCCATCGAGGCCGCCGACGTGACGCTGATGCGCTCGGACCCGCTGGACGTGCTGAAGGCCATCCGCGTCTCCGTCGGGACGCTCTCGAAGATCAAGCAGAACCTCTTCTGGGCGCTCGGCTACAACACGGCGATGATCCCGCTGGCCTCGCTCGGCCTGCTCCAGCCGGTGCTGGCCGCGGTCGCGATGGCCATCTCCAGCGTCTCGGTCCTCACGAACAGCCTCCTGTTCCGCCGCTACTCCCCCGACGAGGACTACGAGCTGCTCGGGTTCCTGCGCTGAACTCCCGAGTGGCCGACTCTCAGAAGTCCGCCCGTCCAGTGGCCGCCCGTCGGCCGTTCCGTTCCCCCCGCCCAGCGGAGTACGGTCTGCCTACGGAGTGAGTCCCGGACGGGGCCGCAACAATATAAATAGTTCACCGAACCAGTTCGACCAGGAATCGGCGGAAATATCGCCCTATAGCGCCTCTAACCCGACGTTACGCGATCAGAATTGCGAACTCTCTTTTGTGTGGTGTCCCAAGCGTCGAGTACACGATGACGAGAACCATTCGGCGCCGACGACTCCTCGGTGGCATCGGAGCAGTAGTAACCGGTGGCGTGCTCGCGGGCTGTTCGACCGAGACGAGCGGTGACGGCGGCGACGGCGATGGCGGCGACGGCGGTACTGAAGACGGTGGTGACGGGAGCGGTGACGGTGGCACCGTCCCCTCCGAGGTCTCGGAGTACCTCTCGGAGACCTCGAACTTCGACGGTGGAGTCGCGGACCACACCGGCGAAGACGAGGTCACAGTCGCGGTCGGCGCGGAGGGCAACACCGGAAACTACGCGTTCGACCCGCCCGCCGTCCGCATCGACTCGGGGACGACCGTCGTCTGGGAGTGGACCGGCGAAGGGGAAGCCCACAACGTCGTCCACGAAGAGGGCGACTTCGAGAGCGAGACCACCCCCGATGAAGGACACACCTTCGAACACGACTTCGGCGAGAGCGGCACCTACCTGTACTACTGTCTCCCCCACCAGAGTCTGGGAATGAAAGGCGCCGTTGTCGTCGAGTAGGGAGGCGACAGGTTTCATCGCGTCGGCGGTCGCGACCGACGCGTTCGGTCTAGCCATCGGTCCTTTGACGGGTCCGGGACACTACCGATCGTGACCACCGACCACACTGGCTCCGATCGCGCCGGCCGACTGCACCACGTTGAACTGTGTGCGTCGGACCTCGACGCGTCCGCCGACTTCTGGGACTGGCTTCTCACGGCGCTTGGCTACGAGCGGCGAGACGAATGGGAGGGCGGACTGTCGTGGGAGAACGGGCCGACGTACGTCGTGCTCGTGCAAGCGGAGGCCGCGGCCCACTCGTTCGACCGGAGAGAAGCGGGGCTGAACCACCTCGCGTTCCACGCCGCCTCGCGCGAGCACGTCGACGACATCACCGAGGAGGTCCGGGAACGCGACGACGCTGCGGTCCTCTACGAGGAGCAGCATCCGTACGCCGGCGGATACTACGCGCTCTACTGCGAAGGCCCGGAAGCGATCAAAATCGAAGTCGTCGCGCCCGAGTGAGCGTTACTCGCCGCGCAGTTCGGCCACGTGGTCGATGCGCTGCTGGACCAGGTCGGGCTTGCCGATGTCGTGGCGGATGCGGACGCCGTCGCCCGCGGCTTCGAGCGCGTCCTCGGCTATCTCCTCGGCGACGGAGATGGTGTCCGCGATGCCCACGACCGCGAACGACCGCGAAGTCGTCGTGTAGATGCCGTCGTCCCGCTCGTCGACGGAGGCGTAGAACAGCTGGACCTCCGGCGGCGTTCCCCCGTCCGCGGCCACGTTCGAGCCCTCGCCCTCGCTGCGGTAACGGTCGTTGACGCGCTCGATGGTGTCCTCGTCGACCGTGACGAGGGCCCCGCTGTCGGGATCGGTCGGGTAGCCCTCGGGGACGGCGTACTTGCAGACGGTCGCCTTCGGCGCGAACGAGAGCTGCGGGAGCGACTCGCCCTCGCGGGCGGCCACCAGCACGTCGAGGAAGTCGGTGTTGAGCACCGGCAGCGTGTTCATCGCCTCGGGGTCGCCGAAGCGGGCGTTGAACTCGACGACCTTGACGCCCTCGGCGGTGAGCATGAACTGGCCGTAGAGGACGCCCTTGTACCCTTCCAGCGCGTCGACGGTCGCTTCGAGCACGTCGACGGCTTCCATGTAGTCGTCCTCGTCCATGAACGGGAGTTCGAGCGTCGCGTCGGAGTAGCTGCCCATGCCGCCGGTGTTCGGGCCCTCGTCGCCCTCGTAGGCGCGCTTGTGGTCCTGAACGGCCGGGGTGACGCGGACCTCGCCGTTGGCGACGAACGCCTGGACAGTGAACTCCTCGCCGACGAGGCGCTCTTCGAGGACGATCCGCTCGTAATCGGACTCGCGGACGTACTCCTTTGCCTCTTCCTTGGTGATCTGGTCGCCGGTGACGCGGACGCCCTTGCCGCCGGTGAGGCCGGCGGGCTTGACCGCGAGGTCGCCGTCGTACTCGTCGATGTACTCGGCGGCGGCGTCCATGTCCTCGAAGGTCTCGAAGTCGGGACAGCCGGGGATGTCCCGTTCGCGCATGAACCGGCGCTGGAACGCCTTGTCCGTCTCGATGCGGGCCTCGGCCTCCTGCGGGCCGAACGCGTAGACGCCCGCGTCGTCAAGCGCGTCTGCGACGCCGGCCGCGAGCGGCGCCTCGGGACCGACGACTGCGAGGGTTGCGTCGACCTCGCGGGCGTAGGAGGCGACGGCGGTCGGGTTGGTCGTATCGAGCGACTCGAAGCCCTCGGCGAGCCGGGCGATGCCGGGGTTGCGGTTGCCCGCACAGGCGTACAGGTCCGCGTCGGAGTCGGCCAGCGCGCGAGCGACGGCGTGCTCGCGGCCGCCGCCGCCGACCAGCAGGACTGTCTCGGTCATACCGAGTACCCCACCCGCAGAGCGCCTAAAGGTTGCCTTTCGGCCGGCCCGCACCACGCCGATCGGGTCCGGGACCATCCACCAGTCGCTGCCCCGTCTCGTCACCGCGACTGTCAGCCGAATCGGAAATTCAGGCCGTCCGACCGCCGTTTCCGCGGGTCTCAGATAGCTGCAAATGCTGTCCGCGGGCCCGGGTATTTACGCGGAAACTCCCTAGGCCGGCTCACACATGGGTATCGGACGTCGACTCTGGCGACGGTATCGCTCCGTCCCGCTGATCTATCGCATCGCGCTGGGGTTCGTCCTCGGCTCGGTCGTCGGCCTCACCGCCGGCGAGCGGGCGACGGTCTTCGAACCCCTCGGCGAGCTGTTCCTCCGCCTGCTGAACATGCTCGTCGTCCCGATCATCGTGTTCACGCTGCTGACCGGGATCCGACAGCTCTCGCCGGCGAAGCTCGGGCAGATCGGCGGGGCGACGGTCGGTCTCTACGCCGTCACGACGACGCTCGCGGGCGCCATCGGCCTGCTCGTGGCCAACGTGCTCCGGCCCGGCGTCGGCGTCGAGTTCGGCGGCGGCCAGGCCGAGTCCCAGGCGCCTCCGTCGTTGACCGACGTCGTCCTCGGCATCGTCCCCCAGAACCCCGTGGCCGCGATGGCCGAGGGGAACCTCCTCGCGACGGTCTTCTTCGTCATCGTGTTCGGGATCGCGCTCACGTACGTCCGGGCTCGCGACGACGACCTCGCCGAGGCGGTCGACTCGCTGTTCGCCGCCTTCGACGCGGCGGCCAACGCGATGTTCGTCGTCGTCCGCGGCGTCCTGGAGTACGGCGTCGTCGGCGTGTTCGCGCTGATGGCTGCCGGCCTCGGCGAGGAAGGGCTCGGCGCGCTGGCGTCGCTCGGCGAACTCGTCTTCGCGTTCGCGGTCGCCGTCGTCCTCCACATCGTCGTCGTCTACCTCGGCCTGTTGATGTGGCTCGTCGCCGACGTGTCGCCGGTCGCCTTCCTCGCGGGCGCGAAAGACGCCATGCTGACCGCGTTCGCGACCCGCTCGTCCAGCGGGACGCTGCCCGTGACCATGACCGACGCCGAGGAGAACCTCCGCATCGAGGAGCGAGTCTACTCGTTCGCCCTGCCCGTCGGCGCGACGGCGAACATGGACGGCGCCGCCATCCGCCAGGCGATCACCGTCATGTTCGCCGCGAACGTCCTCGGGACGCCGCTCGCGCTCACCGAGCAGGTGATGGTGCTGGTCGTCGCCGTGCTCATCAGCATCGGGACCGCCGGCGTCCCCGGTGCCGGGATCATCATGCTCACGGTCGTGCTCAACCAGATCGGGCTCCCGCTGGAGATCGTCGGCTTCGTCGCCGGCGTCGACCCGATCCTCGGTCGCATCGCGACGATGAACAACGTCACCGGCGACCTCGCGGTCGCCACGGTCGTCGGCAAGTGGAACGACGCCGTCGACTTCACCAGCGGCGTCTGGGCGCGAGCGCCCGACGCCACCTCGCTCGTCCCCTCCGGCGGGGACTGAACGCCATTCGACCGGACCTTCCCCGACTGCCGCCCGATTCCGTGTCATCGCGCCTTTAGGGCCTGACTTCGTACCGTTCGGCATGACCGACGAGGCCGACCCCACAGCGCGCAACCGCCTCGACGAGGAAGAGAGTCCCTACCTCCGACAGCACGCCGACAACCCCGTTAACTGGCAGCCGTGGGACGAGCAGGCCCTCGACGCGGCCCGCGAGCAGGACAAGCCCATCTTCCTCTCCATCGGCTACGCCGCCTGCCACTGGTGTCACGTCATGGAGGACGAGAGCTTCCAGGACGAGGCCATCGCCGAGACGCTCAACGAGCACTTCGTTCCGATCAAGGTCGACCGCGAGGAGCGACCGGACGTCGACAGCATCTACATGAGCATCTGCCAGCAGGTCACCGGCAGCGGCGGTTGGCCGCTCAACGCGTGGCTCACGCCCGACGGCGACCCCTTCTACGTCGGCACCTACTTCCCGCCGGAGCCGAAACGCGGCGCGCCGGGCTTTCGCCAGTTGCTCGACGACATCGCCGACTCGTGGAACGACACCGAACAGCGCGAGGAGATGGAAGCGCGCGCGCGCCAGTGGACCGACGCCATCGAGAGCGACCTCGAAGCGACGCCCGACCAGCCCGGCGAGGCCCCGGGCGACGACGCGCTCGAATCTGTCGCCAGCGCCGCCCTCCGGGGGGCCGACCGGGAGTTCGGCGGCTGGGGACGAGGCCAGAAGTTCCCCCAGTCCGGCCGCCTGCACGCACTGATGCGGGCCCACCACGAAGGGGGCCGCGACGCCTACCGCGAGGTCGTCGCGGAGACGCTCGACGCGATGGCCGACGGCGGCCTCTACGACCACGTCGGCGGCGGGTTCCACCGCTACACCACCGATCGCGAGTGGGTCGTCCCCCACTTCGAGAAGATGCTCTACGACAACGCCGAACTTGCCCGAGTCTTCCTCGCGGGCTTCCAGTTCACTGGCCGCGAGCGCCACCGCGAGACCGCCCGCGAGACGCTGGAGTTCGTCGAGCGCGAACTCACCCATCCCGAGGGCGGGTTCTACAGCACGCTGGACGCCGAGAGCGAGATGCCCACGGACGACGACGAGGCCGGCGAGCGCGAGGAGGGCGCCTTCTACGTCTGGACGCCCGGACGAGTCGAAACCGCAGTCGACGAATACGGCGCCGACGCCGGCATCTCCGAGGGGGAGGCCGACCTCGCCGCGGACCTCTTCTGCGACCGCTACGGCGTCACCCCGAAGGGCAACTTCGAGCGAGGGACGACCGTGTTGACGCTGAACGCTCCCGTCGAGGAACTCGCCGACGAGTACGACCGCGACACCGAGAAAGTCGAGGAGTTGCTCGCGGCGGCGAAGTCGGCTGTCTTCGAGGCCCGGGAACAGCGACCCCGACCGCCCCGCGACGAGAAGGTGCTGGCCGGCTGGAACGGCCTCATGATCTCGGCGTTCGCCGAGGCGGCCATCGTCGACGACGAGTCGTGGGCCGACGCTGCGGTCGACGCCCTCGGGTTCGCCCGCGAACAGCTGTGGGACGCGGACAGCGGAGTGCTCCGTCGTCGGTTCAAGGATGGCGACGTGCGCATCGACGGCTACCTGGAAGACTACGCCTTCCTCGCCCGCGGCGCGTTCGACACCTACCAGGCCACCGGCGACGTCGACCACCTCGCGTTCGCCCTCGATCTCGCCCGGATCATCGAGGAGGAATTCTGGGACGACGCGGAGGGGACGCTGTACTTCACGCCCGAGAGCGGCGAGTCGCTCGTCGCCCGCCCGCAGGAACTCGCCGACCAGTCGACGCCCTCCAGCGCTGGCGTCGCCGCCGAACTCCTGCTCTCGCTGGACCACTTCGTCGACCACGACCGCTTCGAGTCCATCGCCGCCGGCGTGCTCGCGACCCACGGCAACCGGGTCGAGTCGGACCCCGTCCAACACCCGTCGCTCGCGCTCGCCGCCGACACCTACCGCTCGGGGAACCACGAACTCACTCTCGCCGCCGAGACAGTTCAAGCGGAGTGGCGCGACGCGCTGGCGACGACCTACGTCCCGCGGCGGCTGCTCGCGCTGCGTCCGCCGACGGACGACGCGCTCGCGCCGTGGCTCGACGCGCTCGATCTCGACGACGCCCCGCCGATCTGGGCCGACCGAGAGGCCCGCGACGGCGAGCCGACCGTCTACGCTTGTCGCTCACGGGCGTGTTCGCCGCCAACTCACTCGGTCGCGGAGGCGCTCGAATGGTTCGAAGAGTAAACAGCGTGAGAGCAGTGAAGGGAGAAGGGAACGGACCGGGAGAGGGTCGGGACAGTCAGACCGACTTGGCCAGCGATTCGAGTTCGCGGCCGAGGTAGACGGCGATCGGGACCGGCTCTTCCTCGACGAAGCGGGCGACTTCCTCGCCGTCGCGCTCGACGACGACCGTCGGGATGTACTCGATGTCGTACTCCTCGACCTTCGGGCCGACCTTGGTGCCGTCGTCTTCCTTCTCGACGGCGTACTCCTCGATGCGGTCGGCCGGTACCTCGGCGGCGTCGAGCGCCGCGCCGAAGTCCGGCAGCTGCGAGCGGCAGTCGATACACCAGTCGCCGCCCCAGACCTTGTAGGTGACTTCGTCTCTGAGCGCTGCGAGCACATCGACCGTCTCAGCGTAGGCCTCCTCGGTCCACACCGGGTTCGGTTCCATGGTTTCCAGTGACATACCACCTACTACTGGGCGGGGTGGCTTAACGACAACGCTCCGACCACCGGCTGCTCGCCCGTCGGTCCGGTAGCCTCGTTACTCGCCGTCTGCCCCAGCGCGGTCGCGGACCACGTCGTCGAGGATCCGCCGATGGCAGCGCTTCGAGTCGCCCTCGAAGCAAACGAGCGCGACCGAGTCGCCGTCGGCCACCTGCTCGGCGAGCGCGTCGACGGCGTCGCGGGCTTCCCCCTCGCTCGCGAGGTGCTCGCGATACCGCGCTTCGAACTCGGTCTCCTCCCAGGCGACGTTGTGGGCTTCCTCGTCGCACAGCCCCTGCATCTGGAGGTCCTCCTGGCGCTCTTTGGCCGCCGAGAGGAGGTCCTCCGGCGGGCCGAGCGCCGGCACGTTCTCGTCGACCAGCGCGCTGAACCACCCCGTTGGTCGCCGCACGACGCCGACCAGACGGGTCTCCTCCGACAGGTCGGCGATGTCGTGCTGGAGCGCGGCCGCGTAGGTGTCGGTGACGGTCCCGGTCACGTCAGGTTCTCCGGACGAGACGGCGGAAAAAGTTTCGACGGTACGGACGGGTACTGCGGGCGATCAGGCGGGTTCGGTCGCGACGCCAGTGCGGTGGCTGCGTCGGGGTGGGATCCGATTACTCGCCGGTGAACTGCCCCTGCTCGTCGCGCTCTTGCTCCTGGGCGGAGTGCTTGCCGCCGCGGCGGCGGGCTTCCTGGGTCAGTCCCGCGGTGTTCCCCCGGCCGCTGGTGCTCTGGCTACTCTGGTTGCTGCTTCCCCGGTTGCTGCGCTGGTTCGAGCGGTTCTGTGTACTGCTCTGCTGGTGCTGGCCGCCCTGCTGTTGCTGGCCCTGGTGGCCGGTGAACTGGCCCTGTTGGTTGCGCTGCTGAGAGTGGGCCGAGTGCTGCCCGCCCATCGACTGACCCTGCTGGCCGCCGAACTGCTGGCCGCCCTGATGCTGGCCGCTCTGCTGGCGTCGCTGACCCCCCTGCTGGTGGGACTGCTGGCCCTGATGACCAGTGAACTGGCCCTGCTGATCACGCTGCTGAGAGTGGGCCGAGTGCTGGCCGCCGATCGAACGGCCCTGCTGGCCGCCGAACTGCTGGCCTCCTTGCTGGTGGCGCTGGCTCTGCTGACCTCGCTGGCCGCCGAACTGCTGACCCTGCTGGTGCTGGCCCTGCTGGCGTTGCTGACCCTGATGGCCTGTGAACTGTCCCTGCTGGTCGCGCGGCTGGGAGTGGGCCGAGTGCTGGCCGCCGATCGAACGGCCCTGCTGACCGCCGAACTGCTGGCCGCCCTGGTGCTGGCCGCTCTGCTGGTGTCGCTGGCCGCCCTGCTGGTACTGCTGCTGCCCGCCGCGCTGGCTCTGCTGGTGCTGCTGGCCCTGGTGGCCGGTGAACTGGCCCTGCTGGTCGCGCTGCTGTGAGTGGGCCGAGTGCTGCCCACCCATCGAACGGCCTTGCTGACCACCGAACTGCTGGCCGCCTTGCTGGTGGCGCTGTTGACCCTGCTGATAGTTCTGCTGGCCGCCGAACTGCTGACCTTGCTGCTGGCCCTGCTGGTGCTGCTGACCCTGCTGGCCCGTGAACTGTCCCTGCTGGTCACGCTGCTGGGAGTGGGCCGAGTGCTGGCCGCCGCGCGAGCGGCCCTGCTGCTGGTTGAGCTGGTTCTGCTGTCGTCGGTTGTTGTTGTTCTGAGACATGGTTGACCTGGAAAGCACTGCGTTGACCGACCGACGGTGAAGCCCGTCGAACGGCTCACCCGCACGTTGGACAGCGATTCACAAGCAGATTCGGCCTGCAATAGAAACCCGCTCTCGATGGCCGGTTAGCGGGGTGGACGCCGACGTTTTCCTGCCCGTCCCCGACGGCCGCACTCCCTGCCGCTGCCACGGCCCATTTAAGCGCAGCCGGCCTACGCACCGACAGTGAACTCCAGCATCCTCGATACGATCGGGTCGCCGCTGGTGGAAGTGGACGCGCCCGAGGGCGCGTCCATCGCGGCGAAAGTGGAATCGTTCAACCCCGGCGGGTCGGCGAAGGACCGCCCGGCGAAGGAGATGGTCGAGGCCGCCGAGCGCGCAGGCGAACTCACCGAGGGCGACGCCATCGTCGAGCCGACCAGCGGCAACACGGGCATCGGCCTCGCCGTGGTCGGCGCGGCGAAGGGCTACGACGTGACTCTCGTCATGCCCTCCTCGAAGTCGCCCGAGCGCCGCCAGATCATGCGCGCCTACGGCGCCGACATCGAACTCGTCGACGGCACCATCTCCGACGCGAAGGATCGGGCCGACGAACTAGAGCGCGAGGAGGGCTACGTCCAGCTCCGCCAGTTCGAGAACCCGGCGAACCCCGAGGCCCACTACCGCTCGACCGGCCCGGAGATCTTAGAGGAGATCGGCGACCGGGAGGTCGACGCGTTCGTCGCCGGCGTCGGCACCGGCGGGACGCTCTCCGGTATCGGCCGCCGCCTCCGCGAGGCGTTCCCCGACATGGAGATCGTCGCCGTCGAACCGGCGAGCAACGCCGTTCTCTCGACGGGCGAGGCCGGCGACGACGACTTCCAGGGGATGGGCCCCGGGTTCGTCAGCGACAACCTCGACCGCGAGTTGATCGACGACGTCGAGACGGTCGAACTCGACGACGCCGAGGATGAGTGCCGCCGTCTCGCCCGCGAGGAGGGCATCCTCGTCGGCCAGTCCTCGGGCGGGACGAACCTCGCCGCCAAGCGCGTCGCCGAGCGGCTCGACGACGACGAGTCTATCGAGGACCCGTTCGTCGTCACCGTCTACTGGGACAGCGGCGAACGCTACATGTCGACCGGGATGTTCGACTGAGGATCGACGACCCGTCCGCTCTCCGACGCTTCCCGTCTCCGATATCGCTACTTCTCGGCACCGTTCGCGTCAGATCCGTCTCGGGACGGGTCACCGACTGGCACGTCCTCCTCCCGGCCCTCGCGCGCGTCTTCGAACGCGCGCACCTTGCCGCTAACTCGGTCGTTCGCCTGCCCGTGCATGTACCGGCCGAGGACGACCGCGAGTCCGGCGACGAGCAGGGCGACTGCGGTCACGGTCCCGACAGCGACCTGTAAGTCCCCGCTCGCGGCGCCCTCGTCGCCGAGCCATAGGCCGAGGGGGATGAGGGCGGTGCCCGCGGCGACGAGATAGAGGCTCCGGGCGAACGCCTCCGCCGGGACCCGTGGCCGGGCGAGGTAGGCCGCGGGCGCGAGCCAGCTTCCGAGGAAGACGAGCGGCGCGGTCCAGATCGAGAGCGGTCGGATCGTGCTCACGAGGAAGAGCCCCAGCGGCGCGAGCGGGACGGCGACGGCGAGGCCGGCGACGACCATGATACGGCCCGAAGCGCGGCGCTGCCTGCCTTCAGCCGCGATGAACTCCGGCTGCTCGTCGCCGTCGAACAGCCCGTCGAGTTCCGAGAGGTCGACGGCCTCGCCGTCCTCGCCGAGCGGCGTCTGGCAGTGGGGGCAAAACCGCGCGCCCTCGGGGAGCGACTCCCCGCACCCGGGGCAAGAGACCGCCGGAGATCCGTCGCCGTCGTCCGCGGGATCGGTCATGCCACCCGCTTTGCGCCCGGCCGACAAGAATCCCGGCCCACCGCGTCCGACCACCGCTCTCGGTGACAGCTGACCTGCGAGCGGGGGCGCGCGACGAGAAACGACTTTACCGGCAGCCACCCACGCACCTGCCATGCGACTGGAGGACTACTGGGGAATCGGGCCGAAGACCCGGGACCTGCTCGCCGAACAGCTGGGCGTCGAGCGGGCGCTTTCGGCCGTCGAGTCGGCCGACACCCGGGCGCTGGTCGACGCGGGCCTCTCGCAGGGCCGCGCGACGCGTATCCTCCGGCGGGCACAGGGCGGCGAGGCGATGGACGTCCTCGCGACGCGGGACACCCGCGAGGTGTACAAGGAGATCCTCGACCTCGCCGGCGAGTACGCGCTCACCGAGGACGCGGCCAGCCGGATCCGCATCCTCACGCCGCTGGGCTCCCGCGCGGAGATGGCCGAGCGCATCGACCGGATCCTCGAAGCCCGCGACTCGTGGACCGCACTGGACGAAGAGACCCGAGATGCAGTCGAGGAGGCATTCGAGGAGAATGCCGCGGGCGGCGAACTCGCGGCCGTCCGCACCGCGCTCGCGCTCTCGGAGGCAGGCGTCTCCGAAGGCGTCTTCGAACCGATCGCCGCACTCGACGACGAGACGCTGGAAGACGCGGCGGCCGCGCTCGCCGGCCTCCGCAACGGCGGCGACAGCATCGGCGAGGGTGCCGACGATCGGCTGGACTCCCTGCGGACGGCGCTCGCGAACGTCGAGGACATGGCCGCGACGCCCGAGCGCGTCGCCGAGGACGTGCAGTCGGACGCCCGCGGCCCCGACGACTTCCGGGAGACGCTCGTCCGCCATATCACGAGCGAGACGGAGGTCGACGTGACGCGCGTCCGCGACGCGATGCCCGGCGAGGCGACCGACGCGGGCGACTTCGTGGCCGAGACGCTCCGTTCGCTGGCCGGCGACCTGCGGACCGCCGTCGACGAGCGCGAGGCCGAAGTCGCCGACCGCCTCGAGGGGACCGTCGAGACCGCCCGCGAGGACATCGAGGCTGCGGTGACGGCGGTCGACGACGTGGCGCTGTACGTCTCGCTGGCTCGCTTCGCCGAGGAGTACGACCTCCAGCGACCCGAGTTCGTCGACCGGGAGACCGTCGCCGTCGAGAACGCGCGCAACCTCTCGCTGGTCGCCGGCGGCGTGCCGGTCCAGCCCGTCACCTACGGCATCGGCGACCACCGGCTCGGTGCGGACGGCGACATCGCGCCGCCGCGGGACCACCGCGTCGCCGTACTCACAGGCGCCAACAGCGGTGGGAAGACGACCCTGCTGGAGACGCTCTGTCAGGTCCAGCTGCTCGCCCAGATGGGACTGCCCGTCCCCGCCGACAGCGCGGAGGTGGGCGTCGTCGACGCCGTGGTCTTCCACCGTCGTCACGCGAGCTTCAACGCCGGCGTGCTCGAATCGACGCTCCGGTCGGTCGTGCCGCCGCTGACCGACGAGGGGCGGACGCTGATGCTCGTCGACGAGTTCGAGGCCATCACCGAGCCGGGCTCGGCCGCGGACCTGCTCCACGGCCTCGTCCGGCTGAGCGTCGACCGCGGCGCGCTGGGCGTGTTCGTCACGCACCTCGCCGACGACCTGGAACCGCTGCCGCCGGAAGCCCGCGTCGACGGCATCTTCGCCGAGGGGCTGACGCCGGATCTGGACCTGGAAGTCGACTACCAGCCGCGCTTCGAGACGGTTGGCCGGTCGACGCCGGAGTTCATCGTCTCGCGGCTGGTCGCC
This sequence comes from Halosimplex yunnanense, assembly GCF_054504345.1. Classification (NCBI taxonomy): domain Archaea; kingdom Methanobacteriati; phylum Methanobacteriota; class Halobacteria; order Halobacteriales; family Haloarculaceae; genus Halosimplex; species Halosimplex yunnanense. Next base: position 376,539 of record NZ_JBTJEL010000036.1, on the reverse strand, counting down.
AACGCCGGCGACCGCAGCGAGCGGGCCGGCTTCGAGACGCTCGCCGAGGCCGTCGGCGAGGAAGCCGTCCAGCGGACGCTCTCGGACGCCCGCTGGACGGCCTGACCCGGATCGAACGGGCGGGTCTGGCCGCCGACCGAACGGGCGGATCGGTCGCCGGCTCAACGACCGGATCAGACTGCACCGACCGTCGGTAGGTCGCCGTCGTCCGTAGTTTCGTCGTCGTTCTCCGTTTCTGCGTCCGTGCTTCCGTCGGTTGATCGCCGTCTGTCGTCGTCGGCCGACTCGTACTCCGGCGCGATGATGCACAACATGGCTCTGGCAGGCTCTCCGGCGGGGATCGAACCCGCCGCTCCGGCTCGAGGCCGGCGTCACACCGCTGTGACCGCGGAGAGCAGAGGGTCGGGACGGTCCACGGGGGCCGCCGCCGATAGTTCGCGCCGTTCACGACTCGTCCGCGTCGGCCGCGTCGGCGACGAGGACGGTCGCCTCCATGATGCCGAAGCCGTCTTCGAGCGTCTCGCGGACGGCGTCGGCGTCGGACGCGTGGTCGGGGAAGACGAGCCAGACGGTGGCCGTCACCCGGATGTCGGTCGCTCGGGGCGTCACGTCGGTCACGCCGGTGACCTCGGCCGTCTCGACGCCGTCGACGTCGGCGACGACCGTCCGGACGCCGCTCTCCAGGTCGGCCATGGTGTCCCGGGGGACCCACAGGTCGACTTCCGCCGTCGATTCCACCGCGGTTGTGGCATGGACTGCCATAGGGCGCCCGGCGCGAGTCGAACGCGCGTCGCCTGAGCGACCGCCGTGCGGGCGTCGATGCGCAGTGATGCCTCTCTCCGGCATCGCTGGCACTGGTTCGCCGACCGCGCACCTCGCCGAGCCGAACGCGGCGGCGGGCGCCGCGTCAGCGATCGGAGGCGCGGAGTGCGCGGAGCGGGCGTGCGGGGGCCGGTGGGGTCGCGACGGAGCGCGGACCCACCGGTGGGACGAGACCTGTCGTCACGCGAGACGGGCCGGTGGCCACGACGTCGGAATCACAGGAAGAGCCGAGATCGGCTCGAACCGACAGCCGTCGACCGGACTGGGAGCCCGGACGGCCCGCGCGTGTTCACGCGGCGACGGTCGGTTCGAGCTGGCGGTTGCCCCCTGCGGACCGACCGATCGATAGATCCTTCCCGCTGGGATCCACCGCGCCGAACCCCGCCGTACAGGCGGCGTCGGCATACCCGACGGTGTCGCCAGACGGGCCGTGTGCCCGGACGAGCATGGGAGTCGGGTTGAGGTCGGTCATTCGGGATCACCGCTCACACCGTTAGTGGTGGAACGTACTCGATACGTCTACACGGCAATATATTAAATTTTTTCCACGTGTGCGAGAGTCTGTCATGCGGAGAACTCTCGGGAGGGTCACACTTATAGGCCAGATACTCCAAGTGAAAGGTATGCAGAAACGCCTCAAACGCGTCCTGAGCCGTGCTCGCTACGCAGCCATCGGTGCCGCCGTCGGCGCCGGCATCGGCGGAATCGTCGGCCGCAACGCCGCCAGCACCGGCGGCGCGCTCGGCGCTATCGTCGGCGCCACCATCGGCGAGAAGCGAGTCACCGTCGACTCGTTCATCGACGACGTGAAGGAAAAGCGCGCGGAGCGAGCGGAACTGTCCGACGTGGACGTAGAGTAACGACCGGCCTGCCGCCCGAACCGCGGGCTCGAAGCGGTCAGAGCCCCCGAAACGACTTCTGGCCGGATCCAGTCAACCCGGCCGTTCAGAGCGCTTCTTCGACGTGCAGTCGAGTGACGTGTCCGCCGCAGCCGCACTGCTCGACGTACTCGTATCGGACGGCGTCGCCGAACGTCTCGTCGAGTTCGTCGTAGAGGTAGGTCTCGGGGTGGCCGTGGTCGCCGTGGGTGACCAGATTGACGTGGTTGCCTGGCGCGGTGTGTTCGACGGCGTCGACCGCCTGTGAAAGGACCAAGTCGCGGTCCTCACCGTGGTGAGGTTTCTCCAGGTTCGCCGACCAGGAGTTCTCGTGGACGTGGTCGGTCACCGGCTCGACGTCGTCGTGGCTGACAGACATACTACTAGATAATCGTCTCGAACGGAAGCGTGTGGCGCCGAACGTGTTCGGCGGATTGATGTCAGACGGGTCCCTCGTCGTCCTCGGTCGTCTCGCCCGCCCCCTGACCCTCGTCAGTCTCGTCCGTTCCCTCGCCGTCGCCATTCTCCCTCGTTTCGGCGCTCTCACTTCCGCTTTCGCCGTCTTCGTCTGAGTCTGCCCCCGAGTCTTCGACCGTCCGCTCCTGTACCTGCACGCCCTTGCCGGCGAGATACCGCATCTGGCGGCGGGCGAACTCCTCCTCGCGGGCGCCCTGCGTGGCGAGCACGTACATCAGCGCGCGGCCGGCGGGCCGCATCGTCCGCCCGGCGCGCTGGGTCCCCTGCCGACGCGAGCCGCCGAGCCCCGACGCGACGATGGCGAGCGACGCGTCGGGAAGGTCGATCCCCTCGTCACCCACCCTGGAGACGATCAGCGTCCGCAGCGAGCCGTCGCGGAACTGCTGGAAGAGCCGCTCGCGTTCGTGGTGCGGCGTGTCGCCGCTGATGAACGGTACGTCCAGTGCGGTCGATAGCTCTCGACCCTGGTCGAGGTAGTCGACGAACACCAGCGCCTTCTGTTCGGGATGGCGCGAGAGGATCCGCTGGGTCTCCTCGATCTTCGCGGGGTTCGACGCCGCGATCTGGCGGCGTTCGTGGCCCTCCGCGCCGACGTACTCGTTGCGGCTGTCGTCGTCGGTCCACGGCACGTACCGGATCTCGACGCGCGGTTCGGCGACGAACCCCTCGTCGAACAGCGAGTCCCAGTCCGTACCGATGGGCGGGCCGATGAGCGTGAAGATCTCCTCCTGCAGGTCGTCCTCGCGGACGGGCGACGCGGAGAGCCCGAGCCGGTGGCGCGTCTGGAGGTTCGCGCTCCGCCGGTAGACGTCGCTCGGGACGTGCTGGACCTCATCGTAGACGATGAGGCCCCACTCCCGCGAGTCGAAGAGGTGCCGGTGACGGTCCATCCCCGCAGTCTGATAAGTGGCGATGGTGACCGGGCGGACGTCCTTCTTCCCCCCGTGATACTCGCCGACCTGGGACTCGTCGAGGGTCGTATGTGCGAGGATCTCGTCGCGCCACTGGCGGACGAGTTCCCGGCTCGGGACCAGAATCAGCGTCTCGCCGCCGACGCGCTCCAGGATGCCCATCGCGGCGACGGTCTTGCCGCTCCCGGGCGGCCCGACGAGCACGCCGGATTTCGTCTCCATGAACCGCTCGACCCAGTCGTGCTGGTACTCGCGGAGGTCGAGCGTGAGCGAGAGGTCGAGCGGATCGCCCGATTCGAGGTCCCGCTCGTCCTGCACGGGATAGCCCGCCTCGTAGAGGACCCGCTTGACCTCGGCGGTCGCCTCCTCTGCGACCCAGCTCTCGGTGTCAGAGATCGGCGCCCGGAGGTGGTGATCCTCGAGTTTCTGCCGTGCGACGTTGCCCATCAGGTTCTCCGTCGCCGCTTCGAGCACCGTGTAGCCGTCCTCGTGGGTCCGGAGCGTGAACTGGTGAGCCCGCTTCCACTGCTCGCCGATCCACTCTTCGAGGTCGGGATAGCGCTGGGGCAACACGTCTCGGACGGTCCCGAGCAGGTCCTCGACGGACTCGTACGGCGCCTGCCAGACGTCCGAGTCCGACGTCTCGTAGATGTACCCGCGGTCGCCGTTGGTATCGACGAGGCGGGCGAACTGCGAGAGTTGCGCGCGCGTGAACTGCGTCGGCCTGTCGACGACGATCTGCCGGCGGTTCGGAAAGACGACGAACCGCTCCCGCTCTGCGTAGTCCGTCCACTCGGCGGGGTACCACACCGTCGGGTCCTGCGAGACGTCCCGGCTCACGACGCCTCCCTCTCGTTCGAGGTCGCCGAGCCACGACTCGGCCTCCTCCCGCGGTTCGTCCAGTCGACGCGCGATCTCGTCGGTCGTGAGGACTGGCCGACCCGCCCGCTCGACCGCCTCGTGGAACCGGTCGAGCGCCGCGTCGTCCTGGTCGTCTGTCACACCCGCCGGTTGGCCGCCCCGCGCTAAGGTGCTTTCGTCTGCCCGATTCCCGCCCCTAGAAACCGCTGAGTTTACGCAGAACCATAATTCAGGTTCTATAGTAATATTTATTATTGCTTTCTAGACGCCGGTAGCTGCCAGTAAGGCACGCAAACAATATATTCAGACGAATACAACCGCGAAGGCGCTGAAATCAGGGGATCGTTCGAAATTTCGAGTGAGGGCCCGCACGCCGAGTCCGTGGCGATCTGGAAACCGACGTCGGGATAATAGACTATATATAGCGCCAGATAACTCCGATATCGCCGTTTTTCGTCTACACTGTTCGACCGGTCTGTCACGTCGGTCTAATCATAACCAAGTTGATTGAAATCACATATGGTCGGAATAGTTACTAGATTTTCGAGCAATCGGAGCGGTCACGCAGCAGCGGACAGATAGAGGCGGTCGACGCAGTCAGCCCGGCAGGTCACCGAGCCGATTCGGAAGGGTGAGCGGCGTGTGGGGACGGCTCAGGAGTAGGTGACGTTCAGTTCGAGGACGTTCGCGGTTTCGAGGACCCGCTTGGGGAGTTCCTCGCGGAAGCGTTCGTCCTCGAAGCGGTGGGAGGGGCCGGAGACGCTGATCGCGCCGAGCACGCGGTCGTCGTTGCTGAGGACGGGCGCGGCGACGCAGCGAAGCCCGGAGAGGCGTTCCTCGTCGTCGAACGCGACCCCGCGGTCGCGGATCTCTTCCAGCGTCTCGAACAGCTGGTCGCGGTCGGTGACCGTCCGGTCGGTCGTGGCTGGCAGCCCGTGGCGTCCAATGATCTCGTCGACGCGCTCCTCGGAGAGGTGCGCGAGGATGGCCTTGCCCAGCGCCGTACTGTGGAGGCTGACGCGGTTCCCGACGTGCTCTTTCACGCGTACCGCGTTCTCGCCGCGAGTCCGGTAGAGGTAGGTCCCCATGCCGTGCTCCTCGACGAGGAGGTTACAGAGCTCGCCCGTCTCGTTCGCGAGGCGGTCGAGTTCGGGGCGGGCGATCTCGAAGATCTGCGACTGGTTGCGGGCGTACGCGCCGTGTTCGAGAAACCGGAGGCCGATCCGGTACTGGTCGTCTACCTTGACGACGTACGCTTCCTGTTCGAGCGTGCTCAGGTAGTTGTGAACGGTGCTTTTCGGCAGGTCGAGATGCGTCGACAGTTCCGTCACTCCCGCGCCACCCAGCTCCTGGAGGCCGCCGATGATCCGAAACGTGCGTTCGACCGACTTTACCGTGTTCCGCGCGGACTGCGCCATAGCAGGCGAGAGACACCCCGTTGTCTTAACCGTTCTGCTATCCTAAACGGTTGTTCAGACATTTACTCGCGTCCGAGAAAACTTCTCGATCGCCTCAGACGGTCGTAACTGAGTTCGTGAGCGTCCCGATACCCTCGATGTCGATCTCGATGTCGTCGCCCTCACGGAGCGTGAAGTCGCCCTCGGGGACGAGCGCCGTTCCGGTCAACAGAACGGTCAGGTCCGGGACGACGTTGTGTCGGGTGAGATAGGAAGACAGCTCCTCGCAGGTACGGACCATCTCGCTCGTGTTCGTCGTCCCGTCGTAGACGACCTCGCCGTCGCGGTAGATCTGCATCGTCATCTCCAGATCGTGAGGGTCGTCGATCTCCGAGAGCGAGACGACGCAGGGGCCGAGCGAACAGCAGCGGTCGTAGACCTTCGCCTGGGGGAGATAGAGCGGGTTCTCGCCCTCGATCGAGCGGCTGGACATGTCGTTGCCGATGGTGAAGCCGACGATATCGCCCTCGTAGAGGACGATGCCGAGTTCCGGCTCCGGCGTGTCCCAGGTGGAGTCGGCGCGGATGCCGACTTCCCCGCCGGGGCCGACGGTTCGGCTCGGCGTCGCCTTGAAGAAGATTTCCGGGCGCTCGTTCTCGTAGACGTCGATGTAGACGTCGGGCTTGTCGCTCTCCTCCTGGCGGGCTTCCTCGCTGATCTCGTAGGTGACGCCCGAGGCCCACACTTCCGGCGGTTCGACGGGCTGATCGACGTCGTCTTCGTCGAAGTCGATCGCCTCGGCGTCGTCGAGGTACGCCGCGGCGCTCTCGTCGAGTCCGTGCCGGGCCTCGTCCGCCCCGGCGAGCAGTTCCTCGACCGTTTCGGGGCCGTCCGCCGCGCTCGTCAGGTCGTATGCGCTCTCCCCGTCTGCCGCTACTAACCGCTGGTCGCTGCCCCTCGTCACTCGGAAGTATCTCATGTGTTGTACTGTGTTGGACAGGCAGTATTTAAGTGTGCCGGGGACGAGGGGCGAACGGCGGCCGGGGCGGACAGTGCGGTCGCCCGCTCTCGCGGCGCCTGCGGCGAGGGGTACCGGCACCGCAAGAGTTTTTGAACGTTCGGGTGAGGTGAACACACATGGACGTAGGTGTGCTGACCGTGGCACTCGGCGGCGAATCGATCGACGACGCGTTCGCGTACCTGTCCGATCAGGGCGTGGACGCGGTCGAACTGGGCTGTGGCGGGTTCGTCGGCGACGACCACCTCCCCCGCGAGGAGTATCTCGACGACGAGGAGGCCCAGGCCGAACTGCAGGATCTGCTCGACGAACACGATCTGTACGTCTCCGCGCTCGCGACGCACAACAACCCCCTCCACCCCGACGAGGAGCGGGCCGAGCGCGCGGACACGGAACTCCGGGAGGCCATCACGCTGGCCGACCAGCTCGGCGTCGACGCCGTGACGTGTTTCTCGGGCCTGCCCGCGGGCGGCCCGAACGACGAGACGCCCAACTGGATCACCGCGCCGTGGCCCAACGAACACCACGAGGCCCACGAGTACCAGTGGGACGTGGCCGAGGAGTACTGGTCGGACCTCGCCGAGCACGCGGCCGACCACGACGTGAAAGTCGCCATCGAGATGCACCCCAACATGCTGGTCTACGAGCCGACCGGCATGCTCGAACTCCGCGAGCGCACGAACGAGTACATCGGCGCGAACTTCGACCCCTCGCACCTGTTCTGGCAGGGCATCGACATCACCGAGGCCATCCGCTTCCTCGGCGAGGAGGACGCCGTCCACCACTTCCACGCCAAGGACACGAAAGTCTACGAGTCCAACAGCCGCGTCAAGGGCGTCCTCGACACCGAACCGTACACCGAGGAACCCGACCGCTCGTGGCTGTTCCGCTCCATCGGCTACGGCCACGGCGAGGAGTTCTGGAAGGACGTCGTCTCGACGCTGCGGATGATCGACTACGACGGCGCCCTCTCCATCGAGCACGAGGACTCGCTCACGTCGCCGAACGAGGGCCTGGAAAAGGCCATCGACGTGCTCCAGCGCTCCGTCTTCGAGACCACCCCCGGCGACGCCTACTGGGCCTGAGGTGATCGGGATGAGCGAAGAACCCCTCTCGGTCGGCATGCTCGGGTACCGCTTCATGGGCAAGGCGCACGCCAACGCGCTCGCTCGCCTCCCGATGTTCTTCCCCGAGGCCCCCGCGGTCGAACGGGACGTCATCGTCGGGCGCGACGAGGAAGCGCTGGCAGACGCCGCAGATCGGCTCGGCTTCGACCGCTACGCGACCGACTGGGAAGACGTGGTCGACGAGGTCGACGTGTTCTACAACCTCGGCCCCAACAACATCCACGCCGACCCCTCGATCGCCGCGCTGGACGCCGACACGCACGTCTTCTGCGAGAAGCCGCTCGCGCACACGCTGGAGGACGCAGAGCGGATGCGCGACGCCGCGCGGGAGTCCGATGCGACTGCCGGCATCGCCTTCAACTACCGGTTCATCCCGGCTATCCAGTACGCGAAGAATCTCATCGACGCGGGCGAACTCGGCGAGATCCACCACGTCCGCGGCCGGTACCTTCAGGACTGGCTGGCCGACCCCGAGGCGCCGTGGAGCTGGCGCAACTCGGAAGAGGTCGCCGGCTCCGGCGCGCTGGGCGACCTCGGTGCGCACACCATCGACCTGACGCAGTTCCTCGTGGGCGAGCAGGCCGGCGACGTCACGCGCCTGTCGGGCCAGCTTCAGACGTTCGTCGACGAGCGCCCGGTCCCCGGTGGCGAGGACGGTTCGCTGTCGGGCGAGGGCGGCGACTCGACCGAGACCCGCGAGGTGACCGTCGACGACGCCTACACGGCACAGGCCGAGTTCGAGAACGGCGCCGTCGCCACCTACGAGGCCTCGCGGTTCGCCACGGGTCGCAAGAACGACCACACCGTCGAGATCAACGGCTCGAAGGGCAGCCTGAAGTTCTCGCTCGAACGGCTGAACGAACTCGAACTGCTGCTCGACGGCGACCGCGGCTTCCAGACGATCAACGTCACCGGGCCGGACGACCCCTACATCGACCACTGGTGGCCGGAGGGCCACGTCATCGGCTGGGAGCACACGTTCGTCCACGAGAACTACGAGTTCCTCTCCGCCGCAGCGGCGGGCGTGGACCACTCGCCCTCGTTCGAAGACGGGTACCGCGTCCAGGAACTGCTCGCCGCCATCGAGGAGTCCGACGCCTCCGGCGAGTGGGTCGAGGTTTAGCCCAACTCACTCGACATCGGGGAAGCTTCCGGCTCGGTCGCATCCGAGCTGACTCGATTCTCGACGCGCCTCTCGTTTTCCCGCTCTGCCCGGCCGAAGACCGCGGAGAAGCCGATCGACTCGATCGGTATCCGTGCTCAGCGGCCCGTATTCCGCTCGGTACTGGAACCTGAAGCCCCGATCGGTTCGGCCGAACGCACCAGGTCACTTCCTGACCGGTAGTTCAGGAGAGGGACTACCCCGTCCCGGTGATGTGAATCCTATCGTTCTTATACTCACTAGCGTTCTTCTGTAGGTGTTATTGTTCCCTGTATCTCGAAGATCAGTTCGTATATCAGAACGTCCGGATCCGCGAGATACATCTTTAATCGGGCGCCGATTCGGGCGATCGTGTCTGCCTCGCTGGCGTCCAGTGAATCCCGTGGCTCGACGAGATAGCGGTACACTGGCCCGCTCCCGAACGATATCTCCCGTTTCACCGACAACCTTTGTGTGTCAACACTTCGCACAATGTGGCCTGTGCGCGGATAAATTACATGCGTACGGATGTAATTACACCGCCGGGCGTGAATCATAGATTCTCTATCTTAGAACTTTGTTCTCTATTATTTGGGACGTGGCTACAGGCTGGGGACCCGGTAGTTGCGTCGTTACCTCGTACTGGGCACCCCGTCGGAGTCGGCGTCGCTGGTCAGCCGGTGATTGAACTCGTCGAGAAACGGGACACCGATCCTGCGACGACTCCCGGCCGAGTCGGCGAGGGTCCAGTCGGCGTCCTTCGACCGACGGTGCTCGGCCACGATACCCCGTTGGGGTGTGGATATCGTCGTCGTACTGTCCATACCGTGGACGGTGACCGCTCAGAGACCGTCTCCTCGCCGTCGAGGTAGACGGCGGCCTTCCGGCCCGACGTAGTCTGCGTACTCGGTCCGGGCGTCCCACGGACTCGGGAACTAGCCGGTCGGCCTCCCCGCTCGGAAAGTCCTCGTGGTGGCCCAGTTCTCTGTCCTCGTCGTCGCGGCCGGTGGCGAACTCTCACGGGCCGTCCAGCGAGCGCTGTCGTCGTTCTGTCGTCGTCTCGAATGTCCAGTGTCTACGTGATCAGACTGCCCATCCGGGAGTTGAACGGTGTCACGCGACAGCCCCGGACGGGATCGGCAACGAGCGCCAGTTCTATGGCCCCGCGGGCGAAGGTAGGGGCATGGAAATCAACTCTCAGGACGGCGCGGTGCTCGTCTACACCTTCGGGGTGATGGTCAGCGCGCTCTGGCTCTCGACGCCCGGCACGCCGGATCTGAACCCCTTCGTCGTGGCCGTCTTCGGTGTCGTCTCGATCGGCTGGACCGCCTACTTCAAGTGGCGGATCGCACCGCAGTATCAGGACGACGAAGACGAGGACGAGGAAGACGAGGAGGAAGCCGACCTGACCCCGCCGACGGTCGAGCAGTAAGACCGCGAATGCGGGGTGATTCGGGAGTATCGCTCGCTCAGTGGACGGTGCGGTCGTCGCTGGTGTCGATGTCCTCGCGCGGTTCGGCGTTGCCCTGACTGTAAGTCGCCCGCTCGTCGCTGGGCGCGGCCCACTCGACGGCGTTGGCGATGACCCGCTGGACCTCCTCGTTGTGGTAGACCGGATACGTCTCGTGGCCCGGCCGGAAGTAGAAGATTCGGCCGTCGCCGCGGCGGTAGGTACAGCCCGAGCGGAACACCTCGCCGCCCTCGAACCAGGAGTTGAACACGAGCGTCTCCGGCTGGGGAACGTCGAAGCGCTCGCCGTACATCTCGGCCTCCTCCAGTTCGATGCAGTCGTCGATGCCCTCGGCGATGGGGTGGCTCGGCTCGATGACCCACAGGCGCTCGCGTTCGGCGGCTTCGCGCCACTTGAGCGCACAGGTCGTCCCCATCAGCTCGCGGAAGATCTTCGAGAAGTGCGCCGAGTGGAGGACGATCAGGCCCATGCCGTCGAGGACGTGCTCCTTGACGCGCTCGACGACCTCGTCTTCGACCTCGTCGTGGGCGGCGTGGCCCCACCACGTCAGGACGTCCGTCTCGTCGAGGACCTCCTCGGTGAGTCCGTGTTCGGGTTCCTGCAGCGTTGCCGTCTCCGTGTCGAAACCGCGCGATTCCAGCGCGTCGGCGATGGCGCCGTGGATGCCGTCGGGATAGATCTCGGCGACAGTGTCGTTCTCCTGCTCGTGGACGAACTCGTTCCAGACCGTGACGCGAGTGTCAGGCATACGCACGGGTTCGCCGCCCGCCGACATGCGGGTTCGGCAAGCGGCAAAACTGGACGGGTCGCGGTCGGCCGGTCGATCGGGACCGTGCTGGCCCCGAATTGGCCGATCCCCGGCCCGGGTTACTCGGTCAGTTCGACGGCGGCGAACGCCGAGGGGTTCTCCCAGGAGTCGTCCTGTTCGTTGAACCAGGTCAGCTTCTTGTCCCGGTCGCCGCCCGTATCGTCGTCGTTGACGTGGACGTCGAACCCGAGGACGTGACCGGTCTCGATCGACTGGTCGGGGGCGAGGTTGGACCACTGGAACGCGATCTCCAGTTCGTACCCGTCGTCGGTCTCGTTCCAGACCATCTCGGGGTCGAGCTCGTTCGGCAAGACGCCGGCCGAGACGCCGTCACCGCCGCGGGGGGCGACGATCTGGAAGTCGTTCTGGCCGTCGTAGCTCGGGAGGTTCGAGAAGTCGGCGTCGACGTACACCTCGACCGAGTCGTCGTTGTACAGCTCTTCGGAGTCGACGGACTGCTCGTCGTCGACCACGTCGACGTGGAGATACAGCGCGTCGTCGTCCCAGCGAGCGCGCCAGCCGCCGCTGAGATCGGCCTCCTCGGGGTCGCCGATGACGGCGTGCTGGAAGTCGTTTCGCTCGCCGTCCCACGACTCGTCGAGTTCACCGTCGACGGTCGGTTCGGACTCGGCGCGGGGGATCTCCGCGGCGATCTCGACCTCGCCGGAGGCCGTGTAGGACTTGATCCGGCTGATCACCGACTCGTTGCTGAGGCTGTCGACGGCGCTCATGTGGACGTTGTACGTCTCGCCGGGCGTGAAGCCCTGGAGCGTCGTCTCGAAACGCAGGTCCTCGGCGTCGAAGGCGTTCTCGGCGTCGGCCTCGTTCAGCAGCGTGAGCGTGTCGAGTTGCTGTCGCAGTTCGTCGTTGACGAAGACGTTGTAGTGCATGACGCGCGTCTCTTCGTCGACGACCTGGTCCCACGCGAGCGTCACCGTGCCGTCGGAGTTCTCCGTGAGTTCGAGACCCACGGGGATCGGCGGCGCCTCCGTGTCGGCCGGTCCCTCGTACTCGGCGCCGTCGCGAGCGATAGCGCTCGGGACGTTCTCCTCGCGGGTCTCGGCCAGCCACCGCTTGACGAAGTGGCCGTGATACAGCTCCCCGCCGGTGACGTTGTGGTCGTAGTCGAGCATCGTCGGGTGCCAGTGGGAGTCGAGACACCAGGCCGTCCACCCGATGTTCTCCCGGCCGTTCAGCCACTCCTTGAACGGCTCGCCGAAGTTCGACCGCGTCCCCGGCTGCGTGTCGTCGATCGCGTCGAAGCCCCACTCGGTGATCATCACCGGGACCTCGTCGGCCGGCGCGCCGTAGTCTTCCTCGAAGACCCCGGCGCTCTTGCCGTCGCCGGGGTAGATGTGCCCCGCGTAGATGAGGTTCTCACCTTCGAACGGGCTCTCGGCCGCGTACTTCGTGAGCGAGGTCCAGCTCGGCGAGCCGACGATGATCGGCGTCTCCGGCGCGTCCTCGCGGATGCGGTCGACCAGCGGCTGGGCGACCTCCTTCCAGGCGTTCCAGTTCTCCAGCGTGTCGTCGCTGGGCTCCTGTGGCTCGTTCCAGAACTCGTAGAGGACGTGGGGCTCGTCGGCGTACCGGGAGGCGAAGAAGTCCCAGAACTCCCGGACGTCCTCGTGGACTGACTCGTCGTCCCAGTTCTGGATGATGTGGTAGTCGACGATGAGATAGACGCCCTCCTCCTTGCAGTGCTCGACCGTCGGGTCGACGTACTCGGTCGCGTACTCCTCGTAGCCGAGATCCTCGATGGCGTAGTTCGTCAGCGGGAGCCGCAGGACGTTGTTGTACCACGCGTCGGCCGTGTCGGTCGCCATCTCGAGCGTGTCCATGTAGGTCCCACCCCGCTTTTGCTCGTTCTGGTCGCCGAACATCGGCTCGATGAGGTTCGCGCCCCGCGGCGTGAACCGCTCGCCGTCCTCGGTGACGATCCAGCTGCCCTCCGTCCGAAGCCGTGGGAGTTCAGCCGCCCCCGAGTCCGTCTCGGTGTCGGTCTCCGCGTCGGTCTCTGCGTCGGTCTCCTCGGACGGTGTCTCTGTCGCCGTCTCTGCGGAGGTATCCGTCGCTGCGTCGTCCGCATCGGTCTCCGTACCGTGGTCGGTCGTCGTCGATTCACCCTCTCCACCCGGACACCCTGCCAGTCCGACCGTCGCCGCCGTGGCGAGCCCGGACTGCAGGAACCTTCGTCGGTCCATGTCCGGACCTACGTCTGGATGACTGCCAGTTAATCCTTTTTATTCATCATCAATAAACCCTCGGTCAGATGTCGTTTCCGCCACCCAGCGACCGTCAGCAACCGGCAGGTGACGGCCGACCACCGAGTCGACCGGGCGACGATAGTCGACGCCGACCGAGTCGGCCGCCGTTCAGCGGTCGATGTCGGCCGTCGTCGCCGACCCGTCGTAGGAGACGGTCGCGTCGCTCTCGGCGGCTTCGATACCGACGCCGCGGCCCTCGCCGACGACGACCACCTCGAAGTCGCGTTCCGCGACGAGTTCCGGGAACGACCCGTCGCGGTCGTCGATGGTCAGTTCGCTCGCCGTATCGTCCCAGCGGATCGGGGTGAAGGCGTACTCGCCGTCCTCGTAGTCGTAGCCGTCGCCCGCGTCCTCGTAGACGTCGAACTCGCCGTCGCGGCCCGGATAGACGCGCAGTTCCCAGTCCGCATCGGGTTGCTCGCCGGTGTGCTGGACGACCGGCCCCATCGGCACGACGCTCCCGGCTTTCACGAACAGCGGGATCTTCTCCAGGGGCGCGTCGGCGATGATCGTCTGGCCGCCCTCGTAGCGCTCGCCCGTCCAGAAGTCGTACCACTCGGTGTCCTCGGGCAGGTACACCTCGCGGGCCTTCGCCTTCTCCTCCAGCGGTTCGGAGTCGGGGCCGTAGTACATCGGTTCGGTGACCGGACAGACCATGAGCGACGGGCCGAACATGAACTGGTCGCCGACCTCGTGGGCCGCCTCGTCGTCGGGGAACGAAAGCGCGAGGTGGCGGTACATCGTGTAGTCGCGGTGGGTCTCCCAGCCGGCCAGCGAGTAGATGTACGGCATGAGCCGGTAGCGCAGGCGGTCGAACTTGACGAGCGTGTCGTAGGTGCGCTCGCCGGGTTCGCCGAAGCGCCACATCTCGCGGGCGGTGTGGGTGCCGTGCGAGCGGAACAGCGGCAGGAAGGCGCCGTACTGGAACCAGCGGACGTACAGTTCGCGGTAGCCGGCGTCCTCGTTGCCCTCGTCGAAGTCGCCGTCGATGATCCACGAGTAGTCGGCGTTGCCGGCGAAGAACGCGCCGATGTCCAGCGTCCACTTGGGGTTGCCCGCGGCGGTGAACTGCAGGCCGTCGGCGATCTGGTTGCGGTAGCGCTCCCACGTCGCCTCGATGTCGCCGGACCACGTGATCGCGCCGTAGCGCTGCTGGCCCGGGTAGCCAGAGCGTGTGAGGTTGATGACGCGCTTGTCGTCGGTGGCCTCGCGCTGGCCCTCGTACATCCCCTTCGCCTGATGGAGCGAGTAGGTGTTGAGGTATCCCGGGTCGAGGACGTGCTTGAACGCGTCCGTCGTGTGCTGGGCGAGACGGTGGGGCTCGGGCGCCGTCGGCAGCGTCCACGTCGGGTCGTATGGCTCCGTCGAGTCACACCACCACGCGTCGACGCCGTGGTCGAACAGCCCTTCCTTGGTCTGCTTCCAGTAGATGTCTCGCGCTTCCTCGGAGAAGGCGTTGTAGTAGCGCTGTTCGTTCCCCGGCGCCGGCACGTCCTCGTCGTCGAGGATGTGCCCGGCCTCGCTCATCTCGTCGTAGTTCTCGCCGGCGAGCATGTTCGGCCAGATGGAGATCATCAGTCGGACGTTCCGCTCGTGGAGTTCGTCCATCATCGCCGACGGATCGGGGAACCGGTCTGGGGCGAACGACTTCTGGCCCCACTGGCCCCAGTCGCCCTCGGGCCCGTCCCACTCCTCGAAGTTCGGGTGGTGGTCCTCGGTGTCGGGCCAGTACTGCCAGTCCTGGACGATGCAGTCGATCGGGATCTCCCGCTCGCGGTACTCCTCGGCGACCTCGACCAGTTCGTCGGCGGTCTCGTAGCGCTCTTTGGACTGGACGTAGCCGTAGGACCACTTCGGGAGCATCGTCGACTCCCCGGTCAGCTCGCGGAAGCCCGCGATGACCTCGTCCGGTTCGCCCGCGACGAAGAACACGTCGAGGGCGTCGTCGCACTCGGTCCAGACGTACGAGCCGTGCTGGTCGTCGTGGAACGAGGTCAACGAGCCCGTGTTCCAAAACATCCCGTAGCCCTGCGTGGACAGGAACGCGGGCATCGCGACCTTCGTGTTGCCCTGGTAGAGAGTCTGTTCCTCGCCGCGGTAGTTCGCGACGCCCTCGTCGTGCTGGCCGAGGCCGAGGATGGCCTCGTCGTCGGCGAACTCCAGATCCAGCCGCGTCGAGTACGCCTCGCGATCGAGCGAGTCGCGCGGCGTCGCCACCTCGCTGTCGCCGACGGTCAGCTCCTCGGGCGACACGCGGACGACGGACTTGCCGCCCTCCTCGGGTTCGCTCACGAGCCGCCGGCCGCCGGCGTCGCGCCAGGTGATCGCCCCCGTCTCGCGGTCGAGTTCGACCCGCAGCGCCTCCGTGACGAGTTCGAACGCCGCCTCGCGCTCGATCAGGTCCCACTCCCCGCTCGGCTCCTGCTCGACGACCATCGGACTCTCGGGGTCCGGGATCGTCTCGCCGGCCGTGTAGACGAGGCGGACGATCTCCTCGTCGATGACCTGCAGTTTGATGCGATTCCCACCCGCGTCGAACAGCGGGCCGTCAGTCTCCCTTCTCAGGGTCTCGACCTGCATGCGCGGAGACTCCCACGGATCCACCTTTACGTTTCCCTTCGTCTCCGAATAGGCACCCGATACATTTTTCAACGTGGATTCTGCCTAGCAGGTATGGCAGATCAGCGACGACTCCGAGACGTCGCCGCGGATCGGGACTTCGAGATCGGCGCCGCCGTCGCGGCCGAACCGCTTCGGACCGATGCCTCCTACAAGAAGATCCTCCGCAACGAATTCAACTACTTCACCGCCGAGAACGCGCTGAAGATGGGGCTGCTCCGCCCCTCGCGGCACACGTACGACTTCCGCGACGCCGACGCGGTGGTCGACTACGCGGGAGAACATGACCAGACTGCCCGCGCGCACACGCTCGCGTGGCACAACCAGACGCCCGAGTGGTTCCAGGAGTGGGACTACACGGACGGCCAACTCGAGGACTTCCTGCGCGACCACGTCCACACGACCGCGGGCCGCTACCGCAGCAAAGTCGACGCGTGGGACGTGGTCAACGAGGCCGTCGCCGACGACGGGACCATGCGGGACACCCTCTGGTACGACGCGATGGGCGAGGAGCACCTCGATCTGGCCTTCGAGTGGGCGGACGAGGTCGCCCCCGACACGGACCTGTACTACAACGACTACGGCGCCGACGGCGTCAACGAGAAGTCCGACGCCATCTACGATCTGGTCTCTCGGCTGCTCGACCGCGGCGTCCCCATCGACGGCGTCGGCCTCCAGCTGCACGCCCTCCACGAGAAGCCCGCCCCAGAGTCGGTCGCCGAGAATATCCGCCGGTTCAAAGACCTCGGCCTCGACGTACAGATCACCGAGATGGACGTGGCCTACACGCCCGAAGACGACCCCGGGGACAGGGACGCCCGCTGGCAGAAACAGGCCGATTACTACCGGGAGATCACGGAAGTCTGTCTCGACGAGGGCGTCGACACGCTGGTCGTCTGGGGCGTCCGCGACTCCGACTCGTGGGTCCCCGGCTGGTTCGAGTCGCTGACCGGCGACCCGCTGCTGTTCGACGCCGGCAACGACCCAAAACCCGCCTACCACGCGATCAAGGAGACGCTCGCGAACTACGAGGCGTAGCGAGTTCGCGTCGGTGGCCGACAGTCCACCGACGGCACGGCCGGTTCAGAATCCGTAGAGTTCCCGCGGGCGCTCGTAGGCGACGTGTTCGACGAGATTCTCGGCCACGTCGAGGGGCATCTGTCCGCGTTCGACCTTCCGGCCGACGACGTTGGCGAGCGTCCGGCGGAACATCTCGAAGCGCGAGCCGAACGAGAGGAGCTTGCGCGAGTCGCTGACCATTCCGGCGTGGTTGGCCAGCAAGTCGACGCTCCCGGCGTAGTCGAGCTGGTGGTCCATCCCGAACGGGCTGTCGTTGTACCACCACGCCGGGCCGACACTGACGTTGGGGAACGCCCGCGCGATGGTCGTGATCGACGGGTAATGCGTCGGATCGACGACGTAGAGGACTATCTCGCCCTCGCCGTCGAAGCGGTTGACGAGGTGACGCAGTCCCTCTGTCAGGTTCAGGTCGCCGGTCGTGGCGGTGCCTCCCGCTGCCGGACCGATCGTCTCGTAGAGTTCCTGCCGGTAGTGGCGGACGGGCCCCATGTGGAGCTGGGTGACCCAGCCCTTCTCGACGTTCAGTTCGGTCACGAACGCCAGCATGTACGCCTGGAAGTCCTCGATCTCCCGCTCACTCAGTTGCTTGCCCGCCCGGCGCTTGTCGAATATCTCCCGGGCGCGCTCGTCGCTGACGGGCCGCGAGACGGGCTCTCTGATGCCGATGTCGCAGGCCACGCAGCCGCGCTCGGCGAAGCGGTCGTGGGTCGCCTCCAGCGCGGCACGGAAGCCGTCGACGTCGTCGGGGTCGAAGTCGGTCGCGTCGTCGAGGTCCGCGACGAACTCGTCGAAGTCGGCGTTCTGGACGTTGACAGCGCGGTCGCCCCGCCACGTCGGCCGGACGTCGACGCCGTCGACCTCCTCGACCGCGCGTTCGTGGTACGCCAGATTGTCCGTCGGGTCGTCCGTCGTGCCGACGACCTCCACGCCCATCTCGCGCAGGAGTTCCTGCGGGCGCATGTCGTCGCGCTCTAGCTGTTCGCTGGTCTCGGCCCAGATCTCGTCGGCGGTCTCGGTGGAGACCGGCTTTTCGATGCCGAATCGCCGCTTCAGATCGAGGTGAAGCCACTCGTAGACGGGGTTGCCGGCCATCTCGGGGACGACCTCGGCGAAGGCGGTCCACTTCTCTCGGTTGGTCGCGTCCCCGGTGATCAGTTCCTCGTCGACGCCGCGCTTTCGCATCATCGACCAGACGTAGTGGTCGGTCGCGCCCTGCACCTCCCAGATGTCGTCCCAGCCGTCGTTCTCGACGATCTCGACGACGTCGGCGTGAGTGTGCGGGTCGAGGATCGGTCGGTCCGCGATCCCCTCGTAGAGCGTCTCGGCTGCCCCGGTTTCGAGCAGGTACGTCTCGTCGAGGAAACTCATGGCGCGTCGTACCGCCGAGTCACAGATAAAGGTACGCGTCGCGATCCCCCGCCGTGGAACGGGGTTCCAGTAAGACGGCAGACACGAAGAGTCAGCTATTTACACCGATCGGGCGAGGTCGCGAGTATGAGCCAGCGAGACCTGCAGGACCTGCGTTTCGGTTGCCAGGTCGTGACCTACGGCGACGTGCAGGGGACCGTCGAGGACGCCGCCAGGGCCGAGGAGGCGGGGTTCGACGTTATCACTGTCCCGGACCACCTGTTCCATCCGACGGGGTCCGAGGAGTTCCTCGTCGACCCGCCGTGGGAAGCGTTCACTGTCCTCGCTGCGATCGCCCAGCACACAGACGAGGCGATGGTAATGCCCGGCGTCACCGATTCGGTTCGCCGACACCCGACCGAACTCGCGCACGTCGGCGTGACGCTCGACCGGATGACCGACGGCCGGTTCGGCCTCGGCATCGGGGCCGGCGAGGCGTTCAACTTCACACCGATCGAGGATCTCGACTGGTCGGACCCGTTCGGCCGGTTCAGCGAGGCGTTCGAGGTGATCGACGAACTGTGGGACCCGACCGCCGACGACCCGGTCGAGTTCCACGGCGAGTTCTACGAGTTGAACCGCGCGCACATGGGCCTGAAACCCGTGCAGGAGCCCCGGCCGCCGATGTGGGTCGGCGGGTACGGCCCGAGCATGCGCGGGTTCACCGGCGCACACGCTGACGGGTGGTTCCCGTGGATCCACGCGCCCGACCAGTACGAACAGGACCTCCAGCGCGTCCTCGACGTCGCCGACGACCGCGGGCGCGACCCCGACGACATCGACCGGGCCGTGATGATTCCCACGAGCGTCTCCGACGACGGCGACGCCGCCCGCGAGGCCGCCATCGAGCGCAACCGGACGAGCCTCGCCCTGCGCCCGCCGCTGCTGGAGAAGATGGGGTACGAGGACATCGCCGCGGACACGCCGATCATGTTCGAGATGGCTTTCGACGAGGAGCAAGAGGAGCGGCTGCTGGCCGCAGCCGACCGGATCCCCGACGAAGCCGTCGAGGAGGTGACGGTCTCGGGGACGCCCGAGGACGCCATCGCGGACCTCGAACGCTGGGTCGACGCGGGGCTGGACAACGTCGTCCTCATCCCCGTCGGCGACTTCGAGGAGACGATGGCTCACTACGAGGAGACGATCATTCCCTACTGCCGCGGGGAGTGAACCGCCCGAGCATCCCGCGGAAGCTCACTGGCGTCAGTCGTAGGCGTACTTCACTTCGACCACGTTGACAGCGTTGCGTAACTGCGGGAGGAGTTCGTCGGCGATCCGGTCGTCGTCGAGTCGTTCCTTCGGACCGGAGATGGAGATGGCGCCGACGACGGTATCGTCGACCACGATGGGGCTCGCGAGCGAGCGGATGCCCTCGCGGCGCTCCTCGTCTTCGAGCGCGTAGTTGCGGTCGAGGATGCGCGCCAGTTCCTCGTCGAGGCGGTCGCGATCCGTGATCGTCGCCTCGCGGGCGCCCGGCAAGCCGTAGGCCTCGACGATCTGGTCGACGTAGGACTCGGGGAGGTGCGCGAGGATGGCCTTGCCGAGGGCGGTCCAGTGCATGTTAGTGTACTCGCCGACGGGCGCGTTGTCGTAGACCGCTTCTGTCCCTTCGGCCTGGTAGAGGAGGATCCGCTGGCCGTTCTCTTCGACGCCGAGATTTGCGACTTCGCCCGTCTGCTCCGCGAGGTCGTCGATCTCCGACCGGGTCGCTCGATAGACGGTCTTCCGGTCGCGGACGGCGACGCCGTCGCGGAGGAACCGACAGCTCAGTCGGTAGCCATCGCTGTCCCTGACGACGTACCCGACCGATTCGAGCGTCTTCAGGTGGACGTGGGCGGTACTCGTCGGGATGTCCAGCGTCGAGGCCACGTCGTCGATCCGGACTGTCCCCTCGCTCCGAAGCACGTCGACGACTGCGAAGGCCCGCTCGACCGACTTCACCAGATCGCCGCTGTCACCGGGACGCGTGATCTCCATACCATCGCTACTCATTTCAGGCTGATAAAATCCAGTGATAATGGAAACAGGGGCCGAAATTACAGTCTTATGCCTGTCTGCCGAGCGGCGCTCTCATCCCGTCCAATCACTCACATATAGATCGAAATGCGACTCCGGACCCGTGCAGTCCGGCGATTTTCCATCACATTCGATCGTGTTGGAGCAAGTCCATCATCGGTGGAACGGTTCGTGTCAACGGACCTTGCGGTGTGGCGCGAGCGGAAAGCGTAGCAGACGCGACAGCACTCGGCAGCGAAGCGTCGCTAACTGGGGTCTGTACGCGGAGCCGCGGAAGTACCAGAAAACAGAGCGTCGCAGTCTACTGGTCGAGAGCGTCGCCATCCGACTCGGCGCGCATGGCGCGGAGCATGCCGCGGATGTAGCCGATAGTGTAGGCCCGCCCGCGGTGTTCCCAGTCGGTGTCGTCTTCGAGGTGCGGCGTGTGGTCGGGGATCATCAACCCGGAGAAGCCGACCTCCTCCAGCAGTTTGAGGAGCGCGTACTCGTCGTAGGTCCCCTCGTCGAGGAAGTCTTCGGTGAACGCCGGGACCGCGCCGGAGACGTCGCGGAAGTGGACGTAGACGAGTTCGTCGCGCTCGCCGAAATAGCGGATCACGTCGTCGAGCGGCGCCCCCATCTCCGACCAGCACCCGAGACACAGGTCCAGTCCGTGATGGTCGCTGTCGCGGTAGTCCATCGCGCGCCTGAAGTTCTCGAAGTTGCGGAACAGCTGCGGGATGCCTCCCAGCCGCTCCATCGGCGGGTCGCTCGGATGCAGCGCGAGCGTCACACCGGCTTCTTCCGCGACGGGGAGCAGTTCGTCGAGGAAATACTCGTAGTTGGTCCAGAGTTCGGTCTCGGAGTACTCCCGGTCGTGAGTCAGTTCCTCGGTGTCGGTCGCGTCGGCGTCGAACACGGAGACTTCCGCGCCGCCGCGGGCCCTCGCCCACCCGGTCCGCCAGACGCCCGCCGGCGCCCAGTGATACCCGAAGATCGGGATACCCGCTTCGCCCATGTTCCGGATCGTCTCCTTGAGCGCCGCCAGTTGCGCGTCGCGGTTTGGCCCGCCCAGCATCACGTCCTCGTAGAACGAGGCGGGGACGTTCTCGATGGCGGTGAGCCGTAACCCCTCGGCCTCGACCCGCTCGCGCAGTTCCCGCAGTGAATCGACCGACCACGGACCCTCGCCCGACAGCGGCACCCGCTCGTCGTCGGGCATGTGCTCGTAGCCCGGGTCGTCGACCTGATACATGTTCAGGAGCACGTCCGACCCGCCGAGTTGTTTCACGTAGCGCAAGCGTTCGGGCGTCGGGTCCATGAACTGGCCCGCCCCCACTCGCATCGGCAGTCGCTCCAGAGGGGGGGAGGGCTCACTGCCTCCAGTAGCCATACACCCCGTAGCGCGGTCAGTATCTTAAAACTCGGTCCCGCTGGCCGCCCCGACCGACGCCGTGCGGTCCCCGATGAGTGGATTCAATACGTCACCCCGGGATGTTGGGCCCATGTCACGAACTGTGCGCCCTCCACGACGCACGCCGTCGGCCCCGTTATCGAACGAAACCGCGGTATCACGCCCGATCCAGCGATGAGGGACGATCGCAGCACCGACCGCCTGTGGTACGACGCCCCCGCGGCCGAGTGGGTCGAGGCGCTGCCGGTCGGTAACGGCCACCTCGGCGGGATGGTCCACGGACGACCCGACCGCGAGCGGGTCGCGCTCAACGAGGACCGCCTCTGGCTCGGCGACTTCGCCGACCGGACGCCCGACGGCGGCCCCGAGGACCTCGACGCGGTCCGCGACCGGCTCTGGGCCGGCGAGTTCGAGCAGGCCCAGCGGCTCTGCAACGAGCGCTTCGTCACCGACGCGCAGGGCGTCCCGCCGTACCAGCCGTTCGGCGACCTCCGCCTCGACCTGCCGGGCCACGACGACCCGGAGGAGTACCGGCGCTCGCTCGACCTCCGGGACGGGATCGCCCGGGTCGAGTACGAGGTCGACGGGACCCGCTTCGACCGCGAATACTTCGCGAGCGCGCCCGACGACGTGCTCGCGGTCCGACTGGAGTGCGAAGACCAGGGCGCCTTCGACGCCCGGATTCACCTCGATCGCGAGCGCTGCGCCCGCACGGGCGTCGTCGACGAGACGGTCGTCCTCCGCGGACAGGTCGTCGGCGTCCCCGGCGAGGACGAAGAAGTCGAGCCCGGCGGCTGGGGACCCCGCTTCGAGGGGCGAGCGCAAGTCCGCGCGGAAGGCGGGACCGTCGTCGCCGCCTCCGAAGTCGAGACCGAAGACAGCGAGGACGGCGACGAGTTCTTCGACAGCGACGAAGGCGTCGTCGTCCGCGACGCCGACGCCGTGACCGTGCTGTTCACCGCCGAGACCGCGCCGTCGGACGGCGACCCGACGGAACCCTGCCGCGAGACGCTCGACGCGCTCGCGGACGAGGACTACGCGGCGATCCGGGAGCGCCACGTCGCGGACCACCGCGAGCACATGGACCGGGTGCGACTCGACGTGGGCGAGCCGGTCGACCTGCCGACGGATGAGCGCCTCGACCGCGTCCGCGACGGCGCCCGCGATCCCCACCTCGAACGGCTGTACTTCCAGTACGGCCGGTATCTCCTGCTTGGCTCCTCGCGGCCGGGGACGCTCCCGGCGAACCTCCAGGGCATCTGGAACGAGGAGTACTACCCGCCGTGGGACTCGAACTACACGCTGGACGTCAACCTGGAGATGAACTACTGGCACGCCCAGGTGACGAACCTCGCCGAGTGCGCCGAGCCGCTGGTCTCGTTCGTCGACGACCTGCGGGAACCCGGCCGGCGGACGGCCCGCGACCGTTACGGCTGCGACGGGTTCTGTGTCCACCTCCAGAGCGACCGCTGGCACACGACCAGCCAGACGGTCGACGCCCACTGGGGTCACTGGCCGACGGGCGCCGCCTGGCTCTGCCAGAACCTCTGGGAGCAGTACGCCTTCTCCGGCGACGAGGGCGACCTCGAACGGATCTATCCGACGCTCAGGGAAGCGGCCGAGTTCCTGCTCGACTACCTCGTCGAGCACCCCGAGGAGGACTGGCTGGTGACCGCGCCGTCGGCGTCACCGGAGAACCAGTTCCGGACCGCCGACGGGCAGGAGGCGACGACCTGCATCGCGCCGACGATGGACGTACAGCTGATCCGCGACCTGTTCGGTCACTGTATCGAGGCGGCCGACCGACTCGACCGCGATGCCGACTTCGCCGCCGAACTCGACGAGGCGCTCGGCCGACTCCCGCCGATGCAGGTCGGCGACGACGGCGCTCTGCAAGAGTGGCTGGCCGACTACGAGGAAGTGAACCCGGGTCACCGCCACGTCTCCCACCTCGTCGGGTTCTACCCCGCCGACGTCCTCTTCGACGACGACATCGCGTTGGACAGCTCGGCAGTCCGCGACGCCGTCCAGACGTCGCTCGAACGGCGCCTGGACAACGGCGGCGGCCACACGGGCTGGTCCTGCGCGTGGACCATCTCACTGTTCGCCCGGCTCCGAGATGGCGAAGGCGTCGCCGACCACGTTCACAAACTCCTCGCGGACTCGACGTACGACTCGCTGCTCGACTCGCACCCGCCGTACCAGATCGACGGGAACTTCGGCGGGACGGCGGGCATCGCCGAGGCGCTCCTCGAGAGCCACGGTGGCGAACTGCGACTCCTCCCCGCGCTCCCCGAGGGGTGGGACGAGGGATCCGTCACCGGCCTGCGCGCCCGCGGCGGGTTCGAAGTCGACCTCTCTTGGCACGACGGGCGACTCGTCGAGGCGACCGTCCGCGCCGACCGCGACGCGCCGTGCCGGATCGACGTCGCCGATGTCGACATCGACCACGTGGAGACGGCCGACGGCACTCCCGTCGAGACTGAGCGCGAGGATGACGTGCTTGCCTTCGACGCTTCGGCGGGCGAGCGGTACGTGATCGTTGCCGACCGGCCGTAACCACGTTTTCCCACTCACTACCTCGTTCTCTCCGAAATCGCCCTGCTCCCCGATCCCCGTTCCGACTTTTCGGAGTGTCCGTGCCTGGCGGTTCGATCCCGTGAGTGCCCCGGGTAGGTACAGTTACTTGCCACTCTCCTACTGTTGGACAAAGATTAATTCAATATAGAATGTTATTTAAGCCTAAATTTTATGTACATCACGAACGTCGCCCGAACTGGAGGTGCGCTCCATGCCAAGAGACAGCAAACCACACGGAGAAGAGGCATCACTCCACGACCACGGCGGCGGATGCGGTCGGCGCGACTACCTGAAGACGGTGGCCGGCGCAGCGGCGGCGAGCGTCGGCATCGGAGCGGCGACGAGTCCGGCCGCGGCGGCGATCACGACGAACCAGACCGGCACCGACGACGGCTACTACTACTCGTTCTGGACCAACGACGAGGGGACCGTCTCGATGACGCTGGGCGACGGCGGCAACTACAGCGTCGAGTGGAACAACACCGGAAACTTCGTCTGCGGCAAGGGCTGGGAGACCGGCGCCGCCCGGACCGTCGACTACGAGGCGTCGACGTTCGACCCGGGGAGCAACGGGTACCTGTGCCTCTACGGCTGGACCACGGACCCGCTGGTCGAATACTACATCGTCGAGGACCACGGCAGCTACCGGCCGGAACACGACTACAAGGGGACCGTCGACACCGACGGGGGGACCTACGACATCTACGAGTCGCTGCGGGAGAACGCCCCCTCGATCGAGGGGACCGCCACCTTCCCGCAGTACTGGAGCGTCCGACAGAACACGCGGACGGGCGGCACTATCACCACCGGCAACCACTTCGACGCGTGGGCCAGCAACGGGATGGACATCGGTGCCCACGACTACCAGATCCTCGCCACCGAGGGCTACCAGAGCAGCGGGAGTTCCAACGTCACCGTCGGTGAGTCCGACGGCGGTAGTGGTGGCGGTGGCGATGACGACGACAGCGGCGGATCCAGCGGGTCGGTCGCGACCGGCACCTACCGAATCACGAACGTCAACAGCGGGAAGGTGCTGGACGTCGCGAGCGCCTCGACCGAAGACGGTGCCAACGTCCAGCAGTACTCCTACGGCGGCGGCGCCAACCAGCAGTGGAACGTCGAGGACACCGGCGGCGGCGTCTACCGCATCGAGAACGTCAACAGCGGGAAGGTGCTGGACGTCGCGAGCGCCTCGACCGAAGACGGTGCCAACGTCCAGCAGTACAGCGACGGCGGCGGCGACAACCAGCGCTTCCACCTGCACGACCAGGGCGGCGGCCAGTACCACGTCCAGCCGGTCCACAGCGACAAGGCGCTCGACGTCGAGGGGTCGTCGACCAGCGACGGCGCTAACGTCCAGCAGTACAGCTGGTCCGGCGACGGCAACCAGCTGTGGACCTTCGATTCGGTCTGATCGGCACCGAACCCGAGCCCCGGAAAACAGTGGGGACGACTGCGACGCAGACCCCTCAGTCTCCGCGCGGAACGCGGCCCCGCTCGTCGGCGATCCCCGAGCGGTCGTCGAAGAACTCGGCGAGCCGGTCGCGCCAGATCCCGGCGTGTGCGACCTGCTCGTCGAACCGCTCGGCGACGTGGCGATGTCGCTCGTCGTCGATCGCGCCGTCGAGCGTCTCCCATTCTTCGCGCAGGCGCTCGACCTCCTCGACGCCCGCGTAGAGGTTGTCGTACAGCGTCTGGACGACCGTCCGGCCGTCCGGCAGTTCGTAGTCCCAGGGGAGGTGGTGGAAGAACAGGAGCAACTCCTCCGGGCAGGTCTCGGGGTCGTCGTACAGCTCGGCCAGCGCGTCGGGGTACTGCTGGGCGTAGCCGTTGCCCGCCGAGTTGCGGTCCTTCCCGATGCCGTCCTCGGTCGCGCCGGTGTAGCCGGGCCACTCCTCGGGACCCGGATCGTAGTGGTTCTCCAGGTAGGCCTCGCCGTTGTACATCATGTGCAGCAGCCCGAGACCGCCGGTCGAGTAATCGATGACCGCGGGCCACGTCGAGTGCATGATCTCGGTGATCGTCTCGACCACGTTGGGGTCGTGACCGAACGTCTGGCGGACCCACTCGTCGGTGATCTCGCCCGTTTCGAGGTCGGGGTCCCACGCGAGGCGGCCGTAGCCGTAGAGGTTCGCCTGCGCGAGGTAGTGACCGGTCCAGTTCCTGTCCTCGCCGGGGCCGCCGACGCCGGCCATGCCCGTTCCGGGATCGGTGAACAGGTCCTTGACCTGCTTGCCGTGGCCCTCGGGGTCGGTGTCGAACTCCAGCACCTCCTTCCACATCGGAACGTGGTAGCAGGCGTGGACGTGCTGGCCGGTGTACTCGCCGGTGATCTGGAGTTCGAGGCCCAGATCGGTCTCGGGCATCTGGCCGAACACCGGCGAGACGGGCTCCCGGGGCTGGAAGTCGATGGGGCCGTTCTTGACCTGGACGGTGACGTTGTCGCGGAACTCGCCGTCGAGCGGTTCGAAGGTGTCGTACTGCTGGACCGCGCGATCCTTGTGGCTCCCGTAGACGAACGCGCGCCACCAGACCCGGCCGCCGTGGGGCTCCAGCGCCCGCGCGAGGACGTTCGCGCCGTCGACGTGGTCGGCGTCGTAGTTGTACGGCCCCGGCTGGCCCTCCGAGTCGGCCTTGACGAGGAACCCGCCGAAGTCGGGGATCAGGTCGTAGATCTCCGTCGCCTTCTCGGCCCACCACTGCGCGACCCGCTCGTCGTTCGGGTCCGCGGTGTCGAGGCCGCCTATCTTCTCGGGTGCGCCGAAGTTGACCGAGAGGTACGTCCGGATGCCGTACCGGCGGAAGAGCGAGGCCAGCCCAGTCAGCCTCTCCAGATAACGAGTTTCGAGCAGGCGCCAGCCTTCGAGTTCGTCCATCGCCTCGTTGGCGCCCTCTCGCCTGGGGATCTGGGTGTTGACGTTGTTGAGGACGATGCCGTTGATCCCGACAGAAGCGAGCAGGCGCGCGTAGTCGCGGTAGCGCTCGCGCAGGTCGGGCAGCCGCTCGAAGTCGAAGATGGACTGGCCGGCGTAGCCGCGCTCGACCGACCCGCGGAAGGGGTTGTCCCAGTGGTTGATGAGCCGGTCGGGGGAAGCTGGTTCCTCGACGACGTCGAGGTCGTCGATCGGTTCGCGGTTCGCGAGCAACCGCAGCAGATGGAAGGTACCGTAGACGAGACCGCTGTCCGACCAGGCGGAGACGGCGAGCACGTCCGTTCCCTCCCACTCGCCGGTCGTGATGACGTAGCCGTCTTCGGCGAGGTCGGCGACGCGTTCCTCGTCGACACAGTGGGCCACCACGTCCATGTCGGCAGGCGTGCCGACGGCGAGGAAGCCGTCGGTCGTCCGCGGCGGGTGTTGCCAGAGGTGCGGATCCCGGCCGAGCAGGCCACCGAGACCGCGGCGGAGTTCCTCGCGGACCGCGCCGAGTTCGCGCGACTGCTCGGAGACGTAGGCGTGCGCGCAGAGCCGGCGGTAGGACGCGCGGAGGTTCTCGTCGCGGACCTCGCGGTAGCGGAGCCAGCAGTCGTCGTAATCCGGTTGCATACGGGATGGGAATCACCGGCACCCACTAAAACGCTGGCGGCGGGGGAAGCCGGTGCGCCACCGGAGGACCACCGCCCGACGACCGAGTCGTGAGACCGTGTTCGCGGGACCGAGCGGGCGCGGGAGGTGATACGCAAAGGGAACGTTTTTGGCAACCAATCGGTCTCATAGGTAGTATGAACGGGAAACCGGACGGAGTGGGACGCGGAACGGACGAGAACGGGATATCGATGGGGCGGCGGTCGCTCCTCGGGGCGCTCGCCGCCGCCGGGCTCGCGGGTTGCTCCGGTGGCGACGGCGACAGCGAGGACACGGCGACGCAGTCCTACCAGACGGTCGATCGGTCGACTCCGACGCCGACGCCGACCCAGACGCCGACCGAAGAGGCCACCCCGACGCCGGCCCCGACTGTCCCCGGCGACTGGCCGCAGGTCGAGGACCCCTACTACCGCCAGCTCATCGAGGAATTCCACGAGATGGGGCTACCCGCCGGCGAGTTCCTCTACGCCGACAACGAGGCGGACACGCTGGACGCCTTCTCGGTCTGGGCGGAGATCGGCGAAACCGAGTCCATTCCGGTCGACAGCGGCCTGCCGTTCTCGGCGGCGCTGCGGTTCACGATCACCGAGAAGCCCGACGACCCGTGGAGCGTGACGATGAACGGGCCCGTCGAGGACCACGCCGTCAACAAAGGCGATGTCCTCCTCGGCGTCGTCAACATGCGCAAGACCGCGGGGAGTCCGAACCCCCCGACGATTCGCTCGGTGGTGAAAGACGAGAACCACTCGGGGGCGAACATGGTCTATTCCGACGCCGAGGTCGAACCGCCGTCGGTCTGGACCCGCTACTACGTCCCCATCAAGTACGAGGGGAGCGCCGACGCTGGCAACTGGTGGTGGGAGATGTACCACGGGTTCGGCCAGCAGGAAACCGACGTGGGCGGCGTCGCGCTGATCTACTTCGGCCAGGACGCAAGCGTCGAGGACCTCCCCAGCGGCGCGGTCGACACCTGACGCCCGGGGCGCCCTTTTCCATCGAACACCTGCGGACGAGTTTCTGAAAGGTCGTCCAGCGGTCCCGCTGCTTTTCGGTACTGTGTGATTTCCCGTCGATCGTTCGGCCGTCGTTAGCCGGGGCAGGGGAACGGTTATGTGAGAGAGTCACTAGCTTCGAGGCATATCGATGCCAGCGGACGATCCACCGAGAGCGGACAGTACCGACAGCGACCGCCGTTCGATCGGCCGGCGATCGTTGCTGGGCTCGCTCGCCGCCGTCGGACTCGCGGGCTGTCCGGGACGGACGGACCAGGGAGCGCAAGATTCGCCCGACGGCGGTGCGGCCGATACCGACACGAGCGCCGGCAACGGGGGTGAAACCGGGAGTGAGAGCGGAGACGGGAGCGACGGCGAGGCGACGGACGGAGTGCCCGACGACGGAACCGACGGAGAGACCGACCGCGACGACTGGGAGGTCGCCGCCGACGAGCGGATCCGCGAGCATCGGACCAGCGCTCTCACCGTCGAAGTGGTCGACAGCGACGGCGACCCGGTCGAGGGCGCCGCGGTCGAGGTCGCCATGCGCGAGCACGACTTCGGCTTCGGGACCGCCGTCGACGCCGGCCATCTCCTCGACGAGACGGGGGAGGGCGACCCGTATCGCGAGCACGTCACCGACCTGTTCAACCTCGCGGTCCTCGGCAACCACCACAAGTGGCGCTTCTGGGAGGAGGAACGCGAGACGGCCGACGGCACGACGGAGTGGCTCCTCGAACGGGGATTCGACTTGCGCGGCCACGTCTGCCTGTGGGCGAACGTCTCCGCGTGGGCGGTACCGCCGGACGTCGTGCGGGCGATGGGCGTCGAGTGGGCGGACAACGGCGTCACCGACCCGGAACTCGACCCCCAGCACGTCCGCCAGCGGTCGCTCGAGCACGTCGCCGCAATCGTCGACCACTACGGCGAGGACATCGCGGAGTGGGAGGTCGCGAACGAGGTCGTCCACCAGCCGGGATTCGTCAAGGCCGTCAACGGCGTAGCCGCGACCGAAGAAACGAGCCTCGACGACGTCGACCCCGTCGAGGCGCCGATCCTCGCCGAGTGGTACGGCGCGGCCCGCGAGGCGGCCCCCGAGGGAACGCCCCTCGCGGTCAACGATTACAACACGCTCGCCGGTCCCTACGAGTCGACCCGCGCGGACTACGCGCGCCAGATCGGGTTCCTGGCCGACTCGGACGCGGGGCTCGACGCCGTCGGCCTCCAGTGTCACTTCAACCGGGACGCCGCGCTGACGCCCGAACAGGTCGTCGAGGGCCTCGACCGCTACGCGGCTCACGACGTCCGCCTGCGGATCACCGAGTTCGACATGGCCGACGACGGCTGGCCCGAGGAGGAGAAAGCCGAGTTCTTCCGGTCGTTCCTGAAGGCGGCCTTCAGCCACCCGGCCGTCGACCAGTTCCTCGTCTGGGGGATCCTCGACGATCTCCACTGGCGCGACGACGCCCCCTTCTTCGCCTCGGGCTGGGAGGAGAAACCCGCGCTCGCCGAGTACCGCGACCTCGTCTTCGGCGAGTGGTGGACCGAGGAGTCCGGCGAGACCGACCCCGACGGTGCGTTTTCGGCGGTCGGATTCAAGGGCGAATACGGGGTGACTGCGACCGTCGACGGCGCGGAACTGAGCGATACCGTGATGCTCGGCGACGGCGGGGCGACCGTCGAACTCGCTCCCGAGTGAGTGCCGTTCCAGCGTGACACTCCGTCAGGTCGCGAAGCGGCAGGTGCCGCCCCGGAACCATTATAGTCCAAGATTACGACCTCACGGCCGTAATGGGAGCCGAATCCGACCACCCCTACCGAGATCCGACAGTATCGACCTCCCGGCGCGTCGACGACCTCCTCTCCCGGATGACCCTCGAAGAGAAGGCCGCACAGCTCGGGTCGGTCAGCCCGAGCCGCGACATCGCCGACGAGGCCGAAGGGCAGGCCGACGGCGACGGCGGCGAGCAGCTGATCGAGGACGGCGAACTCAACCGGGCGGTCGCGGAGGAACTGCTCGAAGACGGCATCGGGCATCTCACCCGGATCGGCGGCGAGGGGAGCCTCCAGCCCGAGCGGGCGGCGGCGATCACGAACGAACTCCAGCGGCTCCTGACCGAGGAGACCCGACTGGGGATCCCGGCGATCCCCCACGAGGAGTGCCTCAGCGGCTACATGGGGCCGGAGGGGACGACCTTCCCGCAGGGCATCGGCATGGCGAGCACGTGGGATCCGGCCCTGCTGGAGGCCGTGACCGACACCATCGGCGACCAGCTGGAAGCCATCGGGACCGCCCACGCGCTCTCGCCGGTGCTTGACGTGGCCCGCGACCTGCGGTGGGGGCGCGTCGAGGAGACCTTCGGCGAGGACCCCTACCTCGTCGCGCAGATGGCCTGCGCGTACGTCTCCGGACTCCAGGGCGACTCGCCCGCCGACGGGATCGCGGCGACGCTCAAGCACTTCGTCGGCCACGGCGTCGGCGAGGGCGGGAAGAACCGCTCGTCGGTCAACGTCAGCGAGCGCCAGCTCCGGGAGGTCCACATGTTCCCCTTCGAGGCCGCCGTCCAGGAGGCCGACGCCGAGTCGGTGATGAACGCCTACCACGACATCGACGGCGTCCCCTGCGCGAAGGACGAGCGACTGCTGACCGACGTGCTCCGCGGCGAGTGGGGCTTCGACGGCCACGTCGTCTCCGACTACTTCAGCGTCGACTTCCTCAGGGAGGAGCACGGCGTCGCCGCGACCCAGCGGGAGGCGGCGGTCTCGGCGGTCGAGGCCGGGATCGACGTGGAACTGCCCAACACCGACTGCTACGAGTCCCTCGCCGACGCCGTCCGCGAGGGCGACCTCGCCGAGGAGTCCCTCGACGCGTCCGTCCGCCGGGTGCTCCGCGCGAAGTTCGAGAAGGGCCTGTTCGAGGACCCGACGGTCGACGTCGACAGCGCGACGGACCCCTACGAGGACGAGTCAGCCCCTGAACTCGCTCGCGAAGCCGCGCGCGAGTCGCTGGTGGTCCTGAAGAACGAGGGCGACCTCCTGCCGCTCGACGACGCCGAGTCCGTCGCCGTGGTCGGGCCGAAGGCCGACGACAAGAAGGGGATGCTCGGCGACTACGCCTACGCCGCCCACTACCCCGAGGAGGAGTACGAGTTCGAGGCCGACACGCCCCTGGCCGCCATCGAGAACCGCGTCGACGCCGACGTGGCGTACGCGCAGGGCTGTACCGCGACGGGCAACTCTACCGACGATATCGAGCGGGCCGTCGAAGCCGCCGCGGACGCGGACGTCGCGCTGGCGTTCGTCGGCGCCCGCTCGGCCGTCGACTTCTCCGACGCGGAGGGCGACAAGCGTGAGAAGCCGATGGTGCCGACCAGCGGCGAGGGCTGCGACGTGACCGACCTCGAACTGCCCGGCGTGCAGGAGGAACTCGTCGCGCAGGTCCAGGGGACCGACACGCCGGTCGTCGTCGTCCTCGTCAGCGGGAAGCCCCACGCGATCCCCGAGATCGACGCGAACGCCGAGGCCGTGGTCCAGGCGTGGCTCCCCGGCGAGGAAGCCGGCAACGCCGTCGTCGACGTGGTCTTCGACGGCACCGACTCCGGCGGCCACCTGCCCGTCTCGATGCCCAAATCCGTCGGTCAGCTCCCGATCCATTACAGCCGCAAGCCCAACACGTTCAGCGAGGACTACGTCTACGACGACGGCCAGCCCGTCTATCCGTTCGGCCACGGGCTCAGCTACGCCGACTTCGAGTACTCCGACTTCGACGTGTCCGACGCGAACGTCGATCCTTCGGGCACGGTCACCGCGAGCGTCACCGTCACGAACACGACCGACCGCGCCGGCAGTGACGTGGTCCAGCTGTACGCATCCGCCGAGAACCCCGCCCAGGCCCGTCCCGTGCAGGAACTGAAGGGGTTCCAGCGGGTCGAACTGGCCGCCGGCGAGTCCAGGCGCGTCTCCTTCGAACTCGGTGCGAGCCAGCTCGCCTACCACGACCGCTCGATGACCCTCGCCGTCGAGGAGGGCGAGTACGAACTTCGTGTCGGCCACTCGGCGACCGAGATCGCCGCCGCCGAGACGATTGCAGTGACCGACTCGAAGCAGGTCTCCCGGAGCGCCCGCCGCTACGTCACCGAGACGACGGTCGACGAGGCCTGAGGCGGGCCATCGCTCCCGCTGGTCGGACAGTCGCTCGACCGTCGGGCGGTTCGTGTGGTAACGCTTTTTTCGGAGACCGCTGATCGGGTGGTATGCGCAGACAGGCGGTGGCCGTCGTGGGGGTGTCCGGTCGTGAGTGAGTCGGCCGACGGGAAGAGCGGCCGGGAGAAAGCGGTGGAAGCACTCTGCGACCAGTCCCGGAAGATCCTCGGCGTGTTCACGATCGCCGTGGTGTTCCTGCTGCTGCAGGTGCCGTACCTCTTCGTCGTCGACCATGACTCCTCGCTGTTCGTCGTCGCGACCCTGAACGTCGTCGGCAGCAGCGCGTTCGCCCTCGCGAGCGGGGGCGCGCTGTGGTTCTGTAGCCAGCAGGGCGAGTGAAGCGAGAGGATCCGCCGACCACCCGTCCCTCATAGAAGGCGTTTCGTGACGCTGACGCGCTACCGGGCGGTGACGCCACTACGGGAGTCGGGACGAATCCGAGAAAGCGGAGGAGGGTTCAGGCCGACGAGGTGGCCCGGGCGTACAGGTTGTTCGCGACGAAGAACCCGTAAATGGTCCCCCCGAGGATGATCAGGGTGGTGCCGAAGATACCCATCATCCCCGCGAGTACCTTGTGGGCGAGGACGAGTCCGTCCACGGACCCGAAGGCTCGCTCGCCCTCCGGGATGCCGTTCAGCAGCGAGATGAACCCGCCCTCTCCGCCGATGACGATGGCCGGCGTCCCGTTGACGAACGTCGCGCCGAGGACGATCGACGCGACTCCCATCAGGATGATCATCAGCGAGACGTTCCCCGTCACGAAGTAATACAGCGCCAGCACGTACGCTTGCGCCCCACTCGCTTCCTGGTTGGCTCGTTCGATAGCCTGCCTCATGTGAGATAGACTGTTTCACACATGTATTTCAAACTTCCGCTTGCGCGGGCGCGCCCGGCGTACACATGAAAGAATGTGCAGGATCGATTCACAGTCGGTAGACGGCCTTTATCCGACGATAATCCCCATCTGCGATCCAGTCCGAGATTGGTTCTTTTCCCAATCATAAGAAAATTATAATTATTTTTAAATACCCGTCGCAAAAGAATGTGGTATGCGGAAGCTTGACAGCATCCGTGGCAAGGAGTTATCGCGACGCCGGTACGCGCAGATACTGGCTGGAATGGGAGTCGCCGGCCTGGCAGGCTGTCCGAGCGACAGCGGAGACGGTAGCGGTGCGGGGAACACGGGAACGCCGACGTCGACGCCGACCTCGGGTGGCGACGGCGAGACCGAAGGAGGATCCGAGACGGAGGGTCAGGGGACCGACACCGAGAGCGGCGGGGAGACGGTCACCGACACCATCGCCTACGCGGTTCCGAACTCTCCCGACGTGTTCAACTGGAACCCGTGGCCGCCCCAGGACAACACCGCCGGGGACCTGTGGATGTCCGAACTTCACGGGCTGCGGAACGTTCACACGACGGAGAACTCCTACAGCGGGACGACCGTTCCGACGCCGCACAAGCCCGACCACGAGGAGGTCGAGATCATGACGTGGGTCGAGGATTACGAGGTCGAACCCCCGTTCGACTGGCGTGATTACCACGACGACCGCTCGACCTACTGGAACGGCGACCCCTACGACGCCGAGGCCCGGGTGATACACAACCACGTCCACTTCTTCCAGAACGGAAACAAGTTCACCGAGGACGCGACGTTCAATCAGGAGGCCGAGGACCAGTGGACGGCCCACCTCTGGAACGACAAGGGCGACGTTTCGGCTCAGGAGCCCGACCCGGCGAGCCGGCCGATCCTCGAGTCGGAAGCGGGCCCGACCGACGGGAACCCGCCGATCCATCCCGACTTCACTGAACCGTACCTGGAGCGCTACCAGGACGCCGGGACGGAAGACGAGGTCAGCGCCATCACCGACGACCTGACGAGCGACCGGATCAGCCTGGATCGGATAGCGCTGAACGGCGGCACCGACGAGATGCTCGCAGGGTCGGGCCCGTACGTGCTCAAATCGATGGACGACGTCGGCTCGGAGCGGATAGTCCTGCGACTCGACAAGGACCATCCCAACGCCCAGCACACGAACGTCGACAAACTCGCGCTCTACTGGGCGGAAGGCGACCGGAGGACCACGCTGATGACCGAAGGCCGGCTCGACATCAGCGACGGCGCCATCACGCCGGGCGGGACGATGACCCGGGACGCGCTGCCGGACCACGTCCAGGAGTTCACCCGCTGGCTGCGCGCGACGGGCGGTGACATGTGGAAGCTCAACTGGCACAACGAACACCTCCAGAACCTCTGGGTCCGTCGCGCGCTCGTCGAGGCCATCGACTGGAACGCCGTGAGCGCCAACGGCTGGGGCCAGGAAGGCTCGCAAGTGCTCGAACACGACACCTTCCTGCTCGACGCCCAGGCGGAGCGGCACTTCTCCGAGGACTTCCTCGACCAGCTCCACACCTACTCGCGGTCGTCGAACAAGGAGCGAGCGACCCGCTACATGCAGCGGGCCGGCTACTCGAGGCAGGGCGGCGAGTGGGTCAGTCCCGATGGTAACTCGGCCTCGATCGACATCACTGCCACCTCGAACATCCAGGCCCACGTCAAGGCGGGCCAGACGATCAAGGCGAATCTCGCCAAGTGGGGCTTCGGCGTCAACCTCAGCTCGCTACAGAACTCGACCTGGCAGAGCAACATCGATCCGAACGGCGGGCTCAACTACGACGCGACGATCTTCTGGCACGGCGACCCCTACATCTTCCAGTACTACCGCGACCGCGGCGCGTGGTGGGACGAGACGCTCGTCGCCGGCAGCCCGACCGCGGAGGACCCCGCCGAGGCCGACCCCGACGACGAGTTCGACACGCAGGGGAAACCGAACGTCCAGCAGATCCCCGACGAACCGGGCACCATCGAGGCTCCCGACGAGGCGGGGAAGGCCCCCGATCTCGACAACGCGACCGAGGTCAACCTCGTCGAGTTGGTCACCGACATCCGCAGGCCCGGCAACTCCGAGGAGGAGATCCAGGAACTCTACCGGACGTGCGCGAAGTACTACAACTTCTACGTCCCGCACTTCCCGTTCCACCAGTACCTGACCGGCGCGTACGGCAACGTGCGCGACTTCGACTGGCCGGACGCGAACGCTCGCGCGTTCGACTACGAGCGGTCGTTCGGCATCGAGGACGTGCTGGTCCTCGGCGGCATCGCCCAGGCGAGCACCGACACGGACTTCGAACCGCCACAGTAGTGCGGTCGAACTCCCGTCGGTCGCGACCGTCACTGTCCATCCGTGGTCCCCACTGACAGTTCGCTCTCCCGACCCCCGGCCCCGTGGTCTCTGTCAATCGACCGGGCGGACGAACACTGTTATCCCGATCCGTCGCCCCCGTCGGTCGCCGGATCGATCGCCCCGTGTTTCAGCATGTGAAATACGGGGTTTCCAGCTGGACCGGCCGTTCCATATACTGAATCGGATTCGTGAGTCGGCCACTCGAAGTCGCGGGTGTTCCCCCAGAGGCCGGTGGTCTCCGTGGCCAGCGAGATGTCCGGGAGCGTGTCGTTCCACCATGTTGCGAACGTCGTGACGGCGTCGACGGTCGTCGACCGGTCGGTCGGCCGCCGGATCGTCCGCCAGCAGTCGACCAGGTTGACCGTCCGCCGCTCGCTGTCGGGCGCCTCGATAGTGCCCGGCGTCTTCGGGACGCGGACCTCGACTGGTTTGCCCTGGCTCGACGTGGTCGTCGACGGGTCGGACACGCCGTAGCCGATCGATGTCGCGCCGTCGCTGGTCACGTCGTAGGCGCTGTACGGCCGGCCGTCGAAGTTCCAGAGCAAGACGTCGTAGGTGTGGTTCGTGACGTCGTAGTGGATCCGGGTGTTCGGGACGCGGTCGACCGAGACGTCGAAGCCGAACGCCTCGAGCGCCGACGAGACGACGGTGCCGGCGGAGACGTAGTCGTCCCACACCGGTGAGCCGAACGTGACCCGCGCCCGGCGGCCGTCCGGGTCGTACCACATATCGTTGTTATCTCGCGTGTACCCGGCCGCACGCATGTACTCGGCCGCGCGGTCGGTATCGCTCGCGACCGGGTACTCGTGGAGCGACTCGCGAACGGACGAGGGGAGCCAGCGCTGCTCCGCGGGCGCGGCGAGCCCCGTGTGTCGCTCCGCGGGTTCGCCCCATCCGGTCACGTCGACGATGTTGTCGATCGGGACGGCCGCGAGGATCGCCCGGCGAACGCCCCGTCGGGCGAGGTGCTCGTTCCGCCAGTCGAGGACGAGTTTCACCCCCGAGGTCGTCCGGTAGCGGGCGATCTGTTCGAGGTTGTCGGCCGGTGACCCCCGTTCGTCGGCGAGCATCCCCGATCCGCCGTCGAGCCATCCCTTCTTGATCAGGTTCTCGATCGAGACCTCCTGGACGACCGGCAGCCAGAGCCGCGGGATCGAGATCGCCTCGGCCCGCGGGTGGTCCTCGAATCGCTCTAGCATGAGCCGGTTGATCGACACCTCCGTCAGTTCGTAGGGACCGCAACCCAGTCCCTCGTCGACGATGGTCTGGAGGCCGGGGCTGTCCGTCCGCATGTTCTCGACGACCTCCTCGGTCCGGTCGTCGGTCGTCGCCGCGCGGAGGCGGTCGAGCCACGGTTCGTAGTACTCGACCGGCGTCCGCACCGCGCCGCTGACGACCTCCGAGAGGACGAGCGGCCGATCCAGCGGCTGCTCGAACTCGTAGCGGAGCGTGTACTCGTCGACGAGTTCGACGGACGGCCCCGACTGGGTGGAGACGTGCGACTGAATCGACCGCTGGACCCACGTGTCCCGTGCGGTCACCGGCTTCCCGGACCACCACGAGAACCCCTCGGCGTAGGTGACAGTCGCGGTCGACCCGTCGACGGCGACCGACTCGACGACGTCGCCGAGCTGCCGCTCCTCCGCGGGTGCCGCGTAGGACCTGGCTTCGTAGATGAGCGGGTAGAATCCGGCCGGGTCGGACGTCGACCACGGGCCGACGTGCGTGGTCTCGGAATCGTAGGGGAACTGGTAGCCGAACACCTCCGGCGAGTCCACGATGTCGTTGGTCTCCGTGCAGCCGGCGAGCGACCCGACGGCGCCCCCGGCACCGAGCGCGGCGAGGTACCCACGGCGCGTCCACCCCTCGCGGTCGTCCCCGCACCCGTCCTCGCCTGTGTTCATCGGCGCGAGGATAGCGGACCGCGCAGTATAAGGCCTCCGTCAGTGAGACGAACGCCGTCAGCCCGCTGACAGTGCGAACGCGGACTTCACGGGGTTTGCCAACCGTTCTCCCCCGCTCGAGCGTCCGCTGGTGAGACGGCCGCCTCGGACGCATTTCGCCCGTGGGTCCTCCGTCCAGCTTCGAGACAAGCGGAAAAAACATATACTGTGGATCGTACAACTCGTAGTATGGATGATTATGTGTCACAGGACGCCCTCCGATTCGTCGTGATCGGGCTCGTCGCGATGGCTGCCATCGCGGTCGGCGCCGCGACGATCACGGCGACCGTCGACACTGGGGATCCTGGTGGTGGGGAAGCTCCGCAGAACCCTGGGGATGCCCCCCAGAACAATCAAGGTGGAGGTGGCGGTGGTGACAACTCCGGAGGCGGCAACCCGATAAACCGGAGTTCGCGGAACCCCGGCAACCAGGCGGTCCAGTACACGACCTGCATCGAACCGCTGTCGAACTGGTACGGCGGACTGCTGTACTTCGGCGCCGCCGGAATGGCCGTGTTCCTGATCAAGCGCCGGTACTCGTTCGGCGCCGCGTTCCTCGGGCTGTACGCGCTCGCGCCGCCGGTGTTGCTCGCGTACTTCCTCGGGACCGACTGTGCGACAGTCGGCGGTCCGGGCGTCGGCAACCAGACGACCGTCGGTGGCGTCGCCAACGCGACGCAGTCCCCGCTCGCGGGGATGGACGTCCCGCCGGCCGCCATCCTCGGCGTCTTCGGCGTCATCCTGGTGGCGACGGCCGCCGTCCTGATGCGCGCCTCCGGCGACCAGAACATCACCACGATGGAACCCGAAGCGGACGAGGAGGGGGACGAGACGGACGTGATGGACCTGGCCGCCGCGGCCGGCCGGGCCGCCGACCGCCTCGAAGAGCACAACGCCGACGTCGACAACGAGGTCTACCGCGCGTGGTGGGAGATGACGAGCATGCTCGACGTGCCCAACCCCGACAGCGCGACGCCCGGCGAGTTCGCCGAGGCGGCGATCGACGTCGGACTGGGGGAGGACGACGTGCGCGAGCTGACCCGACTGTTCGAGGAAGTCCGCTACGGCAAGCGCGACGCCGAGAGCCGCGAGCAACTCGCCATCGACGTCTTCCGGAACATCGAAGACGAGTACGGCGGCGCCGGCGGACGGAGTTCGAACGTCGGCGCGGACGGCACGGAGGGCGACGATGGATATTGAGGAGCTCCTCAACCGGCTGCTGATCGCCATCGGCGCTCTCCTGTTCGTGGGCGCGATGGCGCTGATCGTCGTCCCCGGCGCCGGGAGCGCGCTCCCGTTCGGGAACGAGGTCATCTTCGGCATCGGCGCGCTGGGCGCCGTGACCGGCTTCGGCGTCGCCCGCCGGCGCCTGAAGGGCGAGGTCGAGGAGACGGTCACGCCCGACCCCGAGCGACCCGCCGGCAACCCGATGCCCGGCGAGGACGTCGACCGGATGCTCTACGAGATGACCCACCTCCGACAGGGGGTCAACGAGAACCGCGAGCACCTCGAAGACCGGCTGGAGAACCTCGCCGTCGCGGTCGTCCGCAACCGCGAGGACTGCTCGGTCGAGGAGGCCCGACGGATCCTCGACGCCGGCGAGTGGACCGACAACGAGCAGGCGGCCGCCTTCTTCCAGGGCGAGCGCACCGCCGCCGAGGAAGCCGGCCTGTCGGGGTCCCTGCTGTCGGGCACCGACGACGTGGCGGCCTTCGAGAACCAGTTCCGCGAGACGGTCGAGGAACTCATCCGGGTCGGCGACGTCGACGTCAGCCACTCGGTCGAGGTCGACACCGAGGACGACCGCTCGTTCCTCGACCGCCTGCTCGGCCGCTCGGCCGGCGGCGACGACGAGGACGACGCCGTCGAGTCCAACTGGAACGAGGCCGACTCCTCGATTCCGACGTTCCGGACGAGCGAGCCCTTCGAGGACGTCTCGCTGCAGCACACCAACCGCTGGCTGGGCGTGACGGCGTTCGCGCTGGTCGCGGTCGGCATCGGGACGGTCACGTTCACCCCCGGCCTGATGCTCGCCGGCACCGTCGGCGTGGCATACACTATCTACGCTCGCGTTTCCGCGGTCCCCCGCACGGAAGGGCTGGTCGTCGAGCGCGAGTTCGACGTCGAGGACCCGGAGCCTGGCGACCTCGTCGAGGTGACGCTCACGGTCCGCAACGAGAGCGGGTCGATCCTCCCGGACCTGCGGCTGGTCGACGCCGTGCCGGACGCGTTCGTCGTCACCGACGGCGTCCCGCGCCTGCACACCGCGCTGCAGGCCGGCGCGCAGGCCCAGATCGAGTACACCGTTCGCGTCGAGCGCGGCGAGTACGAGTGGCCGCTGCTGGTCGTCGCCCGCGACTTCAGCGGGGGCGTCGAGCGCACTTCGCTCGTTACCCCCGACGCGCAGATGCGCATCGTCCCGCCGCTGCGTGTCACCAACGACGTGCCCGTGCGTGCCCAGACGACCCAGTACGCCGGCGACGTCGACACCAAGCAGGGCGGTTCGGGTCTGGAGTTCTACTCCGTGCGCGACTACCGCCCCGGCGACCCGATGAACCGCATCAACTGGAAGCAGGTCGCGAACACGGGCGAACTCGCGACGATCGACTTCCGGCAGGAGAAGGCCGCGACGGTCACCATCCTGTTCGACACCCGCCAGAGCTCCTACATCTCGGCGGGCCCCGACGAACCGCACGCGGTCGACCACTCGGTCCACGCCGCCAGCGACGTGTTCGGCGCGCTATACGACCAGGGCAACCTCGTCGGCGTCGCGGCGTTCGACACGGTGCCGTGCTGGTACGCGCCCGGCGCCGGGAGCGAGCACCTCGAGAACGCTCGCGTCCTCTTCGCCCAGCACCCGGCACTGTCGCCCCGGCCGCCCGAGCGGCAGGACCACGAGAGTCAGTACATCGACCCGATGACGCACGTGCGTCGGCGCCTGCCGAGCACGTCACAGATCTTCCTCTTCTCGCCGCTGGCGGACGACTACGCGGCGGAAGTGGCGCGCAGACTCGACTCCGAGGGCCACCTGGTCACCGTCATCAGTCCCGACGTGACCGTCGACGAGACGGTCGGCCAGCGGCTCACGCGCATCGAACGGACGGCGCGGGTCCGGTATCTCCGCGAACGGGGCATCCGCGTGCTCGACTGGGACCCCGACGAGCGACTCTCGCTCGAGATCCAGAAGGCACAGACGAGGTGGGCATAATGAGCTTCGAGACATCCGACGACAGCGCAGCGGTCGAGGTAACGCATTCGCCGGCGCGGTTCAGCAGCATCGTCGCGGTCGCGGCCGCGCTGGTGGCAGTGCTTGCCACCGCCGTGTTCGCACCGCTGTCGGCGCCGGTCGGACTCTTCGGACTGGCCGGCGTCGCCGCCGGCCTGTTCGTCTTCGAGTCCGAGCGCCTGACCGTCGCCGGCACCGCGATCGTCTTCGTCGCCGTCGTCGTCTGCGGCTTCTTCGCGGACGTCCCGGAGATACTGCTGCTGGCGACGCTGGCGACGATCGTCTCGTTCGACCTCGGGTCGAACGCCTTCAGCGTCGGCCGACAGCTCTCGGACCAGACCGACACCCAGCGCGGCGAGTCCGTCCACGCGGCGGCGACCGTCTTCGTCGGCGTCGTCGCGGCCGGCGTCGCCTACGGGATCTATCTCGTCCCCGCGGGCGCCGCGCTGACGATCCCGGCGCTGGCGCTGCTGTTGCTGGCGGCGCTGTTCCTGATCTGGTCGATCCGCCAGTAACCCGCCGGATCGGACGTTCATTCAGTTTTTCGCGGTTCCCGGCGCTCGAACACCGTCAGTATTAAGAGGAGAAGCGCGGGCTATCTTACCATGGCACAGACCGACCTATCCATCCAGGAAGCCAGCGACGAGTTGGATGCGGTGATCGACGAGATCCAGTCGTCGGTCATCATCGAGGAGGAGTTCCTGGAGACCGTGCTAGTGGGGTTGCTTTCGAAGGGGCACGTCCTGCTGGAGGACGTCCCCGGGACGGGGAAGACGCTGACGGCGAACAGTTTCGCCACGGCGCTGGGGCTGTCGTTCTCCCGGATTCAGTTTACGCCCGACCTGCTCCCCAACGACGTCACGGGGACGTACATCTACAACGAACAGGAGGGTGAGTTCGAGTTCAACAAGGGTCCTATCTTCGCCAACATCGTCCTCGCCGACGAGATCAACCGCGCCCCGCCGAAGACGCAGGCGGCGCTGCTCGAAGCGATGGGCGAGGGGCAGGTCACCACCGAGGGCGACACCCGTCAGCTGCCCGAGCCGTTCTTCGTCATCGCGACGCAGAACCCCGTCGAGCAGGAGGGGACGTTCCCGCTGCCCGAGGCGCAGATCGACCGGTTCAACGTCAAGTCCTCCATCGGCTACCCCGACGTGGACGGGGAAGTCGAACTGCTGCGACGCCGCAACGACCGGACGTCGACGACGCCGACGGTCGGGCAGGTGCTGGACCACCAGCGCGTGATGGACCTGCAGGCGGTGCCGGACACGGTCACCGTCACCGAGGACATGCTGGAGTACATCGCGGCCGTCTCGCGGGCCACCCGCGACGACCACCGCGTCGAGACGGGGATGAGTCCCCGTGGTACCCAGCGCCTCTACGAGACCGCACGTGCGCAGGCGGTCATCGAGGGCCGCAACTACGTCACGCCCGACGACGTCAAGACCGTCTCCCAGCCGGTCATCGCCCACCGCCTGGGCCTGACCGCGGAGTCGCAGGTCAACGACGTCGACAAATCGGAGATCGTCGCGGACGTCCTCGAGGAGATCCCGGTCCCGACCATCGAGGCGCCGGCC
The DNA here is from genome assembly GCF_054504345.1 of Halosimplex yunnanense. Taxonomy (NCBI): domain Archaea; kingdom Methanobacteriati; phylum Methanobacteriota; class Halobacteria; order Halobacteriales; family Haloarculaceae; genus Halosimplex; species Halosimplex yunnanense. The sequence continues at coordinate 333,496 of NZ_JBTJEL010000036.1, read as the reverse complement.
TAAGTTACTCCGGAGGACTACAATGGGAGTTTCAAACGCAGTTCGGAACCCGGGCTCGTACCTCAGCCGAACGCTGGGGCTGTACCGGTCGCTGCTCACGGACCCGGAACGGTTCTACGACGAGTACATCGGGAGCCGGGGACTCAAGTCCGAGCTCGCGCTCGTCCTCGTCGTCGGCGTCGTCGGCGCGATCGGTAACTACCTCGTCCTGCAGGAGTTGATCCCCCAGTTCGACGGGAGCCAGGCGGTCGTCATCAACCAGGACGTCAGGTTCCAGCTCCAGCAGCGCATCCTCGAACCGCTGATCGGCGCCTTCCTGGTGTGGATCTGGTACGGCATGGGGACGTATCTGGTCGGCTGGCTGTACACGACCATCGGGACGACCTACCTCGCGATGAAGCGGGCCGCCTGGGCGCTGGTCCCGTTCCTGTTCGCGAATGTCATCCATACGGCCGCGATGGTGTACTACTCGGTCACCATGGACATCGACCCTGAATCCGTGGCGCCCTCCTCGCGGCTGGCCAACGACGTCGCCCGGGCCGTCTGGTCGCAGCCGGCTGGCGAGATGGTGGTCGTCGCAGCGACGCTGGCCGGGGTGCTGTTCGCGGTGTGGGCCGGGTACATCGCCGCTTACGCGATCAAGGACGTCCGCGACCTGACGGTCGACGAGGCGTACAAGGTCGCGGCGGTCCCGGCGGCGGGGTACGCGCTGTACGTCGTCTACAGCGCGGTCACCGCGCTCTGACGGAAGTATTAAGAGATTGTGAGACACCAACACACAGTATGAACTATTACATACGTCGGTTCGCGCAAGCGATCGTGACGTTCCTTCTGGGGATGTTCATCACGTTCGCGTTGTATCGACTCGTCCCGGGTGGGCCGGTGCAGGCCCTGATGGCCGATCGCATCCAGGAGATGCAACAGCGGGACGACCAGGTCGACCAGCAGGAAATCGCGCAGATGGCCGAGCAGCTGACGGGGATCAACCCCGACAAGCCGATCCCGGTCGCGTTCTACGAGTGGCTGCGCGACATCGTCCTGCACCAGGACTTCGGCGAGTCCATCATGTTCCAGGACCCCGTCTTCGACATCCTCTTTCGCGGGATGCCGTGGTCGATCTTCCTGAGCGTCTACGGGCTGCTGTTCGGGTTCACCGCGACCATCGCGGTCGGGGTGTTCATGGCCTGGCACGAGGGGACGAAGATCGACTCCGGACTGACCGTGTTCGTGATCGTCATGCGGTCGATCCCCTACTACGTGGCGGCGATCGTGATGCTCTCCGTACTGGCCTTCCAGTGGGGTATCTTCCCGACCGGCGGGCGCGCGCCCCCGGCGGCCGATCCCGGATTCAACCTCGAGTTCATGATCGGGGTCACCCAGCACGCCGCGTTGCCGATCCTGTCGAACTTCGTGGTCGGCTTCGCCGGCGGAGCGATCGGGATGCGAGCGCTGTCGGTCCGCGTCATCGGCGCGGACTACCTGCGGTCGGCACGCCTGCGCGGACTGAGCACGAACCGCATCCTCAGCCGCTATCTGACCCGTAACTCGATCCTCCCCATCTACACCGGCTTCATGCTCGGCATCTCCGGCATGTTCAGCTCGAGCGTCATCACCGAGCGCATCTTCCAGTACCACGGGGTGGGCTGGTTCATGCTCGAAGCAGTGACCAACCAGGACTATCCGCTCGTGATGGCCGCGTTCGTGTTCTTCTCGGGGATCACGGTCACGGCCATCCTGATCGCTGACCTGACCTACGGGCTCATCGACCCGCGGGCGGGGACCGGCGCCTCGAGGGAGAGTTACTAACGATGTCCGAGAAAACACCGAAAAGCGACGGCGGCGTGACTCAGGAGAGCATCTTCGGTACCGACGAGGAAGCCGAGCGGCGGCGGACGCCGCCGGCCGAGCGCGCCCGACGCGCGTTCGACTTCTACGTCGCGACGCCGTTCCGAGTCGCCTGGAGCGACTGGCGCACTCGCATCGGCGGCGTGGGCGTCGTCTTCTACCTGCTACTCGGGACGGTCGGCGTCTGGCTCACGCCCCAGCCCCAACTCAACGAGGGGCCGTATTACCTCAAGCCGTTCGTCGACTGGACGATGCCCCTCGGGACGGACGGCCTCGGGAAAGGCATCTTCAAGTCCATCGTCCACTCGACGCCGGCGATGATGCAGATGGCGCTCGCGGGCGTCGTCTTCTCCGTCGGCGTGGCGGTGCTGGTCGGCATGATCGCCGGCTACAAGGGCGGCGTCATCGACACGATGCTGATGACGATGGCCGACGTGTTCATCACGCTCCCCGGTCTGCCGCTCATCATCGTCCTCTCGGCCATCTTCTCGCCAGAGAACCCGTTCATCGTCGGGACGATCATCGCGATCGACCAGTGGCCGGGACTGGCGAGGCAGTTGCGGTCGCAGGTGCTCGCCCTGCGCGACGAGGACTTCGTCGAGGCGGCGCGGTCGATCGGGCTGTCGACGCCGACCATCGTCGGCCAGGAACTGGTCCCCAAGGTCGCGCCGTTCGTGCTCATCTCGGCGGCGGGCGCGGCGGTGGCGGTCATCTTCCAGTCCGTCGCGCTGTATTTCATCGGCGTCCTCCCCTTCAGCTCGCTGAACTGGGGCGTCATGATGCAGCAGGCCTACGAGCAGGGCAACGCCGTGGCCGCGCCCGGGCGGGCGGGCCACTGGCTGTTCTTCCCGCTGGTGGCGATCTCGGGAATGAGCTTCTCGCTCATCCTCTTCTCGCAGGGGCTGGACCGCGTGTTCAACCCCCGCCTGCTGGCCCGCCACTCGGAGACGGTGCCGGAAGACGAACAGGAAGACGCGGGTGGTCTCTAATGGCCGGACCCGCTCGACGGACGGAGGTGAACTGACATGGCTATCGGACAACAGAACCAGACGGCAGACGACGAGGCCGACGATGCCGACGAAGACATCGTCATGGAAGTACGGAACGCGCGAGTGCAGTTCGGTATGTCCCGCGGGCAGGCGTGGGTGCTCAACGACGTCGACATGGACGTCCGCCGGGAGGAGATCCTCGCCATCGTCGGCGAGTCCGGGTCGGGCAAGTCGATGTTCGCCGCGGCCCTGATGGACGCGGTCGAGGACCCCGGCCATCTCTCGGGCGACGTGACCTACTACCCTCGCGAGGACGACACCGACGGCACGCCGAGCACCGATCAGATCGGCGACTACGACGCCGTCGGCGACGACTCCATCGACGTGCTGGAGATGGACAGCAGCGAACTCCAGTCGTTCCGCTGGGAGGAGGTCTCGATGGTGTTCCAGGGCGCGATGAACTCGTTCAACCCCACGATGAAGATCAAGGGGCACTTCCACGAGACCATCCAGGCCCACAACGCGGTCCTCGAGGAGCGCATGGAGCACGTCTACGACCTCTTCGAGGCGCTGCACCTCGACCCCGACCGCGTGATGAACTCCTACCCCCACGAGCTGTCGGGCGGGATGAAACAGCGGGCGCTCATCGCGCTCGCGCTCGTCCTCGAACCGGAAGTGCTCGTGATGGACGAGCCGACCGCCGCGCTCGACCTGCTCATGCAGCGATCGATCATCTCGATGCTGCGCGAGCTGCGCGACGAGTTCGAGCTGACCATCGTGTTCATCACGCACGACCTGCCGCTGGTCGCCGGGCTCTCGGACCGCATCGGCGTCATGTACGCCTTCGAGTTCATCGAGGTCGGCGAGACCCGCTCGCTGCTGAAAGACGCTGCACACCCGTACACGCGCGCCTTGCTCCGGTCGGTGCCGAGCATCGACTCGGACATCGACGACATGCGACCGATCGAGGGGGCGCGGCCGGACCCGGTGAACATCCCGACCGGCTGTTCGTTCCACCCGCGGTGTCCGATCGCCGACGACCGGTGTGAGATCGAGGACCCGGGGCTCGTCTCGGTCGACGAGGACCACCAGGCGGCGTGTTTCTACACGGACCAGGCCCGGGACGAACTATCGTACACGCTCGACCACGGGACGGAGGAGTAACCTATGAGCACAGACGAACCCACGGCGGACGACATCACGCCCGACGAAGTCACGGGCGAGGACGGGACCGACGAACAGCGCGACGAACCGATCCTGTCGGTCGAGGACGTGAAGGTCCACTACAAGCCCGGCGGCGTCGTCAAGCGCGCGCTCACCGACAAGAAGGTCCGCGCGGTCGACGGCGTCAGCTTCGACCTCTACGAGAACGACATCGTCGTCCTCGTCGGCGAGTCGGGCTGCGGGAAGACGACGCTCGGCAAGACCGCGGTCGGGCTGGAAAAGCCCACCGAGGGGACCGTCTCCTACCGCGGCCAGGACATCTGGGACGCCAAGGAGAACCCCCGCGACGCGGAGGTGGAGTTCAACGAGATCCGCCGGGCGATGCAGATCATCCACCAGGACCCGGCCAACGCGCTGAACTCCTCGCGGCGGGTCAAGGCGATCCTCTCGGACCCGCTGAAGAAGTGGCGCACCGAACTCGGCCCCAAAGAGCGCGAGGACACCATCCACCGCTATCTGGAGTACGTGGACATGATGCCGCCCGAGGACTACGCCGAGCGCTACCCGCACCAGCTCTCCGGCGGCGAGCAACAGCGGGTCGCGCTCGGCCGGGCCCTGCTGATGAACCCGGACGTCATCCTCGCCGACGAGGCCATCTCCGCGCTCGACGTGAGCCTGCGGGTCGGCATGATGGACCTCATCCTCGACCTGCAGGACACCTTCGACACGTCCTACATCTTCATCAGCCACGACCTGGCGAACGCCCGCTATCTCGCCAAGCGCGCCGGCGGCCGTATCGCCATCATGTACCTCGGTGAGATCGTCGAGATCGGACCGCCCGAAGAGATCCTGAACAACCCGACCCACCCGTACACGAAGGTCCTCAAGTGGTCGACGCCGACCGTCGACCCGGATCTGGCGCGCGAGCGCATCCAGGAGGACCCGCCGATCCGCGAGGTGGACGTGCCCGACCCCGAGGACCCGCCCTCGGGCTGTAAGTTCCATACGCGCTGTCCGGAGGCCCGCGAGGTCTGCACGCGCGAGGAGCCGGGACTGTACGACACGGCCGGCGAGTCCGACGCGGCCTGCTTCCGCGCGCTCGAAACCCACGAGTACTGGAACAGCGAGGAACTGGCCGGGCCCGACGACGAGTACGGCACCGAGTCCGAATCGAGCTTCGGCGACTGACCGCGACACGTCCTTTTTGTCGACGTTCGAATCGCTCTCGGTGACCATACGGCCGCCTGTCGCTCGTGAGTCGCGCTCTGAGCGCGGCGAGGGTGCGTTCGGAAAGCAAATCTTATTTCCGCCAGACGCGGTTGTGAGCACACATGGCACGACAGATGGCCGACGGACCGATGGTGGTCCTGTCCGACGAATCGCAGCGCACGTCGGGCGAGGACGCCCGGTCGATGAACCTCGAGGCGGGCCGAGCGGTCGCGGAGACGATCCGCACGACGCTCGGGCCGCGCGGGATGGACAAGATGCTCGTCGACCAGGGCGGTAACGTCGTCGTGACGAACAACGGCGTGACGCTCCTCGAAGAGATGGACGTCGACCACCCCGCCGCCGACATGGTGATCGACGTCGCGACGACCCAGGAGGCCGAGGTCGGCGACGGAACGACCTCCGCCGTGATCCTCGCCGGTGCGCTTCTCTCGAACGCCGAGGACCTGCTCGAACAGGACATCCACCCGACCTCGATCGTCGCGGGCTACCGCCACGCGGCCGAGGCGGTCGTCGACGTGTTCGAAGACATGGCGACCGAGGTCGACCCCGACGACGAGGACGTCCTCGAACAGGTCGCCGGCACCGCGATGACGGGCAAGGGCGCCGAGTCCGCGAAGGACCTGCTCTCCTCGATGGTCGTCTCCGCGGTCCGGGCCGCGGTCCGCGACGACGGGACCGTCGACCAGGACTCGGTCGTCGTCCGCCAGTTCTACGGCGGCTCCATCGAGGACTCGGAGTTCGTCGACGGCATCCTCTTCGACATCGAGCCGGTCAGCCAGAACATGTCCCGCGAGCACGAGGACGCGAACGTCCTCGTCTACGAGGGCGCCATCGAGGTCTCGGAGACGGAGGTTGGCGCCGAGGCCAGCGTCGGCAACATGGACGAACTGCAGGGCTTCGTCGAGCGCGAGCAGTCCGAGCTGGCCGACATGGTCGACCGCATCGTCGAAGCCGGCGCGGACATCGTCGTCGCCGACGGCGGCATCGACGAGTTCGCCGCCGAGCGCCTCGCGAAGGAAGGCATCACGGCCTACCGTCGCGTCGACGACGACAAGCGCGCGCGACTCGCCGAGGCCACGGGCGCCGAGCAGGTCGGCGACCTCGACCTGCTCTCCGAGGAGCACCTCGGCTTCGCCGGCAGCGTCAGCGAGCGGGTCATCCGCGACAAGACCGTCCGCCGGCAGGCCGACCACGAGAGCACGACGGTCTTCAGCGACCTCCCCACCGAGGGCGTCGGGACCATCGTGCTCCGCGCCGGGACCGAGCACGTCCTCGACGAGGTCGAGCGCGCGGTCATCGACAGCGTCGGCGTCGTCTCGGCGGCCATCGAGGACGGCGCGGTCCTGCCCGGCGGCGGCGCACCGGAGATCGAGGCGTCGCTCGCGCTACGCGAGGAGGCCGACTCCGTCGAGGGGCGCGAGCAGCTGGCCGTCGAGGCCTTCGCCGAGGCCTTCGAGGACGGCCCGCGGACGCTCGCGGAGAACGCCGGTCACGACGCTATCGACGCGCTGGTCGACATGACCGCGCGTCACGACGGCGGCGACGTGAACGTCGGCATCGACGCGGACACGGGCGAACTCGTCGAGATGTTCGAGGACGGCGTCGTCGAACCGCTTCGCGTGAAGACGACGGCCGTCGACTCCGCCGTCGACGCGGCGACGATGATCGTCCGCATCGACGACGTCATCTCCGCCGGTGACCTCTCCGTCGGCGACGACGAGGAAGACGGCGCAGGCGGCCCGCCCGGCGGCGCCGGCGGCATGGGCGGCGGTATGGGCGGCATGATGTAAGGCCAAAAAGCCGGTCGCGTCGCGGCTCTGCGGCCGGTGAATCGCTCACCTCGGCCGATTTCTCTATTTCAGTGTCGGCGTATCTAAACCAGCAGTCAGCGGTTCGCAGTTCCAGCATCCGGCGCCACAGGCGCCGGTTCACCGAATTCGCGCCCCGCGCGAATTCGGCCTTTTTGCCCCATCTTTTTGGCGGAGGGGTGGGCGCGGTTTGCCCACCCCTCCGCCAAAAAGGTGGCTAGGAGTAATTGTGTTCGAGTTCGACGACGTTCGCAGCGCCGAGGACGGCCTGTCTGAGGTCCTCGTAGAAGCGGTCGTCGTCCACGCGGTGGACGGGACAGGAGACGCTGATAGCGGCGATAGCGCGGTCGTCGTCGTCGGTGATAGGGGCCGCGACGCAGCGCAGTCCGTTGAGTCGCTCCTCCTCGTCGACGGCGTAGCCCTGATCGTTGATATCCGCGAGTTCGTCGAAGAACGCGCCACGGTCGGTGATCGTGTGTTCCGTCTCGGCGGGCATTCCGCGCTCGTCGAGGATGTCGGTGACTTCGTCTTCCGGGCGGAAGCCGAGGATGGCTTTCCCGAGGCCGGTGCAGTGGAGGCGGACGCGCTTGCCCTCGTAGGTGTCCAGGTCGACGGCGTTCTCTCCTTGCGACTGGTAGAGGTAGATGCCCATCCCGTTTTTCTCCACGAGTAGGTTGACCAGCTCGCCCGTCTCGTCGGCGAGGTTGTCGACTTCCTTGTGCGCGGCGTCGAAGATCTCGTTGCGCTGGCGGGCGTACGCGCCGAGCCCGAGGAATGCGAGGCCGATGTGGTACTCCTCGCCCTCCTTCACGACGTACTCGCGGTTCGCGAGCGTGTTGAGGTGGTTGTGGACCGCGCTCTTGCCCACGTCGACCCGCTCGGCGATCTCCGAGACGCCCGCCCCGTCGAGTTCCTGTATTATCTCGACGATCTGCAACGTCCTGTCGACAGTCGTTACTGGGTGCTTCGGCTGTTCCATACCCGTGTATCCACAGCGGGTCACTTACCTGTTCTGTTCGATAGAACCGCCGTTCTCAATCCGGGAATCGATACCGGACTCCTCACACTGGGACGAAACCAGAATCGAGTGCCCGCCCTGTATAAGTGGAATCGGGCGCGACATCGTTTCAGATTCTGAAACGATCAGGGTCGACGCGGTTAGTTATGTAGGCCCCCGTCGTCGCGGACCGAGCGGGAATACGGACGACCGGAGATCGGTGTCGAGAGTGGCTCTGAGAGCGACACAAATTCGGACCGATTCGAAACGCTGTTCCGGGGGAGAGAATGTGGAACGGACGGCGCGACAACGCGAGAGAATCAGCAGCGCAACCACACTGGGCCTGTTCCCCGGTACGGTCGAGTGGAAAAACCGCTTCGAGTGCGGATTACGCCTCGTCGAACGAGTCGGACCGAAGGTCCGCCGGTTCGACGCGGTTCAGGGAGACGCGTCGAACAGCGTCTCGCCTTCGACCATGTTCTCTTCGACGGCGTCGAGGTCGAGGGTCAGGCCGAGGCCGGGCTCCTCGGGGATCTCCATGTACCCCTCTTCGATGAGGTCGTCCTCTTCGACCAGGTCCTCCCACCAGCCGAGTTCGTAGGAGTGGTACTCGACGGCCAGCGAGTTGGGGATGGTCGCCGCGAGCTGCGCGGACGCCATCGTCCCGATGGGCGAGGAGACGTTGTGCATTGCGACGGGGATGTAGTACATGTCCGCCATGTTGGCGATCTTCTGTCCCTCGCGCAGACCGCCGACGCGCGGGATGTCGGGGGCGATGATGTCGATGGCCTCGTTCTCGATGAGGTCGCGGTTGCCGTGGGTCCGGTAGACGTTCTCGCCGGTCGCCAGCGGCGTGGCGGTCGACTGCGTGACCTCGCGCTGGGCGTCGTGGTTCTCCGGCGGGACGACGTCTTCGAGCCACCAGACGTCGTACTCTTCGAGGCGCTTGGCGAGCCGTTTCGCGCTGCCGGTGGTGTACGACCAGTGACAGTCGAAGGCCACGTCGGCTCGGTCGCCGACGGCTTCGGTGGTCGCCTCGACGATCTCGGCCTTGTGTTCGATCTCCGGGGCGCGCATGTGGCGGTTGGCGCGGTCCTTCTCGTGACCCGAGGGGACGTCGAGGTCGAACTTGATGGCGTCGTAGCCCAGTTCCGAGACGACGCGGTCGGCTTCCTCGGCGCAGGCCTGCGGGTCGGCCTCGTCCTCGGTGTGGAGGTCGCAGTAGACGCGAACGTCGTCGCGGTACTTGCCCCCCAGCAACTGGTAGGCCGGGAGGTCGACGAGTTTGCCCGCGACGTCGTGCAGGGCGATCTCGATGCCGGAGATGGCGGAGATGACCTTCCCGGAGATGGAGCCCTCGCCGGACATCTTCTGGATCATGTGCTCGTAGAGGCGGTCGATGTCGAGGGGGTTCTCGCCGACGATGAACGGCTTCATCCGCTCGATGATGGCGGTGTCGCCGCCGCCCCAGTAGGACTCGCCGGTGCCGACGACGCCGGCGTCCGTGTAGACGCGGACGAGGATCCACGGGTAGTTGCCGTCGACCATCGTCGTCTGGACGTCGGTGATCTCGGCATCGCGGACGCCGCCACGTTCCTTCGAAACGCCCATCGTCTCCGCTGAGAGGTCCCGCATCGTATACTCAGCGTTCGGGTCGCTAATCGAGTCGAAATCGACCATGGCTACATCTCCCAACGTAACCTCTATAAAGTTTCCCACATCCTTCAGGTCGGTTCCGACGAAACGTGAACCCGGAACCGAGTCAACGAAAACGGCCCAACATCGCCTGTATGAAAACTCGTAAGTGCTCACCAGACAACCGTCTATGTGCATGACAGAGACCACGAACCTGTACATCGACGGCGAGTGGGTGTCCGCCGAAAGCGGGGACACCTTCGCAGTCGAGAATCCCGCGGATACGACAGAGACGGTCGCCGAGTACGCCAAGGGCTCCACCGCGGACGCCCAGAAGGCGATCGACGCCGCGAACGAGGCCCAGGCCGACTGGGAGGCGATGCCCGCTCCTGACCGCGGCTCGATCCTTCGCGAGACGGGGAAGCTGCTGGAGGAACAGAAAGACGAACTGACCGAACAGCTCACCCGCGAGGAAGGTAAGCCGCTTTCCTCGGCCGCGGGCGAGGTCCAGCGCGCCATCGACATCTTCTACTACTACGCCGAGAAGGCCGCGGACAACGCCGGCAAGCGCAAGGGTCCGAGCGGCGGTCGCACGTCGGTCTACACGAAGCGCGAGCCGCTCGGCGTCGCCGGGCTCGTCACGCCGTGGAACTACCCCATCGCCATCCCCGCGTGGAAGATCGCGCCCGCGCTGGCGACGGGTAACTCGATCGTCATCAAGCCCGCCTCGGCAGCCCCCGGTCCGGCCGCTAGCCTCGTCGAGGCCCTCGAAGAGGCCGGCCTTCCGGACGGCGTCATCAACTTCGTCCCCGGCTCCGGCAGCGACGTCGGCGCCGAACTGACCTCGAACGACGGTATCGACGCCGTCTCGTTCACCGGCAGCTCCGAGGTCGGCCACCACGTCTACGACGCTGCGACGGACAACATGGCCCGCGCGCAGGCCGAGATGGGCGGCAAGAACCCGGCCATCATCACGGACAGCGCGGACGTCGACGAGGCGGTCGACATCGTCGGCGCCGGCGCGTTCGGCGTGACCGGGCAGGCCTGTACCGCCTGTTCCCGCGCCATCGTCCACACGGACGTCTACGACGAGTTCGTCGAGGGCATCGTCGAGTACGCCGAGTCCCTGGACATCGGCCCCGGTCTGGAGGACCCCGGCATGGCCCCCCACGTCACCCAGAGCGAACTCGAGTCCACGCTCGAATACGTCGACGTCGCCGCGAACGAGGGCGCTACCCACAAGACGGGCGGCGAGCGCCCCGAAGGTGACGAGTACGAGAACGGCTACTACGTCACGCCCGCCGTCTTCACGGACGTCGAGCGTGACATGCGCATCTTCCAGGAGGAGGTCTTCGGTCCGGTCCTTGCCGTGACCGAAGTCGAGGACTTCGACGAGGCCATCGAGGCCGCCAACGACAGCCAGTTCGGTCTCTCCTCGTCGGTCGTGACGACCGACCTCGAAGAGGCACACGAGTTCATCGAGCAGACCGAAGCCGGCGTCGCGAAGGTCAACGAGAAGACCACCGGGCTCGAACTCCACGTGCCCTTCGGCGGCAAGAAAGACTCCTCGACCAACACCTACCGCGAGCAGGGCGACGCCGGTCTCGACTTCTTCACCGAGATCAAGACCGTCTACCTGAACACGTAACGCCCTCACCGCGAACCCCGGGAGCCCCGCTCCCGAATTGACGTCTCGTCGCGGGATTTTGTCTTTCGAACGGCTTCGTCATCTGTCCAGTATTATCGGACACTCTCGAATAGCTGTTCTCTATCGATTACTATCGACAGGCTCTCAGAGAGCCAATTTCTCGAAACCGACCCGGCCGAAAGACGGTACACCGTCCCGAATAAACAAACAATTGTTCCGAATTTTCAGGACGCCGTACGAAAGTGATCTCGCGCTGCGGCGGTTTAGCCAGTGATTTTCGCAATGATGTCCGTGTACGGGCGTCTCAATATACCCAACTATCATTCAGACATGCCGAACACAGATCTCTCGAGGGTCCATAGCGACCGGCCATGACAGTACTACTGCTGTAATCTATCAGCGAGCATCGACCCGGAGATCGGGCTGACGGCTTGACTTCACCAGGCCACTTGCGGTGCAAGCGCCGGTAGAGGGCCACAGAGCGCCGTAATGCCTCGATTCCGTCGCCAAGAGAAACGACTGCTAAACCACTAATTCTGTATAGCGGTATGTAGTTTATCAGTTCGAAGTATGACGCCCGTCACAGATCGATCGTTGACAATACTGGGAAGTCCGAGCCGAGATCCGGGCAGAACGAGGGTCAGAGAAGGCGGTAGATGTTCGCTTCGTAGACTTCGCGGACGCGGTCTCCCCAGTCGTGCGTGTACGTATCGATGACGTCCTGTGCGACATCCCCTCGCAGGTACTTGACGATCCCCCGATCGCCGGTGCGATCCCGGAGGTGTGTGGTGAAAAAGTGCCGGAAGTAATGCGGCGTGACGTTCTCCTCGGCGCCGCCGCCGTCTCGGTACCACCCCTGCTCGCGGGCATGGGTCTCAACGATGTGATGGACCATGTCCGGAGTGAGTCGCTTGCCCCACTCGTCGGTCGTACTCACGAACAGGGGGTCCGCATCGGATCGCGGATCCGGCCTGATCGCCAACCACTCGACGAGCACGGCCGTCAACTCCTCGTCGATCGGTATCGTCGTTGCGCGTTTACGCTTGTTCGATGCCGTTCGAAGCTCGTCGTTGTATACGTCGCCAGCCCTCGGTTCGTCGTCGACGTAGATCGAGTCCGGCTTCCCGTCCAGTTGCGGTCGGTGTGACGACTCGAACGGCGACTCCGCGATCGAGATGTCCCGTCGGTCGAGATTGCAGAGTTCGCCTGCTCGCATCCCGGTCTTGAGGAGCGTTACGACGACTGCCCGTTCCATCGGGTGGGTGACGTTGGAGACGAACGAACGCATCGCGGGAACGGTGATGTCACGCCGCTCCGGGTCGGTGTTGATGGACTCGTCGATCTCTTCGAGGACGAGCGCCATCGGGTTGTCGTCGAAGGCCCCAACTTCGGTCATGTAACCGTAGAACCGATGGAGATAGGAAGCGTAGGTCGCGACCGTGCTCTCCCCGACGGATCCCCGCAACCGGTGGATCCAGGCCATGCAGTCCCGGTGGTTCGCCGCCGCGAGCTCCAGACCGCGTTCCGAGAGATACGCCTCGAACTCCCGGAGTACGCGCTCGTACGCATCGCGGGTCCGCTGGCTTTTGCCCTGAAACGTAATGTCTTCGAGGAAGTAGGTCACTGGGTCTTCGGACCCGTCGCTTTCGTGGTCGGCTCTACTCATCGATCGTGTAGCCTCCATTGCGACCGCTGTAGGTAACCATCCCATCGGACTGCAGTTCCTGGAGCGCCGACTCTAGCTCCGCCTCGATGTCGTCGGCGACTTCGTCCAGCAACTCGTCCCATGAGAGATACTCGGCGGAACGGAGGACCTCTATAACCCGATCTTCCATCTCCGTCCCCTGGGGGTCGGCGTCCGAAGACGGGGTCGAAGCGGATTTCTCGGAATCGGACTGAGGACCCCCGGGTACAGTCGTCGAGCCGCCCGATTCGTCGCCGAAACCCCGACGGCCCGCTTGGACCATCGTTCGTACGAACTCACTGCGGCTCATCCCGAGTTCCTCGGCGTGTTCATCCCACTCTTCACGCTGATACGTCGGGACGTACGTCCGCACAGAAACCCGCGACGTGTCGACATCGGACTCTCCCATCGTTCACAACCACACAGTGTGGGACAATTAACCTACCGCTACATTCCCTGATCAATATTCCTCGTTCTCAGAAACACCGGTATATATCTTCTACTGGAGGATTTAGAACCCGCAGGATAGGGCTTTGAACACAAATAAGACCATTTAGTTGTGAATATGGGATATAGAGGTACGACCGACCGTTGTGGGTCTCGACTATCCAACGTGAGGGGACCCGCTGCCTACACTGATAGCTATCAATCGGAACTCACTTCGATTACTCAATTAATCCATCAGTTCGATGTCGCAGTTGTGAGTGAATCATTACGAATCGGGTAGCTCAATAATCGATGAGTGAGTGCCAGTTTGTCGGTTCGGGCCAGGGCCCAAGCTTATCGACTACGTGAAACAAAGAACGCGTACGTTGGAGAGACGCACCGCCCAGTTGCTCGTGCTCCAGTGCTTGTAGTGTCTGTTCGGAACCTTTGATTGACGGGCAAACGAAGGTACGCAATTACAGCGTATTCGCCCTCAAACCCCCATTGAGGAAGCCCTCGGCGTCGCATACCCGGGACTGGTTTTTGAGATGTCCCCCCACCAGTGCTACCAGTGAGTCAGTGGGTCGACCAAAACGAGCCGGGACAGGGGCGTGATGATCGCCAGCTGCGAAAGAGGGCCGGAGATCTACTCGACTGACCTCGGTAATAAAAAACATCTCATGTCTCACCCGTCATAATCTGAAGCCCAGAATTAACCACTAATAAGTACTATAATGCTCGTTGGCAAGTAATGGACTCTAATCCGGATATTAAGCGACGAAAGTTCATCGGTTCAGTATCGCTCCTTGGCGCAACACTTCTCTCGGGTTGTTCGAGTTCAGGAGACGACGAGGGAGACATTCAAGATTCGGACGGCGACGGTGTGATTGACAGTGAAGATTATGCCCCGAATGACCCAGATGTTCAAGAAAAAAGCGATCTCGAAGGAACTCCCACGCCGCCTGAAATTGACGGTGTAGGAACTCTCGGGGAGATAGATATAGAAGAATCGGATACCGCTACGCCCACACCGTCGAAGGATAATGGAATTGATGGGCTGGAAGAGGTCGAATTCGAGACAAAGACGCCCCGAGAAAGCCCCGTCATTGTGACGGATATTCGGAATCCGAAGCCGGAGGCAGTCTCAATCGATAACACGCATCTACAGGGGAACACGTACGATTTTACAGCAACTGTAGAGAATACCGGGACTGCAGGCGACATTGGAATGACGTTAGTTCTCCTTGAAGACCCTGCAGATGACCTCTACTCTGTAGGATCGAAGAAAGTTCGGTCTCAGAAGCGCTTCTTCTCTTCTGGAGAGCGAAGAAGTACGACAATGACAGCCGAGCTCGAAGACGGATACGAGGGGTACGGGTTCCGACTTTGGGCGGGTGAAGTCGAAGCAGATGTCAAAAATCGGAGCGACTCTAGTCAAATTTCAGTACAATTGATGAACGACAAAATGGTAGGTGATACTGGCGTGGTCATTGAAGAGAAAACCGTAGATATCAGTCGAGGTACGACGAAGACAGTACTGTTCGAGGGCGAATATGATGGATTTCTGTTTGAGGATGTGACGGTCGAAGCGCAGCCCGTTGAGTGAAGATACCGTTCTACTCTGTTGGTCCGCACTGTATGAGCATTTCTAAGAGCACATCTCAATTTAAATAGCGGGCAGACAGACCGGCCTCGAAATCCCATGGCAAGGCGTCGAGTCATCCACGAATCCATCTCGGAAAACGATTCACCGAGGGGATCCTCTGGTAAGCGACCTCGTCAAGTTCGTTCGAAGACCGAAGTACGCTGAGACCTCACCGACGAATCGAAACTTGGGGGCGCTTTAGTGCCCCAGGAAAGCGCGGACAAGTTCGCGAGCAGGAGTCAAACTCGCAGTTGTCAGCGAACACTCCGTGTTCGAGATGATTTGGGGCTCCTCGAAGGCCTACGGCCGCAGTTTCGCCAGCATAGTACCTGAGTCGTCTTGATGATTGTTCCGGTCTGGAATCCTCAACACACCGGCGGCGTCTTTCGTCATCGGCCGGATCCGGGCTGTCGAACGCACTGTCGCATTGTAAGAAGAAGCCCCAGCATTGAAGATCCGTGCTGCACTATCTACTGGTAGTCACAGTGGGCGTTGGTCGGAACCTTCCCTATATCGACATACGATTTACGAGCTACAGGCCGAGTACTGTATGCCCAACCGCGAAGACGAAAAATCCATTCGAAGAGTGCCTCAGAGAGCAGTTTCGATATTTTGGTGGTCTTCTGTCCCGAGAACTCAGGATCCGATCTGACACCGGGATCTTGATGGGATTCCTCTGTCCCAGTCAATGACCCCAAAACCCGTTGGCGTGTGGACCGAATCTAATCTAGGGGAGGATCTCTCGATAGAGAGCGAACCCGTTCACGCCCGATCGGCGACAGGCCAGGTAGGCCAGTCGCGAAGTAGTTGGGGTTCATACATTTTGGCCACGATCTTGGAGCGTCTCGTGTCGACGCAACCCCTGGGGTTAGACGATGAAAGATGGACCTCAAGAATACCCACTGCTGGGAAATATCTCGTAGAGTAGCTGCCGAAAACACGTCAACTTTGATCGGCCCCGTTCCCGAGGCTGCCAATCTCCGGGGACGGAACTCAGCTCGGTTCCTGAGTCGCTGTATCGCTGGGTCGTGTGTCCGATCTGGTGGAGCGTTACTCCTCCGTGGGCCAGATACACGGATAAAGACCCTTATTTGTGTATTGGACACTGATTTAGCGCAGTTGGTTGGAAGATTATCTGTATTTATGCATCCAGGGCCCGTCATTTCAACCATATTCACATCTAAAATCTCGAGTGGTGACTGGTTCAGCTGCAGTTGGGTCGCAGGTCCGAGTTTCCGCCTGTCTGCCCACTGCCATCAGGTCCATTCCGTCGCTACGATTATTTTGCTTCTGTCGGGGGTTGTATCTGAACGACTCGCGAATTCCGGTTGGTGATTTCGTCTGGTCAACGCGGCCGCGGAATCAGTGGCAGCACAACTTTGCTTCGAGGAGACAAACTCAAAGACCCGAGTGAACGACGAGAGACGAATTATTGCCGGACCCCCGTGGAGATCGTACTCTGCGTCGTATTATCCCTGTTATCCCGAAATTTGGGAGAGATTGTCCGTGTGTAGACTGAACAACCGCTGAACTCGCTATAGAAGGCCTCAAAGAGGGTGTGTGACTCGAATGGGCGCCATCCGCGGACAGGCCAAATACGCCATGATCGGCGATGTGAGCGGCTACTTTGTTGATCGGGCCGAACCGTACCTCGAGGCGTATTTCCGCCCCACACCAACCACGACGGTAGAAAGAGCGATCCGGTCCATTTGGACTCTGGATTGAAGGAAAGCACCCCTATCCGGCCTGAAGAAAGCGCGGGTATGTCACCGAGTATATCCCGGTCTAACGCCTCTGTCCCTCATCTCCGACCAGCACCAGCAGTCACGTACCGAGGAGACGCACTTGCTGGCGTTGTCGATCGTCCAGTTCCAGTCAGTGATCTGGTCGTCCGGGTGCTCGTATTCACCATAATGACAGATACCCATCACCACTGCCGTCCTGCTTCGTGTAGATAAATCATATACCGCTATACGAAATTCGACGCATTTCATCCGGCTTGGCGAATTCTGAACCGCGAATATATCGGCGGGCTCGACCCTCACGAGAGGAGATCGCGATACCAATGACGCATCGGCGACACTGGGTTTGAGATCCAGTCCCCCAGCCAACGGGACCAGTAATTGTTTTGGCTCGCCTAAATTCCGGAAACGATTTATGTGTTTTAGGATAGCCTAAAATAAGGTGCCGAACAGTGAGTGAGAATCCGACGCGCAGAGAATACCTGAAGTACAGTGGGATGGTCGTCGGTGGAACGGCGGCCGCCGGATGTTCGAATGCCAACGGTACTTCGACACCGTCCAGCGAAACGAGTCCCAGAACGACCGAAGCCAGTGCCCGCAGTTCGTCGAGTAGCTCACCGACGGACACCGAAATGGCGGCTCCCGATAGTACCGGCACGTCTACCCAGACAGACGGGTACTCGGTCGAGATGGCGCCGATGGGCGAAGTGGTCTTCGAGTCAGTGCCCGAGAGCGTTTATACGGGGCTTCCCCACACCGCCGACATGGCGATCGCATCGGGGCAGGCTGACGCCATCAGCGCCGTGTACTATCCCCAGTACCACGGCACGTTGATGAACCACTTCTACGATCGGCTGGAAGGCGTCTCCTTCGAGTACGAAGACCTCGCCGACTCGTGGAACCTCGGCGTGGAGGGATTCTACGAGCTTGATTGCGACGTCCACCTCACTGACCCCGCGTACGCGTCGACACTCGAGAACCTCGACGCCGACGACGTCGCCGAGATCCGCGAGCAGGTAGCCCCGTGGTTCGGAAACTACTACAGCGACCAGCGGCGCGACCCGCCCGAGCAGTGGGCGGACGAGTACCGCTACTACTCGCTATGGGAGATATACCGACGAGTCGCAGAGGTGTTTCGCGCGGGTGAGCGAGCGAGCGCGCTCGTAGAAGTCAATACGTCGATGCGCTCGACCATCGAATCCGAGCTACCGCCGGAGTCCGAACGCCCCACCGTCGCGCTCGCGTTCGAAGGCGACGGAGAGACGTTCTGGGTGTACCGGCTCAACGCCGACGGGTTCCTGACGGAGCACACGCGGCCCCTCGGTGCTCACGATGCGTTCGCCGACACCGAGTTCGACGGGCCACAGACGCAGGTCGACTACGAGGCGATGGCCGAAGCGGACCCGGACGTAATCCTCGTCCTGTTCACGATGGCCTCCAGTTACAGCATCGCCGACATCCGCTCGGGTCTGGAGGACGACCCCGTCGCCGCACAGATCACTGCTGTCGAGGACGACAACGTGTACGCACAGGGCGCGCGCTATCAGGGCCCGATCATGAACCTGTTCCAACTGGAGATGACTGCCAAGCAGTTGTACCCCGACGCCTTCGGCGAGTGGCCGGGGTACATCGACGGCGAACCCTACCCCGAAATCCCCGAGGACGAACAGCTCTTCGACCGCCAGCGAGTCGCCGACGTCGTCAACGGAGAACTCTGAGATGAGCGAGGATACCGATGAGACGGCCCGACGGGACGCATCGACGCGAAGAGACTACCTGCGCTACGGCGGCGCCGCTCTCGGCGGCGGCCTGCTCGCGGGCTGTACCGGCGACGACGGGAAGACACCGGCCACAACCGGTACCGACGGGGCGGAGACGGCCACCGAGACACCGGCGGATACGCCGACGGCAACGAGTGTCCCCTCTGACACGGAGTCGCCGACTGCGAGCGATCCGACCGGGACCGACGCTGGGTACTCGGTGACGATGGAACCGGTCGGAACCGTCGAGTTCGACGAACCACCCGAGACGTGGTTCCCGTACACAGGTGATTACGCCGATATGGGCGTCGCGCTCGGCGAGGGTAACGGGCTCTCGGCGATCGGCGTGCGCGCCCGGTTCGGCACCCACTACTACGAGGAACTGCCGGGCGTCTCCGTCGACAAGAGCGAACTCACGCAGCTCTGGCAGGACGGCACCGGCAAGGAGATCTTCTACGAACTCGACGCCGACCTCCACGTCATCGACCCGAACTTCGCGGTGAATCGGCTCCAGTGGAACCGGGAGGACGTCGCCGAGATCCGGGAAAACGTCGCGCCGTTCCTCGGGAACACTATCTTCTCGCGCGCCTACGACTGGCACGACTACGCGGAGTACTCGCTGTACGAGGCCTTCGAGAAGCTCGCGCGAGTCTTCCAGAAGCAGGACCGCTACGAGGCCTTCGAGCAGTACCACGACGAGGTTATCGCGGACGTACAGGGGCGTCTCCCGGACGAGACGCCCGACATCGCGGTGCTGTACCCGGCAGACGTGCCGCCGGAGTCGTTCTACCCGTACCTCGTCGGGTCCGGAACCCAGTCCAAACACTGGCACGACCTCCGGGTCGGCGATGCGCTCGCAGCCAACGGGATCACCGATGCGCAAGCGGGCGGGAGTACTATCGACTACGAGACGCTACTGGAGATCGACCCCGATGCCCTCGCCGTTCGGCTTCAGGGCGAGATCACCGAGGAGTACTTCCGGAGCGAGATCGTCTCACACCTGGAGGATCACGACCTGGCCAGCCAGCTTACCGCGGTCCAGAACGGCCGAGTCATCTACGGCGGACTGACCTACCAGGGGCCGATCATCCACCTGTTCCAGCTCGAGCGAGCGGCCCAGGGGCTGTACCCCGACGCGTTCGGTGACGAGCGACTGTTCGACCGCCAGCGCGTCGCCGACATCGTCAACGGCGAGTTCTGATCGGTACGGGGCGGACAGCCTGTCGAGCGATTTTACGTCGACCTGCAGTCGTCCCGAAGCGACCGCTCCGTAGCTGTGACCTACGCTGAAAAAAGCGTGAAAATCGAACCGTCGTCTCGGTGAGCGACGGGTCGTCGTCGATACGGCGAGTTACTCGGCGTCCTCGCCGTCCGGGCCGGTGGCCTCCGGGCCGCCGGCGCCGGTCTGGAAGACGAACTCGTGTTCGGCGTCCGTCTCGAAGTTGTTCAGGCCGTCACCGAGGTACTGCGCGTAGCGGACGAGTTCCTCGGCGCGCGAGGACACCTCGTTGAGTTCGGCCGCCTGCTCCTCGGCGGCGCCCGCGACGTTCTCGCTCTCGGACATGGTGTCCTCGGCGAGATCCGCGGCGTCCTCGATCAGGTCGGCCACCTCGCGGATGTTCTCGAGCGAGTCGCCGAAGTCGACGCCGGGGTTGGCGTCGGCGAACTCGTCGAGCTGTCCGGCGACGCTGTCGATGTCCTCGGAGATGCGTTCCAGGCGCTCCTTCTGGTCGTAGGCGTCGTCGGAGATGCGCTGGATGGAGTCGGCGACCTGCTCGCTGGCGTCGCGGACCGTCTCCGCGCTCTGCTGGACGGACTCCCCGCTGTCCTCGACTTCGACGGCGAAGGTCTTCAGCTGGCCGGTCGTCATCTCCAGTTCGGTCAGCATCTCGTTGAAGTCCTTGGCGATCTGGTCCATCGCCTCGTTCTCGCCTTCCGGTTCCATGCGCCGGGTGAGGTCACCGCGCGCCCCGGCCTGCATGATCTCGGAGTACTCCTCGGCTTTCTCCTGGAGGTAGTTACTCATCTCCATCGCTTCGGCCCGCGAGACTTCCGCTTCCTTGCGGGCGCGCTCGGCCTCGGAGATCTGCTCGCGGAGCGCGTCGCGCATCTCGGCGAAGCCGTCGTAGAGCTGACCGATGCTGTCGATACGGCCCGACTCGATCTCGACGTCGAGATTCCCTTCCTCCATCTCCTGAGCCTTGCCCCGGAGACGGTCGATCGACGACGAGGTGTTGTAGCCGAGCACGGCGCCGATGACCAGCATCAGCAGGACGGCGCCGGCGGTGGCGATCAGCCCGGTCTGGGACACCTGTTCGACGTCGCCGAAGAGGACGTCGCTCGGGGCGTGGACGACCACGGCCCAGTTTTCGGCGTTCCCCGGCAGGATGACCTGCGAGTACCCGACGGCGTACTCCTCGTTCATGACCTGCTGGTTCGTCTTGCTCGATTTGACGCCGCTCGGGTCGTCGGACAGCGAGAGCGCGGCGTTGACGACGCCGGCGTCGCCGTAAGTCCCGAGCGTCTCGTCGGTGTCGAAGTCGGTTTTGGCGCCCTTCTCGTCCATCTGGATCACGCCGGTCTTGTTGACCACCATCGTGAACCCGCCCTCGGCGCGCTCGGATCCCTGGAGGTCACTGGCGATGTTGGAGATCCCAACTTCGGTCAGCAGGTAGCGATTCTCGGTCCCGTTGACGGGACTGAGAAGTCCCATCACCGGGCTCCCGCTGCCGGTCGGCCGGTAGATGTTCGAGACGAACACCTCACCGGTTTCGCTGAAACTGGCCCTGGTGACCCACTGCCGGTCCGTCCCGGAGAGGGACTGGCCTTCGACGGATCCCGTGCTCGCGACGACCTTGTAGTCGCCTCCGACCTGCTGGACGAGATGCATCGAACTCACGTCGCTCGGCATCTCCTCGTTCATGCGCTCGCTGAGTTTGTCGGACATCCGCGAGCGGTCCGAGCCGGCGAAGGCGGGCGTGCTCGACGCCAGCCGCGTCGACAGCCGGTTGGTCTCGATCCACTGGCTGATCAGGTTCCCCTCCTGAGTCGCGAGTCCGCGATACTCGCTTTCGATCTGATCGTGGGTGTGGGCGCTGAACTGCTGGGTTCCGACGAACCCGACCGCGCCGATCGCGACTCCCATCACCAGCAACACGATGAGGAACTTCAGCGCGAAGCGCTTCCGGATGAAGTCCGGAACCACCGTCCGGACGATCCCCATCAGGCCACCGCCGTTGCCGCCGTCACCGCTCATCGTTCCACGCTCCGACGACTCGTCGGCCGTCGCTCTGCACTGTGATCGTCGTCCGGGAAGTCTCCCCGCGATCCCGATTCGGTCCGTTCGCGTAACCCCTGTTGCCCATAGGATTTCATGTCCGACTATCTCATATATAGCTTTGGAGAATCTTGGGCGTTCTCGCAGCCTGACAATACCGATTCGGCAACCAGTTGGTAACATCAAGAATCCAACTTTTTTCCGCAGGCCGGCGCCTCTCCCCGGTCGTCAGGCGGGGCGGGGGTGAGACGGAGCGATACCTGCGGATTTAAGCACGGTCCAGTCCCATCGAGGGACATGACTGACCTCGTCTCCTTCGGCGAGTCGATGCTCCGACTCTCGCCGCCGGGCCAGCAGCGCCTCGAAGCGATCGACAGCCTCGACGTCCACGTCGCGGGCGCGGAGAGCAACGTCGCCGTCGCCGCCGAGCGCCTCGGCCTCGACACGGTCTGGCTCTCGAAACTCCCCGACTCACCGCTCGGTCGCCGCGTGACGAGCGCGCTCGGCAACCACGGCGTCGACGCCGAAATCGTCTGGGACGACGACGCGCGCATGGGGACGTACTACGTGGAGATGGCCGGCAAACCCCGCGGGACGAACGTCATCTACGACCGCTCGGACTCGGCGGTCACGACGGCGACGACCGACGAACTCGATACCGACCGCATCGCCGAGGCCGACGCCTACTACACGTCGGGCATCACCCCGGCGCTCTCGGAGACGCTGCTGGAGACCAGCCGCGAACTGCTCGCGCTCGCGGGCGAACACGACACGACGACGGTCTTCGACGTGAACTACCGCTCGAAGCTCTGGTCGCCCGCGGAAGCGCGAGAGACGCTGGAGGGGCTGTTCGACGACATCGACGTGCTGGTCGTCGCCGAGCGCGACGCCCGGGCGGTCCTCGACCGCGAGGGCGACGCCGAAGCGATCGCCCGGAACCTCGCCGACGAGTTCGACTTCGAGTTGACCCTGATCACCCGCGGCGGCGAGGGGTCGCTCGCGCTGGAGGACGGCGAGGTGTTCGAGCAGGGCGTCTTCGAGGCCGACGAGTACGACACCGTCGGCACCGGCGACGCGTTCGTCGGTGGCTTCCTCGCCTCGTGGCTCCCGGGCGGATCCGTCCCGGACTCGCTCGAGTACGGTGCCGCGACCGCCTCCCTCAAGCGGACGATGCCCGGCGACGTCGCGCTCGTCACCCCGGACGAGGTCGAACGCGTGGTCGAACAGGGCGAACAGGGCGGCATCTCCCGCTAACGGGACCGAGAGGCGAAGTGGCGTCCTCGCCCCGAGAGTTATCTTCTCCGGTGGTGGATCACCCCCTGTGCCCTTCACGCCGTTTCACCTCGGCCCCGCGCTGCTGATCGCCCTGATCGGTCTCCGCTGGCTCGACCTCCCGACGTTCCTCGCCGCGAGCGTGCTCGTCGATGTCCGGACGACGCTGGTGTTTTTCGGCGTCCTCGACGGACCGCTGCACGGTCCGCTGCACACGCTACTGGGTGCGACAGCGCTTGCCGTCGTCCTGACGGTCGCGGCGATCCCGCTTCGTCCAGTGCTCGATCCGGTTCTCGACAGCATCGGGGTCCCACAACCGACCTCACCTGCTCGTATCGCGGCCGCGGCGGTCGTCGGTTGCTGGTCGCACGTCGCTCTCGACGCGACACTGTACACCGACGCGCGCCCGTTTGCACCGGTCTCCGCAGTGAATCCCGCTCTCGGGGCGGTCGCTCCCTCGACCGTGTACGTCGGCTGTACCGCGGCCGGAGTTGTCGGAGTCGGACTATACGCCGCATCGGTGCTCGGCGGCCGCTCGTTCTTCGATTCGAAGTGGATCTGATGAGACTCACCGACCGGGACGTCGCGGCGGCCGGTCGCGCCTAACCGGTCGCGGGCGGCGGGGTCGTGGCGTGCAGGAGCGCTGTGGAGACAAAGTCATTTATCCCTGCCGGGGGAAGCCGTTCACATGAACCGAACGCACGCTCGCGCGGAGGGAGCGATCTGAGATGCGCAGCGCGAAGATCGTCTGCACGCTCGGGCCGGCCAGCGAGTCGGAGGAGACCGTCGAGGGGCTCGCCCGGGCGGGGATGTCGGTCGCGCGGATGAACGCCAGTCACGGGACGCCCGAACACCGCCGGGAGCTGATCGACCGGATCCGGGCGGTCGACCGTCGCATCGACAGCCCGGTGGCGGCGATGCTCGACCTGCCCGGCCCGGAAGTCAGGACGGCGCCGGTCCGCGAGGAGATCACGCTCGAAGGCGGATCGTCGGTCCGCTTCGTCGAAGGCGACGAGGCGACGCCCGAGGAGATCGGCGTCTCCCACGACATCTCCGCGGTGGAACCCGGTGACACGGTCCTGCTGGACGACGGCCGCATCGAGACGACCGTCGAGTCGGTCGCCGACGGGGTCGTCACCGCGACCGTCGAGAACGGCGGGAAACTGGGCGCGCGGAAGGGCGTCAACGTCCCCGGCGTGGAACTGGGCCTGCCCGTCATCACCGAACAGGACCGGAAGGAACTGGAAGTCGCTGCGGAGAAGGAAGTCGACTTCGTCGCGGCGAGTTTCGTCCGGAACGGCGAGGACGTCTACGAGATCACGGACGCGCTGGACGAACTCGGCGCCGACATCCCGGTCATCGCGAAGATCGAGCGGGAGGTGGCGGTCGAGAACCTCGGCGGCATCATCGACGCCGCCTACGGCGTGATGGTCGCCCGCGGCGACCTCGGCGTCGAGTGCCCGCTCGAGGACGTGCCGATGATCCAGAAGCGGATCATCCGTCGGTGCCACGAGGAGGGCGTGCCCGTCATCACCGCGACGGAGATGCTCGACTCGATGGTCCACGCGCGCCGGCCCACGCGCGCGGAGGCGTCGGACGTGGCCAACGCCGTCCTCGACGGCACGGACGCGGTCATGCTCTCGGGCGAGACGGCTATCGGCGACCACCCGGTCCGGGTCGTCGAGACGATGGACCGGATCGTCCGCGACGTCGAGGAGTCGCCGGAGTACGCCGAGAACCGCGAGCAGCGCGTCCCCGCTGCCGACGAGACCCGCACGGACGCGCTCGCCCGCTCGGCGCGGTTCCTCGCCCGGGACATCGACGCCAGCGCCGTCGTCGCGGCGAGCGAGTCCGGCTACACCGCGCTCAAGGCCGCGAAGTTCCGCCCGCCGATCCCCATCGTCGCCTCGACGCCCAGCGAGGACGTCCGGCGGCGCCTCGCGCTCTCGTGGGGCATCATCCCGAAGAGCTCGCCGTACACGGCCGACGGCGCGGACGCGGTCATCAACAACGCCGTCCAGTCGGCGCTTGACACCGGCGCGGCCGAGAGCGGCGACACGGTCGTCGTCCTCTCGGGGATGATGACCGAGCTAGAGGGCGTCAACACGGCGAACATGCTGAAGGTCCACGTCGCCTCCGAGACCATCGGCTCGGGACGGTCGGTCGTCGAAGGGCTGGTCTCGGGCGAACTCCACTGGACCGAGGACGGCGACCTCTCGGAGGTGTCCGAAGACGCGATCCTCGCGGTCCCCGAGGACTTCGACGGCGAGTTCACCGGCGACGTCGAGAAGCTCGCGGGCATCATCGACCGCCACGGCGGCATGACGAGCTACGCGGCCATCGTCGCCCGCGAACTCGATCTGCCGATGATCTCGAACGCGTCGCTCCCCCGCGACGTCGACTCGGGGACGGTCGTGACGCTCGACGCCGAGCGCGGCATCGTCTACGACGAGGCGATCCAGAGCCGGGCGCGCGAGCGCACCGCGAAACGCGATTCGCTGTAACTGCCGGCGGCCCGCTCGCGACGCTGGGGTTCCTCCCGCCCCCGCCGTCGTTTTCGACCCGCTCGTGCGGTATCGACGCACATATGTCTCGGCACGTCAACTCCTCGGGAAATGCCGAGCGAGTCGATCACCGTCCACCTGATCGGTGACTCCACGATGGCCGAGAAGGACCCCGAGGAACGCCCCGAGACGGGCTGGGGAATGCCGTTTCCCGAGTACGTCGACGAGTCCGTCACGGTGCGGAACTACGCCCGTAACGGGCGCAGCACCCGCACCTTTCTGGAAGAGGACCGCTGGGAGCCGGTCGTAGAGAACCTCTCCGAGCACGATTACGTGTTCGTCCAGTTCGGGCACAACGACGAGGTTCCCTCGAAGGAACAGTACACGCCCCCGGAGGAGTTCGTCGCGAACCTCGAGAAGTTCGTCGGCGAGACGCGCGAGCACGAGGCGAACCCGGTCCTGCTCACGCCCATCGCGCGCCGGCACTTCGACGAGGACGATCAACTGGAGGACACCCACGAGGAGTACGCGGCCCTGACCCGGGACGTCGCGCGCGAGCGCGACGTTCCGCTGATCGACGCCGACGAGCGGAGCCGAGCGCTCCTGCGTGAACTCGGGCCGGAGGCGTCGAAGTCGCTGTACCTCCACCTCTCGCCGGGCGAGCACGACAACTACCCCGACGGCATCGCCGACGACACCCACTTCAGCAGGGAAGGGGCGCGCCGCATGGCCGAACTGGTCCTCGACGGGATCGGGGACCTCGGCCTCGAACTGGCCGCCCGGGTGGTGCGGGACGACGAATAGGCGGTCCGCTGCGCCGGCCCAGTTCGATTTTCGGATTCCGTGTAGTGACAGCACTTCGGCGTCGCCGATCCGCCGGTGGGCGATCGAGGCGGTCGCGACGAAACGGGTACTCGGGTGCGGGTGAATATGTGCAGTTAAGTAGCGATGGGACGACTCATCGAGTACAATGGCCACCTACGCAGGAGTCGACCTCGGCGCGACGAACATCCGCGCCGTCGTCGGCGACGAGTCGGGGGGAGTCCTCGCCTCGCGTCGGACCGAGACCCCGCAGGGACCGAACGGCATCGCGGTCACCGAGGCGGTCCTCGACGCACTCCGGGGGGCGTGCGACGAAGCCGGCGTCGAGCCGACCGCGATCGTCGCCGTCGGCGTCGGGTCCATCGGTCCGCTCGACCTCGCCGAAGGGGTGATCGACAACCCGGCGAACCTCCCCGACTCCATCGACCGGATCCCGCTGACCGGCCCGATCGGCGAACTCGTCGACAGCGACGAAGTCTACCTCCACAACGACACCACCGCCGGCGTCATCGGCGAGCGCTTCTACTCCGACCGCAACCCCGACGACATGATCTACCTGACCATCTCCAGCGGTATCGGGGCCGGCGTCTGCGTCGACGGCGAAGTCATCCAGGGGTGGGACGGCAACGCCGGCGAGGTCGGCCACATGACCGTCGACCCCAACGGCTTCATGACCTGCGGCTGCGGCGTCGACGGCCACTGGGAGGCGTACTGCTCGGGCAACAACATCTTCCGCTACGCCCAGCGCCTCCACGACGAGGACCCCGTCGAGACGTCGCTGCCGCTCGAGAGCGCCGAGTTCTCCTCGGCGGACGTCTTCGCCCACGCCAACGAGGGTGACGAGTTCGCCGAGTACGTCCTCGACCAGGTGACCCGCTGGAACGTCATCGCCATGGCCAACATGATCGACTCCTACGCGCCGCTGGTCATCTACGTCGGCGGCGCGGTGACGCTCAACAACCCCGAGCGGACGCTCGACCCGATCCGCGAGCGGCTCCCCGACGTCGTGTTCGGGAACGTCCCCGACCTGCAGCTGACGACGCTCGGCGACGACGTGGTCGTAAAAGGCGCGCTCGCCAGCGCGATGACCGGCGGCACGGGCGACCGGACGCGGCTCCGGTCGAACTGAATCCGGGTCGGACGACGCTGCCTGTCCGTTCTCTGATTACTGACGAAGGTCGTACAGCCGACGGAAGGCCGTCGGGGGGAATCGCAGTTCGACGCGACTCGGTGGCCGTCCCTTGCCGTTCGCCGCGTCCGAGCGGACGCGCTCGACGACGCCGAACTCGGCCATCTCGTAGAGGTAGCGCTTGACCGTCCCGGAGGAGAGATCGACCGACGGGTCGGCGCTGATCGCTTCGGTCGTGGCCGTGACCGACGCCCGCTCGTCTGGGTCCAGATCGACGAGTTCGCGGAGGACGAGCTGTTTGTTCGCCGGGAGCGCGAGCACGCGGGCGAGCGAGACCGACGACGGCGGGATCTCCTCGATGGCCGCCTCAACGTCGGCTTCCGAGATGCGACTACGCCCATCGCGGGTCGCCAGATCGGCGGCGACGAACAGCGCCGCGAGCGCGTCGTGGGCGTTCCCGTCGGCCCACTCGGCGATCTGCCGCGCGTGGCCGTGATCGAGCGCCTGCTGGGCCAGCCCGAGCGACGCCCTGGTCATCAGCACGTCGACCAGCGTCTCCCGGCGGTAGGGGCCGACGCGGACCGTGGTCGCGGTGTACTCGGTCAGCGCCACCTCCTCGGGCGGGTTCCTGCCGATCGCGAGCCAGCTCACGTTGCTCGGCAGGCCGGCGAAGAGGTCGACGAGCGCGTCGACGCCGAAGTCGTCTGGCTCGCAGACGTGGTCGACGGCGACGACGACGCCGGTCCGCGAGCGCCCGAGCAGGTCGTGGAGTCGCTCGCGCAGTTCCGCGGTGCTGATCCCGTGGTCGGGCACCGACTCCTCGACGAGCGCGTCGAGGACGCCGTGATAGAAGGCGAACTCGCTGCCGGTCTCGCGCATGTCGACGTAGACGAACCCCGGCGAGGTCGGCGAGTCGGCGCGCGTGCTGGTGTAGATGATCGACTGAGTCTCCGTCGACAGCTGGCTCAGGTGGGTAAACAGCGCCGTCACGACCGCCGACTTCCCCGAGCCGAACGGCCCGGAGACGTAGGCGTTCGGCGGTAGCTGGCCGTCGAAGACCGGGTCGAGGTGGTCGAGCAGGCGTTCGAGGACGGGCCCGCGGTCCGACGGCTCGTCGACGTGGGAGACCGGCGAGAGCGACTCGTAGTCCTCGACGAGTCGCGGGCCCTCCGAGCGGCGCTGTCGTCGTTTGATCCGCGCGTCGATGTCCATGTGAGATCTGGCAGTCCGTTGTGAGGGGTTCTTGCTACAGTACAAAAGAGCTACGGTGATTCGTCGGGGAAGCGGGGCCGACGCCCGCGAGTCGGGGGGCGATTAGATGTACCCCGCGTTCGGCAGGACGCCGAGGATCGCCAGGATACCCACGATGAACATGGCGACTGCGATCGCCATCGCCGGCGGGTCGACGTGCGTCCCCGAGTGGGCGTAGAACAGCCGCTGGGTGAGCTCCCCGAGGAGGCCGCTGACGGCGCCGAAGACGCCGGCCGCGAGTAGCGCGACGACGCTCCCGGCGACGGGGTCGACGACGACCGCGCCGACGGCGCCGACGAGCGTGATGTGGTGGGTCACCGGGATCTTCTCGACGCCGAGGTTGAGGAACAGCAGGCTCATCGCGGAGATGGCGTAGCCGAGGAAGACGCTCCCGGTCTGGATCCAGATGTAGCCGCCGAGGATCCCGCCGACGAGGCCGATGACCGTGACGCCGCTCCACTTGTACTGGTGGGGCAGCCACGGTTCGGTCGCGAGCCGACCCTGGTGTTCCTCGGGCACTTCGCCTCCGTCCGCGGCCATCCGCGGCTCCTCGCGCTCGAAGGGAGACATGTCGAGCAGGCTGCCGCCCGCCGATCGCCCCACGATCGGGTAGCCGAAGACGGCGCGGGCGATGAAGGCGGTCGCGACGACCGACAGCGCGATGGTGTCGGTGAGGTTGGTTCCCCCGACCGCGAGGACGGCCGCGCCGAACTGGTTGATGAGCATCCCGAGGACGCCGAAGACGGCGCCGACCGCGAGGATGTCGGGTTTCGTGCCGAAGGCGTAGAGGATGTTCTTCCCGAAGTGGTAGTCCCAGCCCTCGGGCTCCATCTCCGGGTACTTCTTGCCGGCGTAGGCCGTCGCGGCCACGCCACCGGCGAAGGCGATGTGCGGACCGGTGACCGCGCCGAACCCGATGGCACCGGTGACGCCCGCGGCGAGTTCCCCCTGTTCGATGCCAGGGATCGCTCCCCCGATCTCGCGCTGGAGGATCTTGATGCCCTCGCCGAGGAAGACGACGAAGCCGGTGAAGACGAACGACGGGAGCGCGCCGAGGGCGGCGCCGAACGCACCGCCGGCCGTGGCCGCGATCAGCAAGAGGAGGAACTGCTCGACCTCCATCTCGATGATCGGGACCTGAAGGACTGGCTCGATCATCTCACTCCTCCCGCGCCCAGTCGAGCGAGCGCTCGACGGCGTCGTCCCACCGGCCGTACATCCTGTCGGCCTCGGAAGCGTCCATCTCGGGTTCGAACTCCCGGTCGACCTGCCAGTTCGAGCGGAGTTCGTCGACGGTGTCCCAGTAGCCGACGGCGAGGCCGGCCGCGTAGGCCGACCCGAGCGCCGTGGTCTCGTCGACCTGCGGGCGGACGATCTCCGTCTGGATGATGTCGGCCTGGAGCTGACAGAGGAAGTTGTTCTTGACGGCGCCGCCGTCGACGCGGAGGTTCGTCGTCTCGATGCCGGAGTCGGCCTCCATCGCCTCTGCCACGTCGCGGGTCTGGTAGGCGATCGACTCCAGGGTGGCCCGGACGATGTGCTCCTTGCGAGTGCCGCGGGTCATCCCCACGATCGTCCCGCGTGCGCGGCCGTCCCAGTGGGGGGCGCCGAGGCCGGTGAACGCCGGGACCATGTACACGCCGTCGGTCGAGTCGACCGAGCGGGCCAGTTCCGCGGTCTGGGCGGCGTTGTTGATCAGGTCGACGTCTTCGAGCCACTCGATGGCCGCCCCGGTGATGAAGATCGACCCCTCCAGCGCGTACTGGACGGGCTCGCCGGAGAGCTGGAAGCCGATAGTCGTCAGCAGGCCGTGCTCGGAGTCGACGGCCTCCTCGCCGGTGTTCATGAGGTAGAACGAGCCGGTGCCGTAGGTGTTCTTGGCGTCGCCCTCGTCGAAGCAGGTCTGGCCGAACAGCGCGGCCTGCTGGTCGCCGAGCGCGCCCGCGACCGGGACTTCGGCGCCGAGGAACCCGTCGGGGTCGGTCGTCCCGTAGGTCCGCTCGTCCGAGGACGGGCGGACTTCCGGGAGCATCGCCTCGGGCACGTCGAACTCCTCGAGGAGTTCGGGGTCCCAGTTCATGCCCTCGATGTCGTAGAGCATCGTCCGCGAGGCGTTGGTGACGTCGGTGATGTGCTCGCCGGTCAGGTTGTAGATCAGCCACGTGTCGACCGTCCCCATCAGGAGTTCACCGTTGCGGGCCCGGTCGCGGAGGTTCTCCGACCGGGAACTCGACAGCTTCAGCGGTTCGGCGTTGTCGAGGATCCACTCGGTCTTGGTGGCCGAGAAGTAGGCGTCGGCCTCCAGCCCCGTCTTCTCGCGGATCCACCCGACCTTGTCCTCGCGTTCGAGCTCCTCGACGCGGTCGGTGGTCCGGCGGTCCTGCCAGACCAGCGCGTTGTGGATGGGTTTGCCCGTCTCACGGTCCCAGACCAGCGTCGTCTCGCGCTGGTTCGTGATGCCGAGCGCTTCGAGCTGCGTCGCGTCGAGCCCGCCCTCGGAGAGTGCGCGCGTGACGACTTCCTTCGTATTCTCCCAGATCTCGACGGGGTCGTGTTCCACCCACCCCGGCTCCGGGTAGATCTGTTCGTGCTGTTCGTAGGCGTTGGCGACGACCTGCCCGTCGTGGTCGAACACCATGAAGCGGGTCCCGGTCGTTCCCTGGTCGATCGCGCCGATGTAGGTCTCTGTCATCGTTGATCTGTGTGGCTGGAAGTTTACCCTAACTTCCGCCTTGAACGTAAACAATATAGTGAATCATTATAAATGTTATCGATGGTTG
Source organism: Halosimplex yunnanense (assembly GCF_054504345.1). Classification (NCBI taxonomy): domain Archaea; kingdom Methanobacteriati; phylum Methanobacteriota; class Halobacteria; order Halobacteriales; family Haloarculaceae; genus Halosimplex; species Halosimplex yunnanense. Next base: position 301,888 of record NZ_JBTJEL010000036.1, on the reverse strand, counting down.
GGGCGGTTCCGGTAAACTACCCGTGAGTAATCCAGTGCTGTTCGACACGGATACGCGAATTCCGTCGCCGAAAGGTCGGAAATACAGCGGATAGGCCGCGGTTACGGGTCGGCCTGCTCATCGGCGAGTATCCGATCCGGTACCGGTGTACTACATGGACAAACATTGTATTTATCATGGGTGTGCGGGCGTCGGTGAAGTAAAGTGGGTGGCCCGCAAACCATGGGAACAGATGGCATCGACACCCCACGTCGCGGTGATCGGGGGCGGTTCGACGGGCGCGGGCGTCGCGCGCGACCTCGCGATGCGCGGGTTCGACGTGACCCTCGTCGAGCAGGGCAACCTCACCCACGGGACGACCGGTCGAATGCACGGCCTGCTCCACAGCGGGGGCCGCTACGCGGTCTCCGATCAGGCCAGCGCGACCGAGTGCATCGAGGAAAACCGGGTCCTCCGGGACGTCGCGAGCCACTGCGTCGAGCTGACCGGCGGCATGTTCGTCAAGCGCCCCGAGGACTCCGAGGAGTACTTCCAGGAGAAACTCGCGGGCTGCGAGGCCTGCGGCATCCCCGCCGAGGTGATCTCCGGGCGGGAAGCCCGCGCCCGGGAACCCCACCTCGCGGCGGACGTCGAGAAGGCGATCACCGTCCCGGACGGCGCCGTCGACCCGTTCCGGCTGGTCGTCGCCAACGCCGCCAGCGCGATGAACCACGGGGCGCGCATCGAGACCCACTCGAGAGTGACCGACCTGCTCGTCGAGGACGGCGAGATCGTCGGCCTCGAAGTCGAACACGACTCAGGCCCCGGCGTCCGCGTCCACGGCACCGAGGGCGGCCGCGAGGAGATCTACGCCGACCACGTCGTCAACGCCACCGGCGCGTGGGCCGGCCGCATCGGCGACATGGCCGGGCTGGACATCGAGGTCCGCCCCTCGAAGGGCGTGATGACGATCATGAACGTCCGGCAAGTCGACACCGTGATCAACCGCTGTCGACCGAAGGGTGACGCCGACATCGTGGTCCCCCACGAGACGACGGCGATCCTCGGGACGACCGACGAGGAGGTCGAGGACCCCGAGGACTACCCCGAGGAGCAGTGGGAGGTCGACCTGATGATCGAGACGCTCTCGGAGCTGATCCCCATGCTCGAAGACGCCCGCACCATCCGCTCGTTCTGGGGCGTCCGCCCGCTGTACGAACCCCCGGACGTGGGCAGCGAGGACCCGACGGACATCACGCGCGATTTCTTCCTGCTCGACCACGAGGTGCGCGACGACCTGCCGGGGATGACCAGCATCGTCGGCGGCAAGTTCACGACTTACCGGATGATGGCCGAGGACATCGCCGATCACGTCTGCGGCCTGTTCGGCGTGGACGCCGTCTCCCGCACCGACGTCGTCCCGCTGCCCGGCAGCGAGGACTTCTCGGTGCTGCGGGACTACATGGACGAGTTCGGCCTCACGTCGCCGGTCGGCCGCCGGAGCGTCGAGCGCCTCGGCTCCCGAGCCGAGGAAGTCCTCGACACCGACGGCCCGAACCCGACGATCTGCGGCTGCGAGGCGGTCACGCGCGCGGAGGTACAGGACGCGATCGACAAGTCCGGGTCGGACCTCAACGCCGTCCGTATCAGGACCCGCGCCTCGATGGGCAACTGCCAGGGCGGCTTCTGCGTCCACCGCCTCGCTGGCGAACTGGAAGACAGCTACGACGAACCCACCGTCCGCGAGGCGTGGGACGAACTCCTGCAGGAGCGCTGGAAGGGCCAGCGCCACGCCCTCTGGGGCGAACAGCTCTCGCAGGCGATGCTCAACTACGCGCTGCAGGCGACCACGCAGAACCGCGACCGCGACCCGGCCGACCGCGAGGAGCCCGTCGACTTCGACGCGTTCGACGACGGCCGGACGACCGACGAAGGGTACGGCGGCGGGGGCGACTCCGGCGTGGCCGCCGACGGAGGGCGCGATGGCGATTGAGTCGGAGGTCGCCGTCGTGGGCGGCGGCATGGCGGGGGTCTTCTCCGCGCTCGCGGCCGCCCGCGAGGGCGCCGACGTCCGCCTCCTCTCGTACAAGCAGAGCACGTTCGCACAGGCATCCGGCCTCGTCGACCTGCTGGGGTACGTTCCCGGGGAAGACGAGCCCGTCGCCGACCCGTACGAGGCCATCCCGGCGCTCCCCGACGAACACCCATACCGCACCGTCGGCGCGGACGGCGTCCGCGAGGCGATGGCCCTGTTCGACGAGGTGACCGACCGCTACCGCGGCGCCCACACCGACCGCAACGCCCTGCTGGCGACCCACGGTGGCACCGTCAAGCCGACCGCCCGATACCCCGCGGGCGCCGCCGCCGGCCTCGCCAGCGACGACCGCGATGCGCTGCTGGTCGGCTTCGAGACGCTCGTCGACTTCGACGCGCCGCACGCGGCCGCGCACCTGCGCAACGCCGGCGTCCCATACGACGTGCGCGGCGTCACCGTCCAGTTCCCCGGCGAGTTGAACCCCGACGCGAAGGTGACCCGCTACGCGAAACTGCTCGATGGCGACGGCGACGTGGGCGAACGCACCCGGCGCGCCCGCGCCGCGCTGGCCGACACCGTCGACCGTCACCTCGACGGTGCCGAGCGCGTCGGCTTTCCGGCGGTGCTGGGCGACGACACGCCCGGGGCCGTCCGCGAATCGCTCGAAGCCGCGCTCGGCGTTCCGGTCTTCGAGGTGCCGATGGGGCCGCCCTCGCTGCCGGGCCTCCGGCTGGAAGACGACCTCTACGCGGCGCTCGACGCGGCCGGGGTCAGCATGGAGACCGGCAACCCCGTCGTCGACTACGACGGCGAGGGGCGGATCGAGGAGGTCGTCGTCGAGCGCAACGGCGCGCGGATCCCCTTCGCCGCCGACGAGTTCGTCCTCGCGACGGGCGGGCTCGTCGGGAAGGGCATCGGCTCGGACCGCGACGGCGTCGAGGAGCCGATCTTCGGCTGTCACGTCCCCCACGCCGAGGACCGCTACGAGTGGTTCGACGGGGACGCGTTCGGCGACCACCCGTTCCCCCGCTTCGGCGTCGGGACTGACGGCGACCTCCGGCCGGTCGACGCGGACGGCGCGGCCGAGTTCGAGAACCTGCGCGCCGCGGGCTCGGTGCTGGGCGGGTACGACTTCGCCGCGGAGAAGTCCGGCAGCGGCGTCTCGATCGCGACGGGACACGCCGCGGGAACCGCGGCCGCGGAGGCGGTGCGATGAGCGACGCGGACAGGACGACCGATACGGACACGATGAGCGATACACACCACACCACGGGCGATGCGGACCAGACCAGCGAGTTCGAACCGGCGGAACCGAACGAGGAGGCGGTCGACGTCTTCGGCGAGGCCGAGGAGTTCGACCTGCGGCCCGGCGCCGACTCCTGTTACAAGTGCTCCTCCTGCGACACCAGTTGTCCGGTCGCGGAGGTCGACGACGACTTCCCCGGGCCGAAGTTCCAGGGCCCCGAGCAGTGGCGGCTCACCCAGACCGACGAGGACTTCGAGGTCGACGAGTCGGTCATGTCCTGCTCGAACTGCATGCGCTGCGACGACGCCTGCCCGTCGGGCGTCCCGCTCAGCCAGATGCACAACACGACGCGCGGGCGCTACGTCGACGAACAGATGGACAAATTCTCGGTGGAGTACTGGCGCAACCGCATCCTCGCGAACTACCGCACCTCGGCCTTTTTCGCGAGCAAGGTCCCCCGCCTCGCCAACTTCGCGATGAACTTCGGGCCGGCCCGCTGGGTCATGGAGAAGACGATGGGCATCACCAGCGAGCGCGAGTTCCCCGCGTTCGCGAAAGAGACGTTCCGCGAGTGGTGGGCCACCGAGGGAGCGGCGGCGGGGTCCCGCGAACGCGCTCGAAAGCACCGCGAACGCCGCGGCGAGGACCCGACCGCGGACAAGAAGGTCGCGTACTTCCACGGCTGCTACGCCAACTACAACACCCCGGAGGTCGGCAAGGCGATGATTCGCCTGTTCGAGCACTTCGGCTACGAGATCGTGGTCCCCGAGCAGGGGTGTTCGGGGACGCCGATGTTCGCCAACGGGATGCTCGACGACGCCCGCCGCGACGCGGAGGTCAACGTCTCCTCCCTCTCGGATCTCGTCGACCAGGGCTACGACGCCATCTGCTCGTGCACGTCGTGTTCGATGTCGCTCCGGCAGGAGTACCCCGAGCTGTTCGACTTCGAGGGGACCGCCGACGTGGCCGCTCACACCTACGAGGCCGTCGAGTACCTGCGCATCCACGAGGATCTGTCCGGCGCGGTCGCCGAGGCGGACGTGGCCGGCGAACTCGCCGCGGAGTTCGCCTACCACGCGCCGTGTCACGCCCGCAATCAGGGCCTCGACCGGCAGGCCGTCGAGCTGTTCCGCGAACTGGACGGCGTGGACGTCGAGGACGTCGGCGACTCCTGTTCGGGGATCTCCGGTACCTACGGCTGGAAGGAAGAGAAGTACGACACGTCGATGGCTATCGGCGAGGAGATGTTCGAACACATGGAGGGCGCGGAGGGCGAGACAGGGATGACCGAGTGTCCGACCTGCGCGATGCAGATGGAACACGGCACCGGCTACGAGATCCGCCACCCGCTGGAAGTGCTGGAAGCCGCGCTGGTCGAGTGAGTCCTACCGTGGGCGCTCCTCCTCGGCGGCTGGGGCCGGCGCGTCTGCCCTCGCGGGCTGTACCGTGACGCTGTCCGAGGACAAGATATCGTTCGCCCGGCCGCCGACAGGGGTTCGGTCACCGGTGGGACGGTGACGTACAAGGACGGCGGCAGCCACGTCCGACTCACGTTCGACGTGACCACGCTGGACTGACGAGCGACGCGGCCGGCCGCTGCGGTTCTGAATCGCGCCGGAGACCACGCGACTCACACGCGCAGTTTCTCCCTGGCCGCCTGCATCGCGATCCGGGCAAACATACCGAGCGGGCCGCGCTTCGGGACATCCCGGAGTACGGAGAGTGTGCTCGGGGGTTCGACACCGCCGGGTGCGAACGTCCAGCCGGTGTCTTCCTCGAACCGGTTCAATGCGGTTTCGACGCGCTCGATCACCGCTCGAGGATCCATCGTCTCGACCACACCGTCGCGCATCAGGACGGCACCGTCCACGATAACGGTCTCCACGTCAGCGGGGCCGGCCTGGTTCACCACGTGCGCGTAGACGTCGTTCACCGGCGCGAACTTCGGAGTATCCAGGTCGACCACGATCAGGTCCGCTCGCTTTCCCGGTTCGAGGCTGCCGATCTCGTCGTCGACATTGAGCGCTCTGGCCCCCTCGCGCGTGAGCATCCGAACCAGCTCCTCGGACGTGAACTGCCCCGCGCCCCGTTCGAGATTGGCCGCGAGCCGTGCCTGTCTCGCCTCGCCGAACAGGTCGTGCGAGTCGTGCCAGTAGTGATCGTCGATCCCCAGCCCGACGTCGACGCCGGCCGAACGGAGCTTCTGAACCGGCGTCCACTGCCCTCCGGGGTCCGGATTCCAGTAGCAAAACACCGACGGACAGTGGGCTACTGTGGCGTCAGCGTTCGACGCACGCCGGACGTCGTCGTCACTCGCGACGCGGAAGTGCCCGGCGACCAGGCGCTCGTCGAGCAGACCGACGTCGTCGAGCAGGTCGAGCGAGTCTCCGGCGCCGTTCGCCCGCGCCATGGTGTTGCTCTCCTCGAATTCGAGCAGGTGCGTGTGGACGAGCAAGTCGGGGTACTCCGCCGCGAAGTCAGCGGTCCGCTCCCACAGCGTTCGGGTACACGACCAGTCGTCGTGCGGACAGATCGTCGCCCGTATCCGGCCGTCGTAGGCCCCGTGATACTCCGCTACGAAGTCCCGGGCGCGTTCGAACTGTTTGTCGACCGAAACGTCCCAGAACAGATCCGAGAGGGGCGTGCCGAAGAACGCACGGAGACCGGCCCGTCCGAACGTTTCGGCGCCGAAACTCGGCCGCATGTCCATCGAATTGAGCGTGGTGACACCACCGTCGAGAAAATTCAGTGCAGCGAGTTCGTAGCCGGCTTCGATGAGGTACTCGAAGTCCCCGTCGCCGATGCGGCTGTAGATTGCCGACATGTAGCTCCAGAGTTCGAGGAATCCGAGGTCGCTGACGCCGCCGATGAGCGGCGTTAGTTCGAGGTGGGTGTGAGCGTTAACGAGCCCCGGCATGACCACCGTTCCCGCACCGTCGACGACGACGTCGGCGTCGCTGTCACCGTCGCCTGGTTCCGCCGGGCGAACCTCAGTGAGCCGCCCGTCGTCGACGACGACCGTCCCGCGGTCGATCAGACCGACATCGTCGTCAACCGTCATGACGATAGCGTCGTGGATGACGATGTCCGGGTCCGCGCATGAAACCGTCATACCTCGAGAGAGGGTCGGGGAGGTGGAGTCGCTGTCGCGGGTGATCGCCGGGGGATTTATGCCTGGCTACCGAAGTGGGACGGGGGGTAATCGGAGATGGTGAAGCGATGAAATACGTCCGAATCGCGGCCACGCTCGATCCTGACCAGATTCCGCCAGCGTACGCCGTCGCCTCCGAGTCCGGACCGGTGACCGAGTTGAGAGTCGTGGACTGGAACATGGCGGCAGAGGACGTCAGCACGCTGCTGTACGAGATCGACGGCGACGCCGACGAATTTGGGGAGGCCGCACGCGACACGCCGGGGATTGATTCCGTCGTGCTCTCGAACGTCGACGTCGATCCCGCCTACGCACTCGTCGAGGCTCGGCCGAACGCGATCGAGTTTTTCGAGACCACGATCACCGCAGTGTCCCGTGCAGGCATGATCGTTCAGCGGCCGCTCGTCTACCGAGACGGTCGTTCACGGGGCCACGTCGTGGGTGAGCCGGCGCCGTTGCAGGCGATGCTCGACGAAGTATCGGACGACATCGATTTCGAAGTGACGGAAATCGGCCGGTTCCCGTCTCCGGCGGACGATCGGTCGACTCGACTCACGGACCGTCAGCGGGAGGTCGTCGAAACGGCTCTCGCCATGGGGTATTACGAGCAACCGCGGAAGGCGACACAGCAGGGAATCGCTGCCGAACTCGAGTGCGGGCTGAGTACCGTCACCGAACACCTGCAGAAGGCGGAAGACAAGCTTGTACGGGCCGGAATCCGCGACGAAACCAGACGGTGAGGCCGCGTCCCTGCTCGCGAAACTTCGGTTCGCGGAGGAACGCGAGACGGTCCGCCTCCCGCTCACCCGCTCCGGACGAACGTCACCGGACAGGGCGCTTCGAGCAGGACGGTCTGGGCAGTCGAGCCGAACACCGCTTTCCCCGTCGGGCGTCGCTTGCGCCCGCCGACGAACACCATGTCGGCGCCTACTTCCTCGGCCAGGTCGACGATCGTCTCGCCGTGTGAACCCACGGCGCCGCGGACCTGCAGGTCGATGCCCGAACCGTCGAGCAGATCGCGGAGTTCTTTGACCGTGCGATGGCGGCGGGCGATGCTGTCGGGGTCGCCCGCGTCGTCGAAGTCCATCCGGTCGGTGTAGTTGTCGAACTCCTCACGAGTGAACACGTGCCCGAGGACGACGGTCGCGCCGGCGGGCCCGGCGACGTCCCGGACCGCGTCGGCCAGCGCCTCGATGCGGTCGTCCGCCTCCGGACCGACCGCGAGCAGGACAGTTTCGAGTGCCATGCGCTGTCGTTCGGCCGCATCCACCAAGCCGGTTTCGACGATCTATCCGGCGGCTGTGCCGCGAGGGGGGTAGGGCCGGGCTACCACGCGGCGTCGTCCCGGCGCTATCCGGTGTTTTTCATCCCGGCGGCGATTCCCTGCACCGTCAGGCGGAGCGTGCGGGTCTCCGCCTCGGTGAGATGCGACTGGGAGAGCAGTCGCACCTGCAGGAGGTTCAGCGGGTCGACGTAGGGGTTGCGCCGCGCGAGGTTCTCTTCGAGCCACTCGCGGCGCAGCAGGCTGTCGCGACCGGTGATCTCCGTGATCGCCTCGACGGCGTCCTCGTACTCCTCGCGGATGCGCGGGAAGAGGTCGTCGCGCAGGTCCCCAGGCGCGAGGTCGGCGTACTGCTCGGCGATCTCCATGTCCGAGCGCGCGAGGGCGAGCGCCGCGTTATCGAGCGTCGTCTGGAAGAACAGCCACTCGTCGTACATCTCCTGCAGGGTCTCCACGTCCCCGCCGTCGTCGAGGTACGCCTCGATCCCCGTCGCCAGCGAGTACCAGCCGGGGACGATACAGCGGGCCTGCGTCCACGAGAACACCCACGGGATGGCGCGCAGGTCGTCGACGCTGCGGTCCTCCGACCGGGAGGCCGGCCGCGACCCGAGGTTGAGGTTCTCGATGACGGTGATCGGCGTCGCCGTCTCGAAAAAGTCGACGAAGCCGTCGGTCTCAAGCAGGTCGAGGTACTCCTCGCGGGCGGCCTCGGCGGCCGTCTCCATCGCCTCGGTCCACTCCTCGGGGACCTCCTCGACCGGCTGCTCCATCGCGTTGTGCCGCGCCCGGATCTGGGCGTTGAGCATCTGTTCGAGGTTCCGCTCGGCAATCGCCCGGTTCGCGTACTTCTCGGAGATGGTCTCGCCCTGCTCGGTGAACTTGATCTGCCCGGAGACCGTCTCGTTCGGCAGTGCGAGCATCGCGTCGTTCATCGGGCCGCCGCCGCGGGAGATAGAGCCGCCGCGGCCGTGGAACAGCCGCATCTCCACGTCGTAGTCGTCGGTGATGGCTGCGAGGCGGCGCTGGTTGCGGAAGAGGCTCCAGTTCGCCGCGAGGAAGCCGTTCTCCTTGTTGGAGTCGGAGTACCCGAGCATGATCTCCTGGACGCCGCCGCGGGCTTCGAGGGCCTGCTGGTAGGCCTCGTTCTCGAAGAGCGTGCCCATGATGCGGCGGGCGCCGTCGAGGGCGTACTTCGACTCCAGCAGCGGGACGACGTCCAGCCCGCAGTAACCCGGCAGGTCGACGATGCCCGCCTGGTCGGCGAGGAAGAGGACTTCGAGGACGTGACTCGGCTCCTCGCACCAGCTAATGGCGTAGGTGTCGATGGCGTCGACGCCGTAGTCGCGCTGCCACTCGGCGGTCTTGGCGAACAGGCGGAGCACGCGCTCGGCCTCGTCGGAGTATCCCTCGCGGTCCTCGACGTCGACCACGGGCTGGTCCTGCAGGATGGCCTCTGTGAGAAAGTCGACCCGCTCGTCCTCGGACATGGCCTCGTAGTCGACGCCCTCGCGGTCGACGGCCTCGGCGATGGCGTTGGTGTGGTTCTCGCGGTGGTCGCGCAGGTCGAGGCTGGCGAGGTTGAACCCGAAGGTGTCGACGGTCCGGGCGAGCGGGTCGACGTGGGACTCGGCGACCACCTCGGCGCCGTTCGCCCGAAGGCTCTCGGCGATCGTCTCGATGTCGGCGAGGAACTCGCTCTCGTCTTCGTAGCCGCCCGAGCGCACGTCGTTGACCCGCAGGACGCTCTCGCGCATCAGCTTGAGCTTCTGGCGGTAGGGCTCGTTGGGGTAGCGCTCCTCGGTCTCGCTCGCGACGCCGGGCAGGCGCTCGCGGTGGGCCTCCAGACGCTCGTCGAAGCGCTCGCCGGTGTCGATCTGGCGGGCGTCCTGACTGAGTACCCCCGAGAGTTCCTTCAGACGGTCGCGGTACAGCGGGAGCGCCACGGACTGCTGGCGGTCGAGAGTCTCCTCGGTGACCTCGGGGGTGACGAAGGGGTTGCCGTCGCGGTCGCTGCCGGCCCACGAGCGGAACTCGTAGAGCTTCGGCACGTCGACCTCGCCGTCGAACTCCTCGTCGACCGCGCGTTCGAGCGCGTCGTAGACCTCGCTGATGACGACGAACAGGACGTTCTCGAGGTACCACTGGACGTTCAGCGCCTCGTCGGTCACCTCCGGCCGGCGGTCGCGGACCTGCGGCGTCTGCCAGAGGCTGGTCACCTCGGCCTCCAGGTCCCGTTTCACGTCGCGCTCCTCGTCAGCGGTGAGCCGGACCTCGTCGAGCGTCTCCAGCTGCTGGGAGACCGTCCGGAGCTTCGCCTTGACCGTCTTTCGCCGCGCCTCGGTCGGGTGTGCGGTGAACGTCGGCTGGATGAGTACGTCGTCCAGCACCTGCTCGACCGTCTCGGCGCTCAGGTCGCGCTCGGCGAGTTCCTGAACGGCGGCGCGCACGCTGTCTTCGAGGGTCCCCTCGTTGCTGCCCTCGCGGATCTCGCGGACCCGCTGGCGTTCCTCGGCGAGGTTGATGAGTTCGAAGTACGTCGTGAACGCACGCGCGACGACGTCCTGCTTCTCCGGGGACAGGCCGTCGAGCGTCTCGTGGATGGCCGAGCGATCGTCGGCGTCCCCGCGCCGGTAGTCGACGGCCGCCGCGCGGATACGTTCGACTATCTCGAACGACTCTTCGGAACTCTGCTCCTTGATGAGATCGCCGAGAAGTTCACCCAGCTCCCTGACGTCCTGATTCACTTCTCTGGCATGTAAATCCATACCAGTCCGTGTACGGGGCCTTCGTAAAAAATTAGCGGAATATGGAATGTATCAGGAACGAGTGTGGACGTTATCTCGCGTGTGTGGCGGCCCGCTATCGCGTCGACCCGGTCGGAGAATCGACGGAAGACGAGTTCGGTTATGACGAATGTGGTATAGCGTCCAGCTAGCGGACATTATCCGCGCGTTACGGATACATTCGTCGTGTAAATACCCCAATTCGTCGTTCGGAATATCCCGACGCGCGGTGGACGGCGGTTCAGGTTGAAGGCGGCCGGGACCGAACCCCGTCACATGGCCTACGCGACGAACGACGGGGTGCGCCTGGCCTACGAGCTGAGCGGGCCGAGGGCGCGCCCGTCGTGACCTTCGTCGAGGGGCTGAGCTACGGGACGTGGATGTGGGACCGCCAGCGGGGGGGACTGGACGACTACCGGACGCTCGTCTGGGACAACCGGGGGACGGGCGCGTCCGACGAGCCCGAGGGACCGTACACCGTCGCCGAGATGGCCGGCGACCTCCGGGCCGTGCTCGCCGACGCGGACGTCGACGGCACGCACCTCGTCGGCGCCAGTCTCGGCGGGATGATCGCCCAGGAGTACGCGCTCGAATTCGACTGCGCCGATTCGCTCGCGCTGTTCAGTACCACGTCGGGCGGCGACGAGGCCGTCCCGGTGCCCGAGGAGACGCAGGCGCGGATGCAGTCGGTCCCCGAGGGGTACGGTCCCGCCGAGACCATCCGTCACAGGATGAAACCGGCGTTCACCGACGACTTCTGGGAGCGCGAACCGGAGGTGATCGACCGCATCGTCGACCGGCGACTCGACACGGACCCCTCCGACCGTGCCTACGAGTGGCAGCTCGCGGCCGCGGCGGCCTTCGACGCGAGCGACCGACTGGGCGACCTCGATCTGCCCGCGCTGGTCGTCCACGGGGACGACGACCGCGTCCTCCCGGTCGAGAACGGCCGTCTCCTCGCGGACCTGATCCCCGGGGCGCGGCTCGTCGAGATCGATGGCGGCTCGCACCTCGTGTTCATCGAACAGCCCGAACGCGTGAACGACGAACTCCGGGAGTTCCTCGCCGATGCCTGACCGCCCGCAGGCGTGGGTCGGCGCGTGGAGTCGCAAGCGGGCCGCGCTCACACCGGACAGGATCGGGCTCGTCGACGCCGCCACCGGGCGGGAGTACGCCTATGCCGAACTCGACCGGAGAGCGAACCGCTGCGCCCGATTTCTCGCCGACCACGGCGTCTCGCTCGACGGCGCCGAGAGCGGAGAGCGCGGGGAAAGCGGGAGAAACGGCGACGGGGCCGGTGGCCGGGTCGCCGTCGTGTCCCGGAACAGACCGGCGTACGTCGATCTCTTCTTCGCGACGGCGAAGACCGGCGGCGTCCTCGCGCCGCTCTCCCACCGGCTCGCGCCGCCCGAACTGGCCGAGCTGCTCGCCACTATCGACCCCGCGCTGGTGGTCGTCGAGGAGCCGTTCGCCGAACGCATCGAAGACGCCGCCACAGCGGGCGAGTGGGAGGGGGACTGTCCGATCCTGTCGCTGCCGGTCGAGGGCGAATCGACGTGGATGTCCTACGCGTCGGCGCTCCCGGCCGACGACGGCGCGTTCGAGGGGCCGACGGTCGCGCCCGGGGACCCGCACCTGTTCCTGCACACCGGCGGGTCCACGGGGACGCCGAAGGAGACCGTCGTCTCTCACGAGGCGGTCGTTTGGAACTCCGTGAACACGATCACGGCGTGGGGACTGCGCGACGACGACGTGACGCCGATGGTGTTCCCGATGTTCCACACCGGCGGGTGGAACGTCCTCACCGTCCCCCTGTTCCACATGGGCGGGCAGGTGGTGATCGACCGCGAGTTCGACCCCGGCCAGATCCTCGGCGTCGTCGATGACCGGTCCGCGACGGTCCTCGTCGCCGTGCCCGCTGTGCTCCGAGCGATGGTCGACCACGACCGCTGGGAGCGGACCGACCTCTCCTCGCTCCGGTTCGTCAAGTCCGGCGGCGGTCCCTGCCGGCAGTCCGTCATGGAGGCGTGGTGGAACCGCGGCGTCGACCTCTCGCAGGGGTACGGACTCACGGAGTGCGGCCCCAACAACTTCGCCATGCCGGAGGGGTGGCCGCGCGAGAAGGCCCACACCGTCGGCATCGCCGCGCCCCACGTCGACACCCGCGTCGTCGATGACGACGGCCGGGAACTCTCCCACGGCGAGATCGGCGAACTGCAACTGCGCTCGCCCCACGCTGCCGATCGATACTGGCATGCCCCCGAGGAGTCTGCCGAGACGTTCGGCGAGTGGGTGTCGACTGGCGACCTCGCTCGCGTCGACGAGGACGGCTACGTCTCGATCGAGGGTCGCAAGAAGCACCTGTTCGTCAGCGGCGGCGAGAACGTCTACCCCGTCGAAGTCGAGGACGCCCTCGCCGACCATCCGGCCGTCGCCGACGCCGTCGTCGTCCCCGTCCCGGACGAGCAGTGGGGCCAGGTCGGCAAGGCCGTGATCGAAATCGCTCGCGATGCGACCGGCGGAGGTGCGACCCGGGACGCGCCGACGCTAGCGGCCCTCCGCGAGTTCCTCGACGGCCGGCTCGCCGGGTTCAAACACCCGCGACAGGTCGCCGTCGTCGACGAACTCCCCCGGAGCGGACCGTCGAAGATCGACCGCGACGCCGTCGCGGAGACGTTCGGTGAATGACGACCGAACCGGGTGTCCGAACGCGTCTCCTGATCGTCCGAATGTACCGAACGTGAGCGCATCTGGCGGTGAATTTCGCGACCGGTCGCATCACTTATGCCGGTCGCGTTCGCGCACACGCTCATGGATCTGCGCGAGTACTTCGACGAGTTCGCGGCGCGCGACTGGCCGCAGGCCGAGGAGGGGACCGTCCGGTTCGCGATGGTCGGGCTCGGCTGGTGGACCCTCGACCACGCCATCCCGGCGACGAACGAACTCGACCACCTGGAGACGACGACGGTCGTCAGTTCCTCGACGGAGAAGGCACAGGACGTGGCCGACGACCACCAGACGATCGACCACGCACTCACCTACGACGAGTTCCAGGACGGCGCGGCCACCGACGCCTACGACGCCGTCTACGTGGGGACGCCCAACGCGCTGCACCTGCCGTACGTCGAGTCGGCCGCCGAGTTCGGCAAGGACGTCCTCTGCGAGAAGCCACTTGAGGCCAACGCCGAACGCGCCGAACAACTCGTCGAGGCCGCTCAGGACATCACGCTCGGCGTCGAGTACCGGATGCACGTCCAGCCCGCGGTCCGGGCGATGCGGGAACTCGTCGCCGACGGGTTCATCGGCGACGTGACGCTCGTCCACGGGAACATGTCCCAGCCGCTGCTTGCGATGAACGACGACCCCGACCAGTGGCGGCTGAACCCCGACATGGCCGGCGGGGGCGCTTCGGTGACCGATCTGGGCGTCTACTCGATCAACACGACGCGGTTCGTGATCGACAGCGACCCCGTCGCCGTCTCCGGAGCGACGTGGTCGGGCCACGAGGCCTTCGACGACGTGCCCGACGAGCGCGCCTCGTTCACCGTCGAGTTCCCCGACGGCGTCCTCGCCTCCTGTACCGCGAGCCAGAACGCTCAGGAAGCGAGCAACCTCCGCGTGATCGGTACCGAAGGCGAACTCCTCCTCGAAGACGCCTTTCTCGGCGGCGAGCGGAAACTCACTATCACGCGCGGCGAGACGACGATCACCACGGAGTTCGACCAGATCGAGGAGACGCGGCGCTCGCTGGAGTACTTCGCCGACCACGTCCTCACCGACACGCCGATCCTCGGCGACGGCGAACACGGACTGGTCGACCAGCACGCCATCGACGCCGTGTACGAGGCGGCCGAGAGCGGCCAGCGCGTCGAGCTGTAGAACGGGCACTGCGACGGCGCCCGAATACACGTGACGGTGGAGGATCGGACCGGCTGGCGTCAGCAGGGGTAGATTTTGACGTTCTTCACGTGGACTTCGTCGGCGCTCGTCCAGATGTCGAGTTCCCACTTGGTCTTGATGTCGACTCGCCCGGTGTCGCCCCGCGGAACGCCGACGGGGCAGTACACCGTGTTCCAGTTGTGATCCACGGAGAAGCTCCGCTCGGCTCGGGGGAAGTTCTCGAAAGAGTCCGCGCGGACGGACACGGCGGCCGACCCGAGCGGGGCGCGCGCGTCGAACTGGACCATCATCGTCGTGAACTGCGGGTTTAGCTGTACGTCTCGGGCGCGCAACCCCCCGGACGGCTTCTCGCCGTGCAGTGCGCCGATACTCCAGTAGGGGTCGTCGCCGAAGTTCTCCACGGTCGCCTCGTTTCCGAAGGGATGCCAGAAACTGTCCTCGAACGACTCGAACTTCGGCGAGGACTCCTGAACGATGTCTCCCTCCGGCAGGGTCCACGGGATGAGCATCCCACCCGTCGAGGAGGCGACGTGCAGGTTGCCCGCATCTCGCTGCTCGACGATGTAGTCGAATATCTCGTCGAGGCGGGGCCAGTCCTCCACCTTGTGGCTGTGGAAGAACAGTCGCAGGCGGCCTTTCGGCCGTTTGATGAGTCGGTCGATCATCTCTTTGGCCTCCGCCGCGGTCGCCTGGTCGCTGCGCTCGATGATGGCCGAGCTCTGGCCGTGTTTGGCGATCGACGCGGTCGCCGAGTGTTTGAGTTCGTGCGTCGCCCAGCCGTGGCCCGACGCGGCGAACAGCGACCGGACCGCGTAGAACTGCGCCTCGTCGAATTCGCCGATGTTCAATCCCTGCCCCTGTCTCGGCTGGAGATGAGCTACCGGAAACCCCTTCGCCTCGAGGTCGCGCTTCTGTTCGCGGACGATTCGCAACAGGTCGTCCATCGTCTCGACCCCGTCGCTGTTGGAATTCGGTCCGATCAACCGACCGCCGTCGTCGATGTTGCCGCTCCCCGTGTAGAGGGAGACCTCACAGCCGTGTAACAGCATCTCCTTGAGCTGGTCGGTGTCGATGAGCTGCCTCACGTCTTTCTCGAGACGCGCCGGCGTCGCGCCCATCATCCAGGGGAGCCCTCGTTCGCGCATCCGCGGGTACAGCTCCTCGTACTCCTCGATGTGACTCCCCTCGCTGTGGATCATGACGACCGGCGTCTCGCGCATCGGATACGTGGCGACGTGGTTCGGCATCGCTTTCGGCCAGCTCGGCGGCGCCGGATCCATGATGCGTCCGGCCGCACGGTCGTCGAGCGCGCAACCGTGAATGAACCCGTTGCTCGAGTGAACCTGGTCGGCGTTGACCCTGTCGACACCCCTCGTCGCAGACGTCCACGAGTCCCCGTCGCCGTCGTATACGGCGCCCGTATCGGTCGCGATGAAGGTCGCGGCCTCGTGCGGCGTGTACCGGTCGCGGTTCGCTTCCTCGTCTCTCACGACCAGTCGCTCCTCGATCGTCTGCATGTCGGGCGAATGCGTCCAGTCGGTCTCGCCGGGCTCGTACTTCCGTAGGTCGTGGTTCGGTGTGCGTTCGACCATCTCGGTCACTCCTGGGGAGTCCCGTAAGCTGGCGCCCCGTATCCGGTGGCGCCGCCGGTTCGGCCGTCCGATCCGGCCGCCCCGTCGTCGGTCGCCGATTCGGTGCTACCGGCGACAGCGGTCGGCGGGGGAGCCGAACGAGCGTCTCTCGGTGAGATGCCTCCGTACCCGATCGGCCCGACACGGCTTTCGAGCCGCGCTTCAGTACTCTCGGGAACTCGACGGTGCGCCACTCCGATCGGGATCCCGGCTGCGATCTTGATCAGGGAACGTCGTTTGACACCCATTGTCCGTACCCACCGGTGATCCACCGGTTGGAGTGTTAGTTATCCGGTACATTAATCGCGTAATACGCGCTATTATGCGCACCACGACGGATTTCAGAGACGGCCGTGACGACACTCACCCGGCCTGCGCGTGGGCCGACCGATCCATCGGTTCCGCGAGACGCGGGACTACGCTCGAGGTCGTCGCGAGACGCGAACTGCGGCTCGAAATAACGGCGACCGCCGACGGGGCGGTCGCCGGATCGCGTCAGAGGCAGTGCGCTTGTCTGCTCGATACACCAGCGGCGCAGTCCGGCAACGGACGGGGGGAGGGCCGAAGCGTCGGAGGGACGGAACAGGGCTGCCACGACACCGTCCGGCTCACCGCACTGCGCGCACTAGAGCGTAGCAGTGGATAGTTTGTAACTTCTATCGAGGTACCATCTATAGTATCGATACTACTCATACTATACGTACCAGATTAACCGACGGCAGTGGTGAACACGATCCCTCAGAGTTTGTGCCGGAACGCGTGGAGGACGTTCTCGCCGGTCTCGGTCAGGCGGATCTGCTTCTGGCGGCCGACCTGCTCGACGGCGATGTACCCGTCCTCGGCGAGCGGGTCGACGACGTTGGCGTTGAGCAGGGCGAACTTCGCCTTGTCGTTTGCCGGGTCGGCGTCCGCGATGAACGAGAGGCGCTCGGACTCGGCGTACTCGATGAGGTCGGATTTCTTGGCGGTGTAGGTCTCGTCGTTGGTCGTCTCCAGATAGTCGAGGATCGCCACCTGGTCCCGCGAGACGGCCTCGATCGGGTAGGATGGAAGTACGATGTCGTCGTTCATCCCGCGCGTACGCGGGTTCGATTCGAGATTGGGGACGTGTTCGTCGACGCGGACGTAGTAGGCGGTCGCGTCGGTCGCCATGCAGGCGATGGCGCTGCCGATGGCCGCAAGCTTCCCGCCGCTGGAGACGTTGACGCGGACGACGTCGTTTTCGTGGTCGGCCGCGACCGTCGTCACGACCGCGAGCACGTCGTAGAGGTCGTCCAGATCCGTCTGCCGGTAGCGGATCGTTCGGCCGTCGCCCTCGAGTTCCTCGACGAGCGCCTGCTGGTAGGGGGTCAGCGGGGTGTGTTCGCCGTCGGGCGCGAGGAGGTAGACCACGTCCGCATCGTGCTTGCGGACCGGGCGGAGGATCCGGTCGTGCTCGTAGCCGAGCGGCACGACGTGGACTTCGTCGATGGTTCGCATGCGAGACAGCGCGGCGGCGACGGCCCTGAGCGTTTCGATGCCGGGCACGGGCGCCCGACGAAGACTATCCACCGACAGCGGACCGACCGACGGAAGCCGCGTACCCGACAGGATTTATGTACCGCACCTGCCACTGTCAGACCATGACAGGCATCAGGGACCCGGAGGCGCTCCGGGACGTCCCCGGCGTCGAGTTCCGCGAGCAGGAGCGCGTCGTCGACCGGGCCGAGTACGAGGCGGTAGCGGAAGGCGCCGAGGACCAGAGCGGCCTCGTCGTCGTCGGCGTGCGGGATCGCGACGGCAGAGTGCTGCTCGTCGACTCCGAACACGTCGACGGCTGGACGCTCCCGAACGGCCCCGTCGGCGTCGACGAGGACTGGGCCATCGCCGCCGACCGCTGGAGCGAGCAGGCGCTCGGTACGCCCATCGACGTGGGCGCGCCCGAACTCGTCATCCGAACCGTAACTCGACCGGAGTCCGGCGACGGCGAACTCGTCGGCTACTCGGTCGCGTTCGGCGCCTCGCCGCTCCGGGGCATGGAAGGCAACGAGATGGGACCGGACAACCAGAGCAGACCATCGTCCGAAGGCGGCGAGGGCGCTGCCGGTCCCGGGAACTTCGCTGAACGGTCGGACGTCGAGTGGTTCGACAAGGCCCCCGACGACGCCGCGCCCGGCTACGAGGCGCTGATACGGTTCTTCCTCGACTGAGTGGGTCTCCCCCGACCGTAGTGTCAGGCGATGCAGGCAACGGACGGGGTCCATTCGGCCCCACCCGAAAACACTTGCAGGTCTCTCCGGTACTGCCTCCATGCGGATAGAGACCTCCGGCGCCGAGCGGTTTCTCTCGTGGGTCGACGGAGACGCCTCCTTCGGGAACGTCTGGGACCACCCGGCGTACGAGGTGGTACGGGAGCACGCCGAGTTACTCGGTCGCGATCTGACTCCGGAGGCGGTTCGCCGTGCGGTCGACGGAGCGGAGACGGTGTTCTCCGGTGTCGAGAGCCTCGACGAGAACCGCGAGCGGATCCGCAAGTTGCTCGATCACGTCGAGGCGAACGAGCGGGCGTGGGTCGAGCGAGTCGGGGGAGCCCTCGAACGGGTGACTCCCGGCGAAGCCCACGACGACGTGACGGTCCACCTCGGGATCGGCTACGACTACGGAGTCGGCGGGGAAACCGGAGCCTACCTCAATTTGAACGCGCCGCTGTTCCACGACGCGCCGCGAGAGTTACTCTATACGTCGGCCCACGAGTGTTCCCACGTCCTCTACGAGCGGGTCCACCACTCGAAACGAGAGGTCGGCCCCGAGGCGTTCGAGACCCGGGACGGGCAGCGGACCGTCTTCAACACGGTCGTCCACAGCGAGGCGTTCGCGACGTACACGCCGCTCCCGCTCCGGCGGGCGGACGGGACCATCGGCGAGCGCGACCACGTCGTCGCTGCGGATTATCGGGTGATCGAGGACGACGAGCGCCTGTCCGAACTCGTGGCACGCTACGATTCGTTCCGCGACCGGCTCGGCGACGAGGCGGTGCCGCGAGATCGCCTGTTCACGATGTTGTTCGGCGGGCAGCGTCTCCCCTATCGGGTCGGAACCGCGCTCCTCGCGGGTGTCGAGCAACACTGCGGGTTGGAGGCGGTCCAGGACGCGTTCTACGCGTCCCCGACCGAGTTCACTGCCGAGTACGACTGGGTGCTCGACGAATACCGGACCGATGGGTGAGAATCCGAAGTCGAGATTTGATCGGTGTGAGATCCGTCGAATGTTGAAAATCCGGCTCCGACGAATCGATGCGGTTACGCCTCGTCGAAGAGCGTTTCGCCCTTCACCATGTGCTCCTCGACGGTGTCGAGATCGAGGGTCACGCCGAGGCCGGGTTCCTCGGGGACCGTCATGTAGCCGTCCTCGATGAGGTTGTCTTCCTGAACGAGGTCTTCCCACCAGTCGAGTTCGTAGGAGTGGTACTCGACGGCCAGCGAGTTCGGGATGGCGGCGCCGACGTGGGCGCTCGCGACGGTGCCGACCGGCGAGGAGACGTTGTGCATCGCGACGGGCACGTAGTACTGGTTGGCGACGTCGGCGATCTTCTTCGTCTCGCGCATGCCGCCGATCTTGGGCATGTCGGGCGCGATGATGTCGACGGCCTGGTCCTCGATGAGTCGGCGGTGCTCGGTGACGCGGTAGCGGTTCTCGCCGACGGTGATCGGCGTCGTCGTGTCGTCGGTGACCTTCTTCTGGACTTCGAGGTTCTCCGGCGGAACGGGGTCTTCGAGCCACCAGACGTCGTAGTCCTCGATGGCTTCGGCGAGGCGCTCGGCGGAGTTGGCCGAGAACGTCCAGTGGCAGTCGAAGGCCACGTCGGCGCGGTCCTTGACCCGCTCGGTGACCTTCTCGACGATCTCTGCCTTGTGGCGGATCTCGCCCGGGCGGAGGTGGCGGTTGGCGCGGTCCTTCTCGAAGCCGGAGGGGACGTCGAGGTCGAACTTCAGGGCGTCGTAGCCCAGTTCCTCGACGACGCGCTCGGCCTCGTCGGCGCAAGCGTCGGGGTCGGCCTCCTCCTCGGTGTGGCAGTCGCAGTAGACGCGCATCTGGTCGCGGTACTTGCCGCCCAGCAGCTGGTAGGCGGGGACCTCGATGATCTTGCCCGCAAGGTCGTGCAGCGCGACGTCGATGCCGGAGATGGCCGAGACCGTGACGCCCTCGACGGAGCCCTCGCCGGACATCTTCTGGACCAGATGCTCGTACAGCCGGTCGATGTCCAGTGGGTTTTCACCGATGAGGAACGGCGTCATCCGCTCGATGAGTTCCGGGATGCCCGCGCCCCAGTAGGCCTCGCCGGTGCCGACGATGCCGGCGTCCGTGTAGATGCGCACGAGCGTCCACGGGAAGTTGCCGTCGACCATGGTGCACTGGACGTCGGTGATCTCGACGTCGCGACCGCCGCCGCGCTTGGCCGTGGCGCCCATCGTCTCCGCGGACAGTTCGCGCATCGTGTACTCCGCGTTCGGATCGTGCAGATCCCGATAATCGCGTCCCATGCCGCCGGCTACTGCTGGCCTGTACTAAAGTGTGGAGGAAACGGAGCGACGCCGTTCGGCTCTTCGAAACGTATCCGAGATCCGTCTGGTAACGAACCGATCGACGATTTCAGCGGTATATCGACTGATAGGTTCTGAGAGTTCGAATCTCCAGTCATCGACAGCCGTCGAACGTGGCGACGATAGTGGACGAACAGTCAGATAGGAGGAACCCCAGTTCACGTTGGCCCTCGTCTCAATCCAGTCGATATCGATCGAGATCGCGATTACAAGAGTGTTTCTCCGGCGGGCGCGGTGCGTCGAGAGGAGTCCGCGAGCGGGGGAGTCGGTCGCCGGTCAGTTCGTCCACTCGTCGCGGTGAGCGTCGCTGCAGAAGTGCGTCGTTTCGACTTCGCCGTCGGCGACACGCGTGGTCACTCGGTGGTCGGGGTCCTGTACCAGCGTCTCACCGCAGACGGCGCACGTCGGCGCCTCGTCCTCGTCCACGTCCTCGTTGAGGTCGGAGGTCGGATCCACCATCGTGTCACAGTCGTAGACACGGACCTACTTAATCGCATACATCGACCGTCGTGTCGCCGCGGACGCTGGCCGGGGAGTATCGATTCGACGGACCGGAAAGACGTTCGGACGACGGTAGCGTCGGCAGGGACGGCTCAGCGGTCCCGCGTGACCGACTCGCCGGGCTCGGTGGTCGCGCCGGCGGACAGGCGCACGCCGGGGTTGAAACTGGTGTTGATGCCGGTCTTGACGCCGTCGCCGGCGACGACGCCGAACTTCCGGCGGCCCGTCGAGACGCGGTCGCCCTTGACCGTGAAGCGGACGTCCTCGCCGTCGTGGCGGAGGTTCGCGACGTTCGTGCCGGCGCCGAAGTTCACGTCGCGGCCGAGGACGCTGTCGCCGACGTACGAGAGGTGCGGGACGTGCGACCCCGCCATCACCACGCTGTTTTTGATCTCGACGCTGTTTCCGACATGGGTGTCCTCCGCGAGGAGCGTCGCGCCGCGAACGTAGGCGTTCGGGCCGACTTCGGCGCCCTCGCGGATCAGCGCCGGTCCCTCGACGACGACGCCGGCGTCGACCGTCGCGCCCTCCTCGACGACGACCGGGCCGCGGAGGTCGGCGTCCTCGTGAACGTCGCCGCGGACGTCGCGGTCGAGTTCGCCGAGTTTCCACTCGTTGGCCTCCAGCAGCTCCCACGGTCGACCGCAGCCGAGCCACCGTTCGACCTCGACGGTGGTGACCGAGCGCTCGGCGATGACTTTCGAGAGGACATCGGTGATCTCGTGTTCGCCACGCTCGCTGAGGGGGACGTCGAGCCACTCGCTGGCCTCGGCCGGGAAGCGGTAGAGGCCGACGTTGACCAGGTCGGTCGGCGGGTCGGTCGGCTTCTCGACGATACCGGTCACGACGTCGTCCTCGACCTCGAAGACGCCGTAGCTCGTGGGGTCGTCGACCCGGTAGGTACCGACTGCGGGGCCGTCGGCCGACAGCAGCGCGTCGACGCTCGCACGGTCGTAGAGGTCGTCGCCGTTGAGGACGACGAACGGGCCGTCGAGGTGCTCGCTCGCGCACTCGACGGCGTGGGCGGTGCCGAGTTGCTCCTCCTGGACGGCGTACTCGACCGGGACGCCGCGGTACTCCTCGCCGAAGTACTCCCTGACCGCCTCGGCCTCGTAGCCGACGACGAGGATCAGTTCGGAGGCGCCGGCGTCGACGGCGGCGTCGGCGCCGTGGGCGACGAGCGGTCGGTCGGCGACCGGCAGCATCGGCTTGGGCAGCGACTCCGTCAGCGGCCGCATCCGGGTCCCCTCCCCGGCGGTCAGCAGGACGACTTGCATACTGCCCGCGTCTCCCGGATAACCCAAAGAGGTACCGCAGCGGGTATTGGTGCCATACCACATATCACGGCGAGTCGTCCGGCTGTCGCCACCCAATCAGCCGAGTTCGTGTGGTATCACGACACATACTAATGCGGTTGGCCCGTAGATCGATCTCCAACGATCATGTTCGAAATCGACTGCCAGCGAGGGGCCGAGGGAGGGGTCGCTCGTGACACCTGAGGGTGAGACCGGAGCGAGCGACGGGACGGCGCTGCCGGATTCGGTGATCGCCGACCTGCGGGCGGACGACCGGCGGTGTCTCGTCCTGTCCCGGCTGGCAGAGAGCGATCGGGCGCTCCCCGTCTCCGATCTGGCGCGACACGTCGCGGCGACCGAGCGGGACGAACCGGTCGAGGAGGCACCGGACGACGCCGCAGACGCAGTCCGCCGCGAGATATTCCAGGACCACCTGCCAAAGCTCACGGCGACCGGGGTCGTCCGCTACGACTCGCTGGTCGGAACTGTCGAACTCGCCGTCGACGACGAACGGGTCGTTGGGGACGACGAACAAGGGTCGTAAGCGACGCCGAACGCCGACGGGTGAAGGCAACGCGAGCGGTTCGATCGGGTTGTCGTCGCTTGGCGTCTCGGACTCGGCAGGGGATCCGGGCAGATCCGGAACGGAAAGACCAATACAGGCAGGTGTCTAACGGGCCGGTACTGTGACGAACACGCAGGTAACGCACGTCCAGATCGACAACTACGGCCCCTGGACGGTCACGCCCGAGCCGCGGCGGGAAGTCGACCTCCAGACGCTCCAGTCTCGCCTCTACGCGGATCTGTCGCAACTTGTCGGCAACCGCGGCGGCTACGTGTTTTTCTCCCGGTTCGACAACATGGTCGCGGTGACCAACGGGCTGACTGTCGACGACCACGCCCTGATCCAGGAATCGGTGGGCAACCGCTACCCGGTGACGATGAGCCTCAGCGTCGCGACCGGCACGACCCCCGCGGAAGCGCTCGGTACCGCCACCGAACAGCTCCAGGAAGCCGGCAGCGCCCAGGACAAGTCCCGTCGAGAGATCCTCCGCGGTCGCGCCATCGAGGAGGAGTACCGGACGGACGACGACCTGCAGATCGCCCACTTCGACGTCGTCGACGCGACCGGCAAGTACACAGACGAACTCAACGAGTTCGACACCTTCATCCAGATCGAACAGGGCTACGCCGAGCTGATGCGCTACATGCGCGAGGCGTACGACTCTCTTTCCTTTTTCGTCGGCGGCGACAACATCATCGCCGTCTGCTCGGAGATGGACCCCACTGACTACCGGGACGCCGTCGCGCACGTCCGTGAGGCCGTCGACGTCGAACTGAAGGTCGGCGTCGGCCGCGGCGCAGTCGCCCAGGAGGCCGGCATGGCCGCCAAACACGCGCTCGAAGAGTGCCGCGCAACGGGCGAGGAGGTCCACGTCGACTGGTCGACGACCGACGCCGAATCGACCGTCTGATCGGCGATGGTTTCGGGTTCGGACGGCCGCGCTGAGGCCCCAGATCTACGCCGTCCGGCGCCTTAAGGGTGGTGCAGGTAGCTTTTAGACGCAGTGTGTGAAACGTCCCCACATGGAACGAGACGTGAGCGTCCAGGAGGTGATGGACCGGGAGTTCGTCGGGGTCAGCGAGTCGGACGACCTCCGGGAGACGGCCGCATTGTTGCTGGAAGAGGAAGTCGACAGCGCCGTCGTCCTGCGCGGGTCCGAGCCGATCGGGGTCGTCACCGAACGGGACGCGCTGGAAGCGTTCGTCGGCGCCGAGGGGGAGCGGCCCGACGTGTCCGATGCGATGACCGACGCCGTGCCGACAGTGGCTCCGGGGATGACCATCGGGGAGGCGGCCGACGAGATGTCCGCGCTCGCGACCCAGCACGTGCTCGTCTCCGACGGGTCGGACCTCCTCGGCGTCCTCTCGGAGCACGACCTGATGTCTGCCTCGCCGTTCGCACCGACCGCCAACGGCCCGACCGCAGACACCCGCGATCGCGCCGTCGCGGGCGTCTCTGCCGGGCGGGGGGAAGCAGCCACTGAGGCCGGCGGCGAGGGACGGTTCACCGATCAGTCGCTCTGTGAGGCCTGCGGCGCGCTCTCCCGCGACCTATCGCCGTTCAACGGGCAACTGCTCTGTTCGGACTGTCGGGACATCTGAACGGCTCCGGTTCCAACTGGCGTCCGCCCGGCCGAAGAGATTTGGTCGTCGGCGGTGTTCGACTTCCCAGATGGAGATCCAGTTCGCGACGGTGGAGCAGGCGGAGGCCGTCACCGACCTGTGGGCCGAACTCGCCGACGAGCAGACCCAGTACGACTCGCACGTCCTCGCCGAGCGAAACCGGAGCGCCGTCGCCGACGAACTGGCGCGCCACGCGGTGACCGAGCGGCTTCTCGTCGCCGTCGAAGACGGCGAGACCGTCGGCTTCGTCATGTTCACGCTCGACCGCGGCAGCTACGAGATGGAAGTGACCCAGGGCGTCGTCGAGAACCTCTACGTCCGCCCCGGCCACCGGGGCGAGGGCGTCGGCAGCGAGCTACTGACCACGGCGGAGCGGCGACTCGACGAACTCGGCGCCGATACGGTCGCGCTCGAAGCGATGGCGACCAACCGCGACGCCCGGCGATTCTACCGTCGGCACGGCTACGACGTCCACCGAGTGCAACTGGAAAAATCGCTGGAAACCGATACCCACTCAAAGGAGGGGGAGTAAGGAGCAACTGCGCCAGGGGAGCTTGGGCGGTTCAAGCACTCGACTTGTAATCGAGACTCCCGGGGTTCAAATCCCTGCCCTGGCTCTCACCGTTCTGCGACGACTCGCCGACGGACCGCGGAGAATTCTCGAGAGATTCGGATTCAGGCGCCTTTTTCGAGCGGATTGTACGTCCCGTTGATGTCCCACTCGTGGAGACAGAAGGGGTCGCCGGCGAGGCGGTCGCCGTCGTCGTCGGTCACGACGCGCCAGGTGCCGGCATCGTCGTCCCAGACGTCCGTTCGGCCGCAGCGTTCGCACTCTCGTTCTCGCGGGGGGACGATGGTTGTCATACTGCACCATCTGTGACCGGGGGTAATTAATTTCGCGCACTCGCCGTCGGCGGACCCGCAGGCTGAAAGGACGACCGGTCGTACCGTCGAGCATGCTCTCCAGACGACGACTGCTGTGTGTGACCGGAACGCTCGCCCTCGCCGGCTGTTCGTCCGACCCCGGCGAATCGACGGCCACCGACGACGATTCCGCGTCCCCGACTGACGGCGATTCCGAGTCCCCCGCCGAGACGGACGGCGGGACATCCGACGACTCGGAAACGGCCGGTACTGACGCCGGGACCGTTGGCTCTGATCCGCTGGTCGTCTCGCCCGCGGCCTTCGAGGCGGGCGGAGCCATCCCGGAGAAGTACACCGGCGTCGGCGAGGACGTGTCGCCGCCGCTGACCGTCGAATCGGTACCGTCGAGCGCGGAGACTTTGGCGCTCGTCCTCGACGACCCGGACGCGAACGAGTACGACCACTGGATTGTCTGGAACATTCCGGCTGACACGACGGAAATTCCCGAGGGAATCCCGCAGGAGGAGACCGTCGACGCGCTCGACGGCGCGCGACAGGGGACCAACAACTTCGGCGAGATCGGCTACCGCGGCCCGCTACCGCCGACCGACGACGGCGCCCACACCTACCGGTTCACGACCTACGCCGTCGACACGACCCTCGACGTCGAGGCGGGCGCCGGTCGCGGGAAACTCGAATCCGCGCTGGACGGTCACGTTCTCGACCGCCACCGGTTCACGGGCGAGTTCGAACGCTGACCGGGGTTCGAGTCTGGATTCGCAACCGGGACCGAGACAAGGTGGACGTTTGGTGTGGTTTATCGGAGTTATACACCTAGTATTGCCTTGAAGGAACGCTTTTGCTGACGCATGTCAATATTTATCGCATGCTCAGCGAAGATCCGTACACGGCGAAGAAATCGCGTTACGAATGCAGGGACTGCCTGAACAGGGTGACGACCGACGGGACGATCAGTTCCTGTCCGGATTGCGGCGGACGGATGCGTAACGTGGCCGTTCCGCGGGAGTAAGCGTCGCTTCGGAACCGGGTCGCTCAGTCGAAATCAGGGAGATCGTCGGGGGCTTCGTACTCGGTCTCCCACTCGATGTACTCGTCTTTGAGCACGTCGCACACTTCCTGCCCGAGTTCTGTCAGCCCGGCGTTGATGGCGGAGACGGTGCCCCACGAGTCGAGGTCGGGGTGGATGTCCCGGTGTTTCCAGTCCTCGGGGAGTCCCGGGGC
This sequence comes from Halosimplex yunnanense, assembly GCF_054504345.1. Classification (NCBI taxonomy): domain Archaea; kingdom Methanobacteriati; phylum Methanobacteriota; class Halobacteria; order Halobacteriales; family Haloarculaceae; genus Halosimplex; species Halosimplex yunnanense. Next base: position 275,212 of record NZ_JBTJEL010000036.1, on the reverse strand, counting down.
GTGGTAGCCGACCCGTTCGGCGTAGGAGTCCCAGAAGAAGTCGAATCGCTCGATCAGGTCGAGGTCGGCCACGATGGCGAAGGTGGTCTCGTCCATGTCGGTGCCGTCGGCCCACCGCTGGAACGCCCGGTCCCACGCGCCGTCGCGGAGGTACTCCTCTAGCTCCTCGCGGCGGTAGTCCGTGTCGTCGACGACCTGCGCGTCGTCGTACTCGTTCGGGTCGATCGTCTCCAGTTCCGGTGGGTCCGGCGGGTCGACGTCCAGCGTCATGCGTCGGGCTACGCCGGGTCGGGGGAAAAGTCCACGCACACGCGAGACATCGTCTCCGGGCTGGTACCGCTACGCCGTGCTCTCCTTGTTGTCCCCGTTGAGGGCTTCCTCGCGCAGCCGCTCACCCTCCTCGGTGTCGACGGTGAGTTCCGGGACCGGGACGGGATCGCGGTCGTCGTCGATGGCGACGTAGACGCAGTACGATTCGGTGGTGAGTTCGCGCTCGCCGGAGCGGGGGTTCTCGCGGAAGACGCGCAGGCGGACGCGGACGCTGGTGCGGCCGGTCTCGTAGACGTAGGCCTCGACGAGGGCGGTCTCGCCGACGGGGATGGGCTGGAGGAAGTCGACCTGGTCCATCCGGGCGGTGACGCAGTCGCGGCCGGCGAAGCGCATCGCGGACATCGCGCCCACCTCGTCCATCCACTTGAGCACGTTCCCGCCGTGGGTGGTTCCGAGGGAGTTGGCGTGGTTGGGCTGGACCATCCAGCGGTTCTTCAGAAACGTCTCCATCAGGTCTGGCATCGCCGGCGATTGGACGAGGGGAGTGATAGGGCTGACCGTTCGGCCGCTCGACGGTGCGAGCGGCCCCCTCGACCGGGAGCGCGGAGGAATGAGATGGGGATTTATACTCCGCCGAAGCAGGGGTAGGGGTATGGACCGCGTAGACGTAGCGATCGTGGGCGGGGGCCCCGCCGGCACCTCCGCGGCGTGGGCGGCCGCCCGGGAGGGCGCCGACGCCCTCGTCGTGGAGAAGGGCGTCCCCCGCGCCGACCGCGACCGGATCGGCCCCGACTCGACGGACGCCGCCGGCATGCTCGACTACTGGGTCGACATCATGGGGATCCCCGTCGAGGAGATCCCCGACGACGTCATCCTGAGCGTTCTCGACGGCGCCGAGTTCATCGGCCCGACGGAATCGGTCACGCTCGAAGAGACAGGCATCGACTCCTCGTACGACCACTTCGGGTTCGCCTTCCACCGCGCGAAGTTCGACGACTGGCTCCGCGACCGCGCCGAGGAGGCAGGCGGCACCTACCGCGTCGGCGCGAGCGTCACCGACGTCGAGACCGATCTGTCCGGCGACCCCCGACACACGCTCTCGCTCGCGGACGGCGAGGAGATCGGCGCCGAGTACCTGATCCTCGCCGACGGGCCCCAGCGAACGGTCACGACCGGCGTGCTCGACCAGTTCCTGCCGGGCAGGCGGAGCGTCTCGGAGTACCTCGGGCCGAAGGAAGCCAACCACATCGCCTACCAGGAACACCGCCGCATCCCCGAGGAGCTGTTCGACCCCGCCCACATCAAGTTCTGGTGGGGCCTCATCCCCGGCCACACCGCGTATCCGTGGATCTTCCCGAACGACGACAACGTCGCCCGCGTCGGGTTGACGATGCCGATGGACCTGGAACTGGCCGACGTGGCGAACCCCGAGGACTACGCCCTCCTCGACCCCGAGGACGAGCAGATCCCCGCCGGCGCCGTCTACCTCCGCCGCCTGCTCGAACGCGAGTATCCCGGCTACGATCTGGACGACTTCCCGCTGGTCGAGGACCGGGGCAAATCGGGCGGGACGGAAGCCTATCCCATCTCCTCGACGCAGCCGATCGACTCGCCCACCGCGGCGGGTATCGCAGTCGTCGGCGGCGCGATGGGCACCACGTCGGCGTTCCACGAGGGGGGCGACCACGTCGCCGTCCGGACGGGCAAGATCGCCGGCGAACTCGCCGCCAACGACCGGCTCATGGCCTACAACGGCCGCTGGAAGAAGGCGATCGGCGACGAGATCGTCCGGAACGTCACGTTCGCGGAGGTCGTCCGCGGCTGGGAGCCCGACGACTGGGACCGCGTGTTCGCGGCGACACGGGCGATGAAAAACCGGGGCGGCTACGACTGGTTCGGTGCCGTCCGGTCCGGGCGGACTGCGCTGCAGATCCTCGCCGACTACAGGTGGACCAAGCGGGGCTTCCGCGACGGGAAGTACGTGCAGATCCGGCAGGACGAGTACGTCGTCTGAGCGCCTGCACCGCCGGCCCGACCCAGTTCAGCAGGGCGTTATTTCGTCGCCGCTCACTCGCGTCTCGTTCTCGGCGGTGACGCGGTAGACGGCCTCCGAGGCGTCGTCGGCCTCGTCGGTTTCGGTCCCGTAGGAGTACGGATGTTTGACTTCCACGTAGGTCCCGTCGCCGGTCCGATTGATGATCGAAGTCTCTTCCTCGACGACCGGACTGTACGTGTCCCAGCTCTCGACGCACGAGGCGTTCTCGAACTGCGCGGTGAGGTACGCCTCCTCGGCGTCGAGCGCCCGCTTTTCGGCGTTCATATTCGACAGACAACCGGCTGTCGAGGCGAGCAGCAGACAAGCGCAGAGAAGTATCACCGACCTGTGCCGACCGGTCATTACTCGGGGACTCGGACCGAGTGTCGCAGCGTCCCGACGTCTTCGATCTCGATCTCTACTTCGTCGCCGTCGGAGAGCGGGCCGACCCCTTCAGGCGTCCCGGTGGCGATGACGTCGCCCGGTTCGAGGGTCATGTAGCTCGTGATCTCCTCGATGAGTTCCGGGATGGAGAAGATCATCCGGTCGATGGTCGACGACTGGCGGGTCTCGCCGTTGACGCGGGCCTCGATAGTCGCGTCGTCGGCGAGGTGCTCGGGCGTGGCGATGACGGGGCCGATCGGCGCGGCGCTGTCGAAGGCTTTGCCGCGGACCCAGTTCTGCTCGACGTCCTGATCGTCGCGGTTCGAGAGGTCGTTGAAGCAGGTGTAGCCGGCGATGACGTCCTCGGCGGTGACGGCGGGGACGTTCCGGCACTGCTCGCCGATGACGACGCCGAGTTCGGCCTCGTACTCGACGCGCTCCTTGCCCGCCGGGAGCGTGACGGTGCTGCCGTGGGTCGCGACGGTGTTGGGCGTCTTGATGAACAGCAGGGGGCGGTCGGGGACCTCCTCGTCGCGTTCGTCGGCGTGGTCGGCGTAGTTGCGGCCCACGCAGATGATCTTCGTCGGTTCGCAGGGCGCGAGGATGTCGACCTCCTCGGGGTCGAACGTTTCGTCGCCGAACGCGATGCGCCCGTACGGACCCGCGGCTGCGGTCACGACGTCCTCCCCGTCTCTGGTCGTCCACCGACCCCCGCGTACGTTGCCGGCGGAATCGCGAAAGCGGACGCGTCTCATGGGTCGGACATCTCGGGGCCGACTGATAAGCGTTTTCAGACTGCGAAGGATTGGCACACCGCCGGACCCGGCGGGGACAGCGGTGACCGAACGGCTTTTGGAAGGCGGCACAGTAGCCTCGCCGCATGAACCTGCTCGTGGTCGGCGCCGGTGAGATGGGGCGCTGGTTCGCCCGCACGCTCGCCGCTGGAACGCCCGACCCGCCGTCGATCGCCTTCACCGACGCCGACCCGAGCGTCGCCCGCGAGGCGGCTGACTCCGTCGAGGATTTCTCGGCCCGGGCAGTCCCGACGGACACCGACGAGACGTTCGACGCGGTCGCCATCGCCGTGCCGATCCCCGCCGTCGAGTCGGCGGTCGAGAGCTACGCCGACCGGGCCGACCGCGCGCTGGTGGACGTGACCGGTGTCATGCGGCAAGCCGTCGACGCGATGGAAGCGGCCGGGCCCGACCTCGAACGGGTGAGTTTCCACCCGCTGTTCGCCGCCGCGAACGCTCCCGGGAACGTCGCGGTCGTCGCCGACGCACCGGGGCCGATCACCGACGAGATCCGGGCGGCGCTGGCCGAGGCCGGGAACGACTGCTTCGAGACGACGGCGCGCGAGCACGACCGCGCGATGGAGACCGTACAGGCCCGCGCCCACGCGGCCGTGCTGGCGTTCGGCCTCGCTGCCGAGCCGGTCGCCGACGAGTTCCAGACGCCGGTCTCCGCGGCGCTGTTCGACGTGCTGGAGACGGTGACCGGCAACGACGCCGGCGTCTACGCCGACGTGCAGGCCGCCTTCGACGGTGCCGAGAGCGTCGCCGCGGCGGCGCGGGAGATCGCCGACGCCGACAGCGAGCGCTTCGCGGAACTGTATCGAGACGCCGACGTGGAAGCTCCGCCGGCGATGGACGACGCGCCCGACTCGCCAGAGGAGTCCCAATGAACGGCGACCAGCGCGAACAGGTGCGCTCGAACGCGAAGTACCTCCGGGAAGTCCGGCCGATCGACCCCGACGAGATCCACGAGTACGTCGACGGCCAGCCCCATCCCGCGGCAGTCAAGCAGGTGCTCCGGGAGTCCGCCGTCGGCCTCGGCCTCGTCGAGCGCGAGGACGGTACCTTCGAACCCGTCGACGAGGAGCCGCTCTCGACGGTGTTCCACGGCGTCGAGTCGTTCCCGACCGAGTACGGCCGCGTGCTCGAAGACCTCCTCGTCGAGCGCTACGGTGCGGGCTGGCCCGACGGCGACTCCGGTGACCGCCTGCGCGAGCGGATCCGCGCGATCAAGGACGACTACTACCACCAGCGCGACGTCGAGTACGACGGCGAGACGGCGCTCGCCTACGGGGTCTACCACCTGCCGGACTACTACGCCGTCGCCCAGTACGTCCTCGCGGAGTTGATCGCCGACGGGCTCGTCCCGAAGCGACTCCGCGTGCTCGACGTGGGTGCCGGCGTCGGCGGCCCGGCGCTCGGGCTGTCCGACCTCGTCCCCGAGGACGCGCTGGTGGACTACCACGCCGTCGAGCCGAGCGACGCCGCCCACGTGCTGGAGGCGATGCTCGACGGGAGCGGCCGGAACTTCCACACGACGACCCACCGTGAGACCGCCGAGTCGTTCGACCCCACAGCGTGGATTGCGGGGGAAGGGGAAGCCGGCAGCAACGAAGATGAGCGGGCGGGCTTCGACCTGATCCTCTTCTCGAACGTGCTGAGCGAACTCGGCGACCCCGAGGCAGTCGTCAGGCGATACGCCGACGCGCTCGCTCCCGAGGGGACCATCGTCGGGCTGGCGCCGGCGGACCGAAACACCGCCATCGGCCTCCGCGAGGTCGAACGGGCGGTCGCCGACCGCGGACCGCTCACTATCTACGGACCCACCGTCCGGCTCTGGCCGGGCGTGACGCCCGACGACGACTGCTGGTCGTTCGACGTGAAGCCCGACGTCGAGGTCCCCCCCTTCCAGCGTCGCCTCGATGAGGGCGACCCCGGCGAATCGGGGCTCGACGGCCCCGAGCGCCGGGACGGCGAGTTCGTCAACGTCGACGTGCAGTACGCCTACACGTTCCTCCGGCGCGACGGTCGCAGACGGGTGGACTTCACACCGGACGACTCTCGCGTCGCCCGCCTCGCCGACAGCGACGACCACGTTACTGACCGGATGAACTACTACGCCGCGAAGCTCAGCCACGACCTCTCCGAGGGGGGCAACGACCTGTTCCGGATCGGCGACGGCAGCCAGCAGGTCGACCACTTCGCGGTGCTGACCGAGGAGTCGATGCTCAACGCCGACCTGCGCACCGCCGACTACGGCGACGTACTCTCCTTCGAGAACGTCCTCGTCCTCTGGAACGACGACGAGCAAGCCTACAACCTCGTCGTCGACGGCGAGACCGTGGTCGACCGCGTCCCGTTCTGAGACTGGTCGACTAACCGAGATGGCGCGCTGTCGCGAGTCTTGTCTTCCTCGTGAGCGACGCGAACGAGGGTCAGCGAGAGCTTCGCTTTCGCCAGACGCGACGGCATCGTGCGAGGGATGACTGAGCGAGCACTGCGAGCGAAGGAATCGGCTGGGGAGGCGTGTGGCCGTCTGCGGTGGCTGTTCGGGGTGGTCGCTGTTACGGTCGTAGTTCCTGGCGGACTGGAAGGGCGAGGCGGGCTCGCGCCGGTAGTCGCCTGAGCGGGCACTATCCGCGCGGGCGGTGCCGAGAGCGCGGATATCCCGCCTCAGCGACCGCGAGCCCGCCGAGGGCTTTCATCGCCTGCTGGTCCCTGCGGTCGCGGTCTCAGTTACTGCTAGCGAGTGTGCCGAGAACGTTCTACCCTCAGCGGACACTGCAGTAGCGATTCCGAATACTACTAGCAAGGAGACTCCAACAGAAACATCTACTTTCGAGGGTCGGTGCGCTTTTGCCCGTACCGGCGACAGGAGGGGTATGGACGAGCCGTCGATCCTCCTGACGAACGACGACGGGATCGAGAGCGCGGGCTTGCGCGCGCTCTACGACACGCTCACGGACCTCGGCGACGTGACGGTGGTCGCCCCTGCTGAGGACCAGAGCGCCGTCGGGCGGTCGCTCTCGCACGACGTGACCGTCCGCGAGCACGACCTCGGGTACGCCATCGAGGGGACGCCCGCGGACTGCACCGTCGCCGGGCTGGGGACGCTCGCGCCCGACACGGACATCGTGGTCGCCGGGTGCAACCAGGGAGCTAATCTCGGGTCGTACGTCCTCGGCCGGTCGGGGACCGTCTCCGCCGCCGTCGAGGCGACGTTCTTCGACGTGCCCGCTATCTCGGTCTCGATGTACATTCCGGTCCGCGACGACGCGGCCTACGAGGACGTGCAGGTCGACCCCGACAGCTACGCGGAGGCGGCGCGCGCGACGGAGTTCCTCGTCGAGCACACACCGGAGACGGGCGTCTTCGACGAGGCGGACTACCTCAACGTCAACGCGCCGGTCGCCGAGTGGGGGCCGGCGGGGATGCAGGTCACCGTCCCGTCCGACGTCTACCAGATGACCGCGACCCGCGACGAGAGCGCGATCCAGTTGCACGACCGCATCTGGGAGCAGATGGCGGAGGGCGACATCCCCGACCCCGAGGGCAGCGACCGCCGGGCGGTCGTCGACGGCGACGTGAGCGTCTCGCCGCTGACCGCGCCGCACACCACCGAACACCACGAGGAACTCGACGCGCTGGCCGAGGCGTTCGAGGACGGCGCCTGAGGCCGTCGGCGGCCGTCTCGATCGACCGTAACGCCTACCTTCCGTGCAGGAGACACCCGAGACGAACCGCCCTCCAGCGGTCTCCACGATGAAACGGACAGTAGCCACCGTCGGCGTCGCCGCCCTCCTCCTGCTGGCCGGCTGCGGAAGCCTCCTCGGCGGGCAGGACACGGCGACGCCGGCACAGACCGACGTATCAACCGACGAACCGACAGCGACGAGCGACGAAGCGACCGACGCGGGCGAGACTGCTACCGACTCGCCCACGCCGACGGCGACCCCCACCGAGACGGCGTCGCCGACCGCGAGTCCGACGCCGACCGAGACACCGACAGACACGGCGACGGCGACTGACACGGCAACCAGCACGCCGACCGAAACGCCGACGGCGACCGCGACGCAGACGCCGACGGCGAGCCCCAACGACTCCGAGGCGCCGGACGTGGCCCTCCGCGGTGGGAACCTCTCCGTCGACGAGGACGCCGTCTACGCGAACGTGCAGGAGTTGCTCGGCACGGACGTCGAGCCGCCGACGGTGTACGTCCGCGAGGAGATGCCGGGCCTCGAACGCTACAACGACCAGCTCGCCGCCCAGCCGTTCTACCAGACGTTCGGGTACGGCTCGGAGTTCGTGAACACGAGCGTCTACCACGGGAAGACCAGCCGGAACGGGGTCGTTGTGATGCCGAAGAACGCGAGCGAGCGCCAGCTCGAGACGATGCTGGCCCACGAGTACGTCCACTGGATGCAGTTCCACAGCGACGTGGCCGACACCACCGGCTTCGACGAGTTCGTCGACGACACCGACTCCAATCAGGTCGCCGCCGGCCTCGTCGAGGGCGCCTCCGTCTACGTCACCGACGAGTACGTCGACCAGTACATGAACACCTCGTGGAACCAGACCCAGGAGCTGCGCGAGCAGTACAAGGAGGGGCCGGCCGGTCGCCGGCTGTTCCGCGCGCGATACCTCTACGGCTCCCAGTACATCCACTCGCAGGTCGACAGCCCGCGGAACGTCTCCTGGCTCTACGACGAGTCGACGCCGACGCCGGTCACGTCCGAACAGCTGATCCACGGGTACACGCCCAGCGAGGAACCGGAACGGAACCTCACGCTCGCGGTCAACACGAGCGAGACGTGGACTGACATCTCGAACCACTACGACACGCAAGGCGAGGTCGTCGTCCGGACGATGCTGCGCGCGGAGCTGAACCGCTCGATGGCGTCGACCGCCGCGCAAGGCTGGGGCAGCGACCACATCGCGCGCCTGCAACACGCCGACAACCAGAGCAAACGCGGCTTCGCGTGGGCACTTCGATGGGACAACTCCAGCGAAGCCGACGAGTTCGCGGCCGCCTTCGAAGACTGGCAGGCCGAGCAACCGACGAGCGGCGAGACGGCCTACCGGCTCGTCCGCGTCGACTCCCAGACCGTCGCGGTCTTCGCCGGGGACGAGGCATTCGTCGGGAACGCGACCGCGTCGGGATCGAACACAGCGGTGCAGGTCGCGACCGCCGGCTGACCGGCGAGTTTCGACGTTTCTCCGCGTTCTCGTCACCGTCGTCGCGCAACACTCAACTTCGCGCTGCCCGAAGGCGGGCCATGGGCGAACACGCAGCCGTCGACAGCGTCGACGAGCCGGTGACGGTGTCGTCGATGGTCGACGACCTCCGCGACCTGGGCGTCGAGGCCGGCGACACGCTGCTGGTCCACTCCTCGCTGAGCGCCCTCGGGTGGGTCTGCGGCGACGCGCAGGCGGTCGTCGACGCGCTCCGCGAGGCCGTGACCGAGCGCGGAACCCTCGTCGTCCCGACGCACACCGGCCAGTACACCGACCCGCGGCTGTGGTCGAACCCCCCGGTCCCCGAGGGCTGGATAGAGACGATCCACGAGGAGCGGCCGCCGTACCGACCGGAGAGCACCCCTTCGCGGGCAGTGGGCGTGATCCCCGAGTGCTTCCGCGGCTATCCGGACACGGTCAGGAGCCGCCACCCGACGTTCTCGTTCGCGGCGTGGGGCGCCGACGCCGAGGCGATCGTCGCCGACCACCACTACGACTACGGGCTGGGCGAGCGCTCGCCGCTCGCGCGCATCTACGAGCGCGACGGTGACGTGTTGATGCTCGGGACGGGGTACGGCACGAACACCTCGTTGCACCTCGCCGAGTACCGCGGCGAGTTCCCGAAAGACACCGTCAGGAACGACGCGCCGGTGGTCGAGAACGGTGAGACCGTCCGCATCGAATACGAGGACTTCGCGACCGACACTTCCGACTTCGAGGACGTCGGCGCCGCCTTCGAGACCGAACGCGAGGACGCCGTCGAGCGCGGGACCGTCGGCGCCGCCGACTCGCGGCTGGTCAGCCAGCCGGCGCTCGTGGACTTCGCCGTCGAGTGGTTCGACGCCAACCGCTGAGGGCGAGAGCGCCACTGAGGCGGGAGATTTCTCGGGCCGCGCTCGTCTGCCGGCCGTGCACTGTTGAGTGCGCGGATCCAACCGGGTGCATGGATCAGCTCCTGGCGAAGCTCGACAGCGGTCCGGACGCCGACAAGGGAGACAGCGGGCGCCTCGGCATCGTCGGGGGGAGCATCGAGTTCGCCGGCCCGCCGGCGCTCGCCGGGCTGGCGTCGCTCAGGACCGGGACGGACGTGACGAAGGTCCTCACCTCCGAGGCCGCTATCGAGGTCGTCGCGGGCTTCTCGCCGAACGTGCTCACGAACCGGTTCACCGGCGACGTGCTCACCGCCGACTCCGTCAGCAAGGTGCTGACGCTCGCCGAGTGGAGCGACGCGCTCGTGGTCGGCCCCGGACTGGAGTCGCCCCACCCGGACGCGATCCGGGAGATTGTCGATCAGACCGACGTGCCGACCGTGGTCGACGCGACGGCGATCGAGCAGGCGCTGGGCGCGGACTTCGATGGGACGGTCCTCACGCCCGACTCCGCGGAAGTCGACCGCATCGAGGACGAACACGGCTCGCTCGACGAGTTCGTCCAGTCGACGGGGGCCGTCGTCGTCTCGAAGGGCGCCGAGGACGTCATCTACGACGGCGAGGACCGCTTCGTCAACGACGAGGGGACGCCCGCGATGACCGTCGCCGGGACCGGCGACACGCTGGCCGGCGTCGTGGGCTCGCTGCTCGGACAGGGCCTCGGTCTGGTCGAGGCCGCGCGGCTCGCCCCGTGGATCGTCGGCCGTGCCGGCGAGCTCGCGGCCGACGAGTACGGGACGGGCATCGTCGCGACCGACCTGATCGAGCGGATCCCCGCGGCCGTCGACAGCGGTCGGTGACGGCGACAGGGACAGCCACAGGGCTCTATCGGTACCCCGTCTCCGAGCGGATACCGGGCCCAGCGAAGAAGTGAACAGTGCCGGCTGTGACCACACGAGTATGAACGAGACGGTCGTCGAACTCCTCGACGGGAACGCCGCCCACGCGGAGGCGTTCGCGGACCGCTTCGACGACGTCCAGGAGACCCAGCGGCCGGCGGCGGTCACGGTGTGCTGTTCGGACTCGCGGGTGCTCCAGGACCAGATGTGGGGAAACGAACAGCCGGGGCACCTGTTCACCGTCGGCAACATCGGCAATCGCGTCGTCCAGCGGGCCGCGGCCGGCGAACAGGTCTCCGACGACGTGCTCTATCCGATCGCCCACGCCGGCACCGAGACGGCCGTCGTCGTCGGCCACACCGGCTGCGGCGCCGTGACTGGGACGTATCAGGCGCTGAGCGACGAGCGCTCGGAACCCCCGGGGATCGAACACTCCCTGAGCCTGCTGAAACCGCACCTCGGCCCGGGCGTCGACGCGCTTCCCGACGGGATCGACGACGAAGAGGCCGTCAACCGCCTCGTCGAGTACAACGTCGACCGGCAGATCGAACTGCTGGTCGAGAGCGAACGCGTCCCCGAATCGGTCGATCTGGTCGGTGCGATCTACGACTTTCAGGACGTCTACGACGGCAAGCGCGGCGAGATCCACGTGGTCAACGTCGACGGGGAGCGGCGCGTCGACACGCTCCGCGAGGCCCACCCCGAGGTCGCCTCGCGGATCGACCGCCTGTGGGAGTATTGACTTCGGTCGGGAAATTTCGCGGCCCGGTCAGTGAGTGACAGGCGCCGCGAGTCGCGGCTCCCACTCCAGGTCGCCCTGGTAGTGGAATACCTCGTTGTCCCGATCCGGAGCCACCACGGCGAGCGACAGCCAGCCGTTGTCGAACAGTTTCCGGACCTCCTCGTGCTCGCTGAGGATTTCGGTGACCCGCTCGACCGGCGCGTGGATCACCGCCGTGAGCCGGAGCGGCTGGTGGTACGGCCGTTCGCTGTCTACCTTGAGGGACTGGAGCGGGAGCCCGGTCATCAGGTCGCCGCCGTTGCCCTGGACGACGCCGACGTTCCCGCGGGGATTCTGCGTGACCTTCGAGCCGCTGCCGTAGACGGCGTTGTCGACGGTCGCGAAGTAGTACTGGCTGTTGATCCACTGGGTGACCACGAGCGGACCGGTCATGATCGCCTCTAAGGCCTCCCCGTCGGAGTCGGCCGTCCAGTCGTATGAGTGCAGGAACGCCCGCCCGTCCAGATCCTGCTCCGCCGTCAACTCGCGGGGACCGATGACGAACGAGGCGTTGCCCGCCAGCCCCCACTCCGGCCGGGTCTCGGCCCAGTCGGCCGTCCGGCGCTCGGTCTCGCGGACGCCGTCGGCGGGGTCGCTGCCGGGCAGTGACTCGGCGCGTTCAGACGCGGCGCGCTCGCGAGCCTCGGCGAGGTCCTCGCGGAGGCGTTCGAGGTCGTCCCGGGGGCTCTCCGGGACGTGACCGTCGAACAGCGTGATCTCGTCGGTGGTCGTGTTGTGCTCCCCGGCGAGGAATACGGTGTCTTCGGGGACGTCGAACCCGCGGTCACGGAGGACCGCTCGGACGTCCTCGTCGTTGCAGATAGTCGCGAGCACGCGGGCGTTCGGGCCGCCGGGGTTGCCGGCGCAGGCGCCGCAGTCGAGGCTCGAATCGAACGGGTTGTTCGCCGTCTCGCTCGCGTGGCCGGTGAAGACGACCAACCGGGCGAACTCCTCCCAGCCCATGAGTTCGAAGGCCGTCTCGGCGTACTCGACCTTCGCTTCGAGGGTCATCCCCTGCGGGAGGTCGCCGTCGGCGTCGGCCGCGTCGCGGCGGTCGACGGTGGGCGTGCAGAACGCCCCGGGCGAGGGGACGCGGTCGTCGACGGCGTTCGAGAGGTCGGAGACGGCCGACGGGGCCAGCGTCCGCGCCGCCATCGCCGCGCCGTAGGCGCTCCCGCCGCCCTCGACGAACGTGAACGCCGCGGCGACGTTGGTCTTCAGTTCCTTGAGGTGTTTGCGGCCAGCGGAGACCAGCGTCCGCCAGCTATCGTGGGTCTCCCTGTGGTCGTGACAGTCAGACTGGGGGCGATCGGCGACGCGGTGTTGCGGGTCGACGATCGGGGGGCAGGCGTCGACGGCGACGTCGCTGTCGTACGTCTGGTAGCGCACGGGGACGCCGAAGAAGCCCGCGTAGCCGTGGGTTTCGTACGGGCCGACGGCCTCGACGTGCCGGCGGATGACCTCCGAGCGGGTGTCGATGCAGAAGACGAGCTGTGCGGCCGGCCGCTCGTCGTCGCCCGCTTCGGCGGGATCCGTGACGGTCCGGTCGATATCGTCGAGGAGGCGAGCGCGGTAGCTCTTCTCCCACGCGGTCAGCCAGATCTCGGGCAGCGGGACGTCGTCGATCGCGCCGGACTGCTGGTTGCCCCCGGTGTCGACGTCCTCATCGGGTTCGACGGGCGCGTCGAACAGGTCGGCCAGCGTCAGGCGCACGGCGAGGAACTCCAGCAGCGTGATCGGGTACTCGTCCTGCCACGGGTCGGCGTCGGCGCCCGCCCGCTGCTTGACGAAGCCGGTCCATCCGGGGAGGGCGGCGAGGTGGTGCTCGAAGATGTCCTCCCAGCGCCCCTGCGGGTACTCCGAGAGGGCCGCTTCGATCGCCGCGACCGGCTTCTCCGGCAGGTCGGACGGGTCCTCGCAGCCGGGAATCTCGTCGTCGTAGGGCGCGAGGTCGCGCCAGGCGGCGTAGAAGCCCTGATCGCGGCCGGGCATCGACCACTCGGACTGTCCCTGGTCGAGGAACGCGGCGAGCCACTTCGAGAGGACGCGGTCGACGGTCTCCGCGGCGTCGTCGGTCTCCGTGTCGTCCTCGCGCGCCGCCTCGGCCGCCTCCATCTCGTCGAGGAGGGTCTCGGGGTCGTCGGAGACGCCGTGGGCGTCGAGTTCGGCGGCCAGCACGTCGGGGTCGATCTGGCCGCGCTCCCAGGCGCGGCGGAAGACCGACGGGTGCGGGTAGCCGCGGCCGTCGAACAGTCGCTCGGCGTCCTCCACGGCGCGGTGGAACGGTTCGTCCTCGAACCCCGCGAGGGGGTTGGCCGTGACGAACGAGTGCAGCGGCCAGACCGAACCGACGGTCTCGGCCGCGCGGTCGATGCTGTCGGCGATGGTGTCCCGTTCAAGCGTCATCGTAGTCCTCCGTGCTGGTGAGGATCGTGTCCGGATGCGGCTGCGAGGCGTTCAGCAGCGCGACGTAGAGCCGCTTGCTGGCGCGGTGCCAGCCGAACTCCGTCGCGGCGTACGCGAGGACGAACAGGGCGACGACCCCGAGGTGGACGACGGTCAGGTCGGTCGGCGCCGCGGTCATCGGAACGTCCGCCAGCGCCGCGGAGATCGCCTCGAACACCGCGGCGTAGGTCCCGATCGCGGTCAGGGCGACGAGCGGAAGGCCGAGCAGTCTGAGCGGGGCCGAGAGGGACGAGCGGCGGACGACGTCGCGGGTCGCGTGCATCGTCGTCAGGACGACGACGGCGGTGAGGACGAGTCCGCTGTCGGGTTTCGTCCCCTTCCCGGTGAGGACGGCGAACAGAACGCCCCCGGCGAGTGCGGTGAGCAGGCCGACGGCGATGCCCGCGGGGGTCGGCGACGAGTGCTTCGAACTATCGGGTGCCGTCTGTTCGACGGCGCTGCCGGACGAGAGGAACAGGTAGGCCTTGTAGAAGCCGTGCAGGACGAGGTGCGTGACGGCCGCGGCGAAGAAGCCGAGCCCGCACTGGAGGATCATAAAGCCCATCTGGGCGACCGTCGAGGCGCCGAGTTCCCGCTTGACGTCGGTCTGAATGAGTATGAGCGCCTGTCCGAACAGGGCGCTCACCGCGCCGACGACGACGATTCCCAGCATGACGGCCGTCTCGCTGGTGACCAGCGGCGCGAAGCGGGTCAGCAGGATGCCGCCCGCGTTGACGAAGCCGGCGTGCATCAGCGCCGAGGCCGGCGTCGGCGCCGTCATCGACGACAGCAGCCAGCGATGGAAGGGGACGAGCGCCGACTGGATCACCGCCGCAAGGACGAGACAACTGACGGCGGCGAGTGCCGTCGTCTGCGGGACGGTCTCGACCTGGTCGAGGATTCCCGAGATGGACGTCGACCCGGTACTCCAGACGAGGACGGCGAGGCCGACGGTGAGCAGGGTAGCGCTCGCGAGGAAGTACCGACGAGCGCATCTGGCGGCGGCCTGGGCCTGATCCCAGCCGCGGACGTGGCCGACGAGCGAGGCCATGACGAGCCCCATCGCCAGCCACGCCGCGGCCAACAGCGCGACGTGGTCTGCCGCGGTCATCGCCATGACGGCGAGGGTGAATCCGAAGATACGGACGAAGAAGCCGTCGAGATGGCTATCGCCGGCCATGTAGCGCCGGGAGTAGCTGTGGATGATACCGCTGAAGAAGGTGACCACGACCCAGGCGACCGCGGTCAGTCCGTCGACGACGAACACTCCGGCGACTCCCCGCTCTCCGCCGCCCGCTACTGAGAGCCCGAGGACCCCCACTGCGAGGAGAAAGAGAGCCCAGACCGTCGCTGTCGACGCTCGCGGAATGGTCGAGTCGGAGGACGTCGCGATATCCGAGAGCTGTACGCCGTCGTTCGGTCTGGTGTGGTCAGTCATCGTCGTTCCTGCGACCGGATTGTTCGTCGCCCCCGCGTCGACGTCCGCGACGGGCGACGCACGTATCGGTCGCCTTCACGCCACTTTAGAACGAAGTGATTATTATATCCTTTGGATTGAACAAAGCGTTCGATTAACTCGTATGAAAGAACATTATGGTTATGGCCAGTGCGGGAGAGTGACGATCGCACTTTGACGAGCCGGTTTCCGCCAGTGACCGGTCGAGAACACCTGTCGCCCGTTATCTGCCTGAGATAGTCCGCCGCAGAACCCTATCTCGGCCACAACGATGACCGCCGGCGCCTACTACATGGCATCCCCTTCGCGAACAGTTCGGTATCAAACGCGCCGATAGGGAACAGAACGGTTATTTCTCGTCCGAGTGAGCGGTGAAGTCGTCGAACGTCGTCGACTCGTGGCTGCGGACGAGTACCTCGTCGGCGACGGTCAGTCCCATGTCGAGCAGTTCCTGTGCGACCGGCGTGATGTCGTCGTCCGCCTCGCCGACGGCCGTCACGAGGAGGTTCTGTTCACCGGTGACTAGCTCCTGAACGGAGACGACGCCGGAGATCTCCAGAATCTCGTCGATGAGGTTCCCCCGTTCCGGGATCGGGGCCGTACAGAACAGCAGCATCCGGAGCGGATAGCCGGACTTCTGGTAGTCGACCTCGGCGCTGTATCCCTTGATGATCCCCTCCGATTCCAGTCGCTGAATGCGCTTGCGCACCGTGCTCGACGAGGCGTCCGTCCGGTCGGCGATCTCGCCGGATGAGAGGTTGCGCGCGTCCTCCTGGAGGGCCGCGAGGATCTCCCGGTCGACGTCGTCGAGTTCGTACTCCACCATACCCCCCGATCCCCCCGGAGAACATAAGGAACTTCGGCCATTCGACGCGGACCACCACCGCGTCGTACGTAGTTGACGGGGCGGCGCCGACGAGCGGGATCGTCGGCTCAGCGTCTCGGCGCGATCGATTATCTGTTCTCCCGCTGCTCAACCTTGTTCAACTCGATGAGCAGGCGGAAGATCGCTTTGACGAGGTTGGAATCGACGTCGAACTGCTCGGCGTTCTCGCCGGCGCGGTCCATCACGGCCTGTTCCTGCTCCTCGTCGGTCGTGGGGAGGCCGCGTTCGTCTTTGACTTGCGCGATGGTGTCGGCGACGTAGGTGCGCTGGGCGATCAACTCGACGATCTCGCGGTCGATCGACCGGATCTCGTCGCGCAGTTCGTCGAGGCTCATCTCTTCGGCGTACTCTGTGGATTCGTCGTCGCTCATAGGATTCGTGTGCCCTCCGTTTGAGTCGTCGTCAGCCAGGTCCGTCCCTCCCGCTCGCCCCACTGCTCGCGGAGCGCCTCCAGCGCGTCGCGCTCGCCCACCGCCGTGAAGCTCGGACCGGTCCCCGACAGCGAGACGCCGTGGACGGTCGGCATCGCCTCGACGATGGGGTCGGTCGGGAACTCGAGCGCGGCGCAGAAGGCGAGCCCGTTGACGGTCATCGCGCGGCCGAACTCGCCGTCGAGGGCGAGGTCGGCGACCAGATCGGCCATCTGCCCGACGCGACGGCAACGCTCGACGTCGGCGTCAGCGGAAAAGGAACGCTCGGGCGGCGTCCAGACGAGGACCGCCCAGTCGCGCTCCTCGCGGGCGAGCAGTTCGTCTGCGTCGTTGTCGGTGACGGTGACGCCGCCGAGCATGCTCGCGCTGGCGTCGTCGAACGCACCGGTCACCGTGACGCCGGCGTCGCGGGCGGCCTGCACGCCGATGCGACAGGCGTCCTCGCGCGATATCTCGTCGGCGGCGTCGAGCGCGTCGAGCGTCGCAAGCACGGTCGCGTTGGCGGCGGCGCTCGAACTCTTCAGGCCCGAGGCCATCGGCACGTCGCTTTCGGTGCGGACGCGGCCGCCCTCACCGTCGCCGAAGCGGTCGGTGACGGCGGCGACGCACTGCTCGATCAGCGTCGTGTCGGCGTCGTCGGCTTCCGCGACACGGCCGGTAACCTCGTCGGCGTCGGCGTCGAGTTCCACCGTCGCGGTCGTGTACTCGTCGATGGCGAACGCCGACCCGGTGCCCGTCGCGAGCGCGTTCAACACCGTCCCCGCCGCGGGGGCGACAGCCTGTCCTTCCATCGTGCGTCTGTCTTCCCGGGCGGTATTTACCTCTGTGGGATTTCCGTCGGAGACCACTGAAGCGGACGATCACGGGTACCGTCGCGGGAGGGGAACGCGACGCTTTTGGGGCGCTGGCCGGAACCCACGGGTATGAGCGCACGCAACGACGTGCCGCCGGACACGCTGGGGGTCGAGTTGACCGAGGACGGCATCGTCGTCGAGTACCACGACGGTCGGGAGGCCTTCTACCGCGGCGTGCCGACAGCCGTCGAGGAGAGCGTCCGCACCGGTCCGGGCAAGGAGGTCCACGTGCTGGTCACCGACGAGACTGGAACCCAGGGCATCATGCTCTACATCAACGACCTGAACACCCACGACGACATCCTCGAGGAGACCGGCGTCGGCCGCGTCATGATCGCGGACGGCGAGGAGGAGACGCTGTTCGCGGGCGTGACCGCCCGGGCCGATGCCCACCGGGTCGAGGTCGAGGCGGACCTGTCGGTCGCCGACGGGCGTGTGTTCGTCTTCGCCGAGGACGAGCTGAGCGAGCGCAGTTACGAAATCGTCGAGAAGGCATAGCAGGCACGCCTGGTGGTCACTCCGTCGTCACGGATCTGCCCCCTTTGGACTCACTGGATGTACGACGGCTCTTCGGCGTCGCAGTTCTCCTCGTGCTGTCGCGCGTCGGACTGGTCGTCGAACATCAACCCGCAAGCTTCGCACTTGTACCAGGTCATCTCGTCGCGCTCGGTAGTCACGACCATGGTAGAGTGTGTGTCGGCAACCGGTAAAGGCGTTTCTCCGAGCTCACGGGGATATTCGGTCAGTGTGCGGACGAAAGAATGACTCCGCCCGATCAGTTGACGATGCCGACACCGACACCGGCCGCCCTCGCTCACGAGCGGACAACTCTTGCACCAGCGAACGCGTCGACACTCGAACTAGTGGCACCTGTCAGCAACTATCGGTGAAAATGTCCAGGGACTGGTAGCTGGATCCCAACAGGTACCGACCTTCCATTCGTCATCTGGATCCCATCCGGCAGATGCCTTTGTGGCCTCAGAAGGGCCCACTGCTACGACCACCCGTTACGCATCGTCTGTTCACTCAGATCCTCAAACGTCGTCTAAACTGGAAAGACTCTGGAAGTTATCTGTCGCCACACAAATATACTGTATGAGAAATATGGGCGAGACGTTCTCGTTCGATGACGCAGCAGACGTATTGGCTGCGGCTCCACGCCGCGGCCTACTGCTCGACCTATTGAAGCGCGATCCACAGACTCAGCCGTCGATCGACAGCACCGACCCAGAGAACGATACCGAACGAGCTGTCGCTCTATACCACGTCCACCTGCCGAAACTGGCCAGCTACGGCCTCATCGACTGGGACAGGGAGAGCGGATCAGTTAAACAGGGTGAGAATTTTTCCGAGATCAGGCCGCTGCTGGAGGAGTTAGACGACGACGTAAATGGCCTTCCCGCTGACTGGTGAGTGACACCTCTGTGGCGGCAGTAGCTGTGGGGACGTAGTAGTGCAACGGGCTGGACAAGTTCGAAACTCCTCTCTCGTGATGTCACTCGCGAAGCTGTGCTGAAAGGGCGCGCAGCCACAGAGAGGTTGGGACCCATTCTGACGCTGCGCGCCGCTACCTCGTAGTTGTCCATCCCCCATAATTCTATTGTGATTATCTGAGTGAACGGTGTTCAAGGAGTAACAACACCTTTCCCGGGCGATACTCTATTTAACTGCAGGCTGTCGATTGGCAGCAGAACGGTTGGGACCCATGGATGACCTTGCAAATCAGGACCGGGCAGTAGAATTGCTCCAGCAACTCGGGCTCAAAGAGTACGAGGCGAAATCGTTCGTGGCGCTTTCGCGACTACCGGCGGGAACGGCGAAAGACATCAGCGACGTTTCGGAAGTCCCTCGCACGCGCGTCTACGACGCGGCCCGGGTGTTAGAAACGAAAGGGCTCGTCGAGGTGCAGCACTCGAACCCCCAGCGATTCCGCGCCGTGTCCGTCGACGAGGCGGTGATGATCCTCCAGAACGAGTACGAAGACCGGACTGAATCGCTCCGGGAAACACTGCAGGACCTCGATCAGGCGGTGGGGACCGAAGAGACGGAGGTTACTCACGACGTCTGGGCGCTAACAGGTGACACGGCGATCACGAGTCGTACTCAGCAGCTGATCGACGAGGCCGACGAAGAGATCATCCTCGTAATCGGCCACGAAAGCGTCTTCACCGAAGAGCTCGCCGAGCGACTCGAAGCGGCTCAGCAGCGCGGGCTCAGCGTTATCATCGGGACGGTTACCGAGACGCTCCGCGAACGGATTCAGGATGCCCTTCCCGACACCGAAGTGTTCGTCTCGGAGTTGTCGTGGCTGAGTCAGTCGACACTAGCGGACGACACCACGGAGATCAGCCGATTACTACTGGTCGATCGGGAAGCGATCTTGGTGAGCACGTACCACGAAACGAATCGAGGTGGCCAGGAACACGAGCAAGCCGTGTTCGGCCGAGGCTTCCACAACGGTATCGTGGCGATTACGCGACGGATGCTGGCGACCGGACTGATTGCATCGGTCGACCCACGCGCCGAAGACCAGTAACAGGCTCCCGGCGCGGCGGACTGGAGATGGCTTTTTCTGCCCACCGTCTGTATCAGGCCGCCGTCACAGACGGCATCCTCCATTGAACGAGCGGATTCCCTGTATCGAACAACCGCTGAGCGAAAAAGGCGGTGGGGAACGGTAAAGAACGTCGGGGGGCAAGCCGGCGTATGGGAAGCGGCGACGCCATCGAAGTCTCCGTCGAGGGTGCGAACAAACGGGATGCCGGCCGCGGGATCGCGAGAGTGCCCGAGGCCGTCCGGTCCCGGCTGGGGGTACTGAGCGGCGACCCGCTCGTCATCGAGGGCGAGCGCGCGACGGTCGCAAAGGCCTGGCCCGAGAGCGGCGACGGCGCGTACATCCGCATCGACGCCGACACGCGGGCCAACGCCGGCGTGAACATCGGCGACACAGTCACTGTCCAGCAAACCTCGGTCCGTGAGGCCGACAGTCTCACCGTCCGACTCGCACAGACGGTGGGCCTCGACGACAGACAGCAGGAGGCGGCGGTCCGTCGGGCGCTGCTCGACCGGCCGCTCCGCGAGGGCGAGCAGGTCCACATCGACGGCGTCGGCGCGTTCGCCGTCTCGGGAACCGACCCCGCCGGCGCGGTGCGAGTCACCGACGAGACGGACATCACCGTGTTGCCGCCGATAAGCGGCGGGACCACGGGATCCGGCACGACGGCCGACACCGGAAGCACTACCGGAACGGGCAAACCCGGAACAAGCGGCGGGTCCGCCGGATCTGCGGGAGAGAGCGGGTCCGGGTCGACTCCCGACGAGTCGGCCTCCCGGACCGGCGTCTCCTACGAGGACATCGGCGGACTCGACGACGAACTCGATCAGGTCCGGGAGATGATCGAACTCCCCCTCTCGGAGCCCGAACTGTTTACCCGGCTCGGCATCTCGCCGCCGCGCGGCGTCCTCCTGCACGGGCCGCCCGGGACGGGGAAGACGCTCATCGCACGCGCAGTCGCCAACGAGGTCGACGCCTACTTCGACGTGATCTCCGGGCCGGAGGTCGTCTCGAAGTACAAGGGCGAGAGCGAGGAACGGCTGCGCGAGGCGTTCGCCCGCGCCGAGGAGAACGCCCCAGCCATCGTCTTCATCGACGAGATCGACGCCATCGCCGGCGAACGCGACGACGACTCGGACATGGAAAATCGCGTGGTCGCGCAACTGCTCACGCTGCTCGACGGCCTCGAAGAGCGCGGGCAGGTCATCGTCATCGGCGCGACCAACCGCGTCGACAGCATCGACCCCGCCCTCCGCAGGGGCGGCCGCTTCGACCGCGAGATCGAGATCGGCGTCCCCGACGAGACGGGGCGCCGGGAGATTCTGGACGTTCACACCCGCGGGATGCCGCTGGGCGACGACGTGGAACTCGACCGCGTGGCCGGGCGGACGCACGGGTTCGTCGGCGCCGACCTCCACACCCTGACGACCGAGGCCGCGATGCACGCGCTACGGCGGACTCGCGACGAGCCGCAGGTCACCCGGGAGGACTTCGAGGCGGCGATGCGGGCGGTCGAGCCCTCGGCGATGCGCGAGTACGTCGCCGAATCGCCGACGGTCACCTTCGAGGACGTCGGCGGCCTGGCGGAGGCGAAGTCGGCGCTCGAACAGGCCGTCGAGTGGCCGCTGGCGTACGGGCCGCTGTTCGCCGCGACCAACACCGACCCGCCCTCCGGCGTGTTGCTCCACGGCCCGCCGGGGACGGGGAAGACGCTGCTCGCCCGCGCGGCGGCGGGCGAGAGCGGCGTCAACTTCATCCGCGTCGCGGGACCGGAACTGATGGACCGCTACGTCGGCGAGAGCGAGAAGGCGGTCCGCGAGGTGTTCGACCGCGCCCGCCAGACCGCGCCGGCCATCGTCTTCTTCGACGAGATCGACGGCATCGCCGGCGGCCGGATGGACGGCAACGAGGTGACCGAGCGCGTCGTCTCGCAACTGCTGACCGAGATGGACAGCGCCGCCGAGAACCCCAACATCGTCGTCCTCGCGGCGACGAATCGACGCGACGTGCTCGACGACGCGCTCCTGCGGCCGGGCCGACTCGAACAGCACGTCGAGGTGCCGAACCCGGACGAGCACGGCCGACGCGAGATCCTCGACGTTCACGTGGAGGGCAAGCCGCTCGGCGACGACGTCGACCTCGACGAACTCGCCGCCGAGACCGCGGAACTGTCGGGCGCGCAGATCGAGTCGCTCGTCCGCGCGGCGTCGATGCGGGCCATCAGTGAGGTGGCCGCCGGCGTCGACCCCGAGGAAGCCAACGAGCGGGCGGACGACGTCGTCATCGGCGCGGACGACTTCGAGGCCGCGCTCGAACGGATCGAGTCCGCGTCGTAGCGACGAGGTGAGTCGGCCGACTTACCGACGGCGAGCGACACGATGTCGTAGAGACCAGCCGTTCTTCGTCGGCACTGGTCCGCTTCTTCAATGCTAAAGAGTCGAGTGTCGCGCTTCGAGATGGTGAGTCTCGTCTGTCCCCGCAACCAACCTCGTCGAGAAGGACGACGGGCGGGAAGATCGACCGAAATCGAATCCGGAACGGTTTCCAGTCAACTGTTTTACAAACTTATCACGAATGTCCCTCCAGAGCCGGATCAGAGCGGAACTCACGCGGCTGCCGGTAGCGGCTTTCGCCGTCGTTTCGACGGTGTATATCCTCGTGATCTCGCAGACTCGGAGCTCGTCCGTTCCGGACCGAGTGGTCGGGCTTATCGGTCCAGATATCGCCGTGCTGTACGCGGTGCGGGATCTCGCGCTGGTGATCCTCATCGGCGGGTTCCTGGTCGGTTGGTGGCGGACGACCACAACCCGGCGAGACGCCGCGTCACAGACTCCCTGGCAGACGTACGCCGACGTCGCACTCGCGGGAATCGTCGTCTCGGAATGGCTCGTCTTCCTCGCAGTTGTCCCACAGGTCCCCGAATACGCCGTTCCATCGCTGCTCCCTTCAGTCGCGTTCCTGCTGGTGGTGCCGGTCTACGCGGCGACGTGTGTCGGGGTCGGTGTCGCCACGGGGATCGTCACCTCTCGGTCGATCCGGGGGCGAGTCGCGACGCTACTCGTTCTGTTTGCGGTACTGTTCTTCCAGGCGATCGTGAACGTAGGGTACGATATCGTCACCGAAACGCCGGTGAGCACGTTCCAACCGCCGGCCGCCCCGCTGTACTTTCTGTTGCATCGCCTGAGCCCGTTTCGACTGTTGATCGCCGGGACGAACTGGATCTACGGGGTCGGTAGTTCGAGCAGTGGAGTGGCCATCACGACTCAGCAGCTCCAGCCCGACCCGGAACTGAACGAGTTTATCACGAACGCGTTCGTCGCCGAGCACACCTTCGAGACCGTCCCCTGGTTCCTCACCGGCTGGGCCGCACTGGTCGCTCTGTGTCTGTGGCTCGGTGTCTCCGTGGCCGTGATCGCGTCAGAAGCTGACGGATGATCCAGATCTAGCGGCAGCAGCCACTGGACATCGAAGACCGGTACAGCAACGGCTGCGAGGGCAACGACACAGCACGGTTCACCGGCGGCGGGCGACCTGCTGGTTCGCCGGATCGGACATCTCGAAGAGAGTTCCGCAGTCGGTACACTCCCAGACGAACGCGCCGAGCCGACGGTACCCTGCCGGGGAGCCGTCAGCGGCGACGTTCCAGTCACGACCGCAGGAACGACAGCTGTCGGGCCGGTACTTGCCGCTGGTCGGCGGTTCCCGCTCGGCTTCCCGGCGCTCGTACTCCGGCGGTGCAATGTCGTGGAGGACCGACCGCACTTCGTCGGCGGTGAGTCGCTTCTGGAGGGTCTTGATACCCGCCGCGAGGTCCGAGAGTCGCGCCTCGATCCGCTCGTCGTCGGCCGACGGAGGCTCCGACGACCGCCTGTACTCCCGGGACGCCAGACGGAGTGAGAGTTCGTAGTACTCGGTGAGCAGCCGACCGTAGGACGCCATGCTGAGTTGCCGGCTGACGACCGTTCGAAGCGACTCGCGGTCGACGGGCTCGCAGAGACAGGCGTCTTCGTCGAGGACCGGATCGGACACCGGGGAGTGGTCGGCCGTTGTCACGACGACCCTGACCTGGCCGGACACACCGTCGATCATCGTCGCGATGGCCGCGCGCTTCGATTCGGGCAACTCGTGGCGGACCAGCGCCACCCCGGTCGACTCGTCGACGGCGCGCCCGGCCTCTTCGAGCGACCGAACTGACTCGACCCGGATGGCGTCGGGGAGCCACCGTCGATACAGCGCCGAGCGCGTCGAGTCGTCGAACACGAGCACTGCCGGGAACGAACCGCCGTCGTCACCGTCAGTGTCGGGTACGTCGACTGCCGGACTGTCGGTTGATGCGGCCATCGTCTGTCACAATATCGGATTTATACCGATCTATTATTAATTTACTCGGCCGAGTATCACGGTTGATAACATATTACAAGTAGCGTGAAACCGGGACGGTTATCAGTCGAAACGGAGCGACTGAGAGACAGTCGAGGGGGATCGGACGGTCTGACCACCGACAGCGAACCGCGGGGGGAATTTTTCACCGTCGGTGACGTTTGTTCGGGCATGAGTCAGGACCGATCCGACCCGTACCGGCACTACGTCGACGGCGAGTGGACGGCGGGCGAGAGCGAGGAGACCTTCGAGAGCGAAAACCCGGCGACGGGCGAGACGCTCGGCGAGTTCTATCGCGGGACCCCTGCGGACGTCGAACGCGCGGTGGCGGCCGCCGAGGACGCATTCGAGGAGTGGCGCGCCCTCTCGTACATAGACCGCGCGGAGGTGCTGTGGGACGTCTACCACGAACTCCGCGACCGCACGGACGAACTCGGCGAGATCGTCACCCGGGAGTGCGGCAAGGAGATCAGCGAGGGCCGGGCTGACGTGGTCGAGGCCGCCCACATGGTCGAGTGGGCCGCCGGCAACGCGCGCCACCCACACGGCGACGTAGTCCCCTCGGAAATCGCCGCGAAGGACGCCTACATGCGCCGCAAGCCCCGCGGCGTCGTCGGCTGTATCACCCCGTGGAACTTCCCGGTCGCCATCCCGTTCTGGCACATGGCCGTCGCGCTGGTCGAGGGCAACACCGTCGTCTGGAAACCCGCCGAGCAGACGCCCTGGTGCGGCCAGATCGTCGCCGAGATGATGGTCGACGCGGGCGTCCCCGACGGCGTGTTCAACGTCGTCCAGGGCTTCGGCGACACCGGCAACGCCATCGTCGAAGACGAGCGCGTCAGCACCGTCCTCTTCACCGGCTCCGCCGAGGTCGGCCACAAGATCGACGAGAAACTCGGCGGCGTTCCCGGCCGCGACGCGGCCCTGGAGATGGGCGGCAAGAACGGCATCGTGATCACCGAGAACGCCGATCTGGACATCGCGCTGCACTCCGCGGTCATGTCCTCGTTCAAGACGACGGGCCAGCGCTGCGTCTCCAGCGAGCGCCTCATCGTCCACGAGGAGGTCTACGACGAGTTCAAGGAGCGCTTCGTCGACCTCGCCGAGGACGTGGCCGTCGGCGACCCGCTCGACGAAGACACGTTCATGGGCCCGGTCGTCAGCGACGCGCAGGTCGAGAAGTTCCACCAGTACAACGACCTCGCCCGCGAGGAGGGCGCCACCGTCCTCGTCGACCGCGCCGACCTCGACGACGAGGAGATCCCCGAGGGTCACGAAGACGGCTACTGGGTCGGCCCGTTCGTCTACGAGGTCGACTACGACCCCGACCTGCGCTGTATCCACGAGGAGGTCTTCGGCCCTCACGTCGCGCTCGTGGAGTACTCCGGCGACATCGAGCGTGCCGTCGAGATCCACAACGACACCCAGTACGGCCTCGCTGGCGCCGTCATCTCCGAGGACTACCGCGAGATCAACTACTACCGCGACCACGCCGAGGTCGGCCTCGCCTACGGGAACCTCCCCTCTATCGGCGCCGAAGTCCAGCTCCCCTTCGGCGGCGTGAAGAAATCCGGGAAGGGGTCCCCGAGCGCCCGCGAGGTCATCGAGGCCGTCACCGAGCGAACGGCCTGGACGCTCAACAACTCAAAGGACATCCAGATGGCGCAGGGCCTCTCCGCCGACATCAAGACCGAAGAGGACTGAGCACCCCGTTTCGGCCTCCGGACATTCGTTCTGGCGCGCGCTGTCGCGAGTCTCGTCTCGCGACAGAGTCGTGCGAGGGATGAGTAGCGCAGGAGCGTTGCGACGAGCAGCGAGGGACCGAAGGTCCCTCGGGCCGTGCGGGCGACGCTCGGGTCGCCCGCAGACAACGCAATCGGCTGGGGAGGCGTGTGGCTGTCTACGGTGCTGGGCGGTACGGTTGCGGTGCTGTTTCCTGGCGGACTGAAAGGGCGAGGCGCGCTCGCGTTCACTTTAGTCGCCCGAGCGGGCTCTATCCGCGCGGGCGGTGCGGAGAGCGCGGATATCCCGCGCAGCGACCGCGAGCGTGCCGAGGGCTTTCACCGCCTGCTGTCTCCTGCGGTAGCGGTTCCAAGTACTGCTACCGAGCGCGCCGAGGGCTTTCACCGCCTGCTGATTCTCGTGGTCGACCCGACAGCTAGGTACGGCTGACCCAGTAGAACGGTTCTCCGAACGAGACAGAGAACTCTCGGTCACAACCACACCGTCAGAATGGCGAAAGGCGAGAGGAGGCGGGCCGTGGACGAGGAGGCGGGCCGCGGATGACCTGTCCGGACAGGTGCCGCGGCCGGTCGACGTGGCCTGGCCGAGCGCGGTTGTAGTGCCGGGTACGACGTGAAAAGCGTCTCACCGGCACCTATCTGTAGCGAGGCCACAGGTATAAACTTCGTGTCTCGGCGGGGTCGGAGCCCACGCGGAGGCCCTGTCCATCAGGCGTCTGAGGAATCGCCGACGGACGCCTCGTCGTCGGATCCCGACTCGCTGAGTTCGTCGTCGCTCTGGCCCGCCGAATCCGAGTCGTCCTCCGCGGACTCTGGCTCCACGGCATCGGACTCGGCCTCTGTGGTATCTGATTCGGACGGCGACCGGCTGACCCCGGCATCCTCGGGAGCCGGGAACTCAGGAGACCGTTCCCGACCGCCGACGATCGGGAGTCTCGAGTTGCGACCGAAGCGCCGACCGGCCTGAACAGCGAGGACCGCCGGCACGCCGAGTCCGACGACCCACGGGAGCGCGGCGACCCCGGCGATGAACGCGGTGCGGGCGAAGCGGACCAGCCCGGCGACCGAACTGAGGAACACGGCGACGGGCGACTGCTCGTGGAACGGCGTTCGCTCGCCCGTCGGCGGCGACTCGGGTTCGGGCTCAGGCTCGTCCAACTCGACCGTGAGCGTCGAGAACGCCACCCGGTCTTCGAGCGAGCGCTTCTGGGCTTCGAGGCGCTCGATCTCTTGCTGGACCGAGGAGAGCTGCTCCTGGACGTGCAAGAGGTCCTCGGTCGTGTTCGCCGACTCGTACAGCGAGCGGAGGCGGTCGCGCTGGGATCGCAAGTTCTCCAGTCGAGCGTTCAGGTCGACGAGCTTGTCGGTCACGTCCTTCGTGTTCGAGTCGGCCGACAGCACGGTCCCCTGCCCGCGGGAGGCGTCGAACATCGCCGTGAAGTTCGACGAGGGGACGCGCACCTCGACGTAACCCGTCCGCCAGGTTTCGTTGTCGGTGCGGTGGAGCGTCGACTCCGACGCGGAGACGTACCCGCCGAGTTCGGCCGCCCGGGACTCCACCGCGGACTCGGCGACGGAGTAATTGTCAACCTCGACCTCGACGGTGCCCGTCTTGATGAGCGCGCGGTCGACGCTGGCGGCCGCGTCGCCGCCGTTGCCGCTGTCGTCGGCGCTGAATTCCTTCTTCGCCTCACTGCTGTCGCCGCCTGGGCCGCCGTCACCGGCGCTCCCGTCGCCGCCTCCGGCGGCCCCGTTTGCGCCCCCGGCACCGTCGCCGCCGTCCTTCGCTACCTCCAAGTCGGCGTTTTCGCCGCCGTCGCCTCCCCCCATTCCGGAGCAGCCCGCCAGAACGACGAGGACGACGACCAGTACCGCTGATTTCCGAACCATACGGGGGAGATCCGTCGCTGCTTGTAAAGGAATACCGTGCCATCAAAGAGCCGCTTGAGCTATCGGCGCCGGTCGTCCAGCGCGGGAAAATCGCCCCTGACTTCCTCGACCCGGTCGCGGTCGACCTCGGCGGTGACGACGGCCTCCTCGTCGCCCGAGCCGGCGAGGGTCGTCCCCCACGGGTCGTAGACCGCCGAGCGGCCGAGTAGCGTCGACCCGTCGGAGTCCCCGACGCCGTTGACCGCGCCGACGTAACAGAGGTTCTCGACGGCGCGCGTCCGCGGGAAGAGCTGCCAGTGCTCGACGCGGGGGTAGGGCCACGCGCTCGGGACGAGCACGAGCGTCGTCCCGGCGTCGACGAGATCCCGGTACAGCGACGGAAATCGCAGGTCGTAGCAGGTCGTCATCCCGACGACGTGGTCCTCGAACTCGACGGTGGGCAGGGACTCGCCGGGGACCAGCAGTTCCTGCTCGGCCGAGCCGTAGCCGAAAAGGTGGTGTTTCCGGTAGACGGCGCGCCGTTCACCGTCGCGATCCAGGAAGACCGAGGCGTTCGCGAGGCCCTCAGGCGCGGGCGTCTCGACGCCGGCCTCGCGCGAAGCCGAAAGATCCTCGACGATGCTGCCGGCGAGGATACCGATGCCGTGCTCGCGGGCGCTCTCGGCGAGCGCGGAGACGGTCGGACCGGTGACGCTCTCGGCGCGGCGCTCGTAGAGGTCGAACGCGAAGTAGCCGACGTTGAATATCTCCGGGAGCGCAACGAGGTCCGCGCCCGCCGCGGCGGCGTCTGCGACCGCCTCGCGCGCCCTGTCGACGTTGGCCGACACCGCGCCGGGTTCGACCCGGATCTGCGCCAGTGCGAGTCTCACACTTCGACCCCGAGGTCCTCGGCGAGGGCGGCTTCGAGGTTGTCGAGTTCGTCGTCGAGATTGCGCTTGAAGAAGCGCTCGACGCCAGGCAGCGACCCGTCGACGACGAACCGGTTCGTCAGTTTCGTCCCCGTCTCGGTCTCGGCGAGTTCGTGTTCGCCGACGACGTTCATCACCTTCGAGCGACCGACGAAGCGGACGTAGTCGGGGTCGCGGCGCTCCTCGTCCTCGGTCTCGATGGCGATGGTCCTGTCGATCACGGGGATCGGCAGCCGGATGTGCCACGTCGCGCTGCCGTCGTCGTGGACCGTGTAGTCTTTGACGACGCTGATAGCGCTGGCGCGTTTCCCGGGATCGGCGATGAACTCCCAGACACGGCGGCGGTCGACGGGTAACTCGAACGACCGCTCCACCCGGACAGTCATGCCCTCACTTCGGACTGCGAGACGTAAAAAGCCCGTTAACTGAGCGTGACGCGCCAGGTCGTCGAGCGCGCGCGCCCCCACTTCTCGATCTCGACTTCGTCCGACTCCTCGTCGAGTTTCGGCAGTCGCGCCCCGACCTGCTTGGAGGAGAGGCCGATGTGGTCCGCGATGTTCTTGGCTCTGAAATAGCTCTGCCCGCGCGAGACGCTATCGCGCAGGTAGTCCAGAATCTCTCTGTCCTCCTCGCCGAGTTCGCTCATGGCTGTTCGTAGGTCTCGAACGCCCTTAACAATTCCTTACGCGTCCCGATGCCCGTAGAGATGGATGCCCGCGATCGAGAGCACGCCGGCGATCATCGCCAGCGCGAAACTCCCGCCCGCGACGAGATGATCGTGGTACCCGACGAGCATCCCCAGGGCGCCGATGACCGCGAGGACTGCGAACGCCAGGCCCAGCCCGATGCTCATGTCAGATCCGGTAGCTGCCTCTGCCATACCCTGTAGTTCCGTCACTCAGTACTTAATTCACCGGGATCCGGACGAACGCCGAAACGGCGAAAAATTGGTCGGCGATGCGCAGGCCGATTAGCGGCGCGGAGTCACTCGGCGGTCGAATCCGACTGGATGGTCGTGTGCTCGGACTCCTCGTTGAGCGCGAGGTTCGTCGCGATTTCGGCGTTTCGGACCGCGTACTGTGCGGTCTGCTGGAGGCTCACGAGCACCTCGCGGACCTGGAGGACGTCCTCGTTGGTCATCTCGTCCAGATCCGAGAGGATCTCCGCCTCGCGGTCGCCGATCTGGGCGAACATCTCCTTGACCTCGATGGCGATGTCGTAGTCGCGCTCGACGGCCGCCTCGACGGCCAGTTCGGTGAGGTCGTTGACCTGGTCGGTGAACTCCCGGATGCGCCGCATCGTCGCGGAGTCGACGTTCAGCGAGTGGCCCTCGGTCTCCAGCGCGATCTCGGCGATGTCTTCGGCGTTGTCGGCGGTCAGCTCCAGGTTCTTCGCGATCGAGCGGTAGCCGATGAGCGGGAAGCCGTCGTTCAGTCCGACCGCCCGCGCGAGGTTCGGGTTCTGGTAGGAGGTGAAGATCAGCCGCAGCAGCAGGACGAAGATCTTGTTGGCCTGGCGCTCCCGGTTCAGCGCCCGCTGGGCGAGGTCGGGGTTGCCGTGTGCGAGCGCCTTGACGGCCTCGTTCCGCATCGTCGAGCCCGTGCTCTCCAGGCGTTCGAGCAAGTTGTTGAGGGTGAAGTCCTCGGGGTCGACCGAACAGCGGATGGCGATCCGCTCGGGCGTCTCCTCGACGACGCCGAGGCCCATGAGCTGGGTCTCCGCGTTGTAGACCGCGTTGATGTG
Organism: Halosimplex yunnanense; assembly: GCF_054504345.1. Classification (NCBI taxonomy): domain Archaea; kingdom Methanobacteriati; phylum Methanobacteriota; class Halobacteria; order Halobacteriales; family Haloarculaceae; genus Halosimplex; species Halosimplex yunnanense. The sequence continues at coordinate 244,656 of NZ_JBTJEL010000036.1, read as the reverse complement.
CGAACTCTCCAGCGTCCCGTTCTCGCCGGCGTCGACGTGGATGATGCGCCGCCCCAGTACGTACTGCGAGAGGATGGCCCGTTCGAGGGCGTCAGCGTTGAGATCCTCGGAGTGGATGATCGCCTCCGACTCCTCGCCCTGGACCGACTCGGGCATGACGGTGAGCGTCCCCTTGCCGCCCATCCGCAGCGATACCTCGTCGCCCTTCTCCACGTTGTGCTCCTTGGCCCACTTCGCAGGCAAGGTCATCGCCAGCGTCGACGGACCCAGCCGCTGAACTTTCCGTGTTTCCATACCCTTACTTATCTTCTCGTGACCTTAATTGTATCCATACACGGTATAATATACCTCCGAATACTATTACGCTTGGTGGACGATCGGTCAGAAATCGGTGAAGCCGCGCTGAAGGAATAACATACTAGCGCCTCCCCATCGACTCGAAGCGGATCAGAACCGATTCGCGCCCACGCCGTCACTCGACTTTCACGAGGCGGCGCTCGTAGCGTCCGACCCTGACCCGGTGCCAGCCGCGGAGGTCGGCATCGAGGTCCGGGTCACCGGTGTCGACGCGGAGCACGTCGAGGCCGTCGAGCTTGGCGCGGGTCGCGACGACCTCGATCTCCGAGCGGCGGATCACCGCGGGCGAGATCTGCTGGTTGCCTCGACCGAAGACGAACCCCTGCCCCCCGATCGGCGAGACGACGATTACGTTGCGGTCGCCGAGTGCCGACTCGATTTCTGCGGCGCCCACGTCGCGGACGACCACCTCGCCATCGCGGTAGACGTCGACGCCCAGCGGCGTCCCCTCGAATCCCAGCTTCGACTTGATGGCGCCCACCGTCCCGCCGGGGCCGAGCACGTAGGTCACGCCGGCGTCGACCTCCTCGGCGACGCCCTCGGCGAGCGTCTCGACCGTCCCGCCGCCGGTCTGCTTGCTGGCCTGTCGCTCGTCGGCCACCGGCGTCTTCGCGATGGCGCGCAGTTCCGTCGAGACCTCCTGTGCGCGGTACTCGTCCTCGTCCACGTCGTTGACTTCGCCCGTCTCCACGTCGGTGAACGACCCCGCGACGATGCCCGCCTCTCGCGGCCGCACCGCGAACACCGAGGAATAGATCTTGACACCAGCGGGGACACCGAGAATCGGAATCTCGCTGCCGAGTTCGTCCAGCGTCTCGGCCACGTCGACCGCCGTGCCGTCGCCGCCGACGAACAGGATCAGGTCCACGTCGTTCTCGACGAACGCCCGGACGGCCGCGCGGGTGTCGGCCGCGGTGGTCACCGGCGGGTCGGCTTCGTCGCCGCTCGCCGCTCCGGCTTCCGCCTCACCGACGACGACGGGGTCGAAGCCCGCGTCGCGGGCGGCGTCCGCGCCCATGACTCCGGCGAACGCGAAAACTTCGACCTCAGAGTTGGTCTCAGCCAGCGCGTCCAGTGCGGCCCGCGCTCGCTCGGGGGCGCGCGGCTCGGCGCCGCGCTCGCGCGCCTCGTCGACTTTCCCGTCGGTGCCCTTCAGCCCGACGCGCCCGCCCATGCCGGCGATCGGGTTGACGACCACGCCGATCCGTCGCATTGCCAGTGCTAGACGAGGACCGGACAAAAGCAGTCCGCATCGGTCCTCGCCGCTGCGGGCGGCGGAAATCGGGCGGTTTTACATCGCAGCGTGCGAACGTGGCAGGTATGTACATCCCACTGCAGGAAGGCGTGCAGGGCGGGCTGATCAACCTCGCCGGATCCGTGATGCTGCTCGGCGGACTCCTCCTGACGGCGATCTGGTGGAAGGTCCTCTACCGCTAGAATCGACCGGACTCACGCCCACGGCGCGACTCACTCCATCTCTGCCAACTTGACCCGGTCGCGCAGCCACGCTTCGGCCTCCGCAACTTCGTCCTCGGCCCCCTGTATCTTGATCCGGACGGAGTCGCCGGGGTAGCTCCCGACGGTCACGTCGAACGCCTCGCGCAGGCCCTCGATGCGGTCGAGCAGCGCGCTCTCCGGTTCGTCGGCGACGACCGTCGCGACGTGCTGGATCTCGCCCGCGAAGTCGTCGGCGACCGTCTCGAACATCGCTTTCATCTCCGCGGGGACGCCCGGGAACACGTAGACGCTGTCGAGTACGCACCCGGGTGCGACGCCCTCGGGATTTTCGAGCAGTCTGGCGCCGCGCGGGAGGTCGGCGGTTCCCTCGGCGAGGTCGGACGCCGCGTACCCGCCCGCGGCTTCCAGCCAGTCGAGTACCTCCTGGCTCTCGACGACTTCGCGGCCGAACGCGGCGGCGACGCCGTCCATCGTCAGGTCGTCGTGGGTCGGCCCGACGCCGCCGGTGACGATCACCGCGTCGTACTCGGCGCGGTACTCGTTGACGACGCGGGCGATGTCGGCGACGCGGTCGGGCAGCGTCGTCACCCGTTCGACGTCGACGCCGCGCTCGTGCAGTCGCTCCCCCAGCCAGGCGGCGTTGGTGTTCACGGTGTCGCCGACGAGCAACTCGTCGCCCACCGTGACGATGGCCACGCGCATACCCGGCGTAAGTGTCCTGTCCCTAAAAGGTCGCCCGCTTCCGGTCGCCCCGTGGCCGACGGAACCCGCCGGTCAGCGCATCCCCGGCGGCGGGTCGTCGTCGTCGAACTCGTCGGTCTCGGTCTCTACGTCCAGCCCGATCTCCTCGCGCCTGCGTTCGAGGACGCGGATCTGCCGCAGGTAGTAGAGCGCGCCGCCGATGCCGACCAGCGTCAGGACGCCGCCGACACCGCCGAACAGCAGCAGGTCGCGCGCGAGGTAGTACCGCACGAGTATCGGGCCGCGCTCGATCTCGCTCCACCGGACGGTCATCCGGTCGGACCCCTTCGGGACGTCTGTCGTCGTCCCTCCCGGCGACACCTTCGAGAGCAGCGGCACGCCGACCCGGGCCTGCGGCGGGAGCGTCACCTCGACCGAATGCGGCGACTCGAGGAACATCGGGACCGAGAACCGCTTGGCGTTCGGCCGCTCGGCGGTGAACGCCACCTGCCCGCCCGCCTGCGGGAGCGTCACGTTGGCGCGCGACTGGCCGTGTTCCACGCCGAGGTTCGACCGATTCGCCGGCGCGACGACGGTCCCGTTCGGGAAGCGGAACCGCAGCGAAGCGATGTCCAGCGGCTCCTCGGTCCCGAGTTCGTCGCGCTGGTAGAGTTCGATGTGCGACTCGTTCTCGACGGTGATGATACCGGCGAACTGCCCCTTGGAGACGTTGTACGTGGTCGTCGCGTTCGTGTTCCAGTCGTAGCTGGCGTTCCGGTTGAGTTCGGTCTGGTCCGGTCCGCCGCCGCCGAACGGGGAGGCACAGCCGGCGAGGGCGACCAGCAGCACGAGCAACGCGAGGGCGGGAACCAGTCGACGCCTCATGGCACGACGCAGAGCAGTTCGGAGGGCATATACTGGCCGATGCTCGCGAGGAGCCCCGGCGGGTCGGTCTCCTCGCCGCAGACGATGCTCTGTTCGAGCAGCCCCAGGCGCTCGACGGTGACGATGTCCTGAGCGTGGCCCGCGCGGTTGACCGTCGCGCGCGCCTCGGCCCGCGTCGCCGAGTTGACGTTCACGCGACCGGCCCCGCGGGTCCACTCGTAGAGGCGGTCGCGCTCGGCGTCGGCGAGCCGGGCCGGCTCACCCTCGTCGGGGTCGGCGGCGACGAACCGCATCGGGAGGTGCTGGACGAGGCCGAACCGCGTCCGGATCTGCTGAGGGGTCCCCTGCCCCAGACCGATCTCGTCGGCGGGGATCCGGACGTCGTTGCCGAAGCCGACGTCGAGGACGAACCCCTCGTCGTCCCAGGATTCGAGCGTCCCGACGTACTCCTCGCCGGGCTCGAACTCCGGCGTCAGTTCGCCCCACTCCTCGGCGAGGGCGTTGCGGGCGACCGTCGCGTCCTCGCCCTCGACGGTGACGCTCGGGAAGTCGTCATCGCGGAGGCCGATCTCGACCGACACGTCGAGGTCGCCGACGGTGTTGCCCACCAGCGAGCGCAGCGAGTCCAGCGACCGCTCGCGGGCGTCGCCCTCGACGTAGACTTTGGTTGCGAGTACGACCATCAGGCCTCGGTCTCGCGGTCGACGTTCAGTTCGTCCCGCAGTTCCTCGATGCGCTCCTCCATCGCGTCGACGAGCCGGGTGTTCTCCATCGCCTCGACGGGGTTGCCACACTCGGGGCACTCGAAGCCGAACTCCATGGCCTCGCCGAACTCGAATCGGATGCCGCAGGTCTCACAGAGGTAGAACTCGTTGTCCTTCTCGTAGTCCTCGCGTTCCTCGAGGGCATCGAGCAGCCGGTACATCTCCGATTCGAGCTGCTCGGGGATCTTCTCGTACTCGAAGGTCCAGAGGTAGGTGAGCCACCCCGAGTCCTCGTCTCGCAGGCGGCGATAGCTCGCCAGATCGTTCTCGTAGAGGATGAACAGGGCGCGGCGCACGTCGTTGAGCTCCAGGCCCAGTTCCTCGGCGAGTTCCTCGTCGGTCACCTCGCCGTCCGGCGGCGCCGCCGCCACCGGCATCCCTTTCGGACCGACCAGCTCGTGCAGATACTTCTGAATAACGGGGTCCTCCAGAAGGTCGTCAAACGCCATTGCGGTGATCTCAGTGCGTGAGGCGTTTAAAAGCACCGGACCGGTGGGACGAGGGGGCCGAGCGTGCGTTCAACGGTCTGTTCGGCTCGTCGGACCACTGCGCCACCGACCACGAAGACCGACCCGCTCACCGCTCGTCGCTCGTGTCCTCGACTTTCTTCCCGGTCTCCTTCGGAATGACCGTCCGGTCGGCATCGGTCCACTCGCGGTCGAGTTCACGCCCGTCGAACAGCCGGTCGAGCGTGACGGCGAGCGACGCCACCTCGGAGTGGGGCTGGTTCGTGACGGCGACGTTGTAGTCGGCGCGCTCGTACACGTCGAAGGAGACCTTCTCGGCGCCGACGACGAACAGGACCGCCGTGCGGTCGTCGAGCGCCTCCCGCAGGTCGCCCTCTACGTCCTGGACCGGCAGCCCGTACATCGTGAGGTGGACGACCACGCCCTCAAACTCGCGGATGACCGCCTTCGGCGAGTCCGTGACCTCGATGTCGAAGGGGCCGCCGAAGCGGTCGGTGATGTCCCGCACCGTGTCGGCCGACCCGGACGCTTTCGGGCCGAAGACAACGCGGTCGGCACCCAACGCCCGCGCCGTCAGTCCGACGTGGGTCGTCATCCGGTCGTCGCGGCCCGGCCGGTGGCCCAGCCGCAACACGGCGACTTCGGGTTCGTCGTTCATGCTCCGCGGCTACGCGAGCCCCGTTTAGGAGCCTTCCGAAGGCGTGCCGTCGGGATCAGCCGCCGTCCGGGCGCGCGCTCTCGATCGCCGACCGGACGCGCTCCCAGCCGAACCCGTCGAGCATCGTCCCGTCGACGAAGACGGTCGGAGTGCCGGGGATATCCGCGTCGGCCCCCTGCTGTTTGTCCTCTTGGATCACGTTTCTGAAGGTCCGCCCCTCGGCCGCCGTCCGGACCGACTCGCCGTCGACGCCCTCGTCGTTGGCCAGATCCGCGTACGTCGCCGACCCCAGATCGGACTGGTTCTCGAACAGCCGGTCGGCGTACGAGAAGAAGGTGTCCTCGTCGGCGGCGTGCTGGACCGCCCGCGCGGCATTCGCCGCCGTGTACGACTCCGGTTTGTGCATGTCGAGCGGGAAATCGTAGTGTTCGAACTGGATCACGCCCGTTTCGACGTACTCGCTGACGAGGTTCGGCTTGATCTGTGCGTTGAACTCACGGCAGACGGGACATGCGAAGTCCTTGTAGACGCCGACGGTCACGGGCGCGTCGTCGCTGCCCAGCGTCGGCGTCGGGAGCGATACGTCCCGCGCAGTCGCCGTCTCGGCTCCCGGCTGCGAGACGAGACCGCTACAGCCTGCCAAACCCGCGACGACGCCCGTCGCCGCGCCGGCGAGAAACCGCCGTCTGCTCTCCGTTCCATTCCCCAGATCTTGCATACGCCCCCGTACTCTCGCTCGTTTGTTACGGCTATCGGTTACACGTTCGGGTGGCTCGTGTTCCGGGATGGGAGTGCGAGTTACCCCGATGACCGGAACGCACATGTCGGCGGTGGACGATGTCGGCGTATGGACCTCTCCGGCAAGCGACTTGTCGTGACCGGCGGGGCGGGCTTCGTCGGCTCGCACCTCTGTGAGCGACTCGTCGCGGACAACGAGGTAGTGGCGGTCGACGACTTCTCGAACGGCGAGCGCGAGTGGCTCCCCGACGGCGTCGAGGTCGTCGAGGGCGACCTGACAGACCCCGACATCGCCGCCGAGGCGATCACCGAAGACGTCGACGGTGTCTTCCACTTCGCGGCGAACAAGAACGCCGCCGCCGACGACGTCGACCAGTACCGCTTCAACAACCGCCTCACCGAGACGGTCATCGAGCGCATGGACGAGGTCGGCGTCGACAACATCGCCTTCACCTCCTCCTCGACGGTCTACGGCGAGGCGCCGCGGCCGACCCCCGAGGACTACGCGCCGCTCGAGCCGATCAGCATCTACGGCGCGAGCAAACTCGGCGAGGAGAGCCTGCTGTCGGTGTACGCCCACAGCCACGACTTCACCGTCTGGGTGTACCGCTTCGCGAACATCGTCGGCCCGCGCCTGCAACTCGGTGCCGTCATCCCCGACTTTATCGACAAGCTCGAAGACGACCCCGAGTCACTGACTATCCTCGGCGACGGCCGACAGGAGAAATCCTACATGCACGTCGACGAGTGCGTCGGCGCGATGTGCCACGTCGTCGAGCACGCGACCGACGACTTCAACGTCTACAACCTCGGGACGCGGACGACCACCTCGGTGACCACCATCGCCGACATCGTCAGCGACGAGATGGGCCTCGATCCGGACTACGAGTACACCGGCGGCGACCGCGGGTGGGTCGGCGACGTGCCGCGGATGCGACTGTCCATCGAGAAGCTCTCGGCGCTCGGCTGGGAGCCCGAACAGTCCAGCGACGACGCCGTGCGGCGGGCGACGCGCGAACTTCTTGCCGACTGAGACGGAAGCCCCGCTACAGAACAATCCCGCTCAGGGCGCGTACGTGCCTTCTATCCGCGCTTTGTCGACGACGTTGCCCTCCGCGGCGTCGTAGACGTCGTCTTTCGACGCATTGTTCGGCAGGTCGAGTTCGTCGTCCAGCGCGTACAGCAGGAACCGGTAGGTGTGCTCGCGGTCCGGCGGGTTCGGCCCGCCCCAGCCGGTCTCGCCGTAGTCGTTCTCGCCCGCGGTGGCGCCGTCGGTCTCGGGGTCCCAGCCCTCGGGGATGGACTCCGTGTCACCGTCGACGTTCCAGACGACCCAGTGGTCCCAGATCTGGCCCGCGGGCTCGCGCGCGTCGGGGTCGTCGACGACGATCAGAAACGACACGGTGCTGGATGGGGCGTTCTCGATTTCGAGCGGCGGATTCACGTTGTCCTCGGTGTACCCGTACTTCTCGGGGATCCGGGCGCCGTCCTCGAACGCCGGGCTGGTGAGCTGTAGGTCCGCCATGGTGTCCTCTATCACGGGACGTGGAGGGCCCGACTCATAAAGCCGCCCCACTGTTCGTCCCGTTCACAGGATCCACAACCGGGGGACCGGACGGGGATTTCCGGCCGCGAGCGGCGAGCGCCACGCCTATATCCGGGCACCGCCAACCCGCGAGCGTGCAAGTCGTGGGGTACGAGGCGGGCGTCGACGGCCCGCCGGCGCTTCTGGTCGCGCGCGACGGTGCCGTCACTGCCGAGTCGCTGGCTCCCGGGACCGAACTGGCCTACTCCCTCGCCGACCGCCACTGCGCCGGCGTGATCGACGACGGGTCGCACACGCCGTGTGCGAACCCGGACGCGCCGTACTGTGACGAACACACTTACCGGTGGCCCTGCGCTCGCTGCACCGGCGAGTGCTCGCTCCCGCTGGAGTCCTGCCGCGAGGAACACGCCATCTACCTCGCCGCCTTCGCCCCCGATACGTTCAAAGTGGGCGTCACGCGCTCGTGGCGCCTCGACACCCGCCTGCGCGAGCAGGGCGCAGATCGGGCCGCTCACCTCCGCACGGTCGCCGACGGCCGCGTCGCCCGGCAGATCGAGGCCGAGATCGCGGCCGACGTGGGTGATCGGGTGCGCGTCCCGACGAAGGTCCGCGGCATCCACGAACGCGTCGACGAGGACGCCTGGGGGGCGCTGCTCGCCGACTTCGATCCGATCGAGACGTTCGACTTCGACTACGGGTTCGACCTCGCGGACCGGCCCGTCTCCGAGACGCTCGCTTCGGGGACTGTCAGGGGCGCGCAAGGTAGGGTCCTGTTACTCGACAACGGGGGAAGCACCTACGCCGTCGACATGCGCGACCTCGTGGGGTACGACCTCGAACCGGGCGAGAGCGACCGGAACCTCCAGTCGAGTCTCGGCGCGTTCGGCTGACCCCCCGGCGTCCAGTCCCCGCGCCGCGGCAGTGGTGTCGGGCACAAGACATTTACCGGATCGGTGAGCCCGGACGAACGTGAATCGAGAAGCGTGGCTCGGCGCGCTCGCCCTCCTCCTCGTCGCGGCCGCAGCGGCGGTCGTCGTCTTCGCTCCCGGCGCGGTCGCGGAGCGGACCGACGAGGACGTCCGCCCGAGCAGACTGGCCCTCCAGGAGCCGCGAGTCGCGGCCGGCGACGTCGGGGGCGAGCACGCGGAGTTGTCGCTCGACGTGCGGCTGGACCACCGCGGCGGCGACGCCGAGAACGTCACCGTCGAGGTTCAGGCGATCGATACGGACACTGGCCTCGTGGCAACGACGGTCCGGAGGGATCTGGGCACCGTCAGCGGGGAGCGGGAAATCCGGACTCGGATGAACGTCACCGTCGAACGCCAGGGTGGCTACCGCCTCGACATCCGGGTGTACGAGGACGGCCGGCGCGTCGAGACCGGGAGCACGCGCGTCTCCGGCGTCGATTCGCTGACGCCGGACTACGCCGAGACCAGCGTCGGCTTCGAGCGGTACGGCGGCCAACCGACGAGCCCGCCAGTCATCTCGGCGCAGGTCCTCGCCGAGCGGAACAACCTGACGACGCTGCGGACCGCGACGGCGCTGACGAACCGGGGGAGCGAACCCGCCGGCGGGCTGAAACTCGTCGTCGTCGCTCGACAGGTCGAGTCGAACGTCGTCGCCGACCGCGCGTCGGTCCAGGTCGGCGACATCGGCCCCGGCCGGACGGTCAACGAGACCGTCGACCTGAGGGTCCCGTCGAACTACAACTACTATCTCGACGGGTTCCTCTACCGCAACGGGGTCCTCGTCGAGACGGTGACCGACTCGGCCATGCTCGACCCGTCCCGGCCCGTCCCGGAGAACACGACCCGCGAAGAGGTCGACTTCCAGGCCGGCGACTTCGCCGGGACGCCCGAGCCCGGCCCGGGGATGGAAGAAGACACGCCGGAGCCGACCCCCAGTAGCAGCGGTCCCGGTTTCGGCGCCGTCGGCGCCCTCGCTGCGCTGCTCGCTACCGCCGCGCTCGCGGCACGGAGGAACCATGACTGACGACACCGACGACGCGACCGGACAGCGGACCGAGCCGACGACCGACCGGCCGCGGGGCGAACCGGTGGACGACTCGGCCGACCCCGCTGACGGGACGGCCGACCGCTCGACGGGCGACGGGGCGGCGACCGCCTCGACCGAGGGAGGGCGCGACCTCGTGGCCTACGTCGAGTGGGCGGCGTTCGCGATCCTCTGCCTGCTCGCGCTCGTAGCGACGTTCAGGTTCTACTTCGCCGCCTCGGAGGCGATCCGCGTGTGGTTCAGCGCCGATTTCGTGCCGGTGTTCCAGGCGCTTTTCAACCTGCTCGTGCTCGTCGCGTCGGCGGCCGGCATCTCGGTGTTGGTCCGTCGTATCGCCTGAGTACGACAACCCTTTAGGGACGCCGCGGCCAAGCGAGACCATGGCAGACGATACTCCCGAAGACAGCGAATCGGCGGCCGAGGAGTCGGCCGACGGCGAAGCGGAAAGCGACGACGGAGAGTCGAAGTCCTTCCGCGAGCGCGTCGAGGAGATCCGCCAGCAGCGCGCCGAAGAAGGCGAAGAAGGCGAGGGCAAGAGCCGCGAGGAGCGCATGGAAGAGATGATGGGCGGCGGCGGCCCGCCGGGCATGGGCGGTGGCGGCGGCGGCAACCCGTTCGCGCAGATGATGGGCGGCATGATGGGCGGTGGCGGCGGCCCCGGCGGCCCGCCGGGCATGGGCGGCGGCCGCGGCCGCGAGGAGGAGTCCGGCGGCGACGAGGAACTCACCCGAGAGGTCCGGAAGCTCCGCGACGAGGTCCACGACTGCCGGCGCGAACTCGAACGGATCGCCGACGCGCTCGAAGACTGAACTCACGGTTCAGTCGCTCTTCTCCGCGATATAGACAACGCTCAACTCGTGTAGCGCCGGGTGCGGTTGTGCAGGGGGTCGCGCCGACTGGACGGCTGCCAGCGCCTCCCTGAAGGTCCGCTCCTCGGAAACCGCCAGCGCGACGGCCGCCAGTGCGGCGCTCCGCGAGATGCCGTGCGAGCAGTGTATCAGTAGTGACCCGTCATCGACGAGCCGGCAGGCGACGTCGGCCGCGGCCTCGAACGCTCGCCAGTCGGTCTCCGGGCCGTCGGCGAGCGGTCGGTGATGAGTCGTCAGCGGTTGCGGTTCGCGCGTCGCCGACAGCACGGCGTCGAACGCCCGATCGTGTCGCCCGGGGTCGGCCGCGTGGACGTTCCCGAGGAACAGGTCGCGCTCGCCCACGCGGGCGAGGATCGGTTCGTCGTGACGGTAATTGAAGGGACGAACGACGGCAGTCCCGTCTCGCCACCAGTCGGGTCCATGCATCGCTGTTCGGCGACGGGTTCGAACGGGTAACGGATCGGGGCGGGACGTTACTCCTCGTAGGCGAGGTTCATCACGAACTGCGAGAAGGTGTCGCTGTGGGCGTTGACCTCGTCGTCGCCGACGAACGGCGATAGCATGTCGCCGGCCATCAGCAGCGAGAACTCCAGGTCGCGGGCCGCCGGCTCCAGATAGTAGGTGTTGTGGCCGTTATAGACGGTCTCCTCGCGCTGGATGAGGTCCTGCTCGGCCAGCGAGTCCGCGATGCGGCTGCCCTTGCGGGACCCCACGTCCAGTTCCTTCCAGAAGTCGCTCTGGTGGATACCTCCCGTCTCCCGGATGAGTTCCAGTCCCGCTCGCTCGTCCTCGTTGAGGTCGGCTTCGGCAGCGGCCATACCAGTACCGTCCGTGCCTGCGCCGTTTAAATTTGGCTGTCGACGCCTCGATACGCGGTCTCGCACGGCGGCCCGTCGGCATAGCGGTAGCGAGACCCCTCGCGACCGATCTCGACCAGCGACGACGACCGCGTACCGAAGCGGTCCTGGTGGACGCAGACGCCGTATTCGTGGTCGGAAACCACGTCGGCCGCGCGGTCGAGCCACCCGGTGGACCGCTCGCCCGGTTCGACCTGCAGCGCCGTCGCTACCTTCCCGGCGTTGTTCGCCTGCGCCTCGCCGGCCTCCGCGCGCGATTCGGGGATCGCGTAGTCGCCGTCGGCGCCGACGTTGACGACGACGTGGACGCCCGGGTCGAAGTTCCGAACCCGACGGCTGTCCCCGTCCCACTCGACGAGCAGCGCCGCGTTGGCGTCGGCGAGGACGAGGTTGAACCCGTCGTAGGCGCGCTCGTCGAGTTCTCGCTCGACCAGTCGAGCGGCGTCCTCGGCCGAGGGCTGCCGGAGCGCGTCCCGGACGAGCAAGCCGCGCGAGCGTTCAGCCGCTATCGTTTCCCCGGTCCATCGATTCGTGATCGCGACGAAGACGCCGCGTTCGTTGTAGCCGATCCACGTGCCGCCGGCCTCCTCGTCCCGTGGCGCGAGGACGCGCGGCGACTCCTCGATGATCGCGGGGGGAGTCGAGGGGCGACCGAGTGCTTCGTCGCGGTTAGCCGCCGCGACGACCGGCGCGTCGGTGAAGACCTGCCAGGCGAAGACGAGCGTGCACACGACTCGGCGTACGCGCGGAACGCGATTAAACGTCGCGGCAGGCCGCGACGATTCAGTCGGTCCCTTCGGCAATCAACCGCTCCCGAACGGCGTCGCGGTCGACGGTCCCCGAGTGAGTCCGGGGAAGCGCGTCGGCGAAGGCGACGGTCTTCGGGACGGCGAACGACGCGAGTCGATCGCGGGCGGCGTCGCGGACTCGGTCCGCGGTGAGCCCGTTCGGTCCGGCCGCGTCGCCCTCGGGGACGACCAGCGCCGTGACGCGCTCGCCCCACTCCTCGTCGGGGAGACCGACGACCGCTGCGTCGGCGACGCCGTCGGCTTCCCGGAGCGCGTCGGCGACGCGCGCGGGATGGACGTTCTCGCCACCGGTGACGATGGCGTCGTCGACGCGCCCGACAATCCAGAGGCGCCCGTCCTCGTCGGCGTAGCCCAGGTCGCCAGTGTGGAAGCCGCGGTCGTCGAACGCCGCGGCGGTCTGCTCGTCGTCGAGATAGCCGGGCGTGACCGTCGGGCCGTCGACCACAAGTTCGCCGGTTTCACCGGCATCCACCTCGTCGCCCTGTCCGAGTACGGTGACGGTCGTCCCGCGGAGAGGCCGGCCCACGGTTCCTGGGTGCTCGCGGAATTCGGCGGGCGTCGCGGTCGCCACCTGCGAGGCGGTCTCGGTCATCCCGTAGGTCGGATACGCGGGGACGCCGCGCTCCGCACAGCGCTCGATCAGCTCGCGCGAGGCGGGCGCGCCGCCGAGGAGGACGAACCGCAGGGAGTCGCTCGGGGTCCAGCCGGCGTCGAGGAGCCTCGTGAGCATCGTCGGGACGAGCGAGACGCCCGTGATGTCGTACTCGTCGAGCACACGCGCCGTCGCGTCGGCGTCGAACTCGCGCTGGAGGACCGTCGTCGTGCCGTAGAGCGTCGACCGGACCAGCGGGGCGAGTCCACCCATGTGGTACATCGGGAGACAGACCAGCCAGCGGTCGCCCAGATAGACACCGAGGCGGTGGGCCGACCCGACGGCGCTCGCGACGAGGTTGCCGCGCGTGAGTCGCACGCCCTTCGGATCGCCCGAGGTGCCCGAGGTGAACATGACGACCCGTTCCGCGTCGAGCGGCGTTTCCACGGGCTCCCGCCGGACTGCTTCGTCGTGTTTGAGGGACGCGACAGCGTCCGATTCAGGCGCGTCTACCGAAGCCACTGGCACGTCACCCGGGGCTATCTCCCCCGCCAGCGACTCCGTGGAGTGGGCGCAGACGATCAGATCGATATCCGCCCGCGTAGCCTGCGACCGGAGGCGATCCGGGGGGAGTTCGACGTTGAGCGGGACGGCACTCACGCCGAGCCGACCGATCGCGAAGTACAGTTCGGCGAACGCGACGCGCGTCCCGAACAGGACCCCGACGCGGCCGCCCTCGATATCGAACCGGTCAGCGAGGTGGCCGGCGAGCGCAGTCGCCCGGTCGTCGAACTCACGATAGGTCCACGCCGTCCCGGTGTCGGTGTCGAGAATTGCGGTCCGCTCGGGCGTCGACGCGGCGCGTTCGTGGAGGAGGTCAGCGGACGGGTCCGCGACGGGATCGGCGACCGGCCAGTCCGGAGGCAGCGGGAGGGTCACGGTTCCACCTCCGAATGAGCGATACCGAGACCCGAGTCCTGCGGAACGGAAATCCCGCCCTCGGAGACGGGAGCGGGATCCGACGCGAGGTCGTCGGCGAGCAACTCCCCCGTCGCGAGGCCGCAGTGTGCCACGTCCGGGATCGCCGCGGCGACGTGGACCGCTGCGGTCCGCGCGACGACGCCGTCGACGGTAGTCGTCACGACGGGCTCGACTCCCTCGTCGCGGGCACGCATCGCGAGTGTATGGGCATTTCCGGGGCCGCCGAGGACCATCGGTTTGAGTATCACCACGTCGGCCGCGTCGGCGTCGAACACGTCGGCCATCGAGCGCTCCGCGAGCGTCTCGTCGGCGGCGATGCCGACGCCGTCGCTCCGCTTCCGGAGCGCCGCGAGTCCGGACAGATCGTCCGCCGGGAGCGGCTGTTCGACGTAGGCCACGTCGTACTCCGCAACGCGCTCGATGGCCCGCTCGGCTTCCTCGCGGGACCAGACACCGTTGGCGTCGAGTCGGAGGATCACGTCGTCACCGACCGCCTCGCGCACGGTCCGGACGCGCGCCACGTCGGCGTTCACGGAGCGCGAACCGACCTTGAGTTTGAGACAGTCGAAGCCGCGCTCGACAGCCGCTTCGGCGCGCTCGACGGTCGGCTTCCGGTCGGCGTCGCCGACGGTCGCGTTCACGGGGACGCTGTCGACGCGCCGCGAGTCGTCGAACCAGCGATAGAGCGGGACGCCGTCGGCCTTCGCGTCCGCGTCGAGCAGCGCCGTCGCGAACCCGTGGCGTGCGGCGGGAACTTCGTCGGCGTCGAGTTCCAGCAGCGCCGCGCTGTGGTCGCCGTCGCTGCCAGCGCCGAGTGCTCGGTCGAGTCCGCGTTCACAGTCCTCCAGCGATTCGGTCCACCCCGGCAGCGGCGTCGCCTCGCCGAGGCCCGTCTCGCCGCCGTGGTCGTACCGGACGACGAAGCCGGAGCGCTCGTCGATGTCGCCCGCGGCCGTCGAGAGCGGTGAGTCCAGCGGTAGCGAGAACCGTTGGACGGAGGATGATCCGTCGCCGCTCATAGCAGTGCGGGCGCGGCGAGTCCGACCGCGAAGAGAATCGAGTGGACGAACAGCGTCTGTCCGACCCGTTCGAGCGCCGGATTGAGCGCCTCGCCGTCGGTGCGTTCGAGGACCGTCTTCGATACCATCGCCGCGAGCGGAAGCGAGAGGAGCGGGGCGAGCGCCGGGAGGCCATAAGCCGGGTCGAGCGCGAACACCACCGGCACGACGTAGGCCATCCCGACGAGCGCCAGGAACTCGACGCGGCTCCAGCGGTAACCGAACTTCACGGCGAGGGTCCGTTTGCCCGCGGCGGCGTCGCTCTCCTTGTCACGGATGTTGTTCACGACGAGGATCGCCGTCGAGAGCGCGGCGGCGGGGAGACTGGCGACGACGGCCGCTACCGGGACCGTCTCCGGGGGGATCCCGGTCGGGAACAGACCGACCGGCGCGTACGTGACCGCCTGGACGTAGTAGGTGCCCGTGACGGCGACGACGCCGAAGTAGATGAACACGAAGAAGTCGCCGAGCCCGCGGTAGCCGTAGGGGAACGGGCCGCCGGTGTAGAGGACGCCCGCAGCGATGCCAGAGAGACCCACGACGACGATGGGGACGCCGCCGATGGCGACGAGCGGGATCCCGACGACGACGGCCAGCGCGTAGGTTGCGACCATCGCCCACTTGACCCGGCCCGCCGGGATGAGTCCGCCGGCGGTGACGCGGGTGAACCCCTCGCGATCGTCGGTGTCGGCGCCGTTGACGGCGTCGTAGTAGTCGTTGGCGAAGTTGGTGCCAACCTGGATGAGCAGGGCGCCAACGAGCGCCGCGAGCCAGGTCTCTGGGGTGAACACCCCATCGTGGAAAGCCAGCCCCGCGCCGACGACGACCGGCGCCGACCCCGCCGGGAGCGTCTGCGGCCGCGCGGCCATCAGCCACGCCCGCCGCTTCGATATCTGCGCGTCTGCGGTCGACATTAGCGGCAACTCGGGGTCACGGGAGTGTCAAAGTTCTCATCCGGTCGGCAGCTCACCGCGACTGACGTGCGTGAGGAAACTACCGGGCCGCGACCGGCGACGGCCCGCCGGCGGCGGTTCGTGGAGCCGAACCGCTATCGACGGCTCGGCGAGCGCCCTCAGCCGGGCGTCGGGTCGCTATCGCCGAGGATCCGGTCGATGATGCTCTGTCGATCCGGTGCCTCCTCGTCGTCGGGAGTCGGGAAGTCCGGGATCCGTGGCATATCGACGAACTCACTCCGTGATGTGCTAGCACGGCTGTCCGGTTACGGCTGGTCGCTGCACCCGCGCGGCACCCGGGCAATCGGCGCGCGGTACGGTGATATGCGGGGCGTCGATCGGTAACGCGTCGGTTCCCGGTAGTCACACGACGCGCGCCCTGGCGAGTCGCTTTCGGACGCGGCGGCCGAGGTGTTCGACCTTTCGGCGGACGACCGACTCTTCGACGCACTCGACGTCGACTTCGCGGAGGATCGACCGCATCCGGTCGGCCCCCACTTCGCGGTCGAGGTCTTCCTCCGCAGCGTGCCTGAGCGGATGCCGGAGCCAGCTGTACTCCTCGTGCGCGTAGACGTCGACGCGCTCGGGACCGGTTTTGACGAGGACCGCGTGGAGCTGTCGATCCGCGAGCAGCGAATTTCGGAGGACCCAGCTCCCGTTCGTCCGGTTGCCGAGTTCCGTGTAGTGGAACATGCTCAGCGGGTTCCACCGGAAGCCGTATCCCGAGAGCAGCGACTCCAGGTCTTCGACCGGACACCGTACCGTCGCCGCGTACTCGGTCGGGTAGACCCGTTCGGTCTCGTCGACGAAGGTCCGGACGACGCGGTTGAGCGACGGTCCCACCTCCCTCCGGATCCGATAGCCGAGCCGTCGGCGTGCGGTTCCGAACACGACGTCTGGTTGGTGCTCGACGGACGAGAGGGTTGTGCCGCCCGGATTCCACGCAGCGCGCCCCCGGCGCGCGAGGAAACCCGGTCGGGAAAAGATGGCTCCTAGTAATACCACTCGTAGTCGTCGAAGTCGGGGTCGCGACCCTCGTTGAAGGCGTCGCGGCCCTCCTTGGCTTCGTCGGTCATGTAGCCGAGTCGAGTGGCCTCACCGGCGAAGACCTGCTGGCCGACCATGCCGTCGTCGGCCGCGTTGAACCCGTACTTGAGCATGCGGATGGCCATCGGCGACTTATTCGTAATGCGGTCGGCCCAGTCGAGCGCGGTCGCTTCGAGTTCCTCGTGCGGGACGGCTTCGTTGACCATCCCCATGTCCGCGGCTTCCTCGGCGTCGTAGGTCTTGCCGAGGAAGAAGATCTCGCGGGCCTTCTTCTGGCCGACCTGTCGGGCGAGGTAGGCCGAGCCGAAACCGGCGTCGAAGGAGGCGACGTCGGGGTCGGTCTGGAGGAACTTCGCGTGGTCGTCGCTGGCGAGCGTGAGGTCGCAGACGACGTGCAGGGAGTGGCCACCGCCGACCGCCCACCCGGGGACGACGCAGACGACGGGTTTGGGGATGTGGCGGATGAGCCGCTGGACTTCGAGGATGTGGAGGCGCCCGGCCTCGGCGGCGTCTTTTGACTCGCCGTCTCTCGGCTCGCCGCTCGACCGTTCCGAGGCGCTCCCCGCCTCGCTGTCCTCGCCGCGGTACTCGTAGCCCTCGTCGCCGCGGACGGACTGGTCGCCGCCCGCGCAGAAGGCCCAGCCGCCGTCCTTCGGCGAGGGGCCGTTCCCCGTCAGGAGGACGCAGCCGATATCGGACTGTCGTTTGGCGTGGTCGAGCGCGGTGTAAAGTTCGTCGACCGTGCCGGGGCGGAAGGCGTTGCGGACCTCGGGGCGGTCGAAGGCGATGCGAACGGCGTCGACGTCGGTCCCGCGGTGGTAGGTGATATCGCGGAAGTCGAAGGCGTCGACCGGCTCCCATCGGTCGGGGTCGAAAATCTCGGAAACCATGGCCGGTGGTCGGGCCGGACCGCGCAAAAAGATTCCTCGTCGGGGTCAGTCGGCCACGACCGCGGTAGCCTCGATCTCCACGCAAAAATCTTCGTCGACGAGACGGCTCACCTCGACCATCGTCGACGCGGGGCGGACGTCTGCGAACACCTCGCCGTGAGCGCGGCCGATCGCCTCGTAATCCTCGATGTTGGTCACGTACAGACGCGTCCGGACGACGTCGTCGATCGACGCACCGGCCTCTTCCAGCGCGCCCTCGATGATCTCCAGCGCCGCAAGGGTCTGCTCGTACGGCCCGTCACCGAGCACCTCGCCGTCGTCGCCGACAGGGGTCGTGCCGGAGACGTGAACCTGCCCGTCGACGGCGACCGCGCGCGAGTAGCCGACGTGCGATTCCCACTCGGTGCCGCTCGAAACGGTCTGTCGGGACATGTGAACTGGCTGATTCGGGTCGCCCCTCGGTCTTCCGGTCGACGAGCGTGAAGTGAGGGCGACTGAACACGGGTTCTACCGACTATCTCGTTCGATACTCGGCCGCAGGCGTTTTGGTACCGGCCTTCGAAATCCGGGTACTTCACCAGCGCTCGCCATGACAGAGACGTTCTACGACCTCCTCGGCGTCGCCGACGACGCGAACACCGAGGAGATCGAATCGGCCTACCGCGAGGCCATCAAGCAGGTCCACCCCGACGTGAGTGACGACGTGGACGCCGGCGAGCGCACCAAGCGACTCAACAAGGCGAAACGGGTCCTCACCGACGAGGACGAACGCGCCCGGTACGACCGACTCGGCCACGAGGCGTACACCGGCGACGGTCCCCGAGGCCCCAGCAGGAACTCGACGGACTCGAGGAGTACCACGGGTTCCGAACAGAAGTCCCAGTCTGACGAGGCGGGACCAGAGAGTCCAGACTCCGAAGCATCCGGAACCAGCGGTCCCCAGTGGGGTGAAACGAGCGATACAGGGTTCGGCGGCGGCTGGCGGAGTTCGTCCGTGAGCGGAACGAACCGGAGCGAGCGCGACCGTTCGTCGGGAGAGAGCACGTGGCGCGGCTCCCAGCAACGGGGGCGACGCTCGGGCCGCCGGGAGAAACACCGTGCTGGTCGCCGGCCGGGAGAGGGGTTCGACGTCGGAAGGTCGTCCGACAGCGGGACCGCAAGTTCCGACACAGATAGTCCAGGCGCCGATACCGGTGCCGGCGGGGTGTCCGGGAACGGTCGAAACCGATCGCCAGGGGACGGAACGACCCGCTCTCGCGGTGACTCGACCGGGCCGGCGTGGCAGTCGAGCAGTGTGACCGCGAGCGGTGCGTCCAGCGACAGTGGTACTGCCGGGAGTTCAGGCGGCTCCCCCTCGGCACAGCGGCAGGCCGCGGCGGGGGCGACCGACGGCCCGAACGTCGACTGGTCGTGGAACGCCTGGCAGGAGAGCGGCGCGTGGGCCGTCCGGCAGGGCACCGACGGTGCACGGCGACTCCGACCGAGTCGCCTCTTCCCGAAGGGGCAGTCGCTCGTCATCCTCGGCTCGATATTCTTCCTCCATCCATTCTTCGTCGCGAGCATGCTCTACCCGCGGTTCCCGCTCCCCGCGCAACTGACCATCGCCGTCTGCACGCTGCTGACGTTCGCCTATCTCCTCTCGATCCCGAAGGCCGCGATCGCGATCTACGGACTCTGGAGCGTCCTCGTGCCGCTCGGGCTGCTCGCCGCACCGGGCGTGAGCCTCTTCTCGCTGTTCGGCGTCATCGGGCTGACGGCGACGTGGCTCCCGCTCGGCCTCTCGGTGTTGACGTACTCGCTGGTCAGACCGTAGAGACCGGGGAAACGCGAACAGCCGACGGTCAGTCGCCGGAGGCGACGCGGTCGCGGACGCGCTCCTGAAGCGTCTCGCGGAAGCGGTGACTGGCCTCGCCGTCGACGGTGACTTCGACGACCTGCGTGCCGTCGCTCGCCAGCGAGTCGCGGTAGGCCTCCACGAAGCTCTCCCGGTCGTCCACGCGCCGGAACTCCAGCCCGTAGAGGTCGGCCGAGGGCTCGAAGTCGAGTCCATGAGGGGTCTTGAACTGGTCGGTGAACGGGGGGTCGAACGACTCGATGGGGAGGAGGTGGAAGATGCCGCCGCCGTCGTTGTTCACGAGGACGATAGTCGCGTCGACGCCGCAGCGCGCGACCGAGAGGAGGCCGTTCATGTCGTGGTAGTAGGCCAGGTCGCCGGTGACGAGCACCAGCGGGTCGTCGGTGGCGCTGCCGGCGCCGAGCGCCGAACTCGTGATGCCGTCGATGCCGCTGGCGCCGCGGTTGCCGAGCACCGTCAGGCCGGCCGCGTGGGGCCGTCCGAACCGGTCGCAGTCGCGGACCGGCATGCTGTTCGAGACGAACACCGTCGCCGGGTCGGGCGCCTCGGCCACGACGTCGGCGAGGATCGCGCCCTCGAAGAACCGTTCGTCGGCGCCCGACGTTACGACGTCCCAGTGGTCGCGCTCGGCGCGCTCGAAGCGGTCGCGCCACGCTGTGAGGGACGAGTTCGAACCCGGAACCGCGCTGTCGTCGAGTCGCTCGGCGAGCGCCGAGGCGACCGCCGTCGGGTCGGCCTCGACGTAGTCCGTGGCCGTGAACTCCGCCTCGGGCCAGTCGCCCGCCGGGTCCACGACGAACTGCCTGGCGTCGGCGTCGGCCAGGAACCGCCGGAGGACCTTCGAGGTGGGCGACGCGCCGATGCGGACGACTGTATCCGGGTCGGGCCAACCCTCTGCGTCGAGGTAGGAGTCGTACCCGCCGCAGACGAGGTGATCGTCGACGAGCGGACCGTAGCGGAGCCCCGACAGCGGATCGGCCAGCAGCGGCCAGCCGGTCGCGTCGAGCAGGGCGTCGATCGCTTCCGGGTCGCAGACGCCAGGGTTCAGCGGGCCGGCGACGACCAGTCCGCGCTCGGCGGATTCAACGGCGGCCGCCAGACCCTCGATAGTCCGGTCGTCCGGGGTGAGCGTGCCGCCGGAAGTCTCGACGAACGGTCCGTCCCGACCGTCGCTTCCGAGCGGCGCGGTCTCGGCGAGCGAGTCGGGTACGTCGTCCGCTCGTTCGACCGGTTCGAGCGGTTTCGCCACGGGGACGTTGAGGTGGACGGGGCCGGGGTTCGCGCCGGTCGTCTTCGCGACGGCGCGGTCGGCGGCGACCCGGAGCGAGCGGAGCCGGCGCGCCTCCGGAGCGGGTTCGGGGAGTTCGCGGTACCACCGGACGGCGTCGCCGTAGAGCTTCGTCTGGTCGACCGTCTGGTTGGCGCCGCTGTCGGAGAGTTCCGCGGGGCGGTCGGCGGTCAGCACGAGCAGGGGGACCCGCGACTGGGAGGCCTCGATGACCGCCGGGTGGTAGTTCGCCGCGGCGGTCCCGGACGTACAGACCAGCGCCGTCGCCTCGCCGGTGCGGCGGCCGCGGCCGAGCGCGAAGAAGCCCGCAGAGCGCTCGTCGAGCACCGAGTACACCTCGATATCCGGGTGTTCGGCGAACGCGACCGTCAGCGGCGTCGAGCGGCTCCCCGGCGAGATGCAGGCGGCGGTGACGCCGCTCGCTGCGAGTTCGTCGGCGAGCGTCCGCCCCCAGAGCGTGGCTCGGTTCGGCGCGGTCATCGCGTGCTCACCCGCTCGCTAGTCCCCGTCATTCGAGCGCGTCGAGGACCGGGCGGTACTTCAATTGCACCTCGTCCCACTCCCGATCCGGGTCGCTGTCGCCGACGATGCCGTTGCCTGCGAACAGCGTCGCCTGCCGGCCCGTCGCGACCGCGGACCGGAGCGCGACGGCGAAGGTCCCGTCGCCCTCGGCGTCGAACCACCCGACCGGGGAGGCGTACCAGCCGCGTTCGAAGGTCTCTGTCGCCGTGATCGTCTCCAGCGCCTCGTCCGGGGGCAAGCCGCCGACGGCGGGCGTCGGGTGCAGCGCCTCGACCAGCGAGAGGACGTGGTCGTCCTCCGCGAGTTCGGCGGTGATCGGCGTCTGGAGGTGCTGGACCGTCGCCAGTCGGCGCACCGTGCGGTCGCCCGTCGAGATCGAGGTCGCGAACGGGTCGAGTTGCGACTTGATCGCCTCGACGACGAGTTCGTGTTCGTGGCTGTCCTTCGCGCTCTCCTGGAGTTCGCGCGCGAGCCACTCGTCTTCCTCGGGGGTGTCGCCCCGGCCGGTCGAACCCGCGAGCGCCTCGGTCGTGACCGTCCGACCGTCGCGGGAGACCAGCCGCTCGGGCGTGGCCCCGAAGAACTGGCCGCCTCCCTCGGGCGCGACGAGGAAGCGGAAACAGTCCGGGTAGGTCTCCGTCAGGCGCTCGTAGACGGCCGGAACCGACAGCGCCTCGCGCAACTCGACCGTCAGCGACTGGGCGAGGACGACCTTGCGGAGCGTCCCCTGCTCGATGCGGTCGACGGCCGCCCCGATCTGCTGGCGCCAGCCCGCGTCATCGGGCGTGTACGTCCGCTGTTCGATCCCGGGTCCACCGGTCGGCAGGTCGTCGTCCAGCGATCCGACGCGGTCGGCCCACTCGTCGAGCAGGTCGTCGGCGGTCGAGGCCGCGGAGGGGCCGGTCGCGGTCGCCACGACCCACGTCGAGCCGTCGGCGTCCGTCACGACCTGGACAGCGGGGAGGACGAACTGCGCGTCGGGGAAGCCCCTCCACGGGGAGTCTTCGTCGTCTTTGTCGTCGTCGTGGAAGGCGAAGCCGCCGAACAGGCGCGGCCGCGCGGCCCGCGGCAGGTCCGTCGCGACCGTCCGGCCGGCGAACAGCGCCTCGCCCGCCCGTCGGACGGTCTCGAAGCGCTCGGCGCCGTCGGCAGTGATCGTCGCCGCGGCCCCACCCGCAGCGACCTGCTGGCCCGCCTCCGACCAGGCGATCGTCGGTCGAGGGAGTTCACGCAGGACGGCCCCGAGCGGGACGGGACCGATCTCGCGACCGCGCGCCGCGATGGTCGTCTCGTCGGGGTCGACCGACGACTCGTCACCACGCAGAGGTTCCATCTCCAGTCGCTTTGCACTGGTAGCCTTTCAGCCTAACTACTTCGCCCCGACCGAATCGACGCGGCTTCACCACCCGGTGTCTACCCCGTCGACTCCGAGTACGACCCGATAGAACACCCGTTAGAGCGATCTCCGAGCGCCCCGGCACGACCGGGCGAAAATCGCAGGATACGGCCCGTCCGGGCCGGATATAACCCCCGCCAGACTTAAATACCCCCTCACCGAAGAGTCGACCGATCCGATGCCCAAGGTTGATCTCACGATCCCCGAACACCTCGAAATGCGCATCACCCAGCTCGTCGAGCAGGGTGAGTTTCTCAACCGGGAGGAAGCCATCGAGGACCTGCTGTCGACGGGGTTGAAGGCGTACAAGACGAGCGGACCGATGGACGACGACGAGGACGCGGGGTACGAGGACGACGGGATGATGGGCCACGAAGACGAGTACGTCTTCTGAACGCGTACGTGGGCGGCCGTGTGACCTCCTGACGGACAATTCTTAAACCGGCGGTTACCGTACTGGCCCGCATGCACAAGGACGAACTGCTGGAACTGCACGCCCAGATGGTGATGATCAAGGACTACTTCGCCAATCTGGAGGACGTCGACGCCACGCTGTTCGACCCCTACGAGGAACTCGACGTCACGCCCGACGACGTCCACAAGTCCAAAAGCGAACACAAACACGCGGTGTTCGTCCTCGGCAACGCCCTCGCCACCGCCATGAGCGAAGACGAGTTCTCCGACGCCGGCCGCGTCGGCAAGCGCATGAAGGAACTCGCCGAGGACGCCGAGAAGAAGCTGTAATCGGCGACGCGAACCACGACAGTTCGTCCCCCTGGGCTGGGAACCGGGACGTGGGACGGGAACGGGTCGGCCCTTCGCTGTCGAGACTGACACGCCGAGCCAGCAGTCGGTTTCTCGACCGAGCGATTATCCCGTCGAGACCCCTATCGCGACCATGGCGAGCGAAGCCTCCCCTGACTCGGAACTCGTCCGCCCGCCGGGACCCAGCGGCCGCCCGGTAATCGGAAATCTCGTCGAGGTCGTCCGCGACCGATACGCCTTCTGGGAGCGCTGTGCCCGGGAGTACGGCGACGTCGCGTACTACGAGGTGCTCGGGACGCCCTTCTATCAGCTGAACAGCCCCGAGGGAATCGAGCACGTCCTCGTCCACAACAACCAGAACTACGTCAAGGGCGAGCTGTTCCAGGAGTCGCTCGGGCCGGTGCTGGGCAATGGACTGCTCAACAGCGAGGGAGAGTTCTGGCGGCGCCAGCGCCACCTCATCGGCCCGGCGTTCGAGCCGGACCGCATCGCAGAGTACGCCGAGACGATGGTCGAGCGCACCGAGGAGACCGCCGCGCTGTGGCGCGAGGGCGCCGTCCGCGACGTGAACGCGGACATGATGGAACTCACGCTCGAAATCGTCGCCGACGCGCTGTTCGGCGTCGACGTGGGCCGCGACGTCGACACCGTCGCCTCCGCGCTGCAAGTCGTGATGGACTCCCAAGAAGGGCTCAGCGCCGACATGCTCCCCGTCGACGTCCCGACTCCGGGGAAGCTCAAGCTCCAGCGCGCGGTCGAAGACTTAAAGCGGGTCGTCTACCGGATCATCGACGAGCGGTCGCGCAATCCCGGCGACGACGTGGTCTCACGGATGCTCTCCGTCGAGGACGAGGCGGGCCAGCGCATGTCCCGCGAGCAGGTCCGCGACGAGGTGATGACGCTGCTGCTCGCCGGTCACGAGACCACGGCGCTCGCGCTGACCTTCACCTTCTATCTGCTCGCGCAGCACCCCCGCGTCGAGGAGCGCCTGCTCGACGAACTCGACGAGCACCTCGGTGGCGACCCGCCCACCATCGAGGACGTTCGCGAACTCACCTACCTCGAAGACGTCGTCCGGGAGTCGATGCGCCTCTATCCGCCGGTCCCCGGCATCGTCCGCGAGGCCACCGCGCCGGACGAGATCGGCGGCTACACGATTCCGGAAGGCGCGACGGTCTCGATCAACCAGTGGACCGTCCACCGCGACCCGACGCTCTACGACGACCCGATGGCGTTCCGACCCGGGCGGTGGACCGACGAGATGGAGGGGTCGCTGCCGTCGCTGGCCTACTTCCCCTTCTCCGCGGGACCGCGCCGCTGCGTCGGCGACCGGTTCGCGATGCTCGAAGCCCGCGTCGTCCTCGCCACGCTACTCCAGCAGTACCACCTCGAACTCGTCTCAGACCCGTCGCTCGACCTCGTCGCGACGATCACCGCTCGTCCCCGGAATCCGGTGCAGATGCGCGTCCACGAGCGGACGTGAGATCGGTTATCGGCGCTCCGCCGGTTCCTCACGTTCGGGAACCCACGTCAGTCGCCCCAGCGCTCGTCGGCTTCGGTGGACCGTCTCCTCGGCACCCCAGCGGATGGCGAGAACGTACGCGATCACGGCCGCGACGAGGTAGCCGACGGCCATGATTGAGGCGCTCTCGGTGGACAGCGCGATGACGATGACGAGCGGCACTCGAACGATGACGTCAGCCGCGAAGAACCCGATAGACTCCACAGGCCCGGGCCGCTTGTCGACGACCTCGGCGGCGGCCACGACGACCGCACCGAACACGAGTCCTGCCTCTACCACCGTGAGGGGCAGCGGCCGGCTCACCGACTCGACGAGCCGGGTCGCGATGGAACCGACCGGCAGTCCGACGAAGACGTACGCGACGAGGAGCCCACCGAGATCGAGTACGTCCTCGGTGAGCCGACGCTCGTAATCCATCGGCCGGTTCTTCTGGTTTGACCGGCGTAAGTCTTGTCTTACCAACAAGTAGCCAGCGTACCCGGACGAGACGAACTCGGGCGTTCTGCTGGGGTCGCCGCGGACTGGACCGCTCCGCCGGAAAAAGTGGCACGGGCGTGGCGGGATTCGAACCCGCGATCGAGGGGTTAGGAACCCCTCGCCCTGTCCCCTAGGCCACACGCCCTACCGGTGTGACCGACCGCCGGGAGAAAAACCCTTGCTGTTGCTCGACGGGGTCACGTTCCTCGAAGAAACGAACGGGGGAGACGGTGAGGCCTCTCGGCAGGTCGCGAAAGAGGGGAGAACGGAACCGTCAGTTACTGGACGACGAGGAGTCCGAGGAGTCGATGGCGGCCTCGGTCTCGCGCTCGGCCTCGGTCTTGAGGATTTCGCCGTCCTCGTCGACGATGTTACCCTCGTCGTCGATGGTTGCGCCCTCTTTCATCTCTTCGAGTTCCTGTTCGACCTGCTCGCGACCTTTCTGGAACTCGCCCATGGCCTGGCCGGTCGACCGAGCGAGCTTGGGGATCTTGTTCGCACCGAACAGCAGCACGGCGATCAGCAGGATGACGATCAGTTCCGTCCCGCCCGGCATTCCCCCCATGGGGAACAAGGGGATGAGTGCTTCTTGCAACATCTCTACCCGACGGTTACTCGGTCCCGATTATAACCTTTTTGCTGTCTATCATGGGGGTAGAACGGCTCTCATCAATCTTTCGCCGAGCGGGATCCGGACGGGACATCCGGTGGCACAACGCCCTTGCGGCGGGAAACCAACTATCGATCATGGTCGACGTCGGAGACACCGCGCCGGAGTTCAAAGCACCGCTGGCCAACGGCGACGTGTCCGAGTTCACCCTCTCGGAGCAGTTGGACGAGGCCCCGCTCGTCCTCGTCACCTTCCCGGGCGCGTTCACCGGTGTCTGCACGCACGAGATGGAGACGTTCGAGGAGCGGCTGGACGAGTTCGAGAACTTCGGCGCGTCGATCTACGGGATCAGCGTCGACACGCCGTTCGCGCTCAACGCCTTCCGCGACGACAGCGGCCTGTCCTTCGGGCTGATTAGCGACACTAATCGGCGGATCGTCGACGCCTACGACCTGAGCATGGACTTCGCGTCGATGGGCGTCGAGGACGTCGCCAAGCGCGCCGTGATCGTCGTCGACGGCGACCGCGAGGTCCGCTACGCGTGGGTCGCCGAGGACCCGGGAATCGAACCGGACTACGACGAGGTCCGCGACGCCGTGGAGTCGATGACCTGACTCGGGGTCGCCACCGGAGCGAAACCGGGGAGTCGATCCCCGCCGGGCACGGGGTTTTTGCGTCCGCGGGCGGACCGTACTGCCATGAGCGACCAGTCGTACGACCCCGACGCCGAGCACGACTTCCCCGACGAGCGCCTCAACGAGGTGCTCGCGTACCTCGACGACGACGAGGAGGTCCAGACGTACCTCGACGCGCAGAACGTCAATCCGGTGGCGCGCATGCGGTACAACGACCACGGGGCCAAACACATCAGCATCGTCCGCGACCGCGCGCTGACGCTCTACGAACTGCTCCACGACGGCGGCGTCGAGTTCAACGGCGCGGCCGATCAGGGCCTCGAAACCGCGGACGAACCGGTGATCGTCGGCCTCGCCGCGACGCTGCACGACATCGGCCACGTCGTCCACCGCGACGAACACCCCTACTACTCCATCCCGCTGGCCGCGGACCTGCTCGATCGCATCCTGCCGGAGTTCTACGACACTGCTGACGCGGTCCGAGTGAAAGGGGAAGTCCTGCACGCGATCCTCTGTCACCACACGGAGGAGACGCCGCTGAC
Organism: Halosimplex yunnanense; assembly: GCF_054504345.1. NCBI lineage: Archaea > Methanobacteriati > Methanobacteriota > Halobacteria > Halobacteriales > Haloarculaceae > Halosimplex > Halosimplex yunnanense. The sequence continues at coordinate 217,421 of NZ_JBTJEL010000036.1, read as the reverse complement.
GACGGAGGCCGGCATCGTCAGAATCTCCGACGGCCTCGACATGGAACACGGCCGGTCGCGCTACCCCTACGAGCGGGGCGGACGCGGGATCAACACGGTGTCGAGCCAGGCTATCGAGTCGGTGACGCTCGAAGCCGGCGAGGACGTCCCGGTGCTCGTCGAGATCGAGATGCACAACGCCGCGGGCGTCTACCAGGTCGACGAGTTGCTGAAGGCCAAACTCAACGGGTCGGGTCTGGAAGCCCACGTCCGCATCGTCGCGCTCAACTCGACCGACGGCGACAACAACATCGTCGAGCGGATCGAACTGTAGGGCCGTCGAGCGGTCCGTCCGCGGCCAGCCGGGCCGCTGGCAGTCGGTCGGGCGGCCGACAGGCGGAAGGGACCGCCGGGGACGAAACGCATTATTCCCTGTAGTCGAAGGGCGATCCAGTGAGCCGCGAGTCCGGCGGATCGCTGCGACTGCTCCGGAACGCGGAGTTTCTGGCACTCGCGGGCACCGCGTTCGCCCGTTCGCAGGCGTACTCGACGATCGCGATCGCGCTGGCGCTGTACGCGGACCTCTTCTCGACCTCCGGGACCGTCGAGGGGCTGTTCGGGACGGCGTTCGCGCTCGTCCAGTTGATCATCGTCCTGCCGCTGGGGCGAGCGATCGACACGGGCAACGCCAAGCGGTACCTGCTGGCCGGCCTCGTCCTGAACGTCGGCGTGTTCGTCGGGTTCGCGATGGTCCAGTCGGTGAGTCACGTCGTCCTGATGCGCGTCCTGCAGGGGTTCAGCGCCAGCCTCCTGTGGATCACGGGGTCGACCGTCGTCGGGGAGATCAGCCCCGACGCCGAGCGCGGGCAGTGGCTCGGGACGTACAACCAGGTCGGCGCGTTCTCCAGCCTCGCCGGTGACCTCGTCGGCGGTATCCTGCTCGCGACGAGCGGGTTCACGCTCACCTACGGCGTCCTCAGCGGCGTGACGCTGCTGGCGGCCGTGGGAGTCTACCTGTTCCTCCGGAACGACCCCGGTGGACAGGCCGACCCCGAGGAGGCGACCGGCCTCGAGACGATCCGACTGTTGCTCGGGCGGTCGGCGATCCGTGCGCTCGTGGTCTTCCGGTTCGGACTGAGCTTCGGGAAGATGGCGGTGATCCTCTTCCTGCCCATCTACGCGCGGACCCGCTACGGGATGAACCCGGTCCTCGTCGGCGGCATCCTCGCGGGCGGGAAGCTCACGAAGTCGCTGACGCAGGGGATGGTCGGGTCGTACACGGACAGGATCGGGCGCAAACACCTGTTCGTCTTCGCGGGCGCGGTGCTGTACGCCGTCGGCGCGGCGGTCATCCCCTTCGCCGAGTACGCGGTCGGGTGGTTCGCGCCGGTGACCGTCGCCGTCGGATCGCTGTCGACGACGCTCCCGCCAGCATTTTTCCCGCTGTTCGGCGCGTTCGCCGTCTGCGGGGTCGCCGACAGCCTCCGCCTGCCCGCGAGCATGGCGCTGTTCGTCGAGGAGGGCGAACACTTCGACGCCGTCGCGGGGAGCCTCTCGCTGCGCTCGATCGCCTGGAAGGTCGGGCAGGTCGTGGGTCCCGTTTCCGTCGGCGCGCTCTGGGACGCCACCTCCGTGTTCGTCGCCTTCTTCACCGCCAGCGCGTTCATCGCCGTCGCCGCCGCCGCGTTCCTCGGTCTCTACCGGCTCGAGCCGGCCCCCGAATACGCTCCGACCACCGGCGACTGAGGGCCATCTCGCCACCGGGATCGAAGCCCGGTGTCGGGCGCCAGACGTGACGAGATACCGGTAGTACCACGCGCATGGTACCCGTTAGCACAATGATTTTTACCGTTCCGCACCAAGTGGACGTATGAGCCAGTCCCCCCTCGACGGGTCCGACAGGGAGGGCCGGAGCGTCGCGGACGCCGACCGGGGAACGGAGTCCACTTCGCTGGTCGGCCGGGTCGTCGAGCGCGTCCGGTCCGTCGGGCGCTCCCTCCGCGCCCGGCTCCCGTCCGTGACGAACCGGCCGGACGAATACGACGCGATCGAACCGTCGGAACCCGACAGACCGGCGCGTAGCGACAGGTCGCGGTCGGTCCAGTGCGTCGGACTGACAGAGGAAGTCCTCGAGGGGGACGGACGCGCAGTGACTGACGATCTCGTTCGGGTTCATGCCGACGAGCGGGACGACCGCGACGGTCCCGACGACGACCGCCCGGAACTCGTCGTCGAGCGGAGCGAGGAGGAGTTGACCCTGAGTGTCCCGGACGACCCCGGCGCGCACATCACCTCGACTCACTGGGAAGACGTCGAGCGGTGAGCGAACCGGCCGCTTCCTGCCCTGCATTGCTTCTGCTCCCTTCTCCGCTGCTCGCGCGAACGAGAGGAAAGGATGGACCGGGCGGTACTGTCGATCGACCGACAGCGAGGGCCGTCGCCGACCCGGAGTGGCGTCGGCGGTCGGTGCTGGAGTTGCCGACCCGAGTTCGAGCGTCGGTTACTCGGACTGACCGACGCGCAGCACCTGGACGAGCGAGTAGACGGGGACGCCCTCGATCTCCTCGACGCCGCGCTTGTCGGTGAGGACCGCGCAGGCGACGGGTTCGCCGCCCTGCTCGCGGATCGCCTCGACCGTCTCGGTCATCGTCGTGCCGCTTGTGATGGTGTCGTCGACTACGTAGCACTCGCGGCCGCGGATCTGCGAGAAGTTCCGCGAGAACGACCCGGAGAGGTCCTCGGTCTCGCCGTCGTCCCACTGGTGTTTGCTCGGCGCGTAGGTCCCGAGATCCGTGTCCAGTTCCCGCGCGACGGTCGTCGCGATGGGCGCACCGGCCTTCTCGATCCCGATGGTCAGGTCGACCTCTTCGCCCTTCTTGGAGAGCAGGTCCGCGACGGCGCGGCCGACGTGGGTGAGTCGGGCGCTGTCGCGGCCGATGGCGCTCCAGTCGACGTGGATGTCGTGGGGGCTGTGAGACTTCTGGGCGGTGGCCGTCGTGGTCGTCGCGCCGCTGCGGGAGACGAGCCATGAGGCGGTCTCTTTCGAGACGTTCAGCTCGTCCGCGATCTCCCCTTTCGAGAGGCCCCGCTCGGCCAGCTCGGCCGCGCTGTCGATGAGATCGTCGATGTTCTTCATGCGTCTTACGTGTGCTTTCGCACGCGGGGGTGTTACCCGTTGTGGGTTCCCGCCGTGCGGTCGCATGCCCCGCACCGCGGGGGCACATACCCGCGAGCGCGCCGGCGCCGACCCCAACCTACACAACGGTCGCCCGCGCTACCCTCGGACAATGGAACGATACGACCAGCTCTACCGGCTCTACGACGAATTCGATACCGAGACGCTGCGAGCCCACCAGGCGTTCGTCGACCTCTTCCCGCCGCTCGACTCCCGGGTCGCGCTCACCTACTGGGAAGACGCCAGCGACGAACTCGAAGCGCGCCGCGCGGAGATCCGCGAGGCCTTCCCGGGCACCGGCGAGACCTACGCGGAGGTCGCCGCCCACGCGACTCGCGATCAGGCGTTCACCGGCCTCGATCTGGCGACCGAGTACGGCAGCCCGGTGAACGCGCTCGTCCTCGACGTCGACGAGACGCTCCGGTCGGCGGGGACCACCGACAACGAAATTCCCCGCGAGACGCTGCACCTCCTGACGGAGTTCCACGAGGCGGGCGTCCCCATCGTGGTCTGCACCGGCCAGACGCTGGAGAACGTCAAGGGGTTCATCGGGCAGGGGCTGGGCAACGCCGTCCTCAACTCCGGGGACGTGAGCGTCGTCTACGAGAGCGGGACGGGCGTGTTCACCCCCGGCCACGGCCCCGACACGAAGCGCCTGCTCTACGAAGAGCTGGACGAGGGGGTCCGATCGGTGTTCGAACGGCTCCGGCAGGGCGTGCTCACCGACGCGCCCGAGCGGGTCGCCCGCGGCTGTCACCTGCAGGGCAACGAGTTCAACGTCACGCTCAAGCCGAACTTCGAGACCGGGAGCGACGCCGCCGGCGACGTCATCGACGAGGCGCTCGTCTACCTGCTCGACCTCCTCGGCGTCGCCGTCGCCGACCACCTCGACGAGGTGAGCGATCCCAGCGACGAGCGAGGAGAGGACGCCTCTCAGGACGACGAAGCCGACGCGGAGATCGTCGGCGCGGCGGCGGGAGAGTGGACCCGCGCGTTCTACGCGGCCCGCGACCCCGAGATCCGGGCGGTACTCGACGAACGCGGCGGCGTGCCCGAGGACGCGACGGTCCCCGATCCGGTGTCGTCGTTCCTCGACCGCGTGGACGTGGCCTACTACGAGGCCGACGCGGCGGAGGTCGTCAGCCGCGAACTCAATAAACCCGTCGGCGTCGACGCGGCCTTCGACGTGCTGGGGATAGACGACCCCTTCGCGCTGGTGCTGGGCGACAGCAAGAGCGACCTGCGGGTCATGGAGTGGATCGCCGAGGAAGACGCGGGCATCGCCGCCGCGCCGGAGCACGCCTCGACCGTCGTCCTCGACCACGTCCGGTCGACGGACGATCTCGTCTTCCCGGCGGGCGACGCCGGCGAGGTACTTCGGACGGTCTACGCGCTCAACCGGCTCGTCGATGCGGCGTGAGCCGACGAGCGATCGGTCGTTCGATCGAACCGATCACACCCGCCACCGTTCGGAGCCACGTATGACGGGATATTTACGGTAGTCCGTACGTACGTTTTCGTAGCACTTCACGGAGTCAATACCATGGTCGATATCTCATCTGTCAGACTCGGCATCGTCGGACTGGGCAACATCGGACACCACCACGCTGAGCGGTTCGTCGATCAGGGGGCGAACCTCGTCGGCGGCGTCGACATCGCGGAGGGCGCCCGCGCCTCCTTCGCCGACGAGTTCGGCGTTCAGACGTACGAGAACCACCACGACCTCTACGAGGAGGTCGACGCCGTCGCGGTCACGACGCCGAACAAGTTCCACGAGCAGTACGTCGTCGACGCGCTCGAAGCGGGCCTCGACGTCCTCGTCGAGAAGCCCCTCGCCAGCACGCTCCCGGCCGCCGAGCGCATCGCCGATGCCACCGAGGACGCCGAGGGGTTCTGCATGGTCGGCTTTCACACCCGCTTCGAGAACCCGGTCGAGGTCATCAACGCCTACCGCGAGAAGGGCCGCTTCGGCGATCTGAGCCACGTCGAGGCCAACTACATCCGCCGACGCGGCGTCCCGGGCCGCGGCTCGTGGTTCACGAGCAAGGAAGTCGCCGGCGGCGGCGCACTCATCGACATCGGCGTCCACGCGGTCGACCTCTCGCTGTACATGCTCGGCTACCCCGAGGTCGAAGAAGTCAGCGGCGTCACGCGCTCGCAGTTCGGCGGCCGCGACGACTACACCTACATCCAGATGTGGGGCGAAGACCAGGGTCCCGAGGGCTTCAACGTCGACGACTCTGCGACGGCCCTGATCCGCTGCGCCGACGACCGCACCATCTCTCTGGAAGTCGCGTGGGCGGTCAACCGACCGAAAAAGCAGGAGTACGTCCTGCGCGGTACCGAGTCCGGCGCGACCTTCCGCCCGGGGGAGGGCGTCACCTTCCACGAGTCCGGCATCGAGGGCGCCGGCCACATGGTCGAGGCGGACATCGAGACGCAGAACCGCGACCCGCACGCGGCCGAACAGACCTACTTCCTCGAACACTGTGCGCGCGGCGAGACGCCCGAGCGCAACACCGTCGAGCAGGGCCTGACCGTCCAGCGCGTCCTCGACGCCATCTACCGCTCCAGCGAGAGCGGCGAAGCCGTCGCCGTCGAGGACTGACGGCGCCACTCCGCTGATTCTGACTACTGCTCGGTTCTCCGCGTTTCGCTGACTTCGCGTTCGCGACTCTCGGTTCGGCCTCCGTTTGCGATCGTCTCCAGTCCCGCTGTCCGCCATTCGTCCCCGAGATAGAAATGACCGCGCAATTGTCCGCCGAAGAAAGGCTTAACTCGGAACAGAGTACATTTTTCAAGAACTGATGAAAGCAATCGCAGTCGAGCGGGGCTCGAAGGGTCCCGCGGTCATCGAGAAGCCCAGACCGGAACCGGCCGATGGGGAGGCGCTGCTGCGGACGCTGCGCGTCGGCGTCGACGGGACCGACCACGAGGTCATCGGCGGCTCGCACGGCGGGTTCCCGGAGGACGAGGATCACATGGTGCTCGGCCACGAGGCCGTGGCAGTGGTCGAGGACGCCAACGGCACCGACCTCGACGAGGGCGACGTGGTCGTCCCGACGGTCAGGCGCCCGCCCGCCGAGGGCTCCAACGAGTACTTCGAGCGCGGCGAGCCCGACATGGCCCCCGAGGGCGAGTACGTCGAGCGCGGCATCGTCGGCGACCACGGCTACATGGCCGAGTTCTTCACCAGCCCGCCCGAGTACCTCGTCCCGTTCCCCGCCGACATGTGGGAGTACGGCTTCTTCGTCGAGCCGGTCAGCATCAGCGAGAAGGCCTTCGAGCACGCCTACGCCTCCCGATCCGCCTTCGAGTGGTCGCCCGAGTCTGCGCTCGTGCTCGGCAACCGCTCGCTCGGGCTGATCACCCTCGCGATGCTGGAGTTCGGCGTCGACAGCGACCGCTCGTTCGCCTCTCAGGACTTCGAGCGGACCTACTGTCTCGGCCGCCGCGAGCGGCCCGACCCGACGGTCGACATCATCGAAGAGATCGGGGCGACGTACGTCAACTCGAACGAGACGCCGCTGGAGGCGGTCCCGGAGGAGCACGAGGCGATGGACTTCGTCTACGAGGCGACCGGCTACGCTCCCCACGCGTTCGAGACGGTCGAGGCGCTCGCGCCCAACGGCGTTGGCGCGCTCCTCGGCATCCCCGACTCCTGGGAGTTCGAGGTCGACGGCGGCCGGATCCACAACGAACTCGTCCTGCACAACAAGGCGCTCGTCGGGACCGTCAACTCCCACGTCAAGCACTTCGAGGGCGCGATCGACACGCTCCGGGAACTCCCGGAGTGGCTGCTCGAGGATCTGGTGACCACCGTCGCGACGCCCGACGACGTCGAGCCCGCCTTCGAGTACGGCCACGACCAGATCAAGGCCATCGTCGAGTTCGACACGCTGTGAGCGGGATCGCGCCGGCGTCTTCCCGGTGACCTCGCTATTATGCGCTCTTTACTGTGAATTCGGTCACTGGGTATCGAGAGCGAGGTGGGAGTCCCGGGGGCAGGACTGTGCGAAGGGACAGACTGATTTAGTGGCTCGCGGAAGGTGCAACCGACATGGCAGGTGACGACCTCCTCGCCTCCCTCGAAGCCGTCTCGGAGCGGTTCAACTTCGGGGAGTACGAGGCGAAGGCGTACCTCACGATCCTCGAACACGGTCAGGTGACCGCCTCGGAGATCTCAAATTACACGGACATCCCGCAGCCGCGCGTCTACGACACGGTCCGGAGCCTCAGCGACATCGGGCTCGTCGAACTCCAGGAGTCCCGTCCGATGAAGGTACTGGCGCTGGACCCCGCGGAGGCGTTCGACGACCTCCAGGAGTCGCTGGACACGCTCGTCGACGACCTCGAACAGCAGTACACGGAACCGGCCCGCGGGACCGAGGCGGTGTCGCTCGTCAAGTCCCGCCCGACGATCCTCCGGTATCTCTCCGAGGTGATCGACTCCGCGAGCTACGAGCTGACGCTGTCGCTGACGCCCGAGCTACTGGAGCGCTTCGAGAGCCAGCTCCGCCGCCAGTACGACGAGGGCGTCGCCATCGAGATCCTGCTGTCGCCGGCCGCGGAGGTGCCGGCCACCGACGAGTACGACTACGAATCGCTCGCGAGCACGGTCAAGAAGCGCCGCGGCGTCACGACGCCCGTGGTCGCCGTCGCCGACGGTCGCTACTCCATCTACGCCACCCGCGAGAGCCTCAAGGGCGATACCGACCGCTACGGCGTCATCTTCGACCGCTCGGAGCTGGGCTTTCTCGTCTCGATGTTCATGAACACGGTCCTGTGGACGACGGCCGACCTCGTCACCGAGAACGGCGAGGAGCTGTCGTTCCCGCGCCGCTACGGGACCATCCGCAGGGCTATCGCCGACGTGGCGACGCTCGACGGCGACTTCTACGCGACCATCGAGGGCCGAGACGTGCTCACCGGCGAGGAGATCGTCGTCTCCGGGAAAGTCACGGAGGCGAATCTCACGCCCAGCCTCGAAGAGGCGTCGATGGTCGTCGAGACCGACGAGGGGCGCATCAACGTCGGTGGGCAGGTCGCCGCCTTCGAGGACATCGAATCGTTCGAGATCCGCATCGGCCGCGGCTCACCGCCGGAACCGGCGGACTGACGGGAACTTGCGGACGAATTCAGAACCGTCGGACTGACGACGCTGTTTCTCCGAGGTGGAATTTTCACGGACGAAGCCCGAGAAGACGTATCGAAAGGCGGTGACGGGTGATCGCCAGGTGGGCCGCTCTCCCCCCTCAAGGTCGAGTAGGCCAGCAGGGACCCTGCATCCCCATCGGACCGCATCCTGTCCTCGTTCCCGCAACGGTATAAACCTTGAACTTTTCACTCCGGTAGAATTCCACGCTGCAAAGAACGTTCCAGAAGTGCAAAGTGACTCCAACACATATGGAATCCGATAATGAGGAAACGAATCGGCGCACCACGGCTGTCGAGGGTGGGGATCAGTCCGTGACAACGGACCAGATCGTCGGGTACGTGCTGAGCTCGTCGGTTCGAACGGACGTGCTCTCGGCGGTTGTCGCCGAGCGCCGTTCGATGGAGGCACTGATCGACGACGTCGACGCCAGCGAGTCGGCGGTGTACAATGCGGTCGGCGAACTCGAACGGAAGGGGTTAGTGCGGACCGTCGACGGCGAGCGGGCGGCGACGGGGAGCGGAAAGCTCGTCGCTGACCTCCTCGAACAGCAGGAGAACCTCTGTCGGCTCCTCGAAGACGACTACTGGCGCGGACACGACATCGGCGCGCTGCCCCGCCGATTCAGGCTCCGACTGACCGAACTCGCCGACGCCGAGGTGTACCGCGCCACCGATACCGACCCCCACGCGGTCGTCAGAGAGGTCAGGGAGCGCGTCGAGCGGGCCGGCACGGACGTCCACATCGTCACGCCGATCTACCAGGCGGAATACGAGGCCGTGATGCCGGACTCGCCGGACGCGCGACTGCTCGTCGACACCACCGTCGCGATGGAGGCGCTCGACCGGATCGAATCGCCCGAAGAGGCCGAGCAGTGGAAGCAGACCCCCGTCCGTGTGCTCGACGTCCCCGTCGGCGTCGGCGTCACCGACCACGAAGCCATGCTCTCGCTGCCCACCATCGACGGCCAGTACGACTCCCGGACGGAAGTGATAGCCGAGAGCGAGCGCGCCATCGAGTGGGGGCGGGATCTCTTCGAGTACTACTGGGACCGCGCCGTCCCCAACGAGGAGTTCCTCGCCGAGCAGCTTCCCTGAACGGCGCAGGCCGCGACCGCTGGACGAAGTGACTGGATTTTGGCGAACCTAAAAACTCAAGGGAGTCGAGTAGAGAGAGGCGAGTAATGAGCCAGCTACGGCGAGACGGGTCGGAACGGTCGGGCGCGGACGAGGACGCCACGACCGGCGACGAGGGACACAACGGCGAGACGGAGTCGAGCGAGGAGGCGGCGAACGAGCGGACCGCGGCGACGACCGAATCGGCAGCAGCTGCCGGGCCCGACGAGGCGTACACGTTCGACGACCTGACCGTGGTGATGGGCACGTACAACGAGGAAGAAGCGATAGAGGCGGTACTGGAGGACGTCGAGCGCGTGACGGACGGGCGGGCAAACGTCGTCTGCGTCGACGGCTCGGACGACCGGACGCCGGATATCGCCCGCGATCACGGCGCTCGCGTCATCGAACAGGAGCCACAGGGATACGGCGTCGCCGTCCGCGAGGCCGTTCTCGCCGCCGACCGGCCGGTCGTCGTCACGACCGACTGCGACGACACGTACCCGATGGACGCGCTGCCCGAGTTCCTCGAAGCGATCAACGACGGCGCCGACGTGGTCAGCGGCGACCGCATCACTCCCGGCGCCGACGCCATGCCGACGCTCAACCGACAGGGCAACCGCGCGTTCGCCCTGCTCGCCAGCGCGCTGATGGGCCGGCGCGTCCACGACACGACCACTGGAATGCGCGCTTACCGCCGCGAGGTCGTCCAGGACATCGCGTGGACCGAGAACACCGGGCTCTCCGCGGAGCTGCTCATCCGGCCGCTCATGCGCGGCTACGACGTGCGCGAACGACCGATCGACTACGACGAGCGCAAGGGCGAGACGAAACTCGACCCCTTCGCCGGCGGCGCCGCCATCGCGAAGTCCATCGTGAAGGTCTGTCTCGAAGAGCGCCGCCGGTAGATCGACTCCTATTCTCCGCCGTTCTGACCGCGCTCGTTCGAACCGCCCTCCTTCGGTCCCCGCCGATAACTCTCCGTCCCGCCGGGGTGACCCTGCGGGTTCTCGATGCCGACCAGCTCGCCGCCGGTCGGCGACGAGTACAGCGCGAACAGCAGTTCGTTGACGACGTAGTAGCGGACGCGCTCGAGGTCGGTCCCCTCCGGGGCAGGGTCGGCCTCGCGGAGGCCCATCCGGTCGAGCGCCCCCTCGCGGTCGTCGGGATCGAGCGAGGCGAACTCGGTCTCGTACCACGCGTCGGTCCACTCGGTCAGGTAGTCGACGGCGTCGGCGACGCCCGCGGCGTGATCCGGTTGCGCGCTCGCTCTCCCGCGGACGAACGTCGCGACGAACTGTTCGACCCCGTCGACCTCGCTCGGGTAGACCGTCTCCGCGATCGCCGCGAGGACGCCGAGATGGTCCGCCTCGATAGGACCGTAAGGGGGTGAGTCGCCGTCGTTTACGTCGGCAGTTGCTTCGGTACTAGCGCCGTCGCCGTCTGTGCCAGGGTCGTCCGCGTCGCCCTCGTCTCGTGCCGCATTCAGGGCGAGCGCGCCGCCGCCAGCGATTCCGGCGGCCGCGAGGGCGGCCAGCGCGTCACGGCGCGTCAGTTCTCTGCGGTCAGTTGGAGTCATGTGTCTGGGTCGGTTGCGGTCAGGTTCGTCTCGACGGAGACGCCACCAGGCGCCGTCTCCGGGATGTAGGCCGCTTCGCCGCCGCAGGAGCGGGCGCCGCGGCAGAGTTCGATCCGCGGCGTCAACGCGCGGACCTCGCCGTCCGACGCGTCGACTGGCACGTCGAAGCGGTACGTGAAGCTCCCGCCCGGCCCGTAGTCGACGAAGGCGCTCAGTTGGACCGTCTCGCGGCCCGAAACGGCGAGTGTCTCGTCCGTCGCGCCGGCCGGTCCGGTGATCCGGGCCTTCCCCTCCGCCAGTCGGAGGCCGAACGTCGCCGTGTCGCTCGTCCGTTGCACGACGTGATAGACGCTCCCGTCGTCGGTCCCGAGCCTGAGCGTGACGCTGTCGGCGCCCGACGGGACGCCGACCGTCGCGTTCATCGCGACCCCCGATCCGGAGACGGCTTCCACGCGCTGGAGCCGCGCGGCCCGCGGCGACCCGTCGAACGGCGCCCACGGCCCCTGATACACGTACCGGTAGCGCGCCCGGTTGGGGAACGCGTCGACCGCCTCGAACGGGCGGTCGTCGAGCGCGTAGACGGCGCGCCCGTCGTATCCGGGATCGTTCCGAAGCGCCTGAAACGGGTGGTTCAGCCAGTTCCCGTAGGGGTCCGGCACTAGGATCAGCGAGTGCTCGGGCGGCCCGTCCGCGAAGGGCTCGTAGGCGGTCTCGTAGGTCTCAGTGACCGCCTCGTTGCGCTCGACGGTGCCACTCGCGTTGCCGACGGTAGCGGCGCCGACGACGGCCGTAGTGACCAGCAACACGGCCGCGAAACCGGCGCGAGCGGCCCGCGCGTCGAAGTCGGCTCTGTCCGCGAGTACGTCACGGACGACCGTGGCGAGCGCAAGGGTGCCCACCGCTGCGAAGGTCGCGGTCGGGACGAGCAGGTCGAAGTGGTAGTACGGGCCGAGGGCGGCGACGAGGCCGTCGCCGGCGCGGTCGAGGTCGCCGAGCACGTTGTAGTTCCCCCAGAAGTAGACGTTCCCCGCGGGGACCGTGAGCCCGATGCCGGCGACGGTCGCCTGTCTCGCGGTGAGTCCCCGACGGACCGCGACCGCCAGTCCGCCCGCGGCGAGGGCAGCACCGACGAGACCCCCTGCAACCCACTTGCTGAAAAACAGCCAGAGGACCCGCCCGTTCGCCTGGAGGGCGAGTGCGGGCGTGTACTCGATCCCGTGATCGAGGATGCGTCGCTCGCCGAACCCGAGGCCGTCGAGCGGGGCGAACGCCTCGTAGGGGAACACCAGCGGCGACCCCGTTACAACCGCGTTGTACCCGAGTGCGACGGCGACGCCCGCGAGGCCGAGCGCCGCCGTGGTCGCCTGCCGCGGCAGGTTCGCTCCGAAGTCCCGCCGGAGCGTCCAGAGGGCGTGGCCGACGAACGGCGTCGCGAACAGGACGGCCGTGTACGGCCGCGAGAAGAAGGCGAGTCCCACTGCCGCGCCCGCCCCGGCCGCCCACCGGAGGTCGCCGGTACGGTCGGCGCGGAGGTAGCAGTACGCGAAGCAGAGGTTCAGCAGCGTCGTCGGCGCGTACGGCAGGAACACCGACGAGTTGAGGACGAACAGCGGCGAGGCGAGGAGGAACGCGGCGGCGACAAGGCCCGTCCGCCGGTCGAAGACTTCGCGGACGACGCCGGCGACGAGCGCGAGATTCCCAGCGGTGATGGCGACGAGGGAGAGCCGGAACCCGCCCGCGAGCTTCCCGAGCGCGAACATCGCGGCGGGGACGGGCGCGTACTTGGGGTAGAGTCCGGCCTCGCTGTCGACGAAGAACCACGGGCGGAACACTCCCTCGACGGGCGGGCGCAAGTAGAGTCGGCCCTCCAGCAACATCGCGGCCTGCTGGAGGTAGACCCCCTCGTCGTGGTTCAGCGAGTGGTACGGGAAGAGGAGGGTGGCGACGAGCCACACGACGACGGCGCCCACGAGCGCCAGTATCGAAATGTTCCTCAGGTGGCGGTCCATATCAAGGCCTTCAAACGGCATCGTCGGCTTGCCCTCGGGCCTCAAAGTTTCTTACGAACGGCCCCACGACAACCTCGGATCTCTCGTGGCACTCTGCGACGCGTCACATCGTGTGTCTGAACAAAGATATAATAAGATCGGATAAATTTATCCGTAATACTGTATTATAAACACATAAATGGGATATAACAATCGTCGGGCACTCAGTTTCGGACTGTCGTCACTATCAGGGCTGGTCATCACCGCGAACGGTTTGGCATCGGGCGAGACAGTCTTCGTAGTCACAGGGATGATGCTGTTCCTGATCGCGGCTGCATTACTCGTCTATCTGATACGGGTAAACTGACTGGGGCGAGTGAAGGATGTATGAGAGACCCACGACAGTCGATGCGGAATTAGAGCGGAAAACGCGGGAGAGGCTCTACAGTATGGAGGAGCGGTTGTCGGAGCTGATAAGGGAAATCCTTGAGGGTATCGAGAGCGAACTGGTTCGGGAGCAGATCAGGACGGTCGCGTTCAACACCAGCAGCGCTCTCCCGAAACGTCAACAGCGCCCCACCGTGAAAATCGAGTTCGTGACGGAACAGCTCGCGTCTGCCCTCGGGGCGACGCGGGAGGAGATCGATCGACTTCACAAGTTCACGCTCGTCAAACAGGAGTACTACGATATCGCAGACGACCTGCTCGACGGCGATGTCGAGGGGCGGCGAGAACCGGAGGTGTATCTCACGAATGAATGCTTGCTGATAGTGCTTATCGAGCGCCTATCCGCGTTGGGGGAACAAGCCGCGGAATACTGGTCGCGTAACGCCGAGACGTTGATCGAAGCACCGTTCACCGAACTGCTCGCCGATCCTGAGTTCGAGCCATACCTCGATATCCTCGACAAACAGGCGCGTCTGTATGGCCTCGTGACCGGCCTCTCAGCCATCGTAGCGGGAGAGCCGGACAGGAAGGGCGCGTTCGAGGACCTCGGGCGGACGTACTATCGGTACGAGCAGTTATTACTGGATCTCCATCAATACGAACGGACGGATTCGGAAGTATGGAACGCATGGACGCTAACGGACGAGGAACGCGTACTGTCGTTGATCAAGGACTACGAGTGGGAGCTGCGAGACGGTCTTCGGACGCTGCCAGACGACCGGTACGAACTTCTCTTGCCGCTCGTCGCCGCCGACGTGGAGGCAATGGTCGCCAGTACAGTCGGTGAGTCCTGACCGAGAACCGGAACCGAAATTCAGTAGTTTCCTTCCGCGGACGCAGTTAGGCCCACCCCCCTCCGCCGCTGTCGCTGTTAATCTCCACGACGTCCTGCAGTCCGTCGTCGAACTTGAGGCGCCACTCGTTGTCTCGGCTGGGGCCGCCCTGGATGTTGACCTTCGACTGGACCTTGATGGAACCCTTGCCGCCTTTCTCCTCGACCTCAAAGTCGCAGTGATGGCCGCCAGAGACGATGTCCATCCCGTCTTCCCCCCACTTCGGAGACGTATTCCACTTGTAGGTGTCGGGTCCGGCACTGCCGTCGTCACCGAGACCGACCATCCCAGCAGCGACCGACGTAGCGCCTAACGCGACTCCAGCAGTGCTCGCACCCGCGATGGAAGCGGCGAGACCGAGCGCACCGGTCGCCACGCTGAATGCGTCGATGCAATCGCATCCCTCCCGTGGTTTCGGATTCATCGCGATCTCGTCGGAGTTTTTCGACGTGAATATCGAGAGTGAGTCCGGATTCTCGTTTTCGAGTCGGATCTGTTGTGATGCGATGGGGATGTCAACGTAGGCGACACTGATTTTGTCGCCGTCCCCGGTTTCGAAGTGGTCCGGAATGTCGGCGTCATCCCCCGTCCAAACGCCCGCGCCCGTGTACTCCCCAGCGATCCTGAAATCATGGTCCCCACTATCTTCCCTGACGTGTTCGACGGCCGAACTCAGGTTGACTCCCCATTGGCTGTAGTACGGATGGGTCGGATGCTTCTCGCCCCAGTTGGCTTCTTGACCCCACGGGCTGTCCGACGCTGCAACCGCTGATTCGGAGAGCAGTTGCGGGATCCCGGTCGACGCCACACCGATCCCGACCGCTCCTTTCGTGAATTTTCGCCGATCATATCTTTTCACCATTGCTACAACTTACACTCAATTGGTTGCGACTTAAACATTGTCTAGAATACATTAACATACCATATATTTTATTGTCAATTAAACACTCCTCGTCAAAGTCGTCATCAGAGGGTAGGACCGTCCGTATCGAGCCTCTATCCTTCCAAAAAACTCGAGTCGGCGTCTCAGCAGTGTTGACGGGCTCGCTCAGGGTCTATTCGGCGGGGAACCAGGCCAGCGGGTGGTCGACGCGGAGGTCGACTCTGACGCGCTGGTCGAGCGCGAGGTCGTCCGCGTGGTTGTGCTCGCAGTAGACGACGTCTCCGCCGTCAAGTTCGACCTGATAGACGAACGACGGTCCCGTGTACTGCCGGTGGACGACTTCGCCGTTGCCCGAGTCCGCGTCGGATTCTGCGTCGGCCTCGAACGACTCCTCCCCGGCCGGCGTCGCCACGAGGTCGTCCGGGCGAACCATCACGTCGATGGTCGCGCCGTCGTACTCCGGATCGAGGCCCTCGATCACGTCGGCGGGGAGCGTCCCGAGGTCCGTCTCGACCGCGCCCGAAGCGAACTCGCCCGTGACGAAGCCGGCCTGCCCGAGGAACTCCGCGACGAACCGCGACTCGGGCTGCTCGAAGACGACCTCCGGGCGCCCGACCTGCTCGACGCGGCCGTCGTTCACGACCGCGACGCGGTCGCTGATCGAGAGGGCCTCCTCCTGGTCGTGGGTGACCGAGACGGCAGTGACGCCCGTCTCCTTGATGATCCTGCGAACCTCCTCGCGCATCTCGACGCGGAGGCTCACGTCGAGGTTCGAGAACGGTTCGTCGAGCAGGAGCACGTCGGGTTCGGGCGCCAGCGAGCGTGCGAGCGCCACCCGCTGGCGCTGGCCGCCGGAGAGGTCGTCGGGGCTGTGCTCGCCGTACTCCCGGAGGCTCACGAGGTCGAGCAGTTCGGCGACCCGCTCCTCGCGCTCGTCGGCCGGCCAGTGCTCGATACCGAAGGCGACGTTCTCCGCGACGGTGAGATGCGGGAAGAGGGCGAACGACTGGAAGACCAGTCCCACGTCGCGGTCGTCCGGCGGGACGAAGGTGTCGGGGCTGGCGACCGTCTCGCCGTCGACGCGGATCGACCCCCTGTCGGGGCGGTCGAGGCCGGCCAGCAGGCGCAGCGTCGTCGTCTTCCCGCAGCCCGACGGACCGAGGAGGGTCAACAGTTCGCCCTCGTAGACGGTCAGCGAGAGGTCGTCGACCGCCCGCTCGGCGCCGAACGCGCGCGTCACGCCGTCGAGTTCGAGCACGGACTCGCCGCGCTCGTGGTCGGAACCGACGCGTTCGTTCGCCGCCGATTGGACAGTGTGTTCGATCATCGTCGGGGGTTCTTGGGGTATCAGTTGTCCTCCTGCGCCAAAAGCACAGCCATCGAGAGCCCGGAGACGACCACGAGCACGAACGCCGGGACCGCCGCCTGCCCGTACATGCCGACCTCTTCGGCTCGCCAGATGAACGTCGCCAGCGTGTCGAAGCCGAGCGGCCGGAGCAGCAGCGTCGCCGGCAACTCCTTCATCGACGTGAGGAAGACGAGCGCGGCACCCGTCACGATGCCGGGGACGATGAGCGGGAGCGTCACCGCCCGGAACGCGCCGGCACGCGACCGGCCGAGCGTCCGCGCGGCCTCGACGAGCCGCTGGTCGACCTGCATCGTCGACGTCCGGATCGAGCCGATGGCCTGGGGCATGAACCGGACGACGTAGGCGAACACGAGCAGCGGGATCGTCCGGTCGAGCGCCGGCGCCACGTCGAGGCTGAACCGCACGAGCACGATAGCGATGACGACCCCTGGCGTCGCGTACCCGACGTAGGGAATCCGGGCCGTCAGCGACGAGAGGCGGGAGTCGCCGGTGATAGACCGGAGCGCGACAGGGAGCGCGACGAGGACGGAGGCCCCCGCGGCGAGCAGCGACACGTAGACGGAGTTCCAGCCGATCGACCACGAGAACGAGAGGCGGGCGAACTCGTAGCCGGGGCCCCCGCGGACCAGCCACATCGCGAAGATGCCGATCGGGAGTACCAGCGCGACGAGGGCCACCAGCGCCGGGAGCACCAGCGCGGGGTAGCGCCACAGGCCGAGGTCGAGTTCCGCGGCGCCACGGTTGCCGCGGCTCGCGTACGCGCCCGAGTCGTCGGCACCGATCCGCGACTCGGCGGCGAGAACGACGCCGGTTACCGCGAGCAGCTGGATCGACAGCAGCGCCGCGTACCCGTGCATGCCGCCCCGATGGCGGCTGAAGATGAACTGGGTGAACACGTCGACGTTCATGAAGTTCGGCGTCCCGAAGTCCGCGAGCGTGTACAGCGCGACCAGCAGCGCGCCCGCAGCGATCCCGGGGAGGATCTGCGGGAGCGTGATCCGACGGAACGCCTCCAGGCGACCGCAGTTAAGCGTCCGCGCCGCCTCGACGAGCGACGCGTCGAGCGAGAGCAGCGACGCGCGCGTCGTGAGGAAGACGTAGGGGTAGGTGTACAGCGTCAGGATCAGCGCCGCGCCGGCGAACCCCTCGACGGTCGGGACAGCGATACCGAGCGGCGCGAGCGCGTCAGAGAGCGCTCCCCGGGGCCCGAACGCCGAGAGCGCGGCGAAGGCGCCGAGGTAACTTGGCACGGCCAGCGGGAGCGCGACGAGCACGGTCCAGAAGCGCCGGAACGGGATGGCCGCCTGCACTGTCAACACGGCCAGCGGGACGCCGATCAGGGCGGCCGCGCCGGTGACGACCGCGACGAGTGCGACGCTGCGAGCGAGGACGGCGAGCGTCTGTGAGTCGACAGCGAGCGCGAGCGCGCGCGGACCGAGGGTCGCGGCGTCGACGGCGAGCCAGCCGAGTGGAAAGACGAGGGCGACGGCGATGACCGTCGCCAGAACGCCGACAGCGACCCCGACGAGGCGGTCGGCGTCACCTGCGACGCGGTCGACCGCCGGTGCGACCCGCTCGCGGACGCTCATCCCAGAACGCCGGCGTCGCGCATGAGTTCCAGCGTCGGTTCGATGTTCGCCAGTTCCGCCAGGTCGATGTCCGGCGGACTGAGCTCGTCGACCGTCGGCAGGCCGCCGACCGGCTGGACGCCGGGAATCATCGGATAGGCGAAACTCACCGTCGCGAAGAACTCCTGGGCCTCCGCCGAGAGCAGGTGTCGGATGAAGTTGGAGACGAGGTCCTGTTTCTCGGTGCCCTTGATGGCGAGCGCGCCGGCGACGTTGACCAGCGCGCCGGCGTCGCCCTCCGTGAACGCAAGGTCGATAGGCGCGTCCGGCCGCTGGTTCTTGACGCGCATCGCGTAGTAGTGGTTCGCGAACCCGGCCGAGATCGCGCCGTCAGCGACCTGCTGGGAGACCACGTACTCGTTCCCGAAGCGCTCGATCCCGGCGTCCTGCATGTCGGTGAGCCACTGCTTGGTGGCGTCTTTCCCCTCGATGAGCCGCATCGCGGTGACGAACGACTTGAACGCGCCGTAGGTCGGCGCCCATCCCATCGAGTTCTGGAGAGCGTCCGCGCTCGGGAACTCGGTAACCGCCGACGGGACGTCGCTGGCGCTCAGTTCGTCGGTGTTGTACGGGACTGCACGGGCCCGACCCGCGACGCCGACCCACGCGTTGTCCGACCCGCGGAAGCCCGACGGGACGGGGTCGACCGCCTCTTCCGGGAGGGGGTCGTACGCATCGTTGTTAGCGACGTAGCCGAGAGAACTGGCGTCGATGGACCAGAACACGTCCGCGTTGGGCGACCCGGCGTCCACCTCGTCGACGATTCGAGAGGCCAGCGACGACGACCCCGCGTCCGAGGAGAAGACGCTGAAATCCGGGTAGATCTCCTGGAGCATCTCGACGAACTGGTAGTAGATGCCGCCCTCCCCGCCGCCGATGTAGAGATTCAGGTCCCCCGAGAGGTCGGGCAGGTCCTGGATAGACGTTCCCTCGGGCGCGGGTCGCCCGGAGGCGAGCGTCCCCGACCCGCGGAACTCCGTGAGCGAGGGGATATCGGCGCTTCCGGACTGGTTCGCGCCACCGTCTCCCCCGTTCGTGTCGCCTCCGTCGGTGTCCGTCGCCGAACCCGGTGCACCCTGAC
Organism: Halosimplex yunnanense; assembly: GCF_054504345.1. Lineage (NCBI taxonomy): Archaea > Methanobacteriati > Methanobacteriota > Halobacteria > Halobacteriales > Haloarculaceae > Halosimplex > Halosimplex yunnanense. The sequence goes on along the minus strand of NZ_JBTJEL010000036.1, from coordinate 198,189 downwards.
ACCCCGCGACGCCGACGGCCGTCCCGGCGGCCAGAGCCTTCAGCATGCGTCGTCGCCCGTACCGCGCGTGCTCTCTCATACTTATTTAGGCTTGCCTAAATAAACAAAAACCTCCCGGTATCGTCCCGCGATCAGTCGTCGGACGCCGCCACGCCCCGCTCGGCCTGTGCGGCGTCGAGCGCGTCGAGACAGGCGAGCCAGTCGCGCATGTGTTCGCCGACGTAGTTGAGGAACTCGCCGTTCTCGTAGTCGAACTCGCCGTCTGCGAGCGCGGTCGCGATGGCATCGAAGACGCCCGCGAAGCTGTCGGCGTCGCCGCCGACGCCGTCGGCGATCTCCCAGACGTGCTCGTTGAGTTCCAGCCCGGGCACCTCGTTGTTCAGGTCGCCGAACGTCGAGCGCGGCGCCTTGTTGTGCTCGCACAGCGGCCCACCGTTGTAGATCTGCTTGCCGAGGACGTCGCAGGCGCGCTTGAGGAAGACGCCGCTCCAAATGTCGTCGAAGCGGCCGACGTCCCACGGGTTGTCGTCCATCGGCAACTGGTAGAAGGCGGGGATCACCTCCCGGCGGAAGGCGAGATTCATCGAGCACACGGTGAGGTACTCGCCCGAAGCGGCGACGAAGTCCTCGCCGTAGTCGTCGGCGGTCAGGCGGGTCTGGGCCTGTCCCTGCAGGTCACCGTCCATGAGGATACGGACGGCATCGAGGTCTGGGACGTTCGTCCACAGGCCCTGCGAGGCGACTACGTCGTCAACCTCGGCGGTACCCGTCTCGACGGTCTCGTCCATCGCGCTGTAGGGGTACCCGCGCGGGTAGAGGCCGTGGTCACCGACGTTCTGGTAGAGGACGTTCACCCAGCGCTCGTCGGAGGAGACTTCCGTGATCTCACCTTCGAACGCGAGATTCGCCATGTGGCGTCCGAAGAAGTCGTCGTCATCGTGGGGCAGCGTGTCGTCGTCGATGAAGAAGCCGTACTCGAAGTCGGCGGCCCACATGTACAGCAGGCCGAAACTCGTCTCGGCGTGGCTCGCCGCCGGGACGACGTGTTCGTACTCTGCAACGCCGTGCTCGCGGTACCACTGCTCGCGCCGCGTCCCGTCGAAGACCTCCCCCGACAGCCCCTCCTCGTCGAGCATCTCGCGCATCGCCTCGGTCTCACAGAAGTCCTCGGTGACCAGCACGACGTGCAGGCGGTCGAGGTCGAAGCCGTGCTCGCGGGCGTTGTCGGCGTAGGCCCTGACGCACTCGTACTCTCGTATCGTCGGTACGACGACGCAGATGTCCCCGGTCATCGGTCTCGTACCAGTACGTGTTTAGGTATACCTAAAGAGTCTGTCGTTGTCCGTCCCGGCGGCCGGATTCCCCGTCGAACTATATTGTTTCCCACGAGGGTACGATATGCTGTTCGCGGGCTGACTTGATATGCGCGATACAGCGCCTTACGGTTTGCAGGGAACATATTCGGAGGGGCTGTCGTCTCGGGGGAGAGAGATGACACGGACATTATGAAAATCAATCAAGGAGAACTATTAACCCGTTTCCGGGGGCCACTGTAGCATATGAGAGCGCACCGACGCGACGGGGGGTGTTCCCCGTGAACCTGGAGGGCCAGACGTGTCTCGTGACGGGGAGTTCCCGGGGCATCGGGAAGGGAATCGCGGTGGACCTCGCCGACCGCGGGGCGGACGTGGTCGTCAACTACCGCTCGTCGGCGGCCGAGGCGGAGGCCGTCGTTGAGTCTATCGAAGACAGCGGTGGGACCGCCATCGCCGCGCAGGCGGACGTGTCCGACTTCGATCAGGTGCAAGCGATGGCCGAGGAGGTGCGCGACGCGCTCGGGCCGATCGACGTACTCATCAACAACGCCGGGGTCACCGTCGACAAGAAGTTCGAGAACATGAACCGCGACGACTGGCAGACGGTGATCGACGTCAATCTCGGCGGCGTCTACAACTGTACGAAGGTCTTCTTCGACGACGTCAGGGAGTCCCAGCACGGCCGACTCATCAACATCTCTTCGGTCGTCGGCCAGCAGGGCAACTACGGACAGGCCAACTACGCCACGACGAAGTCGGGTCTGTTCGGATTCACGCGGACGCTCGCGCTGGAGATGGCCTCCTCCGGGTCGACGGCCAACTGCATCGCGCCGGGGTTCGTCGAGACCGACATGCTCAACGAGGTCCCCGAACGCGTCCAGGAGAAGATCCTGCGGGACATTCCGCTCAACCGCTTCGCGACGGTGGAGGACGTCGCCGGGATCGTCTCGTTCGTCGCCAGCGAGGAGTCGAGCTACATGACAGGACAGGTCATCGGCGTCAACGGCGGCATGGAGTGGTGAGATGAGTCGGAACGACCCAGACGACGAGACCCCACGAACCGACGGCGGGACAGCAGACGAAGCGGCGGCCGACGCGGGCTCCGTGGACACAGACGAAGAAGAATCGGCCCTCGACGAGCTGCGGCGGCGTCGCGAGCAGTCCCGCAAGGGCGGCGGCGAGGAGCGCATCGAGCGCCAGCACGCCCGGGGGAAGATGACCGCCCACGAGCGCGTCGAGTACCTGCTCGACGACGGCACGTTCACCGAGATCGACGCCTTCGTCGAGCACCGGGCAACGTCCTTCGGGATGGACGAGAAGGAGTTCCCCGGCGACGCGGTCGTCACCGGCTACGGCGACGTCAACGGCCGCAAGGTGTTCGTCTTCGCCCACGACTTCACGGTCCTCGGCGGGTCCGTGGGTGAAGTGGTCGCCGAGAAGATCTGCAAGGTGATGGACCGGGCGACCGACGCCGGCGTGCCCGTCGTCGGCCTCAACGACTCCGGCGGTGCACGCATCCAGGAGGGCGTCGACTCGCTGGTGGGCTTCGCCAAGATCTTCGAGCGCAACACGAAGGCCTCGGGGATGATCCCCCAGATCTCGGCGATCATGGGACCCTGTGCCGGCGGCGCGACGTATTCGCCCGCCCTGACTGACTTCACGTTCATGGTGCAGGACACCAGCCACATGTTCATCACCGGGCCGGACGTCATCGAGACGGTCACCGGCGAGCAGGTCTCGAAGGAGGAACTCGGCGGCGCGGGCAGCCACTCCACGAAGTCCGGCGTCGCGCACTTCGCCTGTCAGGACGAGGAGGCGGCGCTGGACAACATCCGGCGACTGCTCTCGTACCTGCCGCAGAACAACATGGAGGATCCGCCGCGGGTGGCCTCGTGGGACGACCCCGAGCGGGAACTCGACGGGATCACCGATATCGTCCCGGAGGCGCCGCGCAAGCCCTACGACATGACGAAGGTGATCGACCGCGTGGTCGACGAGGATTCCTTTTTCGAGGTCCACGAGAACTGGGCGCGCAACGTCGTCGTCGGCTTCGCCCGGATGGACGGTCGCGTCGTCGGCGTCGTCGCCAACCAGCCCCGCGTCAGCGCGGGGACGCTCGACATCGACGCCTCGGAGAAGGCCGCGCGGTTCGTCCGCACCTGCGACTCGTTCAACGTGCCCATCGTGACGCTGGTCGACGTCCCCGGGTTCATGCCGGGGACCGATCAGGAGCACAACGGCATCATCCGCCGGGGCGCGAAACTCATCTACGCCTACGCCGAGGCGACGGTCCCGCTGCTGTCGGTGGTCGTCCGGAAGGCCTACGGCGGTGCCTACATCGTCATGTCCTCGAAGTACCTCGGGTCGGACGTCAACTACGCGTGGCCTGCCTCGGAGATGGCGGTGCTCGGCCCGCGCGGCGCGGTCAACATCCTGTACCGGAAGGAGCTCCAGCAGGCCGAGGACACCGACGCGCGCCGCCAGGAGCTGATGGACGAGTTCCGCGAGGAGTTCGCCCACCCCTACGGCCCCGCCAAGCGCGGCTACCTCGACGACGTGATCGAACCGAAGGACACGCGCAAGCGCCTCATCCGCGATCTGGAGATGCTGGAGCGCAAGCGCGAGGACAGCCCGCCGAAAGACCACGGCAACATCCCACTGTAATGGCCGAAGCAGAACTCTCAGACGGCGGGGACCCGGCGTCGGGCCGACCGGCGGAGGACGACGCGACGGTGACGGTCACCCTCGACGGCGCGGAGGTGGCGGTGTCCATCCCGGCCGACGCCGACGAGGAGGAGGCGGCGGCCATCGCGACGGCCGTCGGCGCGCACCTCCACGACCGGCAGGTGGCTGCGGCCGCCGCGGCCGCCGAGGACGAGGAGTCCGACACGGTCGACGCGTGGAAGCTAGCGAGCCGGATGAAAGCGCGCGGGCGGAGCCGCTGGCCGAAAGACGTGCGCCGCGGCGAGGAGTGGAAGGCCGCCGCGCGGTCGTTCTACTGAGTCGCCGTCCCGTCGGGTGCAGTCACCGTAACACCCACATTCCACCCCTTCGAGGACTCGAACATGACAGTCGCAGTGATCGGCGCGTCGATGACGAAGTTCGGCCAGCGCGACGCCTGGATACGCGAGCTGATCGCCCAGGCGGGCGAGGCCGCGCTCGAGGACGCCGGGATCACCCCCGACGACGTCGAGCACCTGTACGTCTCGAACATGGCGAGCGGGGAGTTCGAGGGACAGGGCGGGATCATGAACGCCCTCGCTCACGACCTGGGCGTCATGCCCGCCTACAGCGAGCGGGTCGACCAGACCTCCTCGTCCGGTGGCGCGGGCATCTACGAGGCGTGGCAGTCGGTCGCCTCCGGCGCCAGCGACATGACGCTGCTCGTCGGCGGGGAAAAGATGACCCACCGTTCGACGGCCGAGGCGACGGACATCATCGCCTCGATCACCCACCCCGCCGAGTACAAACACGGCCTCACGCTCCCCTCGTTCGCGGGGATGACGGCCCGGCACTACCTCGAACGGTTCGACGCCCCCCGCGAGTCGCTAGCGAAGGTCGCCGTCAAGAACCACAAGAACGGCGTCGACAACCCGCACGCGCAGTTCCGGAAGGAGATAGACGTCGAGACGGCGCTTGAGAGCCCGATCGTCGCCGATCCGCTCCGACTGTACGACTTCTGTCCGATCACCGACGGGAGCGCGGGGATGGTGTTCACGACCGAGGAGCGAGCACAGGAGATCACCGACGACTACGCCGTGATCTCGGGTATCTCCGGGGCGACGGACACGCACGTCGTCCACGAGCGCGACGACCCGACCGTCATGGGCGGCGTCGTCGACTCCAGCGACCAGGCCTACGAGATGGCCGGTCTCGGCCCCGACGATATCGATGTGGCGGAACTGCACGACATGTTCACCATCCTCGAGTTCCTCCAGATGGAGGGCTGTGGCTTCGCCGAGCAAGGCGAGGCGTGGAAGCAGATGGACGAGGGCCGCACCGAGAAGGACGGCGAACTGCCGATCAACACCTCGGGCGGACTCAAGTCGAAGGGCCACCCGCTCGGCGCGAGCGGGGTCGCACAGGGCTACGAGATATACAAGCAGCTCGTCGGCGAGGCGGGACCGCGGCAGGTCGAGGCCGACACCGGCCTCGCCTGCAACGTCGGCGGGTTCGGCAACTGCGTCATCACCACCATCATGGAGGCTGGACAATGAGCTTCGACGCGTACGTCTGCGAGAACGGTCACGTCACGTACCCCGGACACACCCTCTGTCCGGACTGTGGCGCGAAACAGACCGAGACGCTCGATCTGGCCGATCGCACCGGCGAGGTCGTGACGTGGACCAAGAGCACGGCGACGCCGCCGGGCGTCCGCGAGCCGAACACGCTCGCGATCGTCGAGTTCGACCTCTCCGGCGAGGACGTGACCGACGAGTACGTCCGCGCTATCGGACAGGTCGCGGCCGAAGCGGTCGAGACGGGCGACGCGGTCGAGCCCGTCTACGCGGAGGAGTTGCGGGACCCCGAAACCGGCATCAAGGTCCCCGAGAGTCAGGACTGGGACGGGTACCGGTTCGAGCCGGTGTAGACTCGCAGTAGCGCGCTTTTGCTTCTCGGAGTCGGTGTTTTTCGTCCGGTGAGAGACCGCGTGGCGACCGGCCAGTGGCCGGCCACTCGCCGAGGCCCCGACCAGCGGTGGGTGTCCGGTGGGATGTGTCGAGTGGGGTGGGTCTGGGGGGAGTGACAGATCGGGCGTCAGTCGGCGGTGGTGGGTGGAGCGGTCGGGTCGGCGACCGGTTCGTCGCCGTCGGCCTCGGCGAGCGCGGTCAACCCATCCGCCACCGAGCGGTAGTCGTCACCGTCCGCGTGCGGGTAGACGGCGGCGAGGTCACCGTCGTCGTAGACGGCCAGCGCGATCGCGGGGAACACCAGCCACTCGCCCTTCTCGCCGGTGTCCATCGCGTAGCACTCGCGCGTCTGGAACGACGGCGCGAGGGACAGTCCTCGCTCGCGCGCCCACGCCGCGAACGCGAGATAGCGATCGCGAGCCGCTACCGCGGACGGGTTCTCGCAGCGAATACGCTTGGGGCAACTGTACACGTCGAAGTCGTCGACGTGGCCCTCCGTTTCGAGGGTGGTGAGCCGCTCACGGAGTCGCGCTCGCTGGCGCGCCGCGGGCGCCGGGAGCGTCTCCCGGACGTACAGTTCGGCGCGCCGGTTCCCTGTCCGCTCGGTCGGCGTCATGGGTATCCGAATGCACGTCGTGGTGCATAATAAACCATTATGTTTATCGCAGTATCTTTGGGCGACCAATCGACGCCGCTCGTCGACGAGGGGCGAAGAAAGAGTCCAGATCCTCCGCCGAGATGGCACTCGGGCCGTTACGATCCGTCGCCGTCGGCTTTCGGACCGCTTCCGTCCGAGTCGGTGTCCCCCTGATCGCCGTCTTCGGAGACGCCGCCTGATTCGTCCCCGTCAGCGCCACCGTCGCTGTCAGTCGCCGATCCGTCGTCAGTGTTCGAATCGGTGTCGTCGGAACCGTCGCCGTCGTCCGAGGGGGCCGCCGAGCCAGCGGACGTGACGGCACCGTCGCCCGTTCCCGGCAGGTCGTCGAGTTCCTGCTTGATCGATTCGAGTTCGGCGTCGACGTCGACGCTCGCCGCGGGTTCGCTGTCGGTGTCGTCACCCCCGTCGCCGTCGCCCGCATCGTCGCGTCCGTTCGCTTCGTCGCCTTCGCTGGTTCCGTCCGGACTCTCCGTCCCGCGGTCCGCTCCCGAAGTATCTTCGCTGCGTTCCCCTGCCGACCGGGTGCTCTCGCGGATGCGCTGCTGGATCTCCGCCCGCAGCTCGCGCGCGTCGTCGAGCAGGTCCGCGGCCTCGTCGTTGGTCGGTCGCCCTTCGACGGCGTCCTGTAACTCCACGAGCGCGTCGTCCAGCCGGGAGAGCGTCGTCTCGCTGGCCGTCTTCGCCCGCTCGCGGACCCGTTCGGTGCTCTCCTGGGCCTGGTCGGCGCCCTCTGCGAGTCGGAGCGCGCGCTGGAGGAGGCGGAGCGCGCGGATGTTCGATTCGAGCACGAGGATCAGGCTCGGGATCGCCACCTCGCTGGTCAACCGGCGCAGGTCCCGCGGGGTCGGGAGGCGCGGACCGTCCCCGGGGCTGGGCGGCTCTAGTTCCGCTTCGAGTTCGCGGAGTGTCCGAACGAGGTCGGCCACCAGTCGCGAGAGGTCCTCGCCGGAGTCGTCGTCGGCCATGTCCCGTCCTTCGCGTGCCGACGGAAAAAACGTCACTACTCTAACGAGGGACCGGCGGTCGGCAGACCGAGCCTAGAGGTCGACGTCCGGGAACGACGGCGGGAGCGGCGCGGGCCGGCCGGGATCGGAGTCGACGGTCGCGAACGCGCACTCCTCCGACGAGGACCGGACCGACGCCATGATTTCGAGGACGTGCGAGGCGAGTTCACCGCTGGTCCGCTGCTCCCAGTCGCTCCGGGCCGCGAAGGCCAGGTCGGCGAGGCCGGCGCCGCGGCCCGCGGTGTACTCGTGAGTCAGCGGGACGGTCTCCCACTCGTCGTCGCCGTCGCTGCGGATCCTGACCGGCCCCTCGAAGTGGTTGGGGTCGGGGAGCGCCAGCGTCGCCTCTGTACCGTAGATCTCGAACGCCGGTGCGGGGAGCGTCGACGCCTCAACGTCGAAGCTCATCAGCAGGTTCGCCGTCGCGCCGTTCGCGAAGTCCACGATGCCGGCCTCGTGGGTCGGCACCTCGACGTCGATCTCCTCGCCCCGCCGGGGCTCGCTCCCGATGGTCCGCGTCTCGTGCGGGCGCGAGACCGACCCGGCGACGCGGGTCGCGCTCCCGAGCAGGAAGACGAGCGCGGTCACGTAGTACGGGCCCATGTCGAACAGCGGGCCGCCGCCTTCCTTGTAGTAGAGGTCGGGATTCGGGTGCCAGCGCTCGTGGCCGGGGGATGTCCAGTGTGCGGTCGCGCCGACGGGGTCGCCGATCCGCCCCTCGTCGATGACCTCCCGGGCGGTCTGGAGGCCCGCGCCGAGGAACGTGTCGGGCGCGGAGCCCACGAGGAGGTCCTGCTCGGTCGCGGTCGCCACGATCTCTCTCGCGTCGTCGACCGTGGTCGCGAAGGGCTTCTCGGTGTAGACGTGGTTGCCCGCTTCGAGCGCGTCGGTGATGACCTGCGCGTGGACGTGCGGCGGCGTCAGGTTGACGACCGCCTCGATCGACTCGTCGGCGAGCAGGTCGTCGGTGGGCATCGCTTCGATGCCGTGTTCGTTGGCGGTCTCCGCGGCGAGGTCTTCGTCGAGGTCCGCGCAGGCGACCAGTTCGAACGCGTCGAAGACGTCGTCTGCCGCGAGGTACTGCGCGCTGATGTTCCCGCAACCGACGAGGCCGACCGAGAGGGGATCCATGCTGCGCCATTCGTGACCAGCCTACTCAATCCCCCCGACTCCGGTCCGAACTTCCGCGACCGCTCGTCGACCGTCGGTACTCGTCGAGGAATCCTCCCAAATAACGGGACCGACCGCAACCCTTATTCCTTTAGGCTTGCCTAAACCCGAACATGGAAGCAACGGACGAGTCGGCGGACGCCCGGCCGTCGGAATCGTCGGAACGAACCACTGCGGAGTGTCCCGACATCTCCGCGTACTCGACCACCGAGACGAAAACCGTCTTCACAGAATCGGACAACGGCGATGGGTGGATCGCGACCGATCTCACCGTCGACGTCCGGCAGTAGCCCGCGGATTCGTTACTTCTCGAGCGCGGCTTCGGTGACCAGCGAGTCCTCTTCGAGGTAGTGCTCGATGTGGTGAGCGTCTTCTTCGGTCTGGACGAGGATCTCGCGGACGATCTCGGCCGTGGCGTGGTCCCCGAGGTCGGTCGCCAGTTCGACGTGTTCGCGCTGGGTCTCGATGATGTCGCCGTACATCTCCAGGTCGTTCGCCAGCGACGTGCGGATGTCGTAGACGTCGTCGCCCTCGAAGTCGACGGGCGAGGTCTCGGCGATGTTCACGGGGTTCGACACCGGCGTCCCACCGAGCGCCTGCAGGCGCTCGGCGAGGATGTCGGCGGCCTCCTCGGCGTGCTCGGCGGCCTCGTCGAGGAACAGGTGCAGGTCGCGGAACTCCGACCCCTCGACGTTCCAGTGGTGCTTTTTCAGCTGGTGGTAGAGCATGTACGTCGCCGCCAGCTCGGTGTTCAGCGCGTCGATGATCTGTTCCGACTTGCCCTTGTCGAGACGCAGCGCGTTCTCATCGACCGTTCCGGCCTCCTGCAGGACGTGCTTCTGGGTGCTCATTGCATTCCGTACTTCGTCCGCTTGTCACTTAAAGGTTGCCACTCTAGAAGAATATTTTCGTATAGCCAAAAACAGATTTAGTTTTAGGACAACCTAATTGTGTGGAATGTGGGTAGTGTCCGCTACTGAGGGCGGACGAGCGCGAGCTTGACGCGGCGTCACGGGCGGGTCAGAACGAGGGCCTCGTCCGCGTCGAGCCGCGCGGTATCGACGCCCGCTTCGGACGGAGCGGCGCGGGCCTGCCGGTCGTGGGCCGCCAGAAGCGCCGCGCGTTCGGGGTCTTCGATATCCATGTCAGCGATGAACTCCTCCCAGACGTGGTCGGGCAATGCGAGGTAGTAGGCGTCCTGGGTTCGACCGACCAACGGGTCCTGATGGAAGTAGTTGCGCCACTCGTAGACGATGTCCTCCACGCCGGGGAGCTCGCGCACGTTCGACTGGTGGGTCCGGACGAGTTCCGCGAGCCGCTCGGCCGTGACGTCGTGGGCGTCGGCGGCGGCGCCGATGACGTCGTCGTCGAACGCTGCGAGTTCGTCCCTCGTCATTCGAGCGAACGGACGGGCGGACAGCATTTATAATCCAGCTGCCGGGGCAGTTTCGTCACCAGCGAGGACGTGCGAGCCTCCGGGGAAGAGGACGGACAGCCGCGCCGTCGGGGACTTCCTGCAGGCCGAGAACCGGGGCCAGTTTATAAACGGCCGCGGCTCGAAGGCCGAGGTAGATGGGTCAGTTACGAACGCTGTTCGAACCCGACCGTATCGCGGTCGTGGGCGCGACCGACCGCGAGGGGTCCGTCGGTCGCGCGATCACGGCGAACCTCCTCGCCGACTTCGAGGGGGACGTGGTCGCCGTCAACCCCACGAAAGACGAGGTGCTGGGCCTGGAGAGCCACGACGCCGTCGGCGACGTCCCCGACGTGGACGTGGCGGTCGTCGTCGTCCCGCCGTCTATCGCCCTCGACGCAATCCGCGAGGCCGGCGAGGCGGGCGTCCGCGACGTGGTCGTCATCACCGCCGGCTTCGGCGAGTCGGGGAGCGAGGGTGCCTCGCGCGAGCGGGAACTCCGCGAGATTGCCGAGGAGTTCGACCTCAACGTCGTCGGGCCCAACAGTCTCGGCGTGATGAACACGGACCTGGGCATGAACGCGACGTTCGGTCCCGAGAACGCCCAGCCCGGCTCGATCTCCTTCATGAGCCAGTCCGGGGCGTTCGTCACCGCCGTCGTCGACTGGGCCAACGACCGGAATCTCGGCTTCCACAACGTCGTCTCGCTGGGCAACAAGGCCGTCCTCGACGAATCGGACTTCGTCGCCGAGTGGGGCGACGACCCCGACACCGACGTGATCCTCGGCTACCTCGAAGACGTGGTCGACGGCCGCGCGTTCGTCGAGTCGGCCCGCGAGGTGTCGAAGGACACGCCTATCGTTGTCGTCAAGTCCGGCCGCACCGAGGCCGGCGCCTCGGCTGCCGCCTCACACACCGGCGCCATCGCCGGCTCGGAGGCCGCCTACGAGGCCGCACTCGACCAGGCGGGCGTGCTGCGGGTCGAGACGGTCCAGGATCTGTTCGACTTCGGGAGCATTCTCGCAGGCCAGCCGCTGCCCGAGCGCGACGGCGTCGCTATCGTCACCAACGCCGGTGGCCCCGGCGTGATGACGACCGACGCGGTCGGCGACTCGGCCCTCTCGCTGGCGTCGTTCACCGACGAGACCATCGAGACCTTCCAGGAAGCGCTGCCCGACGAGGCGAACGTCTACAACCCGGTGGACATCATCGGCGACGCGCCCGTCGAGCGCTTCGCGGAGGCGCTGGACATCGCGCTCGCTGACCCGAACGTCGGCGCCGCCGTCGTGCTCGCCTGTCCGACGGCGCCGCTCTCGTTCGAGGAACTCGCCGAGCGAGTCGTCGACCTGCAGGCCGAGTACGAGACGCCCGTCGCGGCGACGCTGATGGGCGGCTCCTCGACGCGCGCCGCGAACGACACGCTCTCGGCCGCCGGCATCCCGACGTACTTCGACCCGGCCAGAGCCGTTCGGAGCCTCGACGCGCTCCGCGAGTACCGCGAGATCAGCCGCCGCGAGTACACCGAACCCGAGACGTTCGACGTAGACCGCGAGGCGGCCCGCGAGATCCTCGAATCCGCCGGCCGCCGGGACACCAACCGCCTCGGCGTCGAGGCAATGGGCCTGCTCGACGCCTACGGCATCCCCACGCCGGCCGCGGACATCGTCGACTCGCGCTCGGACGCGGTCGACGTCGCCGAGCGCGTCAGCGGCGGCGACGAGGTCGTCATGAAGATCGTCAGTCCGGACATCCTGCACAAGTCCGACATCGGCGGCGTCGCGGTCGGTGTCCCGCCCGAGGAAGTCGGCGACACCTACGAGGACCTGGTGACGCGGGCGCGCAACTACCAGCCCGACGCGACCATCCTCGGCGTGCAGGTCCAGGAGATGCTCGACATGGACGGCGCCGTCGAGACCATCGCGGGGATGAACCGCGACCCGCAGTTCGGCCCGCTCGTCCTCTTCGGCCTCGGCGGCATCTTCGTCGAGGTGCTCGAGGACACGACGGTCCGCGTCGCGCCGGTCAGCGAGCCCTCGGCCCGCGAGATGATAGACGAGATCGAGGCCGCGCCGCTGCTGCGCGGCGCCCGCGGACAGGACCCCGTCGACGAGTCGGCGGTCGTCGAGACCATCCAGCGGCTCTCGCAGCTGGTCACCGACTTCCCGGCTATCGTCGAACTGGACATCAACCCGCTCGTCGCGACCCCCGACGGCGCACAGGCCGTCGACGTGCGACTCACCATCGACCAGGAGAAACTATGAAACCCATTTTCGTCACGTCCACCGGAGAAGGCACCGGCAAGACAGCCATCGCGATCGCGCTCGCGAAACTCGCCCAGGAGGAGGGCATGGAGGTCGGCTACTTCAAGCCGAAGGGCACCCGCCTGAAAAGTCCCGTCGGGAAGACCCGCGACGAGGACCCGATCCTCGCCAAGGAGATGCTCGGCATCGAGGAGGACCTCGCCGACCTCGAACCCGTCGTCTACTCCCCCGCCTTCATCGAGGAGGCCATCCGCGGCAACCGCGACGGCGAAGTGCGCGAGCGCGTCCGCGAGCACTACGACGCCCTCGCCGACCAGTACGACCTCGTCGTCGTCGAGGGCGGCGGCCGTCTCACTACGGGCGGCATCGTCGGCCTGACCGACCCCGACGTGGCTGAACTCCTCGACGCGCGGACGGTCCTCGTCGGCGGCTACGCCAACTCCGCCGACGTCGACGAGGTGCTCGCGGCCGCCCGGCAGTTCGAGGGGAACCTCGCCGGCGTCCTCTTCAACGCCGTCGCCGACGCGAACTTCGACTCGCTGAACACCGACGTCGTGCCGTTCCTGGAGGCCCGCGACATCCCGGTGCTGGGTATCGTCCCGCGGGTGCAGGAACTGGCGGGTATCACCGTCGCCGACCTGGCGGACTCGCTCGGCGCGGAGTTGCTCAACCCCGAGGCCTCGACGGACGGCTTCGTCGAGCGCTTCGCCGTCGGCGCGATGGGCAGCGACGCCGCGCTCCGGCACTTCCGTCGGATGCGCGACGCCGCGATGGTCACCGGCGGCGACCGCTCGGAGATCCAGGCCGCGGCGCTCGAAGCGCCCGGCATCGAAACCATCGTCCTGACGGGCGGGCTCAGGCCCTCGGGCGCCATCCTCGGGAAGGCCGCCGAGGCCGACGTACCGGTCCTGCTCGTCCAGTCGGACACGAAAGTCACCGTCGACCGCATCGAGGACATACTGAGCACCGGCCGCACGCGCGACCCGGAGACAGTCGACCGGATGGTCGAACTCGTCTCCGACCACGCCGACGTGGCCGAGCTGCTCGAAACCAGCGATTAACGGGGGACGGCGCCGCAGTCGAAACCCGCCTCTCCTCCCGGGGTACGATCCTCCTTCCGACGTTTCAGACGCCGATAACGCATCGCTACCGCCGGGAAAGCGGCGGCTGGCCCGGAAAACGATACTCTACACTTAATACGTGAAATCCGTAGTTTCGAATGGAGCCAGCCGGCTCCGTAGTGTCACACACCGGGGCTCGCGCCCCGCCGTTCCCCGTTATACCCCTACCCGGACAGCGGTCGGCCGCCGGCCGCTCGTCACGTGCCCGGAACGGCGTCGCCCGGGAGCGACTCCCGGACGCCGGTGACCGCCGCCGTCGGATCGTCGAGCGACAGCGGCGGCAGCGTCCACACCGGACGCCCGGTCATCTCTCGCAGCGTCTCCGGGTTAGTCCGCTCCGTCACGGAGGCGCCCTCGTACTCGTTGAGGACGATCCCGTGGACCGCACAGTCGCGCCGCTCGAGCGCTTCGACCGTGAGGGCCGAGTGATTGAGCGTCCCCAGCCCGGACCGAGCGACGACGAGCGCCGGGACCCCCAGGTCGGCGATCAGGTCGACGACTTCGGCGTCTCCGGCCAGCGGGACGCGCAACCCACCGATCCCCTCGACGACCCCCACGGCGGCGTCGGCGAGCGCCTCCTCGCAACCCGCGCGGATCGCTTCGTACGAGAGTTCCGTCCCCTCGCGCGCCGCGGCAACGGCCGGGGCGAGCGGCGGTGCGAGCCGTTCGAGACAGGTCGCGGCGTCGTCGCTCCCGCAGGCCTCGGCGACGAATCCGGCGTCGTCGTCCGGCGGATAGCCGGTCTGGGCCGGTTTGATAGCGCGGGCTTCGACGCCCGACTCGCGGAGCCAGCCGACCAGTCCGGCCGTCACGACGGTCTTGCCGACCCCGGTGTCGGTCCCGACGACCGCGAAGTCGGCGACGGCGGACGCGGACAGCGCCTCGGATCCGCCGTCCGTCACAGCAGACCCACCTCCCGCCCGGCGGCTTCGAACACTTCCAGACAGCGCCCGACGTCCGCGGCGGTGTGGGCTGCCGTCGGGGCGACGCGGATCCGAGCGGTCCCCTCGGGGACCGTCGGCGGCCGGATCGCGGGCGCGACGACATCCTCCGCGGCGAGTCGCTCACTCAGGGCGACCGCGTCGGCCCGGTCGCCGACCAGCACCGGGAGGATCTGCGTCTCGCCGCGGACCTCGTAGCCCATCGCTTCGAGTTCCGAGCGGAGCGTCTCGACCGTCTCCCAGAGGCGCTCGGAGCGGTCGGTTTCGCGGGCGATCCGGAGCGACTCGCGCGCCGCACCGACCGCCGGCGGCGCGAGCCCGGTCGAAAAGACGAACGGCCGGGCGGCGTTGAGGAGGTACTCGACCAGCGCCTCGTCGCCGGCGACGTAGCCGCCCTGGCTCGCCAGCGCCTTCGAGAGCGTCCCGAGTTGCACGTCGACGCGGTCGCTCAGCCCCTCGCGTTGGACGACCCCGCCGCCGTCGCCGAACAGCCCCGTCGCGTGAGCCTCGTCGACCATCACCCACGCGCCGAACTCGTCGGCGACGTCGCAGAGCGCCTCCAGCGGCGCCACGTCGCCGTCCATTGAGAACACAGTGTCGGTGACGACGAGCCAGTCCTCCTCGCCTCCGCTGTCGAGCGATCCGGCGGCTCGCTGGGCCATCTTCGCACGGAGGTCACCGGCGTCGGCGTGGTCGTAGACGACCGTCTCGCCGGCGCCGATCCGGCACCCGTCGACGATGCTCGCGTGGTTCAGTTCGTCCGAAAAAACGACGTCCGGCGCGAGCGCGTCTATCGTGCCGACGTTCGCCGCGTAGCCCGACGAGAAGACGAGCGCGCGCTCGACCCCCTTGCAGGCGGCCAGGTCGCGTTCGAGCGCGCGGTGAAGTCCGGTGTCGCCGGTCACGAGCCGCGACGCGCCGGCGCCGGTGCCCACCGAGCGCGCGGCGAGTTCGGCGGCTCGCTGGACGCGGCGGTCGCCCGTCAGCCCCAGGTAGTCGTTCGACGCGAACACGAGCGACTGCTCGCCGTACTCCGGCGCCCCGCCGTGCGGGTCGTCGGCGAAGCGGGCGCGTGCGCCGACGGTCTCCGCCGGTCGGAGGTCGCGGCGGAGCCCCGCACGGTCGCGTTCGTCCAGTCGCGCTCGGAGGTCGAACCCGCGGTCGGTCATACGTGTGTTCGCTCGCGGGCGCCCCCTCGTCCTTTCGGTCCCGCGAGGGGCCCCGCGGGAACGTCACTCGTCGAGGAACGAGACGAAGACCAGCCCGTCGGTCTTCAGTTCGTACTCGACGTCAGTCTCCAGCTCGTTGTAGTTGAACGGCTCGGTGACGACGTGATAGCCGTTCGGCGTCTCCCTGACGAGCGAGACGGTCGTGTGTTCGCGGAGCCGCGCCGTCAGGCGGTCGCGGTCGTCGGCCGTCGCGTCGTCGAGGTCGAACAGGAAGTTCGTCTCGTCGCGACAGCCGTCAGACTGGAGCGTCGACTTGAACTCGCTGTCCACCCGCTTGAACTTCGCGCGGACGCCCTCGTCGCCGTGGAGGCGGGCCTCGATCCAGTCGTCCATCGACCGCCGGAGCGCGAACGTCGCGTCGAGTGCGTCGCGAGCGTTCACGGTCAGGTAGAGGCGGAAGGTCTCCTCGAATCGAGTCGTCTCGTGGGCCAGTTCCGCCGTCTTTCGCTCCAGGTCGGCCTCGCTCTCGACGATCTTCCGGATCGCCGGTGCGTCCGCGCCCCCCGGATTCTCGTTCTCTTTCGACCGCGCGATCGCCAGCAGGAGGTACACCCGGTCCCCACCGAACTCGCAGTACTCCGTAAACGGTGCCAGATCGACCATGGCAGTCCTGCGAGGGCCGGGGACTAAACGCTGGTCGAAGCGTGAGACCGATGGTCAATCGACCGTGGGCGAGAAACGACGCGGCCGCTCAGAACCGCGGCATGATCTCGGCGGGGCCGTAGACGCCGTAGTCGCCGGCCCGGTTGCGGAGGACGGCCGTCTTCAGGTAGCCTAGCGCCGGCCCGTTGACGTTCGCTTCCATGCTCGTCGCGTCGTCCAGTCGGAACGTGTTCGTCCCGCGCTCGCCGTCGAAGGTGCGGCCGGTGACGCGGACGGTCGTCGTGGTCGGTTTCTCGTCGGAGCGCAGGTCGAGCACGCCGCCGACGGACACGTCCTCGGCGTCGCAGACGCCCGCACGTTCGAGGAGCACGTCGTCTGCGTGTTCCATGTCGTGGAACTCCAGCACGCCGTCGTGCTCGTCGACGAGTTCCTCGATCGCCTCGTCGCTCATCTCGCGCGCGGTCTCGACGTCGTAGCCGTCGAGGTGCGCGATGTCTTCGCGGACGGTCCCGCGGTTGTCCTCGTAGCCCGACTTGAGGCCGACGCCCCACCAGATCTCTACCTCCTCGACCTCGACGAACGATTGGGCGGCGAGCGCGGCCGCGCCGGTCAAAAAGCCCGGCGTCGCGCCCGCGCCGCAGACGAAGGTGATGCCGCTCTCCTCCAGCGCCGCGGCGCGGTCGTCGAGCATCCCGATGACGCGCGAGCGCTTCAGCACGTCGACGAGGACGCCCTCGTAGCCGGCCTCGGCGAACCGCTCGGCGATCCGGGGGATGAAGTCGTGTTCGAGGTTCGGGAGGGCGATCAGGACCGCGTCGATCGCCTCGCTCTCGGCGATAACGTCGTCGATAGGCGTCTCCGTCGGATCGCCCTG
This sequence comes from Halosimplex yunnanense, assembly GCF_054504345.1. Lineage (NCBI taxonomy): Archaea > Methanobacteriati > Methanobacteriota > Halobacteria > Halobacteriales > Haloarculaceae > Halosimplex > Halosimplex yunnanense. The sequence continues at coordinate 180,967 of NZ_JBTJEL010000036.1, read as the reverse complement.
CTCGCTCGCGACGACCCCGGCGCCCTCGCCGGTCTGTTTCACGCCGTCGCTCGCGGTCGCCGCCCGGGGCCCGCCGTCGGCGGCGTAGTCGTCAGCGTCGTCTCCCCCGGGGCCGGTCGATTCCGCCGGCCCGGAGGCGACGTTCCCCTCCGTCGCGTCGAGGAGTTCGTCGACGTCCAGCCCCTCGTGATCGACGGCGATGCCGTCCCGGTCGCAGGCCGCGACGGGGGTGAGCCCCTCCTTGTGCCGGGATACGTCGAGCGTTCGTCTGCCGATGCCTCCGGTGCCGAGTACCGCCAATGTCACGTCGTCCATGCTGTAGTGTGTCGCCGCTGAACCGCGTCGTCAGTCGGAAACGTTGCTCGTCGCGCTTCCCGCGGCGGTGTCCGCCTCGCCGTCGGGGTCAGGGGTCGGGTCGCCGTCCCGCGCTTTCACCGCGGCCGGGTCGTACTCGTTCGCCTCCGTGTTCGGTTTCAGTCCGGCGCGCTCGACGATCTCGATGTCGTCGGCGGCGGACTGGCCCTCGGTCGTCAGGTAATCGCCGGTGAGCATGCCGTCTGCGCCCGCCTCGAAGGGCAGGTGTTGCTCGTCGGCGTCGAGGTTCGCCTCCCGACCGCCCGTCAGACGCACCCGGGCTTCGGGGTGGAGCAGCCGGTACACCGCGATGGTCTGGATGATCTCCTCGGTCGTGATCCGGGCGCCGTCGTCAAAGCGCTCGCCGAGCGGCGTTCCCGCCACCGGATTGAGGATATTCACCGGCAGCGAGGAGACGCCGACCTCCTGCAGGGCGACCGCCGCGTCGACTCTATCGGTCGGGCTCTCGCCCATCCCCAAAATGACGCCCGCGCAGAGGTCCATCCCCGCCTCTTTCGCGACTTCGAGCGTCTCGACGCGGTCCTCGAAGGAGTGGGAATCGACGATCTCGGGGAAGAAGTTCGGCGAGGTCTCGATGTTGTGATTGTAGTGGTTGATGCCCTCCGCGGCGAGTATCCGGGCCTCCTCCTCGGTGAGGATGCCGAGCGAGGCGTCGACCTCCACGTCGGTCTCGTCGCGGACCAGCCGGATCGCACGGAGGACTTCCTCCCACTCCTCGGGGCGGTGCTCCTTGGAGACGCCCTTCTCGGCGACGACGATGCCGAACCGCTGGGCGCCGTCGCGCTCGGCGCGCTTGGCGGCTTCGAGGATCGACTCGGGGTCGAGGAAGCCGTAGGTGTCGATGCCGGTGTCGAAGTGGACCGACTGGGCGCAGAAGCCGCAGTCCTCGGCGCAGTCGCCCGCCTTCGCGTTGACGATCGAGCAGGCGTCGACCGTCCCGTCGCCGAAGTGCGCGCGGACGGCGTCGGCCGCCGCGGCCAGCTCGTCAACCGGCTGTGCGATCAGCGCGATCCCGTCCCGCCGGGTCAGCCGCTCGCCGGCCAGCACGCGCTCGACGGCGTCGTCTATCGTTCGATTACCGGTCTCGTAAACCACGATCGGATCGTCGGTTGACCGTGCGAAAAAAGTTCTGGTGGCTAGAGAGGTCTGGGGACCGCCGTCGTCACTCGCTGTCGGGTACGTCGATCCGAGCGAAGAGGGACCCGAGAGCGGTCCCCAGGCCGACGAATCCGAGATAGCCGACGAGCGGGTGGACGGAGAACAGCGCGTCAGCGAGGCCGGTAACGAGGTCGAACCCGCCGCCGGTCAGCGCCGCTCCGGTGGCGTCGTACCAGGCTGCGCTCGCGGCACCTCCGAACGCACCGACGAGCGGGCTCGACCGATACCAAATCGGCCGTTTCGGCGTCACGTCGTATCGCTCACTCCGACGTCGGGTAAGGCTGTCGCCGACTCGCGGCCGTCCCGGCGGCTTCGGCCGGCGCGGCGGGCGCTCACTCGCCCCAGTAGAACCGCGGGGCGAGCAGCATGTACGCGAGCGCGGCGACCAGCAGGAAGCGCGGCAGCACGCGATCGAACGCGAGCGGCGCGACGATGGCCGCCGCCTGCACGACGCCGAGGACCCCGGCGTCGCGAGCGAGCAGTTTCGGGTACGGGACCGGGGCGACCATCGCCAGCGAGAGGACCGCTGCGACGGCGAGCAGCCCCGGGATCCACGTGAGGCCAGCGAGGTACGCCGCGGCGAGGATCGTCGCCCCCAGCGTGTTCTGGATGCCTGGCCGGTTCTCCCCCTCGCCGACGAACTCGCTGTACAGCGCGGTCCTGACGATGGAGAAGACCACGAACAGCGAGCCGACACCGAGGGCGGCGGCGGCCTGAGCAGGAGGCGCCGCGGCGAGACCGTCGCCCAGCCAGCCCCACTCGGCGGCCGCGGCGCCGTACAGCAGCAGGGCCGGCGTCGCGCCGAACGAGACCACGTCCGTCACCGAGTCGAGCAGCGGGCCGACGGCCGTGCCGCCGAACTGTCGGGCGACGATGCCGTCGAGGGCGTCGGCGATGGCGGCCAGCAGGACGAGTCGGGCGGCGAGCGTCGGGTCCGAGAGCGCGACGACGCCGGCGACGAAGCCGACGACGGCGTTGGCGAGCGTGACCGCGTCGGCGACTCCGATCCGCTCGCGCACCCGCAGCCCCTCGTTCATACCACCGCTGTCGGTGACGGGGTACATCAATCACGGGGAAGCGCGGCCGTCACCGATCTCGGTCCGACGGGGGCCTCGAGGCGATACGCGAGTCCTGAACCGTCTGGCGGCTCACTCGATCGCGTCGAGGACCTGCACGAGCGAGTCGATGCGGTCCAGCGGCGCGACGATGTCCGCTTCCTGGTCGTAGGAGACGGCGTTCCCGTGGGCGAGTTTCGGGACGTGTCGGTGATAGAGGGACAGGTACACATCCCGGACGTCCGCGGAGTCGATGGCGGTCAGGTCCTCCTCGTACTCGCGGCGGGCCGTCTCGTCGGCCAGGTCCGCGAGCGTGAGTTCGCACTGGTGCTCGTCGAAGGCCCGGACCGCGTACCGACGATACCGGTGACCGAGGAGACCGAAGGCGTCCGTTACCGAGCGCGTCTCGTCGGTCGGGTGCGTTTCCATACAGGGACGTATAGCGCCACCCGGGTAGAACTTCGTACTGCGTACGGCAGGGGTTTATCAGGGGGCGGTCGGGCCCTACGCTTTCTCCTCGCCGAGCGGCGTCACGCGGAGCGTGTTGGCGATCAGCGCGCGATGCCCACGGCGCAACCGCTGGGAGAGCGACTGGCGAGCGATGTCGAGTTCAGCGGCGACCGCGTCGAGCGTCGTCTCCCGGGGCTCCTCGAAGTAACCCAGCTCCCAAGCGGTGTTCAGTGCCTCGTGTTGCTTCTCGGAGAGACCGTACCGGCTGCCCGTCCGGGCGCGGGAGGTCTCGTAGAGCTGTTCGAGGCGGAAGGAGATGTCGTGGCGATCGGTGTACGCGCGGAACTCGTCGAAGGGCTCGCGGTCGTCGAAGCGGATCTTGACGTCCCAGACGCCGGCCTGTCCCTTCGCTTCGAGAATCGTCGCCCCGGCCTGGGTGTAGGCGTAGACGACGGTGTCGACGTTACCCGTCCACGTCGCCCGGTACAGGGACGCGGACTCGAAGTCGTCGAGGCGCCGGAGGTCGTCGACGGTCGGGTCCTCGGCCGCGACCGACTCGAAGGCCTCGAGGTCGGTCTCTGAGACCCAGAAGTACGGCGTCAGCAGTTCGTCCGTGGCGGCGACGCGGTCGATCTCGACGACGAGGTCGGGCAGTCGTTCGAGCGTGGAGGACAGCGCGAACTCCGTCGACGGGATCTGGAACTCGGCGAAGAGGCTCACGACCGGGACAAGCGCGCACGTCGGGAAAACCTCGTTTACGGATTGGCTGGGAGTCGCTACCAGTTACCCGTCGGAAAGCCAGAAGGCATTTGTGACGGTCGGACCGACTGGGAATCGAACGACACGATGACCCCGGTCGAGGCGCTGGCCTGCGAACGCTGCGGTCGACGCTACGCCCCCGGCGACGTCGAGTACACCTGCCCGGCCCACGACGGCGTCGCCGGCATCCTCGACGTGCGCTACGATTACGACGCCCTCCGCGAGCGCGCGGCCGCCGCGCTCGACGGCCCGACCGAGGACCTGTGGACCTACGAACCGCTGCTCCCCGTCGACGGCGAGCCCGTCAGGCTCGGCGCCGGCGGGACCGACCTGCTCGACGCGCCCGCGCTCGGCGACGCGCTGGGTGTCGAGGCGTTCGTGAAAAACGAGACGACGAACCCGACCGGGTCGAACAAGGACCGCGGGAGCGCGGTCGTCGTCTCCCGCGCCCGCCAGCAGGGCCACGACGTGGTCGCCTGCGCGTCGACCGGCAACGCCGCCGCCTCGCTCGCCGGCTACGCCGCCCGCGCCGGCCTCGACTGCCGCATCTTCGTCCCCGCGGACCTCCCGGAGGCCAAGGCCGTCCAGCCGCGCCTCTACGGCGCCACGGTGCTGGGCGTCGACGGCACCTACGCCGACGCCTACGAACTCTGCCGCGAGGTCTCGGCCGAGCGCGGCTGGTACAACCGCAACGCGGCGATGAACCCCTACGCCGTGGAGGGCAAGCGGACCCTCGGGTTCGAACTCGCCGAGCAGGCCCCCGACGCCGACTGGGTGGTCATGCCGATGGGCAACGGCTGCTCGCTCGCCGGCGCGTGGAAGGGCCTCCGCGACTTCGAGCGCATGGGGCTGCTCGACGACGCCCCGCGGATGCTCGGCGTGCAGGCCGAGGGCGCGACCGCTATCTACGACCAGTTCGTCGCCGAATCCGACACCGACCGCGGGGACGACGGGGACGCCGACGCACCGCGCGTCGCAGACGGCGGCGAGCGGTCGTCCGACGAGGCCGACGAGACGACCGCCGACAGCATCGACGTGAGCGTCCCGCACAACGCGGGCAAGGCCTGCCGCGCGCTCCGGGAGAGCGGCGGCGACGCCCTCGTCGTCTCCGACGAGGAGATCCTCGACGCCCAGCGCCTCCTCGGGGAGTGCGAGGGGGTCTTCGCCGAGCCCGCGAGCGCGGCGGCCGTCGCCGGCGTCCGGGCGGCCCGCGAGCGCGGGACCGTCGCCGCCGGCGAGCGCGTCGTCGTCGTCGCCACCGGGACCGGCCTCAAGGACACGGCCAGCGCCCGGCAGGCCGTCGACGACGTGATCGCCGTCGACGCCGCCGGCGACGGGCTCCCCGACGACATCTAATCAGGGGCCGCCGTTCGTCGCTGCGCAGGTCGCTCAGTTCTCGACGTCGCCCATCCGGAGTCGGGCCGCGGTCACGACCGTCCCGGTGACCAGAATCGCGAGCTGCCAGCCGTGACGGACGATCGGGAACATCCGCTCGGGGTCCTCGACGGTGTCCGGGTCGGGGCCGCCGCCCTCGCCGCCGGGATTGGGGTCGACGCCGGTGGAGATGTTGACTTCCTGTGAGGAGCCGCGGCTCTGCGGCCCGGTCTGCTCGGTCTCGGGACTGAGGTCGACGTACGACTGCACGATGCCCCGCTGGTCGGAGATCTCGAAGCGGCCGTCGAGGACGTAGAACTGGTCGTGGAACGGCCACAGCGGGTTGACGCCGTGGTCGACGAAGTCCAGCCCGATCCCCGCGAACGCGAGCGCGGCGATGCTGACCCAGGCGATGCGGATCCCGCGAGGTCCCCACCGGTCGCGCACGAACGAGCGGTCACGGAACCGGATGTCGGCGTACAGCGCCACGCTCCCGAGGATGGGAATGAGATACGTGTGTAACACCGTCCGGTGACCCGCGACCGAGACGAGGGCGATGAACGAATCCAGATCCGGTGCGGCGGTCACGGCGAGGACGACGAGCAGGGAACGGCGGTCGAAGACCGATCCCAGCAGCGCGGCGGCGATCATCCCGCCGAAGGCGAGATGGACCAGCGTCGAAGGCATGGCAGTCCCTGTGGTATCCAGTAGCATAATCTTTCAGGACGATCCCGCCGACGCAACGGGGCCAACGGCCGACGGCGGCCAGGCGTCGGTGCTGGTCGGGGACTTCAGACCGACGGCTGGGTCGAACTCGGCTTACTCCATCTCCTTGTCCATCGGGTCTTCCAGATCGCCGGCGATGGCCTCGAAGGCGTCGGTGGCGGTGACCAGTCCTTCGACGACGCCCTCGGAGAGTACCAGCGCGAGCTCCTGGTTGTTCGTCTGGAACTGGTCGATGAGGTCGCTGACGTTCACGTCCGGGCTGACCGTCATCGGCGGGGCGGCGAGGTCCTCGACCGTCACCTCGCCGGACTCCAGTTCGTCGATCCGGCCGATGACTTCGGGCGTGTAGACGACGCCGACGAAGTCCTCCAGGTCCTCGCCGACGAGCGGGAACCGGACGTTCGGCGACGATCCCATCGTCTCGATGGCCGATTCGACGGAGTCCTCCGTCGACAGCGCGACGATCTCCTCGCGCGGCACCATCACCTCCTCGACGGACATCTCGCCGATCCGCAACGCGTTGAGAACCTCGTCCTGGCGCTCGTCCGAGAGGCCGAGGTTACCCAGCGACTCGCCCATCTGGCGGCGCAGTTCCGACCGGGAACTCGGCAGTTCCTCGCCGGCCTCGCCCTCTGTCCACGACCGAGCGATAGTGATGCCGAACTGCCGGAGGATCCCCTTGGCGACGCGGTCGGCGAGGTAGATGATCGGGTACGTGAGCCTCGACCACCAGTACAGCACCGGCGCACCGTACTTGGCGGCGGTCTTCGTCCGCTCGACGCCGAAGTACGTCGGCGTCTGCTCGCCGACGATGACGTGGAGGACGTTGATCAGCGCCAGCGAGAGGGCGATCGAGAGCGTCGTGTGACCGCTCTGGGGTGCCGCCAGCCCGACGGTCTGGAGGCCACCGGCGATGACGGCCGTCGCGGCCGGTTCGGCGACCACGCCGAGACTGACGCTGGAGATAGTGATCCCCACCTGACAGCCCGAGAGATAGATCTCTAGCTTCTCGGTCATCTCCCAGGCCCGTTCGAGACCGCGATTGCCTTCGAACTCGGATTCCGGGAACTGTCGAACGCGAGTCATGGCGAACTCGATGGCGACGAAAAAGCCGTTCGACAGCAACAGGAACACGCCACCCAGCAGTCTGGCGGCTGTCACCAGCGTACTCATCGCCGTGGTATTGTCTGGTCGGAGACAAAACCGTTGGGGACTCTTAGCCTCCCCGGGCGGCCGCAGCGGGCGATAGCCCTATCCGTCGAACCCGTTAGGTGTTTCGATTGATAAGTTCGCGCAGCTCGGCCTCGTCCTGGACGCCGACGCGGCGTTCGGTCGCTTCGCCGTCGACGAACAGGAACATCGTCGGGACGCCCTGGACGCCGTACTCGCGCGCGAGTCCCTGGTGGGCGTCGACGTCCACCTTCGCGACGGTCGCGTCGGTCGTCTCCGCGAGGTCCTCGACGATCGGTTCGAGCATCTTGCAGGGCCCGCACCAGTCCGCGTAGAAGTCGACGAGGACGACGCCGTCGGCGACGACCTCCTCGAAGTGGTCCTGTCCGTCGACGTGGACCGGCTCGTCGGGAGTCCCGCTGGCCGCGCCTCCCGACTCGGCGTCGGACGCGCCGGTCGCGCCGGGGCCCTCGGACTTGAGTCGCTCTCTCTTCCGTTCGCGGATACGTTCGAGTTCTTCGTCGGTCGGGTCGTCGCTCGCTTCACTCATCGCCCCTGAGTACGTCCTTGCACGGTATAATCTGCACGGCGGCGGATCCCCGGACACCGTCCTGCGCCTCGCGTGCCAGTGTCGGATCCCGGACGCCAGCGTTGGACCCTCGCCGGCAGCGGCGGGTCCGTCATACGGGCGAATGACGGCCGACAGACGGTAATTCGGCGGCCCCGTCAGACGTAGAACAAGATTTTAAGACCCCGCCAACCGACGTTCGGTATATGAATCCCGAGACGGCGCCGCAGGAGATCACGACGCTCGTGGGGCGAGAAGTCTACACCAAAAACGGCGTGTTCGTGGGGGAAGTCGAGGACCTCCGCCTCGACCTCGACGTCCAGCAGGTCACCGGGCTGGCGCTGCACCAGATCAACGGCGAGCTGTTCGACTCCGAGGTCAGGTCCTCGCGCGGCATCATCGTCCCCTATCGGTGGGTACAGGCGGTCGGCGACATCGTCATCGTCAACGACGTCGTCGAGCGCGTCCACGGCACCGACGAGAGCGACGAAGAAGAAGTCCCGGCCTGACCGCGTTCGCCGCTTCTAGAACGCGTCGTCTTCGATCGTGATGTCGGCGTGTAGCGACTCCGTCAGCGCCGAGTGGACGTGGCATATCTCCTCGCCGAGTTCGACGATCTCCTGGCCGTCGTCGCCGAGCGCGGCCTCTGTCTTGACCGTGAACGCGATGGACTCGAGGTCGTCGTCCTCGTCCAGATCGGCCTCGACCTCGACCTCGACGCGGCCGATGTCGTCGTAGCCGGTCTGGTCGGCGGCGACGCGCAGGGCCGGGATGTAACAGGAGGCGTAGTCGGCCGCCAGGACCTGGTTGGGCGAGGGGCCGTCCTCCGAGAGCGCGTCGACGACCAGCTGCCACTCGCCGTCGATCTCGCTTTCGGTCGTGTATCCCTCTTCACAGACGCTCGTGACTTCGATGTCGGACATTGCATTCGAGGCATCGAACCCCCGGTCCTAAAGAATACCTAACCGACCACGTTCGGCCGGCGACGGGGCGAGGACGGCGGGCGACCCGATGGGAGTCAGTACCCTTCGGAGAGGTCGAACGTCTCGTCGCCGTCGAGGACGTGGACCTCCGCGTCGCTACCGGTCGCCGCCACCTCGTTGACGAAGTCCTGCGTGTCGATCTCGATGGGCGGGAAGGTGTCGTAGTGCATCGGGAACACGTGGTCGACGTTCAGCCAGTCGGCGGCGACGGCGGCCTGCATCGGCCCCATCGTGAAGTGGTCGCCGACCGGCAGCGCAGCGGCGTCGGGTTCGAGGAACGGACCGATCACGTCGCGCATCTCCGTCATCAGACCCGTGTCGCCGGCGTGGTAGAACGTCTCGCTCTCCTCGTCGGCGACCTGTGTCGGCTTCGTATCGGAGATGACGAAGCCCGCGGGCATGCCGCCGGAAGTGCCGTAGGTGGTCTCCATGCCGTTCGTGTGGTCGGCGCGGTGCATCGTGACGAACGCGTCGCCGATCTCGACCGTCCCGCCGAGGTTCATGCCCATCCCGCCGACGGCCTCGAAGTCGCCGAACTCGTCGCGGCAGTACTCGACGACCTCGGGCGTGGCGACGAGCTTCGTCCCCTCGTAGCGGTCCACGTCGCCGATGTGGTCGGCGTGGCCGTGCGTGAGCAGGAGGAAGTCCGGGTCGAGTTCCTCCGGGTCGGTGTCGGTCTTGGGGTTCTCGAAGAACGGGTCGATCAGCAGATCTGTGCTCCCCACCGTAACGTGCCACGTCGAGTGGCCGTGCCAGGTCAGTTCCATAGCCGAGTCGAAATACGTGACAGTCCCACTTAATGCCACGACCAGCGGCAGCACGCCCCGGTCTCTGTCGGCGACGCGACCGACCGTGGCGTTTTTGTCATTTCAGTGTCTTGTGCGAGCCGTGTCCGATGCAGTCCTCCGCTGTGCGTACCGCTGGGGCGTCCGCACGGCCGGCGTGCTGACGCTGGGCCTCTACGGCGCACTGTGGCTGGGAGGCGCCGGTGCTGGTGACTTCGTCGACGTCACGATCGTCCTCGCGTTCATCTGTCTGAGCCCCGGGTGTCTGATCCTCGGCTGGGTCGAATCGGGGATGACAACCGTGAGCAGCGCCGCGGAGATGGGCGTGGTCCTCGATGCCGACTCGCGCCAGCGAGCGGGCGCGTCGACTCCCTCCCGTCTCGTCCCGCTCGGATTCCTCCTCACCGGTATCGGGGTGCAGGCGATCGCGCTCACGGTGCTCGTCACGGTCGTCGGTTGAGGCGGGCGGGAACGGACTGGCTGTCGAGAAGTATCGGCTTCACTCGGACTCGCGGTCGGCACGTTGCTGACTCTGTCGGGCCGCACGCTGTTGCTGGCGGCGTTTCTCCCGTTCGCGGCGCCGTTTCTTCTGACTCTCCTGTGCCCGGTTGCTCGCGTAGCGGACCCACGCGTAGGCCTGCCGGTCGAGTTCGCGGAACAGCAGCGCGACCGATCCCACGACGGCCGCGACGACCACGAGCGCGACGATCAGCGGCGAGGAGAGGTGGATCGAGACGTAGGCCGCGACGAGCGCGACGAGCGCGATTTCGAGGCCGACCCGCAGCGCGGGACGGCGCCAGTCCGGCCGACCGGACCCGTCCGTCGCGACCTTCCGAGCCATGCCTCTCCCTTTGGGGAACTCGGTGTTGTACTTTACCCCGTAGATTGCGACGGCGGTAGGACGACGATTTCCGGCCCCCGAAGCGCGAGCGCGCTGATCACCAATCGATATAGGTTGTCGAGACGACACCTCCGAACGATGGCACCCGGCGATCCTTCTCAGGGCGGTGATGGTGGACGACAGGAGGACAGCGTCGAAGCAGCTCTGAAACGCCTGGAATCGTGGTTCGAGGGCGCGGACTGCCAGTGCGCGAGCGTCGCGCTGACCGACGCCTCGGAGATTCTCGCGGCGACAGGATACGGTGATCGGCGACTAGATGCGGACGCGCCCGCAACGGCGGACACCCGCTACGCCATCGGGTCCGTGTCCAAGCCGGTGACCGCGCTGGCAGTCCTCGAACTCGACGCCCGCGGCCGCATCGACGTCGACGAACCGGTCTCTGAGTACGTGTCGTACTTCGAGGACGCGCCGGGCGAACCGATCACCGTCGCGGACCTCCTCTCGCACACGTCGGGGATGCCGAACGACGACCTCGCGTTCGCCGCCGGCGACCTCGACGGCTGGGACGACTTTCGGACGTTCCTCGAAGAGGCCCTCGGCCGCCGCCGGACCGGCGGCGACCGCTTCTGTTACTACAACTCCGGATACGCCGTTCTCGCCCGTCTCGTCGAGTCGGTGACCGGGACAGACTTCGCAGCGTACGTCGAGCGGGAGGTGTTCGACCCGCTCGGCTCGACTCGGGCGACCTACGACAGTTCGATGCTCGGTGACGACGCCGCGGACGCGATGGCCCCGTACGTCCTCGAGGACGGCGAGTTCCGCGAGGCGCCCGTCGGGGAGAACCCGGTCCTATCGAGCGAGGTACTACGCGGTCCCGGTGGACTGATCGCGAGCGTCACCGATCTCGCCAGATTCCTGCAAGCGCACCTCGGTGGCGACTCCCCGTTCGACAGTGCGTCCCTCCAGCGGATGCGAACGCCCGCTGCCACCCGCAAACGGCTTGTCGACGGGACTGAGGTCGCATACGGATACGGGTGGGAGATCCGACCGTTCGGGACCGATACACTGGTCGGTCACAGCGGGAACACAGGCGTTTCGGGCGGGTACGTGGGCTTCCTCGAAGACGACGGCGTCGGGATCGCGGTCGCCTGTTCCGGAGTCGGGGATCAAGGAGGAGCGGCACGCGACGCGCTCGCCGTCCTGACCGGGCGCGATCCGAAGTCGGTCGACCCCGTCCGATCCATCGAGCGACGCGTCCGCGACCTCGCCGGCCGCTACGAGACACCCAGCGGCAACCATCACGCGACCGTGACGGAGGACGGCGCCCGCCTCGACGCGGAGTTCGGCGGCGCGGTCACCCCATTCGAGCTGAGTCTGCTTCCCACTGATCTCGGCTCCGAATGCTATCGGTTCACCGACGCCGACTGCGTCGAGAGCACGACCGACGCGGAGTTCTTCCCGGGCGGGGAGGCCGCAGAACTCCTGTTCGAGGGGATGCTGTTCGTCCGAGTCGGCGAGGCCGACGATCACAAGGATAGAGATCAGTCGCCAGCGGAGAAATCGAACGAGGAGTAACCGGCTCGGCGTCCGCGTTCAGTCGTCGGCGCCGGCGACGCCCGTGGCCGGACTGTCGTCGGTCTGGGACGCCCACAGGCCCGCGTAGGCGCCGCCGTAGTCGACGAGGTCGTCGTGGCTCCCCGTCTCGATGACCTCACCGTCTTCCATGACCACGATGCGGTCGGCGTCTTGGATGGTCGAGAGGCGGTGGGCGATGACGAACGCCGTCCGGTCGGCCGTCAGCGTCTCCAGGTTGCGCTGGATGAGCTCCTCCGTCTCGGTGTCGACGTCGGAGGTGGCCTCGTCGAGGACGATGACGTCCGGGTCGTTCAGGAGCGTGCGCGCGATGGAGACGCGCTGGCGCTGGCCCCCGGAGAGTTTGACGCCGCGCTCGCCGACCATCGTGTCGTAACCGCCGGGCAGGTCGGTGATGAACTCGTGGGCGCCGGCGGCCTTCGCTGCCTCGCGGACCTCCTCGGCGACGTGGTCGGGGACGTCGCTGTAGTTTTCGAGCACCGACCGGAACAGCGCGTCGTCGCCGTAGGCGATGTTCTCGCGGATGGTCCCCGAGAACATGTACGGGTCCTGCTCGACGACGCCGATGCGGTTGCGCAGCGTCTGCAGGTCGAACTCGCGCACGTCCGTTCCATCGATGGTGACCGCGCCGTCGTCGACGTCGTAGAACCGCGGCGGGAGCTTGAGCAGCGTGGACTTGCCCGAGCCGCTGGTCCCGGCGAACCCGACCGTCTCGCCGGCCTCGACGTCGAGGTCGACGCCGTCCAAGATCTGGTCGCCGTCCGCGGAGTAGCTGAAGTCGACGTCCTCGAAGCCGACCCGGCCATCGACCTCGTCGGGGGAATGCCCGTTCTCGGCGGACGTGACGTCGGCGGTGTAGCCGAGGACGCCGAAGACGCGCTCGGCGCTGGATTTGGCCTTCTGGTAGTTGTTGGCCGTCTTGCCGATGCGCGTCATCGGCCCGTCGAGGTACCGCAGGAACATGAAGAACGTGACGAACGTCCCGGCGGTGATCCCGCCAGCGGTGACGGCGTCGGTGCCCCCGAGGATGAGGATGGTCACGAACATCGCGCCGACGAGCAGGCGCAGCGAGGCGAAGAAGGCCTTCCGGACGGTGATAGCGCCGATCTTCTCGTCGCGGTAGCCGCCGGACTGCTCGGCGACGCGGTCGCGCTCGATGTCGTAGCGGTCGAAGGACTTGACGATGGCCGCGCCGCCGAGGTTGTTCGAGAGGCGGGTGTTCATCCGCGCCACGAGTTCGCGGATCCGCTTGTACTTCGGCTCGATCCACATGATGAACTTCGCCGTCGCGAGGGCGATGATCGGCACCGGCACGAGGACGAGCAGGCCGAGCCGCGGCGCGGTGTAGATCATCCAGCCGCCGACGAGTCCGAAGATCATGATCGCGCGGGTGATCTCGCGGATCTCCGCGTTGAAGAAGTCCTCCAGCCGGTTGATGTCGCTGTTGAGGATCGACATCATCCCGCCGGTCTGGTGGTTGTTGAAGAAATCGAGCGAGAGGCGCTGCATGTGGTCGTACGTGTCCAGTCGGAGGTCGTGCTGGATGCGCTGGGCGGTCGTCTGGAAGAAGTAGCGCGATCCGAAGTGACTGATCGACTGGACGACGTAGGCGCCGGCGGCGAGCGTCCCGAGGTAGTACAGCATGTCGAGACGGCCCTGCCTGTCGTCGAGCGGAACCGGGTCCGCAGGGACGAGGTTGAGCGCCGACAGGACGCCGTCGGCGGCCCCCGATGGATTGACCGCGAGGTCGATCGCGGCGGCGATGAGCAGCGCCGGGAACAGCCGCGCGACGCGGTTGATCATCGTCGAGACGACGCCAAGGGTGAGCGGTGCCCAGTAGGGGGTGGCGTACTTGAAGAGACTCAACATCGGATGCCCGTCGACTTCCTCGCGGATCTCGTCGAAACTGCCGTGTGGATCGGGACGTGCCATTCGGTCGACTCCGCTTGACCGCTGACGGCCAAAAACCCCCCTTAGGGGGAGAGACTCTCTGGATTCGACGAACTACCCGGGAGACAGATCGCAAGCAGCGACCCGATACGTTAGTTCGCGAACAGTCGTCAGACGGACCCCGAACGGGTCGAACGGCGGCCGGTCGGCGGGACCGGGAGGCGGCCCGCAGGTTTTTCCGTTCGGTCGCCTTCGAGTCGCTATGGACACGCCCGACTCGTCACGGCGCCGCTTCCTCGCGGCGTGCGGCACGGCGCTCGCGGCCGGGTCCGCCGGCTGTGGCTCCCTGTTCGGCGACGGCGATACCGCTGGCGGGAGCGATACCACTCCGGTCGACCCGTCGACGCCGTCGCCCTCCGGTGACGGCAGCGCCGCCGGCGACTTCGATCAGTTCGCGCAGTCAGGCCAGTCGGCCGCAGACGACTACGCCGAGGTCTACCAGTCGACCGTCGACTCGGTCGCCCAGGTCCAGGTCTACACCGGCGGGCCGAACCCCTCGAGCGGCACGGGATGGGTCTACAGCGACGGCCACGTCGTCACGAACCAGCACGTCGTCGCGGACGCACAGACGGTGTTCCTCCGCTTCAGCGAGGGCGGCTGGCTGGACGCGACAGTCGAAGGAACGGACGTGTACAGCGACCTCGCCGTCCTCTCGGTCCCCGAACTGCCCGAGAGCGCGGCGCCACTCGCGCTCCGGGAGTCCGACCCCGCCGTCGGGACCGAAGTCATCGCCATCGGCAACCCGTTCGGCAGGTTCGTCGGATCGGTCTCCGCGGGTATCGTCAGCGGGGTCAACCGGACGCTCCCCGCGGCGAACGACTTCTCGATCCCCGACGCGATCCAGACGGACGCGCCGGTCAACCCCGGCAACTCCGGCGGCCCCCTCGTCACCCTCGGCGGCGACGTGACCGGCGTCGTCAACTCCGGCGGCGGCGACAACATCGGCTTCGCCATCTCCGCGCCGCTCGTCCGCCGGGTGATCCCCGCGCTGCTCGAAGACGGCGAGTACGAACACTCCTACATGGGCGTCCGTCTACAGACCGTCGGCCCGCTGCTCGCCGAGGCCAACGACGTCGGGGATCACACCGGCGTCTACATCGCCGTCGTCCGCGACGGCGGGCCCTCCGACGGCGTCCTGCAGGGAACCGAAGGGCAGACGACCGTCGAGGGACAGAGCACCGACACCGGCGGCGACGTGGTGATCGCGATGGACGACACACCGACCCCCACCCGCGAAGCCCTCGCGAGTTTCCTCGCGCTGGAGACCAGCCCCGGCGACACCATCGACGTGACCGTCCTCCGCGACGGCGAGGAACGGACGGTCGAACTCACGCTCGGGTCGCGGCCCGACCCGCAGTCCTGAGAAACGGCGTTTTCGAGACAGTCGGCCCGCACCGCTGTCCTGCTCACTCTTGGCGTAGAATCGGCGTCAGTCGAGGCGCTCGGCCGCGTCGCGCTCGACCAGCGGGTCGGCGTTCGCCTCGGGCAGTTGCACGACGTCGTCGGTCGACAGGTCGTAGGCGCGCTGGTCGACGCCGAATATCTCGCCCACGTCGGCCGTGATCCGAACCGTCGCGCGCTCGACCGCCGGCGCGTCGGTAGCCTCCTCGGTCTCGTCTCCGGCCGGGACCGCCCCGTCAGCCGGGGCAGTAGCGTCCGCGGCCGGACGGTCAGCGTCGCTCGGTTCGCTTTCCGGCGACGCTCGATCGTCGCCCCCTCGTTCGTCCGGTGCGGGCGGCTCGGCGGTTGGGCCATCCTCACTCGCGTCGGTCCCGCTCTGGGGATCCGGCTCCGCGGATTCCCCGTCGGGACCGTCACCGGCCATCAGGTCGGCCGCGTCGACGCCGCTCTCGCCGCTCGACGCGTCCGCTGGCGCCTCGTTCGGTCCCTCGGGCGGTACCGGGCGTGAGTCGCCGTCGGCCGAGGCGGGATCAGACGGAACCCCTGCGTCGTCAGGGTCCGGTGTGGGCTCGGGCGGCCCTCCGCTCGGCGCCGCCGCGCCGTCGTCCGCGGCCGGCGTCGCGTCGTCGGTCGGATCCGACGCCGGGTTGCCGGTCCCGCCGGCTCGCGGCTCGGGGCCTGCGCCGGCGTCGGCGACGTTCTCGAGCGGGTCCTCGCCGTCGATGACCGCCTCGACGTTGGCGCGGTTGCGCTCGATGGCGTCGACGAGGGTGTCGAACAGCGTCCGCTCCTCGGTGGTGAGCCCCTCGTCCTCGGTCGGCATGTCCGCGGCGGCCAGCGACGCCATCTTGACGATCTTGCCGACGCGGCGCTCGTAGATCGCCTCGACGGTCTGCTCGGCGGTATCGATATCGTCGCTCAGCCGCGTGACCTCGGGGGCGTCCCACGGGTCGTCGGCCTCGTCGGCGGCCCGCTCGCGCTCGCGGTGGAGCTGCTGGATGAACTCGCCGGCGTCCTGATAGAACGACTCCCGTAGCTGCTGGAGGCTGTCGGTCTGTCGCTCGCGGCTCTGTACCGAGCGCAGTTCGTCGAGGTCCATCATCGCGGTCTCTGCTCCTTCATTCTGGTGCCTTCTCGGCGCGCCCTCTGGCCATCAGGAACGCACCCAGATACTCCGGAACCGATTGGTCGCCCGCCTGCAGATTAAAACTATCGCCCTTCAGTTCGACGGGCCCGGGATCGGTCACCGTGACGTTGATCTCGTGGCCGACGAACGTCTCCGGGACGGCGTCGACCAGCGGGTCGAACGATTCCAGTTCCTCGCGGGAGAGCCGGCGGACCTCCAGCGCGCTCCCGCCGTGGAGGCTCCCCGGCAGTCGGATCAGCCGATTGACGTCGGTCGTCACCGGCTCGTCGATGGGCGCGTTCTGCCGTTCGACGACCTCGGTGACGAACCCGTCGAGGAGCGTCCGCATGCCGACGCCGCCGGCTTCGATGTTGCCGGCCCGGAGCGCTTCGGCGTTGTTCTCGACCGCCCCGTAGACGGTGTTCGCACGCCCCTCGCCGATGCCGTCGAGTTCCTGCAGCCGTTCCTTGGCTTCCTCCTCGTCCATCGCGAGGAGTTCGTCGACGAACTCAAGGAGGCGCTCGTGGACGCGGCCGCCCCACCCGCCGCCCGTCTGGATGACGCGGCTCAGCGACGTGCCGCGCATCTCCTGGTGGGTCAGCAGATCCGGGTCAAGCCCGATCCCGCGCACGTAGTCGACGATCTCCCGGCGAGCGTCGCTCTCCAGTCCCTGGACGGTCTCGTCGCGGACGTGGACGTGGTACCCCCGCCCGCCGGAGAAGACGACGGTCGTGTCCTCGAAGCCGAAGTCTTCGTCGAGGAAATCGAGGAGTCGGGCGAGTGCGTCCTTGCACTTTTCGAGCATCTCGCCGTAACTGTCCTCGCCGAGGGTCACCGAGGGGAGGTGGTCGGCGTCGAGGTCGAAGACGAGATCCGAAGCGCGCCAGGTCTTCTCGCCCATCGAACTCGCGCCGGGGCTCTCGTAGCGCCCGGCCGAGAAGTAGACGTGTTTCGGTTTCTCGCGGGCGAGGAAGTCCTCCAGCGACCCCAGATCGAGCAGCGAGCGGTGGCGGACCATCGTCTCGCCGGGGCCGTCGGTCCAGGGGATGTAGCCCCACTCGCGCTCGTTGGCGTCCGGCGGCGGCGTCAGGTCCGTCCGGCGGTAGTGGTCGCCGAAGCGCCCCCGGAGGTACGCCCGCGTCTGTTCCTGCACGGCTACCCCGTTTCGAACGGGGCGCTAAATCGGTTTCGCTCACCGACGACCCGGCCCGATCCGTCCCGTGCCGTTTTCCGGGACGCAGCCGAATAGAGAGGCGATGACGCTCCTCCCGCTGCTGTACGGCCTCGGCACGGCGGTGCCGCTGGTCGTCGGAGCCGTCGCGGGCGTCTTCCTCTCGCCGCCGCGACGCTTCGTCGCCGCCCTGCTCGCGTTCGCCAGCGGGTCGCTGATCACGGGGCTCGCCTTCGAACTATTCGAGCCCGCGTTCCGGATCGCCGGCGCCCCGACCACCGCCGCGGCGACGTTCGCCGGGACCGCCCTCTACGTCGGCGTCAAATCCCGTGCGGGGACCGACGAGGGGGCCAGCGGTATCCCGCTCCTCGCAGCGGTCGTCTTCGACGGCGCCGCCGAGAACCTGACGCTCGGCGTGTCGCTGCTCGGGGGGTCGGCCGGCGGGTCGCTGGCGATCCTCGTCGGCATCGCCGCGAACAACCTCCCCGAAGCCGTCGCAGGCGCGCTCGACATGACCGAGAATGGGCGCTCTCCGGCACGGACGCTCGGCGTCTGGACGGTGACTGCGGCCGGGCTGGCGGCGATGGTCGTCGTCGGATACGTCGCGTTCGCCGCCGTCGGCGAACGGACGCTGGCCGCGGTCAGAGCCGCGAGCGGCGGCGCCGTCCTCGCGTCGCTGGCGGTCGAGATCATGCCCGACGCCTACGAGGGAGGCGGCCCGTCGGTCGCCTTCGCCACGGCCGCGGGACTGCTCGTGACGTTCGTCCTCGTCTGAGATCCCGGTGGCAGTCGACCGGCCGCAACCTCGCGATTACCCGCCGAGCAGCTTCGAGAGGCGGTCGGTCAGCCCCTCTTCCTCGCCGAGTTTGAGGTAGTAGGCGTCGCCGCCGTCCTCGTAGTAGTTGTCGATGCGCCGCTCGATGGTGAACCCGATATGCTGGTAGAAGCGGATGGCGGCGCGGTTCGTCGTGCGTGCGTGACAGGTCACGGAGCCGTAGTCGTCGGCGACGCGGGCGACGAGGGCCTCGCCGAATCCCTCGCCCTGATACTCGCTGTCGACGGCGAGAAAGAGGATGTAGCCGTCGCGGCGGACCGCGGCGAAGCCGACGAGCGTGCCGCGGTCGGCCCGGTCGAGGAAGAGGTAGACGGTCGAGCGCTTGTAGGCGTTCTCGAAGAAGCCCCGGCGCTGGCGGAGCACACCCTCTTCGGCGCGGATGCGCTCTTTGAGTTGCCAGGCCTGCTCGACGTAGTCGGCGTCCCCGGGGTCGACGACACGACGCTCGACGTTGACGCTCACTATCGGTCCAGTAACGGGTAAGTCACTATAATTCCATCGGCAACGACCAGCGCGGCGATAGGCGGCCCCGAAAGGCTTTCGGCGGACCCAGATGACTCCCCCGTATGGTTTTGCTGTCATCCGCTCCCGCGTCGGACGAGCCCAGACCGACGCTCGGAGCAAAAATCCGGCAGGTCCTCATCTCCGGCGCCGCGCTGACGATCCCGCTCGTCATCACGGTCATGATCCTCGTCTTCGTCATCAACTTCATCCTGCGGGCCATCACGCCGGTGGTCGAGATCGCGAACAAGTACTTCGACATCGGACAGAACGTCGACCCGCTCACGATGAAGCTGCTCGCCATCGCGACGTTCGTCGGGATGGTGTTCGTCCTCGGGCTCGTCGCCGAGACGCGCTCGGGTAACCAGCTCGAACGGGTGTTCGACACCGCGATGGCGCGCATCCCCGGCGTCGGCTCGGTCTACACGAGCTTCAACGAGATGACCGAACTGCTGCTGTCGAACGACGCCGAGAGCTTCCGCGAGGTGAAACTCGTCGAGTTCCCCCGCTCGGAGTCGTACTCGCTGGCGTTCGTCACCGCGGAGTCGCCGCCGACCGTCGCCGACACGACCGGCCACGAGGACATGACGACGCTGTTCATGCCGATGGCGCCCAACCCGGTGATGGGCGGGTACGTGATCCACGTCTCGACCGAGCACGTCTACGACGTGGACCTCAGCGTCGAAGAGGGGATCCGCTCGATCGTCACCAGCGGCGTCGCGACCGGCGATTCCGGGCGGCCCGACGCCGACGAGGAGTTCGCGAGCCTCGACGCCATCCGCCAGCAGGCCCGCGACGGGATGCACGACATCGGCGTCTGGGGGACACAGACCGTCGACGACCTGAGCGACTTCACTGGACAGGCGGCCGACGACATCCGCGAGCAGGCCTACCGGGAGTTCGCCGCGATCCACCCAGACCTCGACGAGTCAGCGGTCGAGGACGAGGAAGAAGTCCGCCACTACATGCTCGACCAGTTCGAAGACGGCGACGGGGCGGAGAGCACTGTCGGGAGCCGGACCGACGACGAACGCGACGCGAAATCTGCAGGTGACGACGCGTGAGTTTCGACCTGCGGGATCACACGGCCGACGTGGCGGTCGAGGCGACCGGCGAGTCGCTGGACGCCGTCTTCGGCGCCGTCGCCGACGGCATGGCGGCGGCGATGTGCGACGAGATCCCCGACGCGGGCGGCGACCGGTTCGAGTTCGCCGTCGCGGCCGAGAGCCGGGAGGCGCTGCTGTTCGACTACCTCGACGAACTCATCTACGAGCGCGACGTCCGCGGGGTCCTCCCGGTTAGCAACGAGGCGACCGTCCGTGAGTCCGACGGCGAGTGGCTCGTCGAGGGGTCTGCCCGCGGTATCCCGTTCGACCGCGTCGAGGCGCGCGACCTGAAAGCCGTCACCTACTCCGAGATGGACCTCTCGGAGACCGACGACGGCTGGCACGCGTACGTCGTTTTCGACGTCTGATCGGCAGTGAAATCCCGCTTCCGCGGCGGCGCTAGCACACCCCCGATACTGAGGTGTTTTTCAGCAGTGAGTCCCTAGCGCAGCCCATGAACGGAACGCGGAGGCGATCGGCCGTCGGGAGTGTGGTCGGGATGGTCGCGGTCGCGCTACTCGCCGGGCGAGCGAGCGCTCACGTCGACTACGTGACGGACCCACCGACGGCGACGCGCGACGCGATCGAATTCGCCGTCGAAGTGCTCTCGAACTCGACGAACGCCGCGCTGCTCGGCGGCGGTACTGCGGCGGTTCTCGTGCTGCTGGCCGGACTGGTTCTGATCAGGCCGACCATCCCGGACGTGGACGCGCTCCGTGACGCGCTCGCCACCTACCGCGAGTACGTGCCATGGATGCTCCGGCTGAGTCTCGGCCTGCCGCTGATCGGCGCGGGATTCACAGGCTATCTGTTTATCCCCCCGTTGCAAGTCCAGGCGCGGATCCTCCAGGTCTCGCTCGGCTTCCTGATCCTGTTCGGGCTCGCGACGCGGGTCGTCGCCGCGGCGGGGCTCCTCACGTATCTGGCCGCGCTGGCGTTCAACCCACAGCTCGTCCTCGCTATGGAGTACGTCCCCGGGTTCCTCGCCATCGTCCTGCTGGGCAGCGGCCGGCCAAGCGCCGACCACATGCTCCAGCAGGTCGCGAGCACCCCCGGGACCTACTACGGGCGCGTCGATCCCGTCCACGGCGTCGCCGACTGGTTCGCTGCGAAGGTCGGCCCCTACCAGCAGTACGTCGCGACCGTCCTCCGCGTCGGCCTCGGGGTCGCGTTCGCTTACCTCGGCCTCGTCGAGAAGCTCGCCAACCCCTCACAGGCGCTGCTCGTCGTCGAGCGGTACGAACTCACGAACGTCGTCCCGGTCGACGCCGGCCTGTGGGTGCTCGGCGCCGGCCTGACCGAGATCGGCGTCGGCCTGCTGCTGTTCGTCGGCCTCTACACCCGCGGGGCGGCCGCAGTGGCCTTCTCGATGCTCGTGCTGACGCTGTTCGGCCTGCCCGACGACCCCGTGCTCGCCCACGTGACACTGTTCGGGATGCTCTCGGCGATCTTCACGCTCGGCGCCGGCCCGCTCTCGCTGGACGCCTACCTCGCGACCGCCGACCGACGCGACCCGGACCGCGAGGAGGCGACGCCAGCGGCCGACTGACTCGACTACTCGCCGTCTCTCAACCGCTGTCTCGTGTCGAGGACACTCTGGATTATCGCCACCGTGGCGATGAGAAACAGATATATCGAGATCGAGAAGCGGTCTATCAGCTCCAGAAAATCGGCGGCAGTCACACCGAGCAGTACGACTTTGACGAACTGCAGCGTTCTCCCGGCGCGTGTTCTCGAACGGAGTACTCTCACGTCGTGAACACCGATTCGGCCGCTCCACCGTGCGGAGAATCTCCCCCAGAAACCCGACGAAGAGCGAGTGGTGCGGGACGTTCGTCGCGTTCGTTGCAGCGATCAGTGTCCGGTTCTACCGAGTCCGGTCGACTGCGGACAGAAGCGTAGAGACTGTCTGTGTCCGTCATTCCGTCTCTCCAACCTGGATAGTCGCGCCGCTCGGGAAGACGACGTCCGCACCGGTCGGCGCCGGTCCGTCGGACTCGAATTTCGTGAGCGCGACGCCGACTACCTCGTCGCCCGTCCCATCGTAGGAATTGGTCCGGCGCTCTACCGTAATCACGAGTCGCCCGTCCTTCCATTCGGTATCAGCGGCCCAGAAGTAGGCGGGCGCGGCAGTAGCTGTCCGGAGATTCGTGAAGACGGCGAACTCCCCGTCCGAGAGGTTGTCGACGGCTTCAGCGTACTGCGCTGCATTCGCCTGCTCGGTCACCGGGAGCCTGTCTTCCTGCCGAAACAGTCGCGCGTACAGGTACTGTCCCGGTTCCCCCGTGAGGCCGTGTCGCATAATCGGCTCGCTCAGGGGACGAATCGTGGCCATTCCCGTCGGGTTGTACACCGCTGGCGTCTCGGTCGCAGAAGGAGTGCCGCTACAACCGGTTAGCAACGCTGTTCCGCCGACGATACTCGAGAGGAGGGCGCGTCGCTGCACACCACAACTGGTTGTCGGGATGATATTATTCTGTCTGTTGCTTCCCGGATCGCACCCGGCCACGTCGCGGTCATCGAGTACTCCTCGCTCGAACTGGAGCGGCGCCCACAGCGATAGAATCCAGCGCCGTCTCGTAACGCGTTTACCCCCTGTCCTACCGACCGGATCTGTGCAGCCGAGGGACTCGATCGACTGCGGTGGCGCGCGCTGTCGCGAGTTTCATCTCGCGACGTAGTCGTGCGAGGGATGAGTAACGCAGGAGTTTGCGACGAGTAACGCAATCGGTTGGGGAGGCCTGTGGCCGTCTGCGGTGCTGTGCAGTGCGGTTGCTATCGCGGTCGCAGTGCGGTCCCTGGCGGACTGAAAGGGCGAAGCGGGCTCGCGTTCATCTAGTCGCCTGAGCGGGCACTATCCGCGCGGGCGGTGCGGAGAGCGCGGATATCCCGCTCAGCGACCGCGAGCGCGCCGAGGGCTTTCATCTCTCAGTGTACCCTGCGGTAACGGTTCGAGCCACTCCGAGCGAGCGCGCTGAGGGCTTTCAACGCTCAGGGAACCCTGCGGTAGTACTCATCAAACGTCATCGCACACACGAACAGCGAAACCTATTCCGGCGCCCGCGGCCGACGTTCGGGCATGACCACCTACGACGCTGACGGCGTCACCCTGGAGAAGGTCAGGGACTACGTCTGGGAGATCCCGCAGGAAGGCGACATGAACAGACCCGCACGCGTCCTCGCGAGCGAGGAGCTGCTCGACGAGATCAGCGACGACAAGACGCTCCAGCAGCTCAAGAACGCGACGCACCTGCCCGGCGTCCGCAAGTACGCGCTCTGCATGCCCGACGGCCACCAGGGGTACGGCTTCCCCGTCGGCGGCGTCGCCGGTATCGACGCCGAAGAGGGCTGTATCTCGCCGGGAGCGGTGGGCTACGACATCAACTGCTTGCCAGCTGGGACCGATGTCCGTCTCTCGTTTGGTCGGCGGATCCCTATCGAGCGACTCGAATCCCGATTCGAGAACGAGAAGGCAGTCGTTCCGGCGGACGGTGAGAGGACCTCACAGATACGCCTGTTCACCGAGTCCGACTCACGAGAGGTGTACGAAGTGAAAACAGCGACGGGAGACACCGTCCGTGCGACGTCGGATCACCCGTTCGAAACCCCGAACGGCCAGGCAGAACTGGCCGACCTATCCGAAGGGGACTCCGTTCTTCTCAGTCCGTTCCGGGGGATCGAACACGAGGACCCCGAGGAGTTCGTCGTTCTCGACAGTTCGGACTTCGAGGATGCGAGCGATCAGCTCGTTGGGTTTTTGGAACAGAACGACCTGTTACCACTTACATCGACCGACGAGGCGTTCAACCGGCTGTTGAAGCTCGTCGGATTCCACACCGGTGATGGGGCATTCAGGGGGAAACAGTCCTGGTTCTACGCGGATCCGGAAGACCTCGAAGATATCCGCCGTGACATCGAAGCGCTCGGATTCACACCCTCCCGGATCTACGAACGCGACCGCGAACACGAGATCAACGGGAAAGAGTTCGAACGAACGGAGTACAGCATCAAGGTCGGTGCCCACGGGTTCAAGCAACTGCTCCTGAAGCTGGGTACTCCCCAGGGGAGGAAAGTCGAGAATGACTTCGGTGTACCGGAGTATCTAGAGCGGCTTCCCGATTGGCAGCGCGCGCTGTACCTCTCGGGGTACTTCGGCGCGGAAATGAATGCGCCAGCCGCTCAGCACGACAAGAACCTGTACTGTCCGAAAGTATCCCAGAACCGTAGCAAAGAGACAGCCGATGCCGGTGAGCAGTTCTACGAAGACATCGCCTCGTATCTCGACAGCATCGGTATCGGAACGAACGGTATCGAGCGATTCGACGCCGAAAGCCGGGACGGCGTCGAACGTCTTCGTCTCGGAGTGAAAAACGACTCCGATAATCTGATCCGTTTCTACGAGAAGGTCGGATTCAGCTACAATCGAGAGAAACACCGAAAGTCGCTGGTCGCGCTCAAGTATCTCAAACTGAAAGAACAGGCGATCGACCGACGGCGTCGGATCGCGAGCGAAGCGCAGGTGCTCGCAGACGGTGGTGCGTCGATCGAAGGCGTCAAATCACGATTCGACATAAACGAGAGGTTCATCGAACGGAGCGTGTGGAGCGGGCGCGAAGGAGACCCCAGACCGCCAGCCGACTTCCCCGATTTCGAGGCGTTCCGCGAGGAGACGACTGTCTCAGACGACGGGACCGTCGAAACCGAGATCGTCTCCATCGAACGAGTCGGTACGGAAACCGTGTTCGATATCGGTGTCACTCACGATGCCCACACGTTCGTTGCGGACGGGTTCGCCGTTTCTAACTGCGGCGTCCGGATGATGAAGACGGACCTCACCTACGCGGACGTGCAGGGCCGCGAGGAGGAACTCGTCGACGCCCTGTTCGAGGCCGTCCCGTCGGGGCTCGGCGGCGGCGGCGTCCACCAAGGGACGAAGGGGGACGTCGACGCCATCCTCGACCGTGGGATGGAGTGGGCGCTGGAGGAGGGCTTCGCAGTGCCGGAAGACCTCAAGCACTGCGAGGACGAAGGCGTCCGTCACGACGCCGACCCGGATCGCGTGTCGCAGAAGGCCAAGGACCGCGGCAAGAACCAGATCGGGAGCCTCGGCAGCGGGAACCACTTCCTCGAAGTCCAGCGCGTGACGGACGTCTACCGCGACGACGTGGCCGAGCGGTTCGGCCTCGCCGAGGACCAGATCGTCGTGCTCATCCACTGTGGCTCCCGGGGACTGGGCCACCAGGTCTGTACGGACTACCTGCGCGACATCGAGCAGGCCCACGCCGGTCTCCTCGACGAGCTGCCGGACAAGGAACTCGCCGCGGCACCGGCGGGCTCGCAGCTGGCCGGTGACTACTACGGCGCGATGTGCGCCGCCATCAACTTCGCGTGGGTGAATCGGCAGCTCATCATGCACCAGACCCGCGAGGTCTTCGCCGACGTCTTCGACAACTCGTGGGAGGATCTGGGGATGGACCTGCTCTACGACGTGGCCCACAACATCGCGAAGAAGGAGACTCACGAGGTCGAAGACGGCGAGGAGCGCGAGCTGTTCGTCCACCGGAAGGGCGCGACACGCGCGTTCCCGGCGGGCAGGGAAGAAATCCCGCCGGCCTACCGGGACGTGGGCCAGCCCATCATCATCCCCGGGAGCATGGGCGCGGGGAGCTACGTCCTGCGCGGCGGCGAGCACTCCCTCTCGGAGACGTTCGGGTCGACGGCCCACGGTGCCGGCCGGCTGATGAGCCGAACGCAGGCCAAACAGGAGTTCTGGGGCGGCGACGTACAGGACGACCTCCGCGAGCAGAGCCACGTCTACGTCAAGGCCCAGAGCGGCGCGACCGTCGCCGAGGAGGCGCCGGGCGTCTACAAGGACGTCGACGAGGTGGTGCGGGTCTCCGACGCGCTGGGCATCGGTGACCGCGTGGCGCGCACCTTCCCCGTCTGCAACATCAAGGGCTGATCTGCGGGGGATTTTCGGCTCCCCGCTCGGAGGTCAGTCGCTTTCGTCCCACGAATCGAGGAGGGTCTCGTTCCCGGCCGGCGGCGCGTAGTACACGGACACGTCATCGCGAGTGGACACGCGGCGACCGAACGCGTTGCGGTCGCTGAGCTGGACCTGATCGCCCGGCCCGATGACCGTCGAGTTCTCCGTGTTCGCGAGCGTGGCCCAGCCGACCGCGGTCTCGCCGCTCCGGATCGTGAGGTTCCCCGCGGTGAAGGTGTCGCCCCGTTCGTGTTCCACGAAGAGCACGGACGACTGGTCGATGTACTCGAAGGAGAAGTTCGCGTTCGGACCCGGGTCATCTTCTCCCGGGTCCACCAGGACGAAGAGGCCGACCGACCCCGTGACCAGCAGCGTGACGGCGATCAGGATAGCGACGCCGGTGAACTCCGAGATCGCACGCTCGGCGGGGTCGCGGGCGGACTCGTCGCGTTCACGGGCACCGTCTCCGACCATATAGGGCAGATAGGTCGATCACCCCCTAAACCAGCTTCGGCGAGAGTATCAGATTCGATAGGCCAGCTGGCGGGAGGCGGTCGAGGTGCGGTCGAACCCACCGATTCGACCGGTGCCGGAACGAAACCGCAGGGCGGGAGGGGGAAAGCCTTTGAGCGCGAGCGGCGACGTATCCGGTATGATAGACGGGACGGTCGAGGAGATCGCGGACATGCAGACGCACAGTTCCTCCGTCGTCGCGGTCAAGGCGGCAGAGGCACTGCTCTCGCTGACCGAGCGGGAGTATCCGACCGTCGAGGAGTACGTCCGGACGCTGGAGCGCAACAGCCACGCGCTCCGCCGCGCGAACCCCTCGCACGCGTCGTTGCAGACCACTCAACGCGAGATCGTCTCGACCGTCGAGGACGCGGACGCCGCGGACGTCGCGGCCGCGAAGGAGGTGACTCACGACATCGTCGAGTCGGTCGTCACTCGCATCGAGTCGGCCAAGGAGCGCGCGGCCGAGCGAGCGGTCGAGTACCTCGAAGCGGACCGGACGATCCTCACTCACGATTACTCCTCGACCGTCCTGCAGGCGATCGAGCAGACGGTCGACGCCGGCGCCTCGCTGGAGGTCTACTGCACGGAAGCGCGGCCTCGCTACCTCGGGCGGAAGATGGTCCGGACGCTCGCGGAGATAGACGGCGTCGACGCCCACCTCATCGTCGACGGCGCGGCGGGCCACTACCTACCGGAGGTCGACCAGGTCGTCGTCGGGATGGACTGCATCGTCGAGGACACGCTGTACAACCGCGTCGGGACCTACCCCCTCGCCGCGACCGCGGCCGACGTCGACGTCCCCGTCCGCGTCGTCGGCTCCGAAGCGAAGATGGTCACCGGTGGCTTCGCCTTCGAGAACGAACACCGACAGGCCAGCGAGGTCATCCGCGAACCCGCCGACGGCTTCGCGGTCGAGAACCCCGCCTACGACGCGACCCCGACGCGCCTCCTCGACGCCGCGATCACCGACGAGACAGTCCACGAGTACTGACGGCGGCCGATCGGCCGAGAACTCGTTCTCGCACGGTCGGCATTTGAAGCCCGCAAGTGCATTCACGTATCTGGAGGCTAGATGGACAGTTGGAGGTCACAGCATGGGAGTCCTCGACTCGTTCGGCGCACTCGTCAGTAGCATCATCGCATCGATCGTTTTGCTGGTCTTCGCCATCGTGAGCTTCTTCATCACGGTGTTTATCGTCGAGGCCGGCGCGGGCCTCGCCGGGTACTCGCCGAGCGGCGACTTCGTCGCGCTCTCGGCGGCGATCCTCGCGGCCGCGGCCATCGTCGGCGGCGCGTCGCCCCTGACGAGTCTGGGCGGTGAAGTCGAGTAAGGCCGATCCGCGCGAGTCGAACGGTATCGCATCGACGGCAGCGGCCGTCGACTACATGTACATCCGGTCTTCGGGCTGTTGCTCCTCGCGGGCCTGTTCGATGCGGGCGGCCAGATCCTGGTAATGTCGCTCGACGTTCGCCGCGAAGTTCTTCATCGGCTCCGTGTCGACGCCGAGATCGTACACGTCGTCGATGGTCTCGACGAGGCGAAGCGCCGCTTCTGCGTCGGGCGCCTGTGCGTGGGCCGGCGTCGCGTAGACGCAGGTCCGGAGCGGCGAGTCGATGCCGCGGGCCAGCAGGCTCGCCTTCACGCCGTCGGTGAAACCGCTCGCCATCGGGGGGATATCCGCGTCCTCCAGTCGGGCCGCGCGGTAGTCCTCGGTCGCGACGAAGAAGGTCCGGTGGTCCTCCTCGGCGTGGGGCATCTGGACGCCCGAGAGGACGACGGTCTCGCCGACGTCCGCGGCGGCGGTCCAGTCGAGCAGCGCGTCGCTGAACGAGCGGGCCGCGGTGGCCGGGACGAACAGTTCGCTCACGAGGACGGCGACTTCGACGCCGTCGGCGGCGAACAGCCTGACCGGATGGCGCGGCGTCCCGTCGTCGAACGGCGTGATCGTCGGCAAGTCCGGCGTGGTCACGTGCCCGGTCGGCGTCAACTCGAGTTGCTGGACGAGGTAGTCCACGGCCGTCAACCCCGCCAGCCCGAACTCCGAGAAGCCGGCGATCAGCGTGTCGGCGTCGATGTCTCCGGTCTCCTGGACGTCGAACGTCGGCTCGGCGATCGCGTGTCCGTCCATACCACCCGTTGGGTCACCTGGCACAAGTCGCTTTCCGCGACGCACTCGCTGTCGCCGGGATCGCCCGAGGGCGATCCGGTGACACAATTCTTTTGACGAGTGCGGCGTTGCTGTGGGCATGGACTGGCTGTGGTCGCTCGCGTCGCTGGTCGGACAGGCAGCGCCGCCCGCGACCGACACGGCCACTGCCGGGGGAACGCCGACGGCGCCCTCGTGGGCTCCACCCGGCGTCGAGCGGTTCGTCGAGCAGTTGCCGATGCCGGTGATCCACATCCTGCAGGTGATCGTCGTCATCGTCCTCGCTTACGCGGTCTCGCAACTGCTCGTCCAGCTGCTCGGCCGCCGCATCGCCCGCCGATTCCGCCGCCCGAGCCTCACTCGCACGGCGTTGCGGGGGATCAGAGTCGTCGTCTTCGGCTTCGCGGCACTGACGATCCTGGGCATCTACGGCCACGATCTCAGCGACCTGACGCTGTCGGTCGCGGTGTTCTCGGCCGTGGTCGGTGTGATCCTCGCGCCGATCGTCGGCAGCGTCATCAGCGGGGTGTTCCTGCTGGCCGACCAGCCCTACGAGATCGGCGACATGATCGAACTCGCCGACCGCGGCCAGCGCGGCTTCGTCGAGGACATCACGCTCCGGTACACGAAGATCTTCACGCTCGACAACACCTTCCTCGTGATCCCGAACGGGACGATGCGCGAACGGGACGTGTACAACTACTCCGCCGAGGACACCCGTACCCGGCAGACGCTCGACGTCCTGATCACCTACGAGAGCGACATCCCGCGGGCCAGAGAACTACTGGAGGAAGCCGCCCGGGGCGTCGACGGCGTGGTCGGTGGCGGCCCGCGGATCCGCGTCGGAGCGGCCCGGTACCCCGCCAAGCCGACGTGTTACATCGACGAGTTCGGCGACCACGGGATCAACCTCCGACTCCGCTACTGGATCGAGGAACCCTACTGGCTGCTCCGGGCCCGCTCGCACGTCCAGACGGCCTTCGCCGAGGCCATCGCCGAGGAGGACGTCGAGATCGCCTACCCGCACCAGCACCACGTCTTCGACGAGACGAGCGGCGAGATGCGCGTCGGCGTCGGCGACCGGCCCGCGGGCGGCACGAGCGAGCGCGTCGACCCGCGGATCCCCGAGGAGGAGTCGGCAGTCGACGGCGAGCGCGAACCGGGCGGAGAGTAGTCGAGAAAGCGTCGACGGCGAGCGCGAACCGGGCGGAGGGCGGTCAGAGTTCGGCGGTGACGACGTCGCAGTCGAGTTCGTCGCGCAGGAACGTCTCGACGTCGGGGTCGTCGACCAGTCGCCGGATCATCCGGCGCCAGCGGCCGGCCTGTTTCTTGCCGATGACGACGATGTCCGCGTCTTCGGCGACGATCTCGTCGAGCAGCGTCTCCTCGACGAGGAGGCCCTTGCGGACGACGTACCGGGCGTTCGACTGCGGGCCGAACGCGTCCTCGACGGCGTCTTTCAGGTCCCCGCGCGTCGCATGGTGGTTGTCCTGGTACTGGTTGATGTGGAGGACCGTCAGCTGGGCGTCTCGCTCCGCGGCGAGTTCGATCGCCCGGGAGAGCGTGGCCTCCGAGTGCTCGGAGAGCGGGTAGCGGACTGGGACGACGACCTGCGTCATCTCGCGAACGTTCTCGGTCCCCCCGCCTCAAGCTTTCTATTGCGCTCGCAACAGGTACCGACTACTCGCTCGCCACGGCGTCGGGGATCCGGCCTTCGAGCGGGGCGTCGATCCCCTGGTCCCGGGCGTACTCGACGACGACCTCGTACTGCAGGTCGTCGCGCTCGACGGCGTGATCTTCCGTGAGCGTCGGGAACTCGAGGTCCGTGATGAGGATGTAGTTCGGGACGGCGACGGTGTAGCGCGCCTCGGGGTCGACCGGCTCGCCGTCGACGTAGGGGACGTACTCGCCGTCCTCGACGGCGACGCGCATCCCGCTGACGTGGGCGTACCAGTAATCGGAGAGCGCGTCGACCTCGCGGCCGTCGGCCTCCGCGACGACGGAGCGCAGTTCCGCGCCCGTGACGGAGGCGACGGCGACCGGCTCCTCGAAGGGGCTCACGCTCACCAGATCCGCGACGGTCACCTCGCCCGACAGCGGCGGCCCCTCGCGGATGCCCCCTCCGTTCTGGAGCGCGACGTCGGCGCCGGTCTTCCAGCGGTAGGCGTCCGCGACGAAGTTGCCGAGCCGCCACTCGCCGCCGAGGCGTCGCTCGCGGTCGCGCGAGAGCGGGTCGGAGACGTTGGCGACGACCTCGTCGAGTCCCTCCGCGGCGACGCGGTCGCGCAGCGCCGACTCGACCGCGGGGTCGGGGTCGGCCTCCTGTGCGTCGTGGACCGTGACCTCGCCCGATCCCAGATCGATCTCGTGGACGTACTGGCCGGTCGCACCGGGTCGAGAGATGGGCGTCTCGCCGGCGGCGCCGGCGTGGTGGTGGTGCGAGTGGCCGGCCAGCACCGCGTCGATGTCGGTCTCGCTCGCGATGGCGTGCGCGTCGTCGTCGGTGGTGTGGGCGAGCGCGACGACGTAGTCGGCGCCCTGCTCGCGTAGGCGAGGGGCCCACTCGGCAACGGTCTCGACGGGGTCAGCGAAGTCGAGGGCGTCCGTGCCGGGCGTCATCTCCGGCGTCGCGGGGTCGAGGACACCGACGACGCCGACCGTCGCGTCGCCGACGGGGACTGTCGTCGCCGGTTCGATCCCGGCCTCGACGCCGAATCGCTCGCCGTCGAGGGAGACGTTCGCGAGGACCCACTGCTGGGGGGAGTCCGCGACGATGGACTCCAGCGCGTCGAAGCCGTGGTCGAAGTCGTGGTTGCCTACCGTCTCGACGTGGGGGCCGACGGCCTCGAAGAACTCGAGGGACTGGCGGCCGTCGGTCACCAGCGAGAGGACGCCCGGGCCAGTGTTGTCGCCGGAGCCGGCGACGAGCGCGTCCGGGCCGCTGCGAGCGGCGACGACGCCGGCGACGCGGGCGATCCGCTCGGGCGTATCGTAGGCGTTCTCGAGGTCGGTGTAGTGGAGAAGCCGTAGCGACATCTGTCTTCGACCAGCCTCCCCGCGGGCAAATCCGCTTCGATGCCGCGACGGAAGGGTTTAGGGCGGCCTCCCCGATACCCCACGCATGGAGACGAAGACCGGCCCCGACGAGGAGCGGCTGTACGTCGACACCGAGGACGTCGAGCGCGGGTCCGACGGCCCGTTCTTCGTCGTCTACCGGACCGCCGACAGGGAGCGACGCTGGGGGTACTACTGCGGCAACTGCGAGTCGTTCCGAACCGCCATGGACTCGATGGGTCGGATCAAGTGCACCGACTGCGGCAACCTCAAGAAAGCCGACGAGTGGGACGCCGCCCACGAGTAAGCGCCCGTAACGCCTCGATACTCCAGAATCAGATTTTCCAGCGTCACGGCGCCACCCGTCCGGATCGGTCGGTAGGCGCCGCAATATCTCCACACCGGCGACCCGTCGGCGTCCCGAACCGTGAAACGTAGGAACACTTATCTGGTGGGGCGTGGTATCGCAGCACGAATGAGGGCTGTTACCAAGCACCTCGACGAGAAGGCCCAGTCGATTTTCGCAGACCTCGGATACACGGTGACCGACCGCGGGGGAGAGTACCTCGCCGAGCGCAAATGGCGCGCCGTCCACGTCACACCCGCCGAAGAGTTCGACGAGACGCCCGACTCCGGCGAGTACAGGTGTTTCGTCGCCTGGTCCGAGGACGTACCCGAGCTAGAGCAGCGACTGGAGTCCGCCGACCCGGACTACGAGTGGGCGATCATGGGGGTCGACGAGGACGGGGACTACGAGGTCGCCTGCCACCGCGAAGCGGCCTGACCGGCGGCGAACAGGTTATTTTTCCGATATCATCGCTCCGAGAGAGCCGCCAGCGTTTCAATGGTGGGGTCGCATCAGGCACTAGAGATGGCACAGAGGGACCTCGGTGAACTGCTGACCGACACGCGGTTGAACGCCGCCGTCGGCTGGGCGCTCGTCGGCGTGTTCGGGCTCGTCACCGTCGAGAGCCTGCTGGACGGTGACCTCCTGTGGGCGGCCTTCGCCGCGACGGTGGGGGTCACCGTCGCGCTACCCGCGCTGGTGCGGGGCAACGTGCGGGCGATGGGGCCGGCGGAAGTCGTCCTCCTCGCCGGCCTCCCGGTCGTCGCTCGCGCGCTCGTGACCGTCCGGATGACCAGTACCGTCGCGGTGTACCTGTCGATCGCGGCGTTCGCGCTGCTGGTGGCCGTGAACCTCCACCTGTTCACGCCGGTCGAGATGAGCGTCGGCTTCGCCGTCCTGTTCGTCGTCGTCACCACGCTGGCCGCGGCGGGCCTGTGGGCGCTCGCCCGCTGGGGGTCGGACGTCCACCTCGGGACCACGCTACTGCTCGATCCCGGTCCGGACGGGATGCTCACGGACGCCGACCTCGAACAGATCGAGCACGAACTCATGGTCGAGTTCGTCGGTTCGGGCATCGCCGGCCTCATCGCCGGCCTCGTCTTCCAGGTGTACGTTCGCCGACGGACGAGGGTCTCCGAGCGGATCGAGGGTGGTGTCGCATGAGACTCCGCGACCGCCTCGGTATCACCGAGCGCCGCCAGCGCCAGTTGACGTGGCTCATGGAGCTGGTGATGCTCGGCGTCTTCCTCGTCGGCGTCTGGAAGCTGAACGTCAAGATCATGGCCAACGCGGGCGTCGCGCTGCTCATCGCGCAACTGGTCCCCGTGCTCGAACGCGACTACGGCGTCCCGCTCGACGCCGGCCTGACGCTGTGGATCACCAGCGCCGTGTTCCTCCACGCCTTCGGGACGATCGGCGTCCCCGGCGGACAGAGCTTCTACCAGACGATCGACTGGTGGGACCACATGACCCACGCGCTGTCGTCGTCGGTCGTCGCCGGCGTCGGCTACGCCACGGTCCGCGCGCTCGACGAACACTCAGACCAGATCGAACTCCCCTCACGGTTCGTCTTCGTCTTCATCCTCCTCTTCGTCCTCGCTTACGGCGTCTTCTGGGAGATCATCGAGTTCTCCATCGGCGTCGCGGCCACCATGGCCGGGACCGATACCATCCTGACCCAGTACGGCCTGACCGACTCGCTGTGGGACCTCATCTACAACACGCTGGGGGCCGTCGTCGTCGCGACGTGGGGAACCGCTCATCTCTCCGGCGTCAGCCAGTACATCGAGGAGCGGTTCGAACAGCGGGCCGCCTGAGCGATCCGCAGCAGTTCCCCGCGCTCGTCGGCCGCGATCCCGCCCGACCCTTTTGTGTCGGGCCGACGTACTGTTCGCTCGCGATGGTATTCAAGAAGATCACACTGATCGGGACCAGCACCGAGAGCTTCGACGAGGCCGTCGACGACGCGGTCGAGCGCGCCGAGGAGACGCTCCAGAACGTCTACTGGGTGGAAGTCGAAGAGATGGGCGTCGAGATCGCGAGCGTCGAGAACAGGGAGTACCAGGCGGAAGTCGAGGTAGCGTTCGAACTCGAAGACTGAGACGGCCGTTCGGAGGCGGCGGTCAGGTGCGGAAGCTCTCGCCGCAGCCGCACTCGCTGACGACGTTGGGGTTCTCGACGTGGAACCCCTCGCCCTGCAGTCCGCCTTCGAAGTCCAGCACCGATCCTTCCACGTAGTTGATGCTCGCGGGGTCGACGATCACGCGCAGCCCGTGGTGTTCGTAGACCGTGTCGTCCTCCTCGGGTTCGTACTCGAAGCGCATCCCGTAGGACAGGCCCGCACAGCCGCCCTGCTGAACGAACAGGCGGAGTCCAGCCACGTCGGTGTCCATGTCCTCGTCTTCGAGCAGCGACAGGGCCTCCTCGGCGGCCGCCTCCGTCACCGCGATCTCCTCGCCGCCCGGCTCGGGGACGTCGTCCGTCGTGGAACTCATACACGTGAATTCTTCGCCGAACGTGTTAACCCTGTTGGCGAGGGGTCCCGTTCGCCGGTTTTCGCGGGATCGCTGGCGGTCACCGTCCGCCCGTCGGCGTCCGCTACAGCCGTTTGCGGACGATGTACTCGGGCGCGGTGGTGCCGAGGAGGTCGGCCTCGCGTTCGTCGACGCGCTCGAATCCGACCGCCTCGTAGAAGGCCAGACCGCGCTCGTTCTCGGCGAGCACCTCGGCCTCGTAGACGCCGACGTCGCGGTCGTACAGCGCCTGTTCGGCCTCGGTGAGGAGGTTCCGGGCGATGCCCTGGCGCCAGTGGTCGGGGTCGACGTAGAGCCGGTAGACCTGGTGGACGCGCCGCGGCGGGTGCGGACCGACGTGAATGTACCCGACGATCCGGTCGTCGATCACGGCGACGAAGAAGTCCTGCGCGTCGTGGTCGATGCCGGACTCGATGGCGTCGTCGACGTACCACTCGTCGAGGACGTCGTCGACGGCGTCCTCGCCGAGGATGTCGTCGTAGGCGGCGTGCCAGGACTCCCGTGCGACTCGCTGGATACCGGCCACGTCGGCCATGTGCGCCGGTCGATAGAGCGGATCGGCTGTCATGCCCGAGCGAACGGGGGTATCGCAGAAAGACCTGACGGCCCGCGGTGGGCCGCGATTCGCTATTCGCCGCTACCGCCGCCGTCGTCGCTCTCGCCGTCGAACCGCGCGTCGACGCTGTGCGCGTGGGCTTCGAGCCCCTCCGCGTCGGCGAGCGTCGTGACCGTCTCGCGCAGGTCGGAAAGCGCCTCCCGGGGCAGTCGCTGGACCGTCGTCGACCGGAGGAACGTGTCGACCGAGAGGCCGCCGGTGACCTTCGCCTTCCCGTTCGTGGGAAGGACGTGGTTGGTCCCCGTCGCGTAGTCACCGGCCGCGACCGGGCTGTACGGGCCGAGGAACGCGCTCCCGGCGCTCGGGATGCGGTCGAGCAGCGCGTCGGCGTCGTCGGCCTGGATCGAGAGGTGTTCGGGGGCGTACTCCTCGCCGAAGAGGACCGCCTCGCTCATCGAGCGCGCGAGGAAGACGCCGCTGGCGTCGTTGCCGAGCGCGGCGCGGATCGTCTCCTCGCGCTCGCGGCCGCTGGCGTGGTCGTCGACGGCCTCCGCGACGGCCTCCGCGGTCGCCTCGTCGTCGGTGACGGCGACGACCGAACTCGTCTCGCCGTGTTCGGCCTGCGCGACCAGATCCGCGGCGACCAGCGACGGATCGGCGGTCTCGTCGGCGACGACGAGCACCTCGCTCGGGCCGGCGAGGAAGTCGATCTCCACGTCGCCGCGCACCTCGGCTTTGGCCGCGGTGACCCACTGGTTGCCCGGGCCGACGACCTTCTGGACGGCGGTGATCGTCTCGGTCCCGTACGCGAGCGCGGCGACCGCCTGCGCACCGCCGACCTGATACACCGCGTCGGCGCCGGCCTCGTGGATAGCCGCCAGCGTCACGGGGTCGAGCTCCTCCGCGGGAGGCGTCGCGACCGCGACGTGCTCGACGCCGGCGACGACCGCCGGGATCACGCCCATCAGGACGCTGGAGGGATAGGCGGCCGTCCCGCCCGGGGCGTAGACGCCGACGGTCTCCAGCGGGCGGAACCGACGCCCGAGTTCGCGGCCGTCGAAGTCCTCGGTCCAGTCCTCGGGCCGCTGGCGCTCGTGGAACGCGCGGATGTTCTCCGCGGCGTCCGCGATCGCGTTTCGAACGTCGTCGTCGATCTCCTCGTGAGCGCGTTCGACCTGGTCGGTCACGTCGATGTTGCCCACTTCGACGTCGTCGATCTCCCGCGAGAGGTCGCGGAGCGCCACGTCGCCCTCGGTCCGCACGCGGTCGACGATCTCCCGCACGTCGTCGCGGACCGCCTCCACGCCCGCGTCGCGGTCGAACAGCGCCGCCCGGTCGTCCGGCCCCAGCGCGTCCACGCTTCGCACGTTCATGCGTCGCCGTTGCCGCGACTGACCCATACGACTTGCTATCGGGAACGACTCACTGGGCGACGAACGGACAGCGCGAAACCTGAGAGCGTGACGGCCGCCGTCAGCCCTGGTAGTACCACCAGACGGTGACGACGACGATCATGAACAGCCCGCCGAGGAAGAACGCGACCGCGGGGTCGGCCAGCAGGCCGTCCCCGCCGCTCTCTGAGAGCTGGCGCGCGCCCTCGACGGTTTGGGCCGGCAATTCGGTGCCGCTGGGCGCGGGCGTCCCCGATTCCATCCCGGACGGGGACGGCGTCGGGGACGGCGGCTCGGTCGGCGTAGCCGTCGGGGTAGCCGCGTCTGTCGGCGTCGCGGTCGGGGTGGTCGTCTCGGTCGCCGTCGCAGTGGGCGTCCCCGTTGGGAGCGGGGTCTCGGTCGGCGTCGCCTGCGGGGTCGGCGTTCCCGCGGGGGTCGGCGAGGGGGTGCCGGCGGGGGTCGGTGAGGGCGTTCCTGCCGGCGTCGGTGATGCCGACGGCGCGGCAGTCGTCGACGCCGTGAGGTCGGCCGTCGGTTCCGGAGTCGGACTCGCGGTGGCGGACCCGGCGTCTGTCGACGTGCTCTCGCCGCCGAAGATGCCGACGTCGTCCTCCGGCGTCGGCGTCTCGGTCGACGTTCCCGCGGTGTCCCCGACAGTTTCGGCGCCGTCGAGGTCGCCTGCGCCGCCGCCGTCGCCTCCGTCGGCGCCGTCGCCCGCGCCAGCACCGTCGCCGCCCGACTCCGGCTCGCTGCTCCCGCCGCTGGATCCCATCCCGACCGAGATGTCGTACTCGCCGAGACGGCCGCCGTTCTGACCGAACAACTGCTGGATCGCGAGGGTTGCGAGCCCGAGCAGGCCGACCGCGCCGAGCAGACGCATCAGGGCGGTCTTCAGCCGCGAGCGGTGGTGCTCTTGCCCCGCGAAGAGGACGAGCGCCTCGCTGGCGGGCGCGTAGATGGTCATCTCCGTCCCCTTCTCGGAGTAGCCCTCGCCGGCGGGCTGGATCAGCTCGGCGTCTTCCAGCCGCTCGACGTGATAGTGGACGTTCTGGAGGGAAGTTCCGACCTCGTCGCGGATCTCCGGGGGCGTCTTCGGCTCGTCGTAGAGCGTCCCGAGGATCTGACGCGCGGTGTCCGAGGAGAGCGCCGCGAGGGCCTCCTCGGTCGCTTCGTCGTCGAGGTCGAGGACCCGGGGCTCGTCCGGCGTCCGGGTTGTCTCCGACTTGAACGGCAGCAGCCGACCCATTGTCCGTCCTGAGTGTGCCGAGCTTAATGGCTTTTCCCAAGAGACAAAAACTCGTTTGAAGCTGCAAACGGGCCGAGAGCGGTCGTGCTACGTCTATCTGTAGACGCGAGAGAGGACGTGCAACGACGACAGGATCACCGCGAGTCCGACTTCGCCGATGACGGCGAACAGTAAGGCCAGCGATCTGTATGCCGGCGGCACGACGACGGTGTAGACGTACCAGCCGGTGCCGGCCGCCAGCGCGAGGAACAGCAGGTGGACCACCACCCACGCGCCGAGCGTCCGCAGGAGACGGACGGCGCGAGCCAGCAGCGGGTCGGTCCGTCCGGTGTCCGAAACGTCGTTGTCGGCCACGTCCCAGAAGCTCCCCCGGGCGTGTGACCCGCCCGCCGCCGCCGAAGTCGATCCGGTCCGTGTCGACCGTTCGCTCGTGGCCGTACCCGTTCTCCGAGTGGGGTTGCGCCGGGCGTTCCACCCCGCGTCACCTCCCGGATTCGCGCTCGATTTTGCCGTCGCCGAAGACTCGCTGGGCGACGTATCGGCTGACCATCGGGCTGACCCAGCGTTCGAGGGCCCAGCGCTGGTCGTCCGCGACCGGGTTCCGGAATTCGTCCCCGTCGAAGACCGTGTCGACTCGGCCGACCGCGAGCTGCTGGAGCCGGTTCCCGTCGTTCTCCGGGACCCAGAATCTGTTCGCGTTCCCGTCCGCGAGGCGCGCGTCCGATCGGTCGAAGTAGTCGAAGCGCCGCGGTCGGTCGAGCTTCTCGCGTCGGCCGAGTCCGATCGGGACTCCGTCGACGCGGATCCCGACTCGGCGGACGCTGAACGGGACTCCGACGAGCGGGGCTGTGACCGTCCCGTTTTCGACCGCGAGCGTGACGACGTGGATCGCGCTCCGGCCGCTGCCTGCCCGGATTCCGACTCCGAACGTGCTGTAGAACCTGTTTTCGACGACTCGTCCGCCCGTGACGAGGACACGTCCGTATCCGGGGATGGCGCTTCCGCGTCCGGGGACGATCGATCGAGTTCCCAGAGCGACGGGTCGCCGTAGGCGTCGACGTACGAATCGTGACCGAGCCTGTCGTATCGCTGTCGCTCCTTCGGGTCGAGGAGCGCCTCTTTCGCGGTCGTGAGCCGCTTGAACCGCTCGACCGCGTCCGGTGCGGTGCTCACGTCCGGATGGTGTTCCTTGACCCGGTCGCGGTAGGCGGCGCGGATCGCGTCGTCGTCGGCGTCGGGCCCCACCCCCAGCACGCCGTAGAACGTCGTGTTCATACGCCCCAGTGTCCCTGTGGACCCTTTCTTTCGACCTCACCTACAAGTAGCTTCCTACCGCCGAAGATCGTAAAATTCGGGACTTCTGCCGCGAAACGTACCGAATCGGGACTGCTACCGGGGATCGACGGGCTATCCCGATTTCTTCAGTCGTCCCCCGTCCGTGACGGCCCGGGTCGCCGTCGCGTCGGTCCGTCCGGTCGACCCGAGTTCCGGGTGACAGTTCTGGCAGACCCAGACGACCGTTCGGTGAGTCATCGTCTCCGTCCGCTCGCGCCGCCTCCACACGTGGAATACGTCGTCGCCGCAGTGGTCACATTCTACCATCGTACCCTACTGTGTGTTAGACGTTCACATATAGCTTGCCCTGAACGGAGTATTACGCCTCCGAGGGGCGTAAAAGGACCTAATATGCGCCGTTTCCGGGGTCCGCAGTGAGACAGCGGCTATCGGCGACTGGGCGAGACGGCGTTCGAAGCGCGCTGTCCGGGTCCAGCGGGGCAGCGAGCGCCGTGCTCGCCGTCGAGGGAACGGCTTTTGGGGGAGTCGGGACAACCGTCGGGTATGTCAGCGAGAGAACGGTCCCCGCTGCGGACGATCGTCGCGCTGGTCTCCGCGATCGGACTCGGTGCCGGGGGCCTGCTGCTCGGATTCGCACTGGTGACGGTCACGGTCGCCGTCCTGATCCTCGGCCTGAACGTCGAGCCGTCGCCGACGATGCAGATCGTTCTCAGCCTCATCTTTATCCAGGGGATCGGGTGCGCCGGCGTCGCCGTCGCCTACCTGAAACTACGCCCGATAGTCGGCCCGAAGATCCGGTCGCTGCTCGGGTTCGGCGGCCTCCCCGCCCGGTTCGACATCGACGCTGCAGTGCCCTCCCTGCGGCAAGTCCTCATCATCGTCGTCGGCTACGTCCTCGCGCTCGGCGGTGCCTTCGCCGGGTCGATCCTCATCACCCTCTTGCAGGTCAATCCCGGGACCAACCAGGCCGCCGAGATGGGGCTCGAAAATCCGGAAGTCCTCCTCGTCCTCATTCCCGCGTCGATCCTGATCATCGGTCCCGGCGAGGAACTGCTCTTCCGCGGCGTCGTTCAGGGCCGCCTCCGCGAGGTTTTCGATCCGGTCCTCGGCGTCCTCCTCCCGAGTGCCGTCTTCGCCGGCCTCCACTGGTTCGCTCTCTCCGGTGGCTCCCCGACCGGGAACCTCGTCGCGCTCGGCATCCTCGTCGGCCCCGCCCTCGTCTTCGGCGCGGCCTACGAGATTACGGACAACATCGTCGTTCCCGCGCTGATCCACGGCATCTACAACGCGACGCTGTTTACGATGCTGTACCTCTTCGTCGCGTTCAGCGACCAGTTGCCTGACCCACAGAACGCGTCGACCGCCGTGCTGGCCCTCGTCTGAGCGGTCCTCGATCAGACGGCGGAGGCGGCGAGAAGCACTACCGGGAAGGCGCCGAGCGCGACTGCGCTGACGAAGCCGAGCTGTGCGGTCGCCTCGTCCACATGGCTGCCCATCTCACCCTCGCGGATCGAATAGGCGACGTAGAAGCCGATCGGTGTCGGGAGCAGGGTCGCCGCACGACCGACGATCCCGCCCGACTCGGCGACGAACACGAGCGCGAATCCGAAGACCGTGAACAGGACGGTAGCCAGGACGAAGAATATCCCGGCCTCCATCACCGGCTCGGGCGCTTCCGCGTCGCCATCCGGCGGCGGTGGCGGTTCGTAGTGGCGGAGCGTGACGACGGCGACGCCCGCCGCCCCGACCGCCGAGACGACGGCGATGGCAGCGATCTCCGGGTCTATCGGCATCGGCTTGCCCTTTGCCCGGGCGGGTCTTAACCGTAGGTCACTCCCGTCGCTCGTCGAGATGTAACGAAATGTACGCCCGGAACACTAACGACCGACATCATCCCTGGCGGCGTGCCGGGTCAGCCGGGAAACCCTCGTGCCGGGCGGGTCGCCCGTTCGGGCGACCGGATACCGAGACGGCGTGAGCCGCTCAGCGAATCGGCGCTTGCGGCGCCACTCGTGTGTCGCGTGCCCGGGTTCGCCGCACTGTCATCGCTCCCATCCGGGTACGCTCGGGCGGGGACTAAAGGCACGCAGTCGGGATAGTCGCCGCGGACGATTAAGTACTCCGCACCGGCTTCCCGTCCCATCGCGCCGCCCGCGACTCGACGCCACGCGCTCGGCATGACAACGCATAAGTTTAGGTTTGCCTAATCCCGGCGTGATGAGACAGGGGGCCGGACGGTGAGCGCGACCGACGGCGTCGATCGAACGCCGAGCGAGCGCGTCGACGTCTGCGTCGTCGGCGCGGGGCCGGCGGGCGCGCTGGTCGCCCAGCGTCTCGCTGATCGGGGCCACGACGTCGTCGTCCTCGAAGCGGGGCCGCGATTCGACTCCGATAGCCGTCTCGAGCGGATGGAGCGGGCGATCAGGCCGGCCCACGACCCGCACTCGGTCTGGGACATGGGCGGCGAGCGCGACGCGTTCAGCGCCAGCGGCGATCGGTTCTATCCGCTCAACGCCATGCGGGTGAAGGGCGTCGGCGGGTCGACCCTCCACTGGCAGGGGATGGTGATGCGGCTCCACGAGTCCGACTTCGAGCGCCGCTCGCGCGACGGCGTCGGCGCCGACTGGCCGGTCGACTACGACGATCTGCGCCCCTACTACGCCGAGGCGGAGTCCGCGATCGGCGTCGCCGGCGCCTCGGACAACCCCTTCGGCCCGCCGCGTGAGGAACCGCACCCGATGCCCGCGTTCCCGCCATCCTACAGCGACTCGCTGTTCGCCGAGGCCTGTGAGGAACTCGGCATCGCGATGCATTCCGTCCCGAACGCGCGCAACTCCGAAGCCTACGACGGCCGCGGGCAGTGCGTCGGATACGGCACCTGCGACCCGGTCTGCCCCTCGGGCGCGAAGTACAGCGCCGACCACACCGTCGCCGCCGCCGAGGAGGTCGGCGCACGCGTCCTCGACCGCGTCCCCGTCCAGCGCCTCGAAACTGACGGGAGCGGCGAGCGCGTCGACGCGGCGGTCTACGCGACGCCTGACGGAACCGAACACCGCCAGGAAGCCAGGCAGTTCGTCCTCGCCGCCGGCGGGGTCGAGATCCCGCGGCTCCTCCTGCTGTCGACATCCGAGACGCATCCCGACGGCCTCGCTAACTCCAGCGGGCTCGTCGGCCGGTACTTCATGGAGCACCTGTTCGCCGGCGTCGGCGGGACCCTCGACGAACCCACCCGGCAGAACCACGTCGGCTTCATGACGAGCGAGTCCCACCAGTTCTACGACAACGACTTCGACGGCGTCGGACCGATGAAACTGGAGTTTCTCAACTACGCCGGCCCGTCACCGGTCGAAAAAGCCCTCGGCGCCGACGAGTGGGGCGACGACTTGCTCGCCTCCCTCCGGGAGAGCTACGGGACCCACGTCGCGATGGGCGGACTCGTGGGTCAGCTCCCGCGGAAGTCCAACCGGATCGCGCTCGACCCGACGACGACGGACGACCACGGTAATCCCGTCCCGGACGTACAGTGGTCGCTGGACGAGCGGACGCGACGCACGCTCACCAAAGCGAACGGGATCCAGCGGCGCGTGCTGGACGAACTGGGTGCCGACGTGGAGTGGACGGTCGGCCCCGACAACACCGGCCCGGCGGCCCACCACATGGGGACGACGCGGATGGGGACCGAGCCCGAGTCGAGCGTCGTGAACCCGCGACTGCGGACCCACGACGTGGCGAACCTCTCGGTCGCGTCGTCGAGCGTCTTCGTCACGAGCGGCGCGATGAACCCGACGCTCACCATCGCCGCGCTGTCGCTGAAGGCGGCAGACCACGTCGACGAGGACCTCTAAAAGCGCAGGGGACCGCCGTCAGGCGAAACCGCCTGCGAGCAGCCCGCCGACGATTAGCAGGAGGCCGGCGACGACCGACGCCGCGAGGAAGAACGGACGGGCGTCGCGGGCCGGCTGGCGGACCTTCTTCTCGTCGAAGCCGTCTGCGAGCTTGCTCGACCCGACCTCGACGAGCCCGGCGAGCGCGAGCCACAGCGCGACCATCGTCAGCACGAGGTGCCCGCGCGGCTGGCCGGTCAGCGACTCGACGGTGTAGAGCTGTCCGGCCATGTGGCCGCCCGAGGCGAAGAGGACGAGCGCGCTCGCCCGGGAGACCCACCGCAGTCGCTCGACGACGAACCGCAGCGGTTTCGCGTTCGCGGTGCCGTCACGGGCCGTCGGCCACACGGCGACCGTCACGAAGATCACGCTCCCGGCCCACACTCCGGCGAACAGGAGGTGGAGCACGTACATCGCAAAGTCCAGTGCTGCCATGTCCGACCGCGAGGACTCGACCTCCTTGAACGTACCCACTTCGCCCGCGCTGGCCGGCGCTCCGTCGCCGTCCGCGGCGGGACGGCCCTACAGTTCGCTCGCGTCGAGTTCGTCGACGTACTGGCCGTCGACGGCCGAGGAGAGCTCGTCGAGTTCGATCTTGTCGATGAGGTTCACGAACGCGCCGGGGTCGGGGACGAGGAAGATGCGGATCTCGAAGTCGGCGTCGCGTTCGGCCATGTCGACGACGGCGTCGAGGACGATCGACAGCGAGTCGGTGTGGACGTGCGAGAGCGACTGTTCGGCGATCTCCGGGCCGGTTCCCGTGAACACGTCGGGGGTGCCGATGTCGATGGTCGTCCCGAGGGTGTTGGCGATCCCGTCGATGAACCCGGAGGTCATGATGTTGCAGATCTCCTGGAGGGCGCTCTCGTGCATGTCGTTGAACCCGTCGGTCGCCGCGACGCCGGTCAGCAGGCCGGCGAGCTCCGCCGCAGTCGCGTCCGCGAAGGTGAGGAAGAACGTCCCGTAGGGCGGCTCGCGGAGCCGGACGTTCGCGCTGTAGCGTTCTTCGGCACCGATCTCGCCCGGGATGTCCGAGGGGTCGACGAACGCGAGGCTCTTTATCTTCACCGTCGATTCGACGCCGGCCATCGTCTCCAGGGCGGCGGCGACGTTGCCCGCGCCGTCCTTGATGAGACGGTTGATGATCCGGAGCTTCCGGATGTCGATCAGGATGGGCATCTGTAGCCCGGTTCCCCGACGGACCTGTTAGCCGTTTCGGCCCCCATATCAGAAGTCGAAACTGGGCGCCCGTCGCCGGGCGAACGGTGAGGCGTGTGACCCGACAGCGGGAACGGTGCCCGTGTGACCCGTCGACGCGCGACGAGCACCCTTAAGACCCGCCGTCCGCATCTCTCGGGTATGGAACCACGGGACCTCTCCTCCCACGCCGTCTACCGCGCCGGGAGAGGGATAGAGGAGGTCGCCCGCGAGCGCGGGCTCGACCCGGACGACCTCGTCAAACTCTCCTCGAACGAGAACCCCTTCGGCGCCAGCCCGAAGGCCGTCGACGCCGTCCGCGAGCACGCCGACCGCGTGGCGAGTTACCCGAAGACCTCCCACACCGACCTCACGGCGAAGATCGCTGACCGCCACGAGGTCGCCGACGAACAGATCTGGCTGACGCCGAGCGGCGACACCGCGCTCGACTACCTCGCTCGCGCGTTCATCGACCCCGGCCAGCGCGTCCTCGTCCCGACGCCCGGCTTCGCCTACTACCCGATGTCGGCCCGCTACCACCACGGCGAGGTCGACGAGTACGAACTCTCGAAGGCCGACGACTTCGCGCAGACGCCCGAGGCCGTCCTCTCTGCCTACGACGGTCACCGCATCGTCTACGTCACCAGCCCGCACAA
The DNA here is from genome assembly GCF_054504345.1 of Halosimplex yunnanense. Taxonomy (NCBI): domain Archaea; kingdom Methanobacteriati; phylum Methanobacteriota; class Halobacteria; order Halobacteriales; family Haloarculaceae; genus Halosimplex; species Halosimplex yunnanense. Next base: position 136,234 of record NZ_JBTJEL010000036.1, on the reverse strand, counting down.
CCCGACGGGCTCGGAGATGAGTCTGGACGACGTGCGGACGGTCGCCGAGGAGACCGACGACCAGACGCTCGTCGTCTACGACGAGGCCTACGTCCACTTCTCGGACTCGCCATCGGGGGTCGAACTCGTCGAGGAGCGAGACGACGTGGCCGTCGTCCGCACGTTCTCGAAGGCGTACGGTCTCGCCGGGATGCGCCTCGGTTACGCCGTCACGCCCGAGGCGTGGGCCGACGCCTACGCCCGCGTGAACACGCCCTTCAGCGTGACAGAACTGACCTGCCGGGCCGGCCTCGCGGCGCTCGACGACGACGAACACGTCGAGAAGACCGTCGAGACGGCAAGGTGGGCTCGCGAGTACATGCACGAGAACCTCGACGCGAAGACATGGGAGAGCGGCGGGAACTTCGTCCTCGTCGAGGTGGGCGACGCGAGCGCCGTCGCCGACGCCGCCCAGAACCGGGGCGTCATCGTCCGCGACTGCTCCAGTTTCGGCCTGCCCGAGTGCATCCGGATCAGCTGCGGGACGGAGGAACAAACGCGTCGCGCCGTCGAAACTATCAACGAGGTCGTCGCGGAGGTCACGGCCTGATGCGCGTCGCCGTGACCGGGACGCCCGGGACGGGCAAGACGACGGCCGTCGAGTTGCTCGCGGCCGACGATAGCGGTCCCGCCGCCGATCTGGACGTGCTCCACCTCAACGACGTGATCCACGAGGAGGACTTCGTCGTCGAACACGACGAGGAGCGCGACTCGGCCGTCGCCGACCTCGACGCCCTGGCCGAGTACCTCGCCGACCGCGACGACGTGCTGTTCGAGTCCCACCTCGCGCACCACTTCGACGCGGACAGGGTCGTGGTGCTGCGCTGTCACCCCGAGGAACTGGAGCGGCGGCTCACCGAGCGCGGCGAGCCCGAGGCGAAGGCCGCGGAGAACGCCGAATCGGAGGCGCTCGACGTGATCCTCGCGGAAGCGGTCGAGCGCCACGGCGAGGATTCGGTCTACGAGATCGACGCGACCGACCTCGACCCGGAGGCGACCGCCGCGGCCGTCGGGGAGGTCGTCGCCGGCGAGCGCGAACCGCAGGTCGGTACAGTTTCGTTCGTGGATCATCTATGACTACGCCCACAGGATGACACTCGACCGGTTCCGGCCCGCGGTGAAAGGCGCGCTCGCGCCGTCGGTGAGCCTCGCCAAGCGCGTCGGCCTGACGCCCAACGGCGTGAGCGTCCTCGCGCTCGCTCTCGCGGTCGTCGGCGCGGCCGCCTTCGCGTTCGCCCCCCGCCGCGACCCGCTGCTGTACGTCGGCGGTGCCGTCGCCGTGGCGCTCAACGGCTGGCTCGACCTCGTCGACGGCGAACTCGCCCGCGAAACGGGCACCGGGAGCGCCGCCGGCGACCTGCTCGACCACGTCATCGACCGCTACGCCGACATCGTCATCATCGTCGGCCTCGCCGCCGGGCTGGAAGCCTACGCCCTCGGCCTCGCCGCCGTCACTGGCGTCCTGATGACCTCCTATCTCGGCACGCAGGCCCAGGCGGTCGGTCTCGACCGCGTCTACGGCGGCCTCGTCGGCCGCGCGGACCGACTGGCGCTGGTCGTCGCCGTCGGCGTCGTCGCCGCCTTCGTGACGGAGCCGTTCTCGGGGCTGACCGTCGTCGGCTGGCTGCTGGTCTTCTTCGCCGTCGTCGGCCACTTCACCGCGCTCCAGCGGTTCTACTACGCGATGAAGGCGCTCTGACTGCCAGGGAAACGCGGCCGTCGATCACAACGGTTATTCAGACGACATCTGTACGTCGCGGCCTATGAGCTGGCGCGACATTCGACCAGTAGCGGTCGGGGTTCCGCGACGCGGGGACGAGGTCCTGCTCAGTCGGTTGCACGACGACGACGGCGTGGAGACGTTCTACCGCCCGATCGGCGGTGGGGTCGAGTTCGGCGAGATGAGCGACGAAGCACTGGTCCGCGAGTTCGACGAGGAACTCGACGTGGAGGTGGTCGAGGCCGAGTTGTTGGACACCCTTGAGAACACGTTCACGTTCGACGGACAGCGCGGCCACGAGATCTGGTTTCTCTACGACGTGTCGCTGGCAGAGTCGTGGCCCTACGAGCGCGACGAGTTCGAAGGCCGTGAGCCAGAGGCCGGCGAGACCTACAGGGCGGTCTGGAAGTCCGTCGACGCGCTCGACGACGTGACCGTCTACCCCGAACACCTCGCGTCGCTGCTCTGACCGTCCCAGTGGGCGCCGGACGTGACCGAGAGCGACAGGCCCAAATCGCCGGAGAACGTGCCGATCACACGGAGCGCGTGCCGCCGTGAAACAACCAGGCACGACTTCGCACACCATGTCAGAGACACACCTCGATCCGTCGAGAACCAACAGGATCGGCACAGAGATCGGACTCGTCCTCGAAGACCAGCGCACCGCCGAGTTGCGGCAGGTGATCTACACCGACCGGCAGGTCGTCCTCCTCCGGGACGAATCCGGCGGGACGACGCTCGTCCGCCGCAAGAGCTTCGACGCCGAACTCGGAACGCGCTACCGGCCGCGACCGGGCGCCGAGATGCCGAGCGACGCCGGCCAGTACGACCGCCTGCGCGAGCGGCTGGCCGCCTACGAGCGCGCGGACGGCCGCAAGGCGAAACACAAGGCCGACGCGCTGCGGGAAGCGCTCGACATCCTCTCCGAGCCCGACCCGGAAGAGGGCGACGACGGTGACGACGAAGACGAACTCGACGATCCGGAGGTTCCCTTCGAGGAGGTCCCGGGCATCGGGCCGAAGACGGCCGGGAAGCTACGGACCGCCGGGTACGTCACCGAGAGCGACGTGCGCGGTGCCGAGGACGACGCGCTGCTCGCCGTCGCCGGCCTCGGCCCCGAGAACCTCGAAAATCTCCGGGAGTTCCTCGACTGAGGCTCACCACTCGATCAGCACGCCGTCGCCGACCCCGAGCCCGAAGGCCTCGTCGCCACGGCCCTGATTCACGGCGAACTCGACGTTGCCGTGGCTGCCGACGGTGACGAGGCGCTCGCCGACGTCGAGCGCCGCGTAGGCGTCCCGAACGGGGACGGACTCGCCGCCGACGCGCACGCTCTCGCGCTCGGCCACCGTCTCGCCCGGGACGTTCGTGATGACGTTCCCGAACCCGTCGACGACGAGCACCTCGCCGCGGGCCGACGACTCGCCGACCTCGGGCTCCGGGAACGCCAGATCGACCCACTCGTCTGTCCGACTGCAGCGGTCTACGTCGCCGACAGCGTCGACGTCGTGGACGTCGGCGGCGGCGGGAGCGAACACGTCCCGCCCGTGGAAGGTGTTGCTCGCCGTCGCGTCGTCGCTGTAGACGACGTTCCAGACGGTGAAGTCCTCGCCAGCGTCACCCTCCCCGCTGTCGTCGCTCCTCCCGACGAGTTCGCGGGCGACCGGGACGGCGACGCCGTTGTCCGGTGCGACGATCCGGTGGTCGCCGGCCTCGACGACGATCGCCGCCCGGTCGGTCCCCACGCCGGGGTCGACGACGACGCAGTGAGTGGCTGGCGGGAAGTACGGGATCACCTCGCAGAGCCAGAACGCCGCCGCTCGCACGTCCTGTCGGGGGAAGTCGTGCGCGATGTCCTCGATGCGCGCGTCGGTACGCGAGCAGATCACGCCCCGCATCGCCGCGGGGTACGGGCTCGGGAAGTCCGAAGCGAGCGTTATCATACGCCGATACAGGGCTATTCGTCGGTTAATTCACTCGGTATTGGACGAGGAATTCGAGCCGGCTGCAGTCCCGGAGACGGATGTCCTCGTAGTCACAGCACCCGCGCGTCGGAAGGATCGAATCCGAGCGTCAGGAACTCCTCGTCGTGCGCCTCGGGCGTCCGGAAGACGAGGGTCCGGTCGCCCCAGTCGGCGTAGTAGCGGGTGGTCTCGCCGAGGAACTCGGCGGTGTCGACGGCGACCTCGAAGCGGTTGTCGCCGGCGCCGACGACTAGATCCTCCGGCCGGACGCAGAAGGTGAGCGAGCCGTCCGTACTGTCGCCGTCGATCCCTCCGGCGCCGTCGTCGACGCGGAACTCCGTGCCGTCGACGGCCACGGTGGCCGTCCAGTCGGCGTCGCTGCGGACCACGTCGCCGCGGAAGAGGTTGTTCTCGCCGACGAACGAGGCGACGAACTCCGTCGCGGGGCGTTCGTACACCTCCCGCGGCGTGCCGACCTGCTCGACGCGGCCGTCGTGCATGACGGCGAGGCGATCGGAGATGGCGAGCGCCTCCTCCTGGTCGTGGGTGACGTACACGGTGGTCACGTCGAGTTCGGCCTGGATGCGCTTGACCTGCCGGCGGAGCGTCTCCCGCAGGCGGGCGTCCAGCGCCGACATCGGCTCGTCGAGCAGGAGGATCTCTGGGGCGGGCGCGAGCGCCCTGGCGAGCGCGACGCGCTGCTGTTGCCCGCCGGAGAGCTGGTCGGGCTCGCGGCCACCCATTCCCGAGAGGTCGACGAGGTCGAGCAGTTCGGTCACGCGCTGGTCGACCGATTTGCCGCCCGGAGGGTCGGCGAACTTGAGTCCGTAGGCGACGTTCTCGTGGACGTTCATGTGCGGGAAGAGGGCGTAGTTCTGGAAGACGATGCCCACGTCGCGGTCTTCGGTGGGGACCCCGGACACGTCCTCGCTGTCGAACCGGACCGTACCGCTCGTGGGGGTTTCGAGGCCGGCGATAGTCCGCAGGGTCGTCGTCTTGCCGCAGCCGGAGGGGCCGACGAGCGTGAAGAACTCGCCCTCCGCGATGTCCAGTGAGACGCCGTCGAGGGCGACGGTGTCGGCGAAGGACTTGCGGACGGCATCGAGTTCGAGGCTACCCACCGAGACCACGCCCCTCGCCGAGGCGGTCGATGACGACGAAGCTCACGGCGGTCACGACGAGCAGGACCACACCCATCGCGGTCGCGGGGCCGAGCCGTCGGCCGATGAATCGCTCGATCGCTACTGGCATGGTGTAACTGGTTCCGCCGGTCGCCAGTATAACCGTCGAATCGAACTCGCCGATGCTGATGGCGAAGGCGAAGGCCATCCCCGCGAGGATGGCCGGGACGACCAGCGGCAGTTCGATGTCGAGCATGACGCGAGCGCGGGAGGCGCCGAGCGAGCGCGCTGACTCGACGATGGAGTCGTCGATACCGGCCAGCGCCGGCGCGACGTTCCGGGTGACGAACGGGTACGCGCCGACGGCGTGGGCGGCGACGATGGCGACGGGACCGGCAACGGTGAACCGGTAGCCGAAGGCCTCGGTGCCGAAGACGAACCCGCGGAGGAGGCCGAGGCCGACGACGACGCCGCTGACGGCGAACGGTGCCATCGCGAGCGTGTCGATCAGCTTCCGACCGCGGAAGTTCCGCGTGCTGACGACCGCGAGGAACACGCCCATCGGCACCGCGAGCAGGAGCGTCCCGCCGCCGAAGAGAAGGGAGTTCGTCACCGCGGTCAGCGGCTTGATCTGGAAGTCGTAGGCGGTGGCCTGCCGCTCGATCAGGAACTGGTAGTTGCGCAGCGTGAACCCCTCCGGGCCGGTGACGCTCGCGACGACGAGGCTGACGATGGGGACGGCGAAGACGACGACCGCGACGGCGGTGTACCCCCACGCGAACAGCCGACTCTTGGTGACCGACCCGAAGAGATCCATCCGTTCGGCCGGGCGGGCGGCGCTCGCCGCGCGCTGGCGGGCCTCGTAGCGGAGGTAGGCGTAGGTGAGTGCCAGCGAGAGGCCCATCTCCATGACGGCCAGTGTCGAGGCCGTCCCGTAGTCGAGCTGGCTGATCCGGTGGTAGACCCACACCTCGACCGTCGCCTTCGAGAGTCCGCCGAGCGCGAGGACGATGGCGAACGACATGAACGAGAAGATGAAGGTGAGCAGCACGCCTGTCAGGATGGCCGGGAGCAGTTGCGGGACGATCACGTCGCGGAACGCCCGGATCGGCGAGGCGCCCAGCGACCGGGCGGTCTCGGTCATCTCCGCGTCGACGCCCTCCCACGCCGCGGCCGTGATCCGGGCGATCAGCGGCGCGTCGTAGAACGCGTGGGCGAGGACGATGATCGCCAGCGTCCCGCGCAGGTTCACGATGGGGAGCCCGAGACTCCCGAGGACGGCGTTGACCACGCCGTTTTTCCCGAAGGTCGCGACGAACCCGATGGCGACGAGGATCGTCGGCATCACGAACGGCAGCGCCGTCAGCGAGCGGATCGTCTTGCGGCCGGGGAACTCGAAGCGCGCGAGGACGTACGCGCCGGGGACGCCCAGCAGGACGCTCGCGATCGTCGAAAGCACTGCCTGATAGACGGTGAACCCGAACAGGTCGATGTAGAAGTCGTCGGCGAGGATGTCGCCGAACCGCGCGAGCGAGTAGACCCCGTCGACCCTGACGGCGTCGACGAGGACGATCCCGACCGGGTAGAAGAAGACGAGTCCCAGGAGCGCGAGCGTCGCCACTGCGAGCGCGGCGACGCCGACGCGTTCGGCGACCCGACCGGCGTTCATCGACTCAGTTGCTGGCGATCTGCTTGGACCACTCGTCGAGCCACGGCTCGACGTTGCCCATCAGCTCGTCGTAGCCGAAGCTGACGATGGTCTCCGGTTCGTGGACGAGGTCGTCGAAGTCCGAGGGGAGCGTCGCGTTGTCGACCGCGGGCAGCGCGACGTTGCGCTGGGCGATCTCGGCCTGGACGTCCGGACGGAGGACGAAGTCGATGAACTCCGTCGCCAGCCCCATCTTGTCGGTGCCGGCGAAGGGCGCGGCGCCCTCGACGTACGCGTAGCCCTCGCCGTTCGGGAAGCCGATCTGGTGGCGCGCCATGTCCTGGTCGTAGCGGTCCGCGTACACTTGGTCGGTCGAGAACGAGACGACCATCGGCGCCTCGTCGTTCGAGTAGGCGTCGTAGGCGGTCCCCCAGTCTTTGAGGATCTGCGTGCCGTTGTCCATCAGCCGGCTCCAGTAGTCGAGGTAGCCGTCCTCGCCGAAGTGGTCGACCGTCCAGAAGAGGAACTCCTTCCCGGTCTCGCTGTTCTGCGGGTTCGGGACGAGGAGGCCGTTCTCGTAGGGGTCGCTGGCGAGGTCGTCGAAGGTCTCCGGCGCGCCGGCGCCGCGCTCGTCCAGCGCGTGCTGGTTGTAGACGAGGCTGATGTAGGAAGCGCCGACCGGGATGGCCCGCTCCTGCGGGTCGAAGCGGTAGTCGTCGACGACGTGGCCCGCGTTCGACAGCGCGGACGTGTCGAGGCTGGCGAACAGCGAGTCGCCGTCGCCAGTCTCGCGGTCGGCCTTCACGAGGTTCTCGGGGGTCAGCCCGAGGAACAGGTCGGTGTCGATGGTGACGCCCTGCTGGCGCCGCTGGAGGAAGTAGTCCATGTTGCTCTCCGGCGGGAACCACTTCAGCTTCGCGTCGAACTCGGACTCGAACTGCTCTTTGAGCCACGGGCCCGGACTGGAACTCGGCGCGTCGACGAACGAGGGGTACGTCCCCACGCGGAGGACCGGCGTCCCCCCCGAAGCGGTACCCGTGACGGTGCCGTCCGCCGTCCCCGTCGAGTCGGTCGATCCGTCGCCCGCGTCCGTCGATCCGTCGCTCGTCTCGGTCGCCTCCCCGTCGCTGGTCGGTTCCGCGCTGCACCCCGCGGTGAGGCCCGCCACTCCGGCGCCCACTGCTTTGACGAAACGTCGTCGGTCCATAACCGGGGAATACAGGTGACGAATGAAATACCCCGCGATCCGTCCCGACCGAATCCGGCCAGAATCGCCCGTATCGGGCCGTACGTGTCCGAAAGATAGGTATTCGAGTTATCAGGACAGGTCGGCCGGGACGGGCGACTCCTCGGACCGTCGCTCGTCGACCATTGCCCGCTGTTCGTCGTCGCTCATCGGTTCGAACGACTCGGCGGCGTCGAGGATCGGCCCGACGAGTCGCGGGTCGCCCGCGTTCGTCAGCGTCGTCACGTCCTGCGAGAGGGTGTAGCGGAGACACCGCGCCAGTTCGTCGGGGTCGTCGTACGGCTCGTACCAGGTGTTGTACGGCCGGTCGTCCTCGGCCAGGTCCTCCGGCCAGGGCTGCTTGGCGAAGGTCTTGATGGAGATGACGCCGATGCCCTGATCTTCCAGTTCGCTCGCCAGGTCGAGGTACTCGTGGTCCGCGCCCTCCTTCGCGGCGACCGTCGCGTTGACCGGGAACATGGCGGTCGCCAGGTCCGGGATGCGCTCGACGGCCTCGCGGACCACTTCGGGAGTACCGTGGCTGGTGACGCCGATGTGGTCGATGATCCCCTCCTCCTGGGCCTCGCGGTAGGCCTTCAGGGCGCCGTCGTCGCCGGTGATCTCGTCGATCTCCTCCTGCTCGGTGACGGCGTGGAACTGGTAGAGGTCGATGTGGTCGGTCCCGAGGCGGTCGAGCGACGCCTCGAGTTTCTCCCAGGCGCCCTCGTAGCTTCGTTCGAGCGTCTTGCAGCCGAGGAAGACCTCCTCGCGGCGGTCGGCGAGCGTCGGCGCGAGTTTGACCTCCGCCGTGCCGTACTGGGGCGCCACGTCGACGTGGTTGACGCCGCGGTCGAGGACCTCCGCGGTCAGTTCGTCCGCCTCGTCCTGTTCGAGGAAATCGAGCGCGATGGCCCCGAACGTGAGGACGGAGCTCTCCTGGCCGGTGTCGCCGAGCGGTCTCGTTTCCATGGGGCCCCTACGTGCGAGCGCGGCAAAAAGGCGCGTGTCGACGCGGCGTGTGTCACTCCGTCCGCTCCGTCCGAAGGTATCGCTGGCGTATACTTTATGAACAGTCGCCGGTAAGGGTGGACCATGGTTCAGTGTGAGATGTGCGGGAAGGAGACGAGTTCCCCCAACCGCGTGAAGGTCGAGGGGGCGGAACTCGACGTCTGCGACGAGTGCACGGACTTCGGGACCGAGGTGAAACAGCAGACCTCCTCCGGCGCGTCGACCAAGTACTCGACGTCCTCGTCGAGTTCGTCGAGCGACTCCTCCTCGTCGTCTTCGTCATCGTCGTCGTCGAGTTCCGGCGGCTCCTCGCGCTCGCGTCGGGACATGTTCGACGAGATGGACGAGCTCGCACAGGACTACGACGAGATCGTCCGCTCGGCCCGGGAGTCGACGGGCATGAGCCAGGAGGACCTGGCCCAGCGGCTCAACGAGAAGGCCAGCCTCATCCGGAAGATCGAGCGCGGTGACACGCTGCCGAGCGACGAGGTCCAGCGCAAACTCGAGAGCGCGCTCGACGTCGACCTCTCGGCCGGCGGGACGGCCGACGAGTCCGAGTGGTCCGGCGGCGACTCCACCGGCGAGTACACGCTCGGCGACGTCGTCGAACGGAAGGACTCCTGAACGAAGTCACGAGCCGCGCTCGCACAGCGTAGGCGAGCGGGGCGACGCTAAACAGGGGAACACGATCCGAACAACGGCGCTGTGATTTTTCGGGAGTGAGTGCGCTGGGTCGCGCTCGCGCTACTGCTTTCTGGCCACGTACTCGGGACCGAGTTCGTCGGCGATGCCCTGGACGGCCTCTTCCATCTCCTCGATCTCCCGCTGGAGGCGCTGGAAGGTCTCGCTGTCGGCGAGTTCGGACTCGGTCTTCTCGACCTGGAGGACGTTGCGCTTGAGCCGTTTGGAGGTTAGTTCGCGCATCCGGTCGTTGTACTCCGAGAGCTTCATCAACCGATCGACGACCGTTTCGAGGCCCTCGCGGGTCACGGGCTTGACCACGTAGTCGTCACAGCCCATGTCGATGATGTCGAAGTCGGGGTCGACGGCGGTCACCATGGCGACCCGGCACTGGAGGCCGCGTTCTTCGATCGCCGCGAGGACCTCGTTCCCGGAGACGATCGGCATCCGCCGGTCCAGCAGGACCACGTCGAGGTCGGAGGAGAGCATCTCTATCCCCTCGACGCCGCCGTACGCCGTTCGAACGTCGTACTCGTCGTCGAGGTATTCCGTGTACAGTTCCGCGAGGTGCGTCTCGTCCTCCACGACCAGCACCGTCCCTCGCTTGTCGGTCCCCTGGGTCACAACGGATGTACGTTACGAGGTGACTGTCTTAACTCTCACCCCTCGGCGGCCGCGCTCGCGCCGCGCGGCTGACACCCGGCCGGCCGCCGCCGTCCGCGCGGGCCCGGGGCGCCAGGCTCGCCGGACTCACAACCTATTTCTCCGTCCGGGTTCGCCTCCCGCGTATGTTCGTTCTGGTCAATCTGAAAGCCTACCCGTGTGACCCGGTCGCCGTCGCCGAGGCGGCCCGCGACGTGAGCGAGGACAGCGGCGTCCGCGTGGCCGTCGCCCCGCAGGCCGCCCACCTCTCGGCGGTCGCCGAGACCGGCGTCGAGACGTGGGCCCAGCACGTCAGCCCGGTCGAACACGGCAGCCACACCGGCAGCACGCTCGCCGAGGCCGTCGCCGACGCCGGTGCCGAGGGCACGCTCATCAACCACTCCGAGGCCCGGCGCAAGCTCGCGGACATCGACGCGAGCCTCGACGCGGCCGAGCGCGCGGGACTGGAGACGGTCGTCTGCGCGAACAACCCCGAGCAGGTCGGCGCCGCCGCCGCGCTCGGCCCGGACGCCGTCGCCGTCGAGCCGCCGGAACTCATCGGCACGGGGACGCCCGTCAGCAAGGCCGACCCCGACATCGTCACCGACGCCGTCGAGGCGGCAGCCGCGGTCGACGACGCCGTCGACGTGTTCTGCGGCGCCGGTATCTCGACGGGCGACGACCTCGACGCCGCCCGCGATCTGGGCGCCTCGGGCGTCCTGCTGGCCAGCGGCGTCGCGAAAGCCGACGACCCGAAGGCCGCGCTCGAGGATCTCGTCGCGCCGCTCGCGGAGTAGGGAGACTACCGCTCGCAGAAGCGCTCAGGCGGTGGCGGTCGGAAGATCGACGCACTCGCGGACCGACTCGGGCGCCGTGAGCGCGACCGAGCCGTCCTCGCGGTCGTGGGAGACGACGCCCGCGTCAGCGAGTTTCGGAACGTGAACGTGATAGAGCTTCGCGTGGGCCGACTCGACGGCGGCGTCCTCCACGTCCCCCGTGCCGGTGTCCCGCTTCCACGCGGCGAGTTCGACCGCGAGGTCGGCCAGCGCGACCCGGTCGTGACTCTCGGTCGCTCGTTCACGACGGTCGAGAAGTCGCGCGAGGACGACCCTCCGCTCGGCGGGTGCGAGCGCCTCGAAGACGAGATCCGCATCGGCGTCGAACGAGTCCGCAGCGACGATATCGCAGAGATCTGTTTCGGTCATCTCGCTTCGAGAGACGCGCTCGACTCCAATCAGGCGTGGCCTTCGATCGTAACGGCGTTTAAGTACTCCCGTCGGTGCCGTTCCGGTCGTCGATAAGCAGCGCGTTCCGGACGAGTGCCTCGGATCCCCGGCGGATCCGCTGTGAGGCCGCGTTCGCGGAGATCCCCATCTCGTCGCCCAGTTCGGTCGCGGAGGCCTCCCGCGGGACGTCGAAGTACCCCTCGCGCACCGCCGTCGCGAGCGCCTCGTACTGGCCGGAGGTGAGGTCGAACTCCCGCTGGCGCGGCCCGGAAGGGTGCCACAGCGAGCGCACCTCGAAATGCCGGCCTGTCTCGTCGAAGTGGTCCTGAAACGCCGAAACCATCTCCTCCTCGCCGAACCGGAGCCGCAGCGTCCAGGTGTCCCGCTGTGCCGCCGCCTCGACGATGGCCGCGTGGTGGTCGACCATCTCGTGGACGAGTTCCTTGAACGGGTCGGCCCACCTGAGTCGGTACAGAACGGCGTTGTCCGTCCGTTCGGCGATGGAGACGGACTCGACCTCCGGGTCGGCTTCCAGCGCGTCGTGGAACGCCTCGAAGTCGCCGCCGGTCGCCCAGAGGAACGGGAGCACCTGATCCGGCCCGTGGGTCGCGTTGCGGTCCGCGTCGACGGCGATGTCGGGGGTGGCAGCGAGCGCCGACTCCAGTGTGAACGACGACGCCGGCACGGAGAACTTGCCGAGTACACTCATGAGTACGTTCGGGTCCGGAGCCCAATAAGCGCGCGGCGGCGATTCGTTGCGGGGTAGCTACGGGCTTGTCATTCCCGGAGCCACCGCTATACCGGTGGCGTCCAAACGGGCCGTCGATGGAACACGACGGAGAAACAGACGTCACGCGACGGACGCTCGACACCGACGCGGAAGAACCCGCCGCCGAAGTGGCCCTCGCCGTCGCCGAACTGGAGGGCAAGGACCCGACGGAGGTCGAAAACATGTACGACTGCATCGATCACGTCCTCGATCACCTCTTTTCGACCCCGCCGTCGCCGGACGCCCGGATGGAGGTCACCTTCAGTTACGAGGGGTACCGCATCACCGTCGAGCAGAACGGAACCGCCAAGTTCCTGAAGGCCGCCTGAGGCGCTGTCGGCGCCTATTAAGGGCCGTCCGTCACTAGCCCGTCCATGGTCGGAGATACGGGCGACGACGTGTCGGGGGAGGAGGATCGGCCGGCTCCCGTCCCCCCGAGTTCGTACCTGCTCGTCGTCCTCGGTGCAGTCAGCTACCTCCTCCTGATGGCGAACTGGTTCGCGCTCGCGGCCTTCCTCGACCCCATCGCCGACGGGCTGGGCCTCTCCGATACCCAGTCGGGTGCACTCGTCGGCGCCGTTCCGCTGACGTACGTCCCGCTCTCGCTGCTGTCGGGGCTCGTCCTCGACCGCATCGGCGCGCGACGAGGGATCGCGATCTCGGTCGCCATATTCGGCATCGCACAGCTGCTCCGCTCCGGTACTTCCGGGTTCACTGGAATGGCCGCGACGACGGTCCTGTTCGCCGTCGGCGCGACCGGGATCACGTTCGGCCTGCCGAAGCTCGTCGCGAGCGTCTTCCCCTCGCGCTTGCTGGGGACGATGTCGACGGTGTACATCCTCGGCTCCTACGCCGGGACGGCCTCGGCCTACAGCGTCGGCCGTGCTATCCTCGGCCCGGCGCTCGGCGGGTGGCGCCCGACCTTCCGCGCGCTCGGCGCCGCGGCGCTCGCCTTCCTGCTCGTCTGGGTCCCGGTCGCCGCATGGCACGCCCGCCGGCACGGGACGCCACACGGCGACGGCGGCGACAGCGAGTTCTCGCTCACCTCCCTCCGGAGCGACGTGGCACAGGTATTCTCCCACCGGGTGATGCGGCTGCTCGTCGTCGTCGGTACCGCGTATCTCCTGCTCGGCCACAGCCTGCAGGGGTGGCTCCCCACGCTCGCCGGCTCCCGCGGCGTCTCGCCGGAGACCGCCGCGACCGTCGCCACGCTGTTCGTCGTCGGGCAGGCCGTCGGGACCGTCGTCGTCCCGCCCGTCTCGGACCGCTTCGGCCGGAGACGAGAGGGTGTCGTCGCCTGTGGACTCGCCGCAGCGGCGGGCGTCGCTGCATTAGTGTTCGTCGGCACCGCGGTCAGTGCCGGCGCGGCCGCGCTCCTCGCCGGGAGCGGCGTCGGCGGCGTCTCGCCGCTCGTCCGCGCCATCCCGACGGAGATCGAGGACATCGGCCCCGCGCTGACGGCGACCGCGGTGAGTCTCGTCTTCGCCGTCGGCGAACTGGGCGGCTTCTTCGGCCCGTTCCTCGTCGGCGGACTCCGCGACCTGACCGGTTCGTTCCTCCCCGGCCTCGCCGTGCTCGCGGTCGGCGCGCTGGCGATGGTCGCCGCCGGGGTGCGACTGCCCGAGATCTGATCGGGCCTCCGCGGTCGCTCACACCTGATAGCCGAACCGCGTCACCGGCCCGATCTCCGCGGGGATTCGAAACAGCGTCGCCTCGATAGGTCCGATCCCCTCCTGCTCGCAGTCGCCGTCCCGCTCGGCGTCCTCGTACGCCAGCCTGATCGCGGTGGCCCCCTCGAGACCCTGGTCGGCCGCGCCCCACCGGAGCCGCTCTAATCGGTGGGTCACGCACTTCTCGACGTAGTACTGGTGGACGACGAGGGTCGCCGTCGAGAGGTCAGTCTCGGCCGCGAAGGAGCGAGCCGCCTCCGCCCCCGTCGTCGCGCCTGAGAAGTCCAGTGCGTCCCGTTTGTCCGCGCCGGTGACCGTCCAGTACTCGTCGGCCATCCGGGTCGGCGTCCCCAGCATACGCTCGTCAGTTGATCGAGCCGACGAACGGACCGCTGGCTCGCCGTCCTCGTTCCGGACGGTGTGAGCGGCCGGGTCCGAGACGCTATGTTCGAAAGAGCGTTCCGTGACCGTGGGCGTCTCGGTCGACGCTCCGCCGCTGTTCGCACAGCCGGACAGTCCGGCGAAGAGGGCTGCGGTCCCCGTCGCGAGGACCCGACGCCGGGAGAACGGTGACATACCCGAACTGTTCGTCGGGTTGACGTGAGTTTTGTGATCGGAGGCGTGTTCGGGCGTCAGGAGCGGGTGCCCGCGGCTGCCGGTGGTCTGAGACAGGTGATCGAAGAAAATCGGACACAGCGTGCGGTCTCGCGAGCCGGCCGGTCAGAGGAGTTCGACTTCGTCGTTGTCGGCTGCGACGGACAGGTCGCCCGACTGGTCGTCCTCGGACTGATCGTCGCCAGCGGTGTCGGGATCGGTGATCTGCAGGTCGTCGAGACCGTCGTCGCTGTCTTCGTTCGAGACTGCGTCCTCGGTAGATACGCCTCCGGCGCCCGTGGGGTCGTCTGATACGTCCTCGAGGTCGCCGTCGTCGAGCGCCTGCTCGACCTGCTGGACGAACGAGTCGACGCTCTCCAGGTCGGTGCGCTCGGCGAGGAGTTCGGGGACGCGGTAGTCGTAGCGGCCGCGGCCGACGTGTTCGACCAGCCCGCGGACGCGCAGGCGGCGGTTGCGCGCGTAGGCCGCGGTGCGGTCCTCGGAGCCGCCGGCGGCGAACAGCGCGTCCATCGGCGTACCGGGGCCGTGGTCGCGGTAGTAACGGAGCATCTGGCGTGTCTCCGGGCTCAGGTCCGCGAGGTCGTCGGCCAGGTCGCTGGCGAATGCCGAGGCGTCCTCGACCGAGTCGGCGTCGACTGTCGTCGTCCCGGCCTCGAAGGCGTCGGTCGCACGGTCGCCGAGCGGGTTCTCGTCGACGCCGTCGAACCCGCGGGTCACCGCCGAGGTGAACGACATCCCGCCCTCGGAACCCGGCGAGGATTCGTCCGCGCCGTCGACGATGCCGCCGTCCGTTGCGGCGCTATCAGCTGTATTTCCGCTCCCGGCGTCATCACTGAACGCGCCGGCCATGTCGAACATCCCGTCGGCAGGGCCGCCGTCGTCACTCGCTTCGACTGCGCCGTCGTCGGCAGCGCCGGCCGAATCGGTCCCGTCGCCGCCCCAGGTCATCGCGCTCTCCGCGTAGCCGTCGTCTTCGCGGGCGGTCTCGTCGGGCAGCGGCGGTTCGTCGGCCGCGTCGTCCCACCCGTCGTCCGGGTCGTCGACCCACTCGTCGGCGTCGGCGAACGACGACTGGTCGCCCTTCTCCGCGGCCCGGCGCTCGCGCATCCGCTCCTGTTCGGTGCGGCCCGGGTTGGCGCCCTTGACGTGGTCGACCAGCGCCTGCGTGAACTGGTCGGCCATGCGCTGCATGTCGCGGGCGTCCTGAAGTTCGGCCTCCAGTTCGGCGATGCGTGAGTTCTTCTCGTCGAGCTGGTCGCGCAGTTCGGCGATGCGGTCCTCGGTCTGCTCTTTCTCCTCGCTGATCTCCGCGAGTTCGGAGACCAGATCGTCGCTGACGGACTTGAGATCCGGGCGCTCGAAGTCGTCGAGGCCGGGCGTCGCGCCGGCGTCGAAGGTCTGCTTGCGGTGGAACTGGACGCGCTGGACCTGCTCGGCCCAGTCGTTCATCATGAACGCCTCGCCGTCGTCGAGATCCTCGACGGCCTCGGCGTAGCTGTTGTCGAGCACACGACTCACGACCTTGGTGTCGTTGTTCCAGGTGAGCCGGTGCCAGACGAGCCAGTCGCACTGGGTGATGAAGTCCTTCTTCACGTCGGCGGGGCGCTGGCTGATGCCGACGATGCCGAGGCCGTGCTTGCGCCCGCGCTTGGAGATCTTGATCAGCATCTTGCCGCACTCGCCGACGCTGCCCTTCTGGGGGATCCACTCGTGGCACTCCTCGACGAGCATCAGGAAGGGCTGTTTGAGCTTCTTGGCCTTCGCGAACAGCCGCTTCGACACCTCCGTCAGGAGTTCGGCGGCCTCCTCTTCGTCGAGGAACGAGGAGACGTCGAGGATGATGGGGACGTTCTGTTCGAGGGCGAGGCTGGCGATCTTCTCGGCGTGCTCGACGGTGATCTGGATGTCGCACTCGTCGTCGGCGCCGGCGTGGAGGATCTCGTACTCCTCTTTCAGGCCGTAGTACTCGCCGTCGATGTCGACGATGAGCATGCCGAAGCCGTTGTCGAGGAGCTTCTCGACGACGACGCTCGCGGTGTTAGACTTGCCCGAGCCGGACTTGCCGGTGATGAAGCCGCGGCCGGTCAACAACTCGACGACCGGCAGGTCGACCGACCGACCGGGCTCGCCCGACCCGCAGGGTCCGTCGCTGACGTCCGCGACGGTGATCGACTCTGTCTCTGCCATTACCGATCGGGAGCCGCGGCGGAGCCATAAGCCCCCGTCAGACTTCTGTCTGACGAGCGCTTCGGGAACTCGAACAGGGGACAGGGGAGGCCACTACTTTCAATGGGGAGTGGATGACAACAAGGCGCACATTGAATCATATATTTATGATCGGTTCTTTTCTATCGATCCATGGTAAAGTGGGTCGACGAAAAGGTATTACAGCAGTATTTTATTGAGAACTCTGAGGAGTACTCTCTATTTATAGAAGGACAAGAAAGAGAGATCACAGACTGCGAACCGAATAGTAAGGGGTTCGACTACTTCCCCGATCTTGAATGCTACATCGATGGAGAGATGTACCCGGCAGAGGTCGAATGGCTATCAAGCAAATACGATCACTTTGACCACGACGACCACCAGCATTACGTGGATCAAGGGCTCTTTCTCGTCGTTTTTCGGAAAGACGAAGAAGTGAGGAATTTTCTGCAGGTCGAAATTGATCGAGATCACTTCGTTAATTGGTTCGATAGAAACGCAGAACGTCTCATTAACAACAGTATAGAGGAATATGAGAAAGAGGCTGTAAAAAGTCGAGACTATCCGAAAGTGTGGGGCGTGTATGTTTCTACGAGCGGAGAGATGAATTTCCAGACGGGGGAACAAGAAAGCGTCTGGGGGTTCACAGAGGACCGGTTTAACCAACCGCGAGCAGCTACCTTGATTAGACAGGTTCAAGAGAAGGATATTGTATTGTTCGTGGGTCCAATTACGACTCGATCTCAATATACTGGAGATTTCAATCCACGCTCAGGCGTGGACAAATACCTTGAACAGTATTTACCAGAAAAGGCGCTCTCGATCAATCAAGTTGCGGCGTTTAGAGTCACAGAAGGTTATTGGGATGAACGGGACAGCTCTGAATTCAGAGAAATCTGGAACGACAGCCGCTATCCCCACCGCTTCCAATTCTCTCAGAACCCAATATTCAGGTTCGAAGATATTCCTGCTCACGAACTAGCAGAGAGCACCTTTCGACCACTCCACCAGATTATGCACCACAGTATAGATGAGCTTGAATATCCACACTTCATGGAAATCGTCAGTAATTTTTCTGGCTGATTACTTCTAAGGGAAAGCGAAGGGTTAACCGATTTAACATCAGAGCCCTAACGATGCGTAGAGTGGTTGCGACCGATGGAGTGGATGGGACCGTGACGCGCTACGAGACCACCGTCGAGGAGGGGACGGTGTACGTCGGCGCGCCGGACGGGCCGCTGGAGATCGGGTCGCTGGAGACGGTGCTCGACGCCGTCGGCGGCCCGTCGTGGACGATCAGCTACTCGACCGGCGAAATCGAGCGCCACCCGGAGATGGACACCAACGACGCGGGGCTCACCGTCGACGTGGTCGACATGATGCACACCATGACCTTCGGCGAGCGCTTCGTCGAGACGATGGCCGCCCACCCGACCGAGACCCCCGAGGACGGCGATCTGTCCCCACGGATGGGGCTGTTCGTCGGGAAACTGCTTGACAACCTCGAAAACGGCGTCGACTGATGCCGCGTCAGCCCGCCTGAACGACTCGCACCGGGTCGGCACTCACACTGGCACTAGCTGCCGGTCCGCGCTGTCCGCGGGTGTCAGGCCGGCATCGTTGGCGTGGGTCATCGTCCCGTTGTCGCCGTAGAAGCCGAAGCCGATGTAGACGAGCGTCGTCCCGTCGGGCGTGCGGATCTCGAAGTCGTAGTCGCCGGCGAGCGCCGCCACGTTCTCGGGCGAGGGTGGGGCCGCCGCGAGTTGCGCTTGCCCGCCGTCGCTGGGGTAGTAGACGTACAGCGATTCGTTCGCGCCCAGATCCTCGGTCAGCGTCAGCGTCGTCGTCTGGTTGTCGTGAGTGGCCACGACGGTGGATTCGGCCGGCAGGGCGTCGGGGCCGTAGTTGATGAGCGTGAAATAGGGGTCGTTCGCTGTCATGTCGACCGAGACGGCCGGCTGTGCGACCGCGCGGTCGCTCCAGAGCGGTTCGAGCGGTTCCGTGTCGCCGGTCGCCAGCAGTTCGAGATCGTAGGCGTAGTCGAACGTGGCGCCGTCCTGTTCGTAGGCGACGCTCGCGTTCAGCGAGCGGACCCGCCCGTCCTCGTTGACGACGACCGTCGCGTTGAACCGCTCAGTCGCGACGGAGCCGTCGAACTCGGACTCGTTGACTCCCGTCGCGGTGAGCGTCGTCAGGTTCTCGCCGCCGACGGTCTCCGTGGACGCGACGGTGAAGTTCCCCAGCGAGAGCGTCGCCGCGAGGAGCGCTTCGCCGGTGGCCTGCTCCTCGACGTAACGCCGCGGCAGGTCGTCGGCGTACGGGTCCGCCGGGTCGGCCGTGGCGTTGAGGTACTGCTTGCTGTACTCCGTCCGGTTCTCGTAGTCGACCTTGGTCACGAGGGCCGTCTCGTTGGCCCACTGGTCGGTGACGAACCGTAGCGTCTCGTTGCCGTCGTCGACCGTCCCGGCCGACCGGAGCCGGAACGGCGTGACTCCCTCGCCGAACGTCGAGGTGGTCGACTGGCTGACCGCGAAGGTGTCGTTGACGCTGTACTCGCTCGCGAGCGCGAGCGTCGCGCCCGTCTCCGCGACCGCGTCGGTGTGCGCGTCGACCAGCGCCGTCTCGTTGACGACGCCCTGGTTCCCGACGCCCGGCGGGAGCGAGTCGTTGCCCGCCGTCTGTCCCATCGCGGGCGCGACGCCCCCCGCGCCGAACAGGCTCATCGTCAGTAGTGCCGTGAACGCCACTGCACCGAGTCCTCGTGTCTGTTCGTGCATCGATTTCACTCACCACTGGCCCGCTGATAAGCAGACGTGTCAGTTCAGAAATAACCTCGCCTTTCCGGCCGGTAACCGCCCTATACGGCGCTATGCGGCGATCGAGCTTCCCTTCCGACGGGCGAGCACGAGCCCGACCAGCGCGGCGATCACGGCGAACCCGGCGAGGGTGAGAAACAGCGCGGTCGCGTCCGCGAACTCGAGGATCCCCCCGGCGATGGTCCCGCCGAGCGCGCCGACGCCGAACACGCCGAGGTAGGTGAACCCGTAGGAGAGCCCGCGGGTTCCCGACGGCGTGTACTCGGCGACGGTCGCCTGGTACATCGGCTGGACGACGAACAGGAACACGCCGAGGACGGCCCCCAGCGCCATCAGCGGGGCCAGGCCCGCGTTCGAGACCGGGACGAACAACAGCGCGAGGACGGCCAGCACGCCGAACGCGCCGGCGATACCGTACTCGACGGGGACGCGGTCGGTGAGCTTCCCGCCCGCGTACTGGCCGAGGACGCCGATCAGCAGGAGGCCGGCGTAGAAGTACTTCTGCGGTTTGAGCGTCTGCCCGTCGCCGGCTTCGACGCCCAGCGCCGAACTGACGCCGGCCGGGAGCAGCTGGTCGACCGGGATCGGTTCGAAGCCGGGGAGGTCCTGCAAGAGTTCGGGCAGGAACGTCAGGACGCCGCGGTAGTACAGCCCCGAGCACATGACGACGACGAACACCAGCACGAAGCTCCCGGCGAACAGCCGCCGTGACTCCGTGAGGAACTCCCCTAGCGAGTCGACGCCGCTGTCGGCCTTCGACCCGCTCGCGCTTCCGCCGTCCGCGGCGGCCTCGGCGTCGACGGCCGCCGTCTCGTCGAAGTTCGCCTGCGAGGCGTACACGGCCGCGGCGATCGCAGGCGCGCCGAGGACCAGCGCGACCGTGCGCCACTCGACGAACAGCAGGAGGACCGCCGCGAGCAACGGGCCGAGCCCGATCCCGACGTTGCCGGCGATGCCGTGGTAGGCGAGGCCGGTGCCGCGCTCGGAGACGCCCTTGCTAATGAGCGAGAGGCCGGCCGGATGGTAGACGCTGGCGCTCGCGCCCCACAGGACCAGCGCGAGCGCGACGACCACCATGTTCGGCGCGAGACCGAGCAGGATGTACGACAGTCCCATGCCGAGCAGGCACGCGCTGATGAGCCGCCGGGAGCCGATCCGGTCGACGAGGATCCCGCCCGGCAGCGCCCCGAGACCGAACAGTCCGTAGCCGAGCGTGACGATCACGCCCACCGTCGCCGTCGTCACGTCGAACTGCGCGACCCCGAGCGCGATGGTCTCGAACTCGGTGAGCCAGACGACGACGAACAGCGGCACCGCCATCTCGTAGGTGTGGACCGCGCCGTGAGCGAGCATCACGAGCGCCGTGATCGCCCGGTCGTTCGCGTTCACTACGCCGTGGTACTCGTTGGCCCCCCTTGGTTTCGGCGGTCTCGGAACGTCAGTGAGCGGGGAACCGTCGGGATTTCACGTGATTTCGGGATCGATCGCCCTGGCGAACACGGGTACGTCCCGCGAGAACGTTTCCCCTTCGAACGACAGTGTCACGCCGGCGGATCTCGGGGCGGAATCGGCGATAGTCTCCACGGCCGGCGCCGAACGGGCTTCGTCGCTCACGTCCGTCTCCAGCCAGATGACGGGTCGGTCGACGGAAGCGGACGCCGGCGGCCGCCCGATCGCTGAGTCGATGGTCACACTATCGATTCGTGACGCTGCTTCCCGAGAGACGGGCGATCTGCCGACTCTCGCACTCGTCACGGCGCCCCACGCTTCGAACGACATGGTATCGTACTCCGGCTGACCGCTCCCGCTTCGCGAAGAGACGAACCGAACGGTCTCGTTCGACGGATGGTACTCCACACCGTCTCCGTACTCCGAATCTTCGGTGATGGTTCGCTCGACCGAGATCGGAGTACCCTCGCACCGCACCGGCCTGTTTCGCGAGGTGTCCTCGGTCGGTTTTGCGTCGGTCCCTTCGGTTCCCAGCCCGCCCTCACCGACAGGCCGGCCTCGATTCGACGCGTCCCGGGCTTGTGTCGCTGCTCCGAGGCAGCCCGCACTGATCGACGTACCGACGGTCCCGAGCAGACAGAGATACGTCCGACGGGAACTGTCCATACGCTACAACAATTGGTTTTCGTAATAAGTTTTGTGAGTTTACATCTCTGTCGGTCGGTTTCGAGTCGGACGTTTCCTCCCGGAGACGGTTCGTCGGAGCAGCTCTCCGGACGGAGTGCCAGTGAATCGCGGCCAGCCGTGAAATCGGCAGTCGACTACTCGGCTTCGACGACCGTATTCCGCAACGTCCCGACGCCCTCGTAGGTGATCTCGACGGTGTTGCCGGGTTCGACGGTGCCGGGGTTGGCGGGGCTCCCGAACGCGATGGCGTCGCCCGGCCGGAACGTGAACCGACGAGAGAGGTAGGAGACGACCTCGTAGGGGTCGAACAGCATCAGTTCCGTGTTGGCGTCCTGCCTGACCTCGCCGCCGACCAGCGTCTCGATGTCCAGATCGGTCGGGTCTACGTCGGTCTCGATCCACGGCCCGAGCGGCGCCGAGGTGTCGAAGGCCTTCCGGGCGGTGCGGCCCTGCTGGTCGAGCGCGTCCACGTCGTTCAGAATCGTGTAGCCGCGGACGACTTCGGGAACCTCCTCGGGAGTCACGTCGCGACAGCGCTCGTCGATCACGGCGACGAGTTCGCCCGCGTAGGTGAGTTCGTCGGTCCACTCGGGGTAGCGGATCGGGTCGTCCGGGCCGACGAGCGATGCGGGGGGTTTGATGAAGAAATCCGGCTCCTCGGGGCGCTCGTAGTCCATCTGGTCGAGCGTCTCGGCGTAGTTCCGGCCGACGCAGTACAGCGCCGACGGAGAACAGGGATAGGTGAGTTCGCCGTCGCGCCCGACGACGTACTCGCCGTCGTCGGCGATCACGGTCCCGTCCTCGTAGCGGCCGCTGACCACGCCCTCCGAGGTCTGGAGTCTCGCCAGTCGCATGCCCGTCCGTTGCGCGCTCCCCTACAAAGATCCCCCGACTCGCTGGGCGTTCGACGGCCGTCCGCCGCTCACTCGTACTCCCAGAGGGAGAGCTGGCCGTCCCGCTCCTCGGGTCGTTCGTCGTCGGGTTCGTCAGTGGACTCAGAGTCCGCAGACTCGTCGTCCGCGGCCGCCTCGTCGCCGGGCGTCCCGCCCTCGTCGGCCCAGTCGTCGAGCGTCCACCCGTCGTCGGCACCGTCCTCCGCCGTCTCGCCGTCACCGGCCCCGTCCACGAGCGCCCCGTCTTCGTCGGCCCCGTCCGCGAGCGGCTCGCTGTCGTCGGTCTCCGCCGACTCGGCCGCTCCCTCGAACCCGGTCAAACTCGCCTGCTCGCCCTCGGCGAAGTCGAGGTTCGAGACGCGGACGCCGAGCTTGCGGACGCGGGCGTCCTCGAACTCCTCCAGTAGATCGAGCGCCGTCGATTCGAGGAGGTCGGCGTCTTCGACGGGGCCGGGCAGCGACTCGGCGCGCGTGTTCACGTCGAACGGCGGCGTGACGACTTTGATCCCGATGGTGCGGTAGAGCGCGCCCTCCCGCTGGGCGCGCTCGGCCACGTCGGCGGCGAGCGCGCGCACCTTCTCCCGTTTTTCTTCGACGTCCTCGGTCGGGTCGGTAAACGCCGACTCCCGCGAGAGGCTCTTGGGTTCGCCGACGGGCGTCACCTCGCGGGGGTCCTCCCCGCGGGCGAACCGCCGGACTTCCAGCCCGCGCTCGCCGAACCGGTCGCGGATGCGGTCAGGGTCCGCCGCGGCCAGATCCCCCGCGGTCTCGATGCCCATGTCACGCAGTTCGCGGGCGGTGACCGGGCCGACGTTGTGGATCTCGTCGACCTCCATCGGCGCGAGAAAGTCGCGGACCTCACCGGGTTCGACGACCACGAGCCCCTCCGGTTTGTCGTAGTCGCTGGCGATCTTCGCGGCGCTCATCGTCGGCGCGACGCCGACGCTCGCGACGACGCCGACCTCCTCGCGGATGCGCTCGCCGAGGTCGCGGGCGAACTCGGTGACCCCCGGCAACTCGGAGTCGGCGCCGTCCCAGTCGACCCGGTCGGTCACGTCGAGGTACGCCTCGTCGATGCTGACCTCCCGGACCACGTCGGCGCTCTCGTGGAGGACCGCCTTCACGTCCGCGGCGACCTCGTTGTAGTAGTCCAGGTCGACCGGGCGGTAGAAGCCCGCTTCCTCGACGTCGAGGCCGGGATCTTTCGCGGCCTCGACCTTCCGGGGCAGACGCTCCAGCGCCTCGGAGATAGCCATCGCGCTTTCGACGCCGAACTCGCGGGCCTCGTAGCTCGCGGTGGCGACCGCGCCGTGGGGTTCGTCGGACTCGTAACCCATCCCGACGACGAGCGGCTGGCCGCGCAGCGCGGGCTCGCGAAGCCGCTCGCAGGCGGCGTAGAAGCAGTCCATGTCGACGTGGCAGACCACCTGATCGGGCGTCGGCGCGCTCCCGAGACTCCCGAGGTCGCCGCTCACGGCCGGCCCCCCGTCGCCGGGTTTCGCCGCGTCCGCCGGGTGCGCTCGGTCGCGTCCATCTGCTCAGTCACCCCTCTAGTTCGGGCCGTGAAGAACCCCTCGGCGCGTCGGGAGTGGTCGCTCGGCGAAATCGTCATCCGTCCGCTCGAGCCGCTGTGGGGGTGTCTGCGCCCGTCTGCGTCCGCGTCGCCGTTCCCGCTGGCGTCCCAGTCGCAGTCGACACGGCTGTGCCGTTCGGCGCCGGCGTCGCCGTCCCAGTGCCGTTCACTGCGGTACCGTTACCGGGCGTCGCGGTCACGTTGCCTGCCGTCCCGTTCGGAGTCACGGTGCCGTTCGGTCCCGGAGTCGGCGTCGGCGTCACCGTCGCGGTCGGTGTGGCAGTCGGCGTCGGCGTGACGGTCGGGGTCGCCGTGGGCGTCGGTGTCGGCGTGGGGTCCGCGGGCCGGCGGTCGAGGACGAGTCGCTGCCCGTTCGACCCGTTCCAGACGATCGCGAACGCCTCGTAGGCCGCGTTGGGGACGACACACGACGTGCCGCGGGTCACGTTCACCACTGGTGTCGCGCAGGCCTCACCGTCCGTCCCCGCGAAGTTGCCGATCCAGCCCCGGGTCTCGGCGTCGACGTAGACGTGCGAGCCGTTGAGTCGGTCGCCGCCGTAGTGGGTGACGACCACGTCCGTCCCGTCGGTCTCGAAGGAGAAACTCGCCCGCGGGCGGTCGTCTCCGCTCGCACCGCCGCCGGACAGGGAAGTGACCACCGACATCGCCAGCAACACCGCGGCCACGGCCATGAGGACCAGCAGCGCCTGCTCCGAGATCCCGCGGTCGGCCCAGCGTCTGTTCACGGGTCGTCTTTCCGGTCCTCCCCAATAGAGTTACTGCCCGACTGGACGCGGCGCCGTCGCTCGAACGTTCGTCGACCGATAAAAACCTCGAGGCGCGACGGGGTGGCCAGGGCCCGTCGCAGTCGCACGCTGATTCGTGCACGGTGCCAATGTTCCGGGAGTTCACGACGCTGGTTCACGTCGGGAGCCCCGTATGGCTCCATCTGTGTGTTAGTCACACACATACTTAGTCCTTCCCCCTGCGGCGAGGGGTACGAGGGTCGGCGTCGTGCCGTCGGTCCACCAGTTCGGTCGCGGGATAGGACCGCCGACAGGTCCGGCAGTAGGCACTCGCAGTCGTCTCCGCGGCGTTCAGCGCCGTGTGCCCCTCCGGGCACGCCACGCGGTACGGGTCCGCGAGCAGGTCGTGTAACTCCTCAGGGGCCACCATCCGTCGCCCCCGCCAGCGCGTCCGCTCGCTCGTGGTCGCCGATGCAGCCACAGCGCGGGCACGTCGCCGCGCCCGCGGTCCCGACGCCGAACTCGAACCCGCAGCCGTGACACCGGTACACCACTCGCGAACCGGGCGGCCGTCCGCCCGTCATCGTGCGTCCTCCCGACTACCGGTGTCTCGTCCACCAGCGCCCCGGCCGTCGGTCCCGGCGATCCGCTGGCAGTAGGCCACGGCGGCGTCGGCCGCGGTCGAGCCGTATCCCTCCGCGACGACGCCCGTCTGGGTCGCCCGCCAGCCGCCGCTGCACTCTTCGAGGACGATAGTCGTCCAGCGTCGCCGTCTGCACAGCGACCCGTCGTCCACTCCGTCCGGTCCGTCCCGTACGGACGCCCCGACGCTGGCCGCCGGGTCGTCGTCGTATTCGTTCGCCGTCATACCTCCGACCAACGACCCCGACAGGAAAGCGGTTAGCCGCATCCGCGGCGGAAGTGAAAGTGATTTCGCACCGCGAATCCCCGTCACGTCTTGCGATCGGAAGTGAAACCCCGGTTGTGAAAGTAGTCGGCCAGCAGCCGGCTCGAATCCGGTAGCCGAGAACCAGACCACGAGAACCAGAGAAAAGCCGGGCGGGACACAACGGTCGTCCCAGTACTCACTCGAACGCGGACAGCGAGACGTCGCGGCCGTCGCGGAGATACCGGCGGATCCGGCCGCGGTCCCACCCGAGCGGCGAGACGACGCTCTCGGCCGCGCGGACGAGCCGCTCGCGGTAGAAATCGACGTCGTAGTCGCTCGCGTCCTCGAACGAGAGGCAGACGCGGTCGGGGCCGCGCTCGTCGTCGTCGACGACGACGTACTCGACGCTCGTCCCCGGCGGGCGTTCGAGTCCGTGGGCGGCGGCGCGCTCCAGCGCCGCCACGGTTCGGGTCCGCTGGCTGTACGCCTCGACCGATTTCGAGACGCGCTGGCGGATCAGCAGATCTTCGGGATCGACCGCGCGACGTTCCAGTCGGCCGATTGCGACCGCGAGTCGGTCGCAGACGGCCTCCGGGTCGGGAGCCGGCGGATCGGGGGCCGCGGAGCCGCTGCCCGAACCCTCACCACGTGCGGCGCGCCACTCCCGATCGAGCGTCCGTATCAGCTCCCGCTGGACCGCGGCGACGAACGGCGGCGTCGAGTGCTGGCGCGTCTCGATCCCGCGGTACTTGAATACGTCTTCGGCGTCGGCGTCGACGCCGGCCACCCGCCCGAAGTACTTCGTCAGCGCTCCCGCCCGCGAGTCCCGCATCGGGACGAAACAGATCCAGTCGAAGTGGGCCTCGACCTCCAGCGGGATCTCCGCGTCCTCCGGCGTCGCGTCGGAGTCGACCTCCGCGACGACCTCGCCGATGGGGACCGGGTCGTCGACGCGCGGCTGGACCCAGAGGCTGTCGACGATCCCGTGGACGACCCGCCAGCCGGCGGCCTCCAGCCGTTCCTTGGCGTCGAGGACGATCTCCCGCGCGTAGGCGTTGATGGCCTCGTGGCACTCGATCCGGCCGAACTTCGCGTTGCGGTAGCCCTGGTAGCCGAAACAGGAGACGAGGACCCACTTGAGCGCGTCCACCCGCCCCTCCAGCGCGGCGATGCGCTCGGCGAGCGGGGAGTCGCCGTCCGGTTCGGCGTAGGTCGCCTGGTAGTCGCCGCTCCCGACCGCCGCCAGCGTCTCGGCGTCGGCCCGCTCGCGCAGGGCCGCGAGCTCGTCTTTGAACGCGGCGCGGTCGTCGATGAGACCGCCGAGCACGTCCGCGATGAACCCCTCGTCGTCGCAGACGCTGTAGCCGAGCGCGGGCACGTCCTCCCGGTCGCAGCAGTCGCAGCCGACCGTCTCCGGGCTGACGTTGCACTCGCGCATGATGTTGGGGTACAGCGACGCGAAGTCGACCTCGACCACGTCCTCGCGAGCGTGCGAGCGAGGGCTCGCGGAGCAAAGCTCCGCGGTCGTCTCGTAGAGCCCGGGTTCGGGCGCGAACGTGAACCCGCCGCGGTCGGCGTCGTGGAGCCGCCGGACCGGCTTGAACGCCTCCGGCTCCCACTTGTTCCACGGCGCGAGCACGTCCCGCTCGCGCGCCTCCCGGATCTCGATCGAGGTGAGAATCGTGCCGATGGACCCCCTCGACGTCTCCTGGAGCGGACGCCACGACCGCCCCACCAGATCGAGCAGGCCCGGCAGCCCGCACTTCCCGAACAGGAAGGTGTTCGACCGGTCGACGAGCGCGCGGCCGGGGACCGCGTAGCGGGCCGGCGAGTGGCCCACCTGCCCGTAGCTCTCGTAGGTGCTCTCGCCGGCGAGGCGCTCGTACCCGTCGGCCCGCCCCAGCCGGAAGTCGGCGAGTCCGATCTCCGCCGCCCGGTCGTGGCAACGGGGAACTATATCCGCCGTCGAACAGACCAGCACGTCCGGGTCGACGGCGTCGATCCGCTCTCGCAACGCGGAGAGAACGGTCCGATCGATCGCCCCGCGGGAATCGGTCGCACCGCTGGCCGCGGCGCCCGCCGTCCGGGCATCGACGAGGCGCTCGCCGTCGACGCGGAGCGCGGTCAGGTCGTCCTCCGCGAGGGCGCGCTCGGGGATCGAGAGGTCGAGGCGACGCAGTTCTCGGCCGGGAACGGGCGCGGTGTCGGTGTCCACGCAGTAGCGGAACCCCGGCGCGAGGTCCACGTCGTACAGTTTGACCGTCGCCGGCGCGTAGTCGGCGGCGTACTGGGACAGGATCTCGTGGGCGAGCGTCCACACCTCGTCGACGCGGGCGAGGTCCACCCGCAGGACGGGACTCGGTTCGTCCTCGTCCAGCGCGAGAAACCGACGCTCGACCTCCGTCGCCACGACCTTCGGGTCGGCCGCGAGCGCTTCGGCGAGGTCCGTGCGAGCTGGATCCGGTGCCTCGACGTACAGCGACGGCGCGTAGTCGTCGTTCACCCGCGTCTCGACCCCGTCGGCCGTCGCGTGCCACTCGCGGACCGACCCGTCGGACCGGAACTCCGGGGTGAGCAGGGGCATCAGTCGCGCTCCGCGGGCGGACGACCCGTTCCGGGGTCGGACTCGTCCTCGTCGACCCGCTCGCGCAACTGCCGGAGTTCGTGCTCCTGTGCGAGCAGGACCGACAGCAGGAAGGCGAACTCGGGGTCGGCCCCGTTGGCGTAGCCCGCGGCGTCGGCGTGGTTCCGCGCCCGCTCGAACAGGCGATCGAAGTCGTCCTGGTACCGCCGGCGTAGCCCCCGGCGGAAGGGGCGCCAGTCGTCTTCGAGGCGCCCGAGGAAGTCGCGATAGGTGGGGTTCGTCCGCCCCATCAGTCCGCACCTCCGGCGGCGGCCGCGGCGGCGAGCGTGGCCTGTTCGACCGGGTCCGGCGAGTCGATCACGCCCGGCTCGGCCCCCAGCCCGGACGACTCGGGCGTGACGCCGAGCAGGTCGACCCAGTAGGGGATGGTCGTCTGCCAGTAGCCCTCGTCCCAGTAGACGGTCGTCTCGACGCCCGGCCCCTCGAAGCGGTGGCCCAGCTTCGTCCGCTCGCAGCGGATCTCCCGGTCGGCGTACTCGGCCGCGGGACCGGGGTCGCAGTCGGCGGGAACGCTGAGGAGCGTCGGGATCTCGCGGGCGTCGGCCAGCGCCGCGAACGTCCGGACGGTGCTATCGAGCAGGCGCTCGCGCTGGTAGCGGGGCACGTCGTCGTCGCGGTAGAGCGAGGCGATGTTCGGCGCGACGAGCAGCCCCGTCCGCGCGTCGACGCGCTCGACGACGCGACGCCCGAGCGCGTGGTGCTGGTAGGCCGTGAACGCCCGCGCGATGCGGAGTCGGCGGAGCCGTCGCGGACTGTCTACGATGTCGTACAGTGCATACGTCGAGGCGGTGTTGCGAGCGTCGACCCAGTAGGCCACGCCCGACGTGTCGGCGAGTGTCGACAGAGCGATACGATGGATCGCCGTCGATCGCGGTCCGGGACAGCGTAACAGCGTCAGCCCCGGATCGAGGGTCGGAACGTCGACAGGTTCTGTCATCGCCAGTGTCCGACGGGCGCGAAGGCGTAAAACGCCAGCCTACCCCAGAGCGGAAGTGAAAGTGGAATCGATCGCCAGACGGCGGCGGAATCGGCCGCTGTGCGGCAGTGAAACTAAACGGCCTCGACACCGGTAGTCGCGGTGCGTCGCGGGCGCGGCCGGCCGCCCGACGACACCTCTATTCGGCTGTAGACCCAACGAGCGGCCGTGACGCGGAGGGTTCGGCTCCGGGACGGGATCGAGATCACGTTCACCGGCGGCGAGCGGTTCGTCTGCGACGGAAGCGGCGCGGCCGACGCGACGCTCGTCAGCCACGCGCACGGCGACCACCACGCGAACGCCCCGGCGATCGTCGCGTCGGATCTGACCGCGGCGCTGATCGCCGCACGGCGCGAGAACGCGGACCCGACGGCCGTCGACCACCCCGCGGTCGAGTGCTTCCCCGCGGGTCACGTCGCTGGATCGCGGGCGATGCGGCTCACCGATCCCGACACCGGTCGTCGCTACCTCTACACCGGCGACTGCTCGACGCGGGACCGCTTTCACCTCGACGGCTTCGACCCCATCGACGCCGACGTGCTGATACTGGAGACGACCTACGGCACGCCCGAGTACCGGTTGCCGCCCACGGAGGAATCGGTTGGCGCGATCCAGTCGTGGCTGGCGGAGACGATAGACCGGCCCGTCCTGCTGTTCGGCTACGCGCTGGGCCGGGCGCAGAAACTCCAGAGGATCCTCGCCGACTCGCCGCGCGAGCGGGTGTTCGTTACGGACTCCATCGCGGACGTGAGCGACGTGATCGAGGCCCACCGCGAAGTGACCTTCCCCGGCGAGCGCTACGGGGCCGACGTGAACCTGGGTCCCGGCGACGCGCTGGTCTGTTCGGGGTCGCCCCGGAGCCCCTGGGTCCAGTCGCTGGTCGAGTCGAACGGCGCCGTCACGGCCGGGTTCTCCGGGTGGGCGCTCGACAGCTCGTTCGTCTACCGCCGGGGCTACGACGAGGGGTTCGTCCTCTCGGACCACTGTGACTTCGAGGAACTCTGTGCCGTCGTCGAGGCCGTCGACCCCGAGCAGGTGTACACCCAGCACGGCTTCGCCGACGAGTTCGCCGCCCACGTCACGAGCGAACTCGGCTACCCCGCGCAGTCCCTGAAGGCGAACCAGGCGACGCTCGGTGACTTCTGAGCGATCCGTGGCACCAATTCACACACCACGGCAACGCTCTTGACGGACGCGCCTGATCGAGAGAGTACGGCGATGGAGCTCAGCAACTTCTTCTGAACCGGTCCGTTGCCTTTCATCGCGGGGCCGCCCGTGCCATTGCCGATAGCTGGCGGCGTCTTCGGGTACCCAGTAGTCGGCGCGGCGTGAGACGGCGACAGGACCGGCGTGTTCACCCGTTCGAGAGCCGTGAGACCGGCTCTCGAATCTTGTCGTACCGTTCGCCGACCGATCCCAGTCAGAGAGACAGATGTCACGAGACTCACGACAGCACGCAACGACGGAACGGACGACAAATGCGCGAACGGGGGCAGGAGGTGCGATCGTTGCCGCACGGGCGGCGGATCCACCGGTCGAGACCGGGGAGATCCGGGCGCTGGCCGACGCGGCCGGGTACGACGTGCGCGACGAGGTGACGCAGGTCCGCGCCGAGGACCCGGGAACCTACTTCGGCGCCGGGAAGGTCGCCGAACTCGCCGATCGCGTCGCCGACGTGGACGCCTCGCTCGTCGCCGTCGACGGCGAGTTGACGCCCCGACAGACGACCGACCTCCGGGAGGCGCTCCCCCGTGGTACGGAGGTCTTCGACCGCTATCGGCTCGTGCTTGCTATCTTCGCTGACCAGGCGACGACCCGGCGCGCGCAACTCCAGGTCGAACTCGCGCGGCTGCGGTACGACCTGCCGCGGCTGAAGGAGCGCTCGGACGTCGGCGGGCTGAACAAGCGCGTCGAGAAGGGGACGCCCATCGACGGCGTGCAGAACCGGATTGCGGATCTCGAACGGAAGCTGGCGGCCCTGCCCAGCCCCGCCGAGCAGCACCGCGCGGAGCGCCGCGATCAGGGATTCGATCTGGTCACGTTCGCCGGCTACACGAACGCCGGCAAGTCGACGCTGCTGCACCGGCTCGCCGACGATCTGGAGCCGATCGATGGAGAGGACGACGGGGACGCCGCCGCCAGTGGCTCGACGGCCGAGTCAAATGGCGTTGTCGACGAAGCTCACCCCGACGCCGCGATGGACACGGCGAGCGTCGCGGAC
This sequence comes from Halosimplex yunnanense, assembly GCF_054504345.1. NCBI lineage: Archaea > Methanobacteriati > Methanobacteriota > Halobacteria > Halobacteriales > Haloarculaceae > Halosimplex > Halosimplex yunnanense. The sequence goes on along the minus strand of NZ_JBTJEL010000036.1, from coordinate 104,807 downwards.
CGGCTGTTCGAGACGCTGGAGACGACGACCCGACGGGCGACCATCGACGGCCGGCCGGTGCTGTGCACCGACACTGTCGGGTTCGTCGCCGACCTGCCCCACTGGCTAGTCGAGTCGTTCAGCGAGACGCTGTCGGACGCCGCCGCGGCGGACGCGGTGGTGCTGGTCGCGGACGCGAGCGACCCGCCCGCGGAACTGCGCGAGAAGGTGGAGGTCGCCCTCGACGTGTTCGACGCGCAGGGCGTCGACGAGTCGGCGGTCGTCACCGCGCTGAACAAGGTCGACCTGCTCGACGAGGAGACTGGCGCCGAGCGCCGGGAAGCGGTCGCGGGACTGGCGCCGAACCCCATCCCCGTCAGCGTCCGCGACGGGACGAATCTCGACCGGTTGCTCGCAGCCGTCGTGGAGCGGCTGCCCACCGAACGCGCCGAACTGACGCTGCCCAACTGCGACGACGCGATGGCGATCGTCTCGCGTGCGTACGACCGCGCGACCGTCGAGTCCGTCGAGTACGGCGCCGAGACGATCGAATTCGCGGTCCGCGGTCGACCGACGGTCGTCGAGCGGCTCCGGGCCGACGCCGAGGCCGTGTCGGGCTGACGTGGTGGACGAGAGAGTGGCCGCGAAGGCGTCGGAGCGAACCGGTGCAGCCGCGAGCGAAACTGCTCCCCACCGGGTTCACTGTCGTCGGATCGACCGGCGTCGTATCGGTGGGGTACCCAATCGCTTATGTGACGGCCACACGCCGGTAGCCGTATGGTCCGGCAACAGACGGCACACGCGGAGCCGCTGGGTCTCGACGACGTGACCGTCGACGACGGGTTCTGGAATCACTACGTCGAGCGGGTCCGCGAGCGGATGTTGGACTACCAGTACGAGCAACTCGAGGACAGCGGGTGCCTCGACAACTTCCGGATCGCCGCCGGCGACGCCGACGGCGAGTTCGAGGGGTTCTGGTTCGCCGACACCGACGCCTACAAATGGATCGAGGCGGCCAGCTACGTGCTCACGGCCACCGACGACCCGGCGCTCGAGGAGCGCGTCGACGAGGTGATCTCGCTTATCGAAGCCGCCCAGACGGAGGACGGGTACCTCAACACGTGGATCGCGATCGAGTACCCGGACAGGCGGTGGACGAACCTCTCGCTCGGCCACGAACTCTACTGCGCCGGCCACCTCATCGAGGCCGCCGTCGCCCACCACCGCGCGACGGGCGACGAGTCGCTCCTCGAAGTCGCACAGGCGTTCGCCGACCTGATCGACGACGTGTTCGGCCCCGATGGACGTCAGGGCGTCCCCGGTCACGAAGAGATCGAACTCGCACTCGTGCGGCTCTACCGGGTCACCGGCGAGGAGCGGTACCTCGACCTCGCGTCGTTCTTCGTGGAGGGACGCGGCCACGCGCTCGAGTACGAGTTCGAGGACACCGCGGACCGGGCAGGGGACGAAGAGATGTGGGAGGCCATCGAGGACGGCCTCTTCGGCGACGACGGGTACGACGGGACGTACGCGCAGGACCACGCGCCGATCCGGGAGCAGGACACCGTCGAGGGGCACTCGGTCCGCGCGATGTACTACTTCGCTGCCGCCGCCGACATCGTCCTCGAGACCGGCGATAGCGAACTGTACGACCAGTTACAGACCCTCTGGCGGAACATGACCGAACGCCGGATGTACGTCACTGGCGGGATCGGATCCACCCACCACGGCGAGCGGTTCACCGAGGACTACGACCTCCCGAACAGGACCTCCTACGCCGAGACGTGCGCCGCGGTCGGGAGCGTCTTCTGGAACCACCGGATGTTCCAGCTCTCCGGCGACGTGCAGTATCCCGAACTCGTCGAGCACACGCTCTACAACGGATTCCTCGCCGGGCTGTCCCTGGACGCGACCGAGTTCTTCTACGCCAACCCTCTCGAGGTCGGTCCGGACGGGCACGCCCTCGCCGACGAGAATCCCGACCGGTTCTCCAACCAGCGACAGGGCTGGTTCGACTGCGCGTGCTGTCCGCCGAACGCCGCCCGCCTGATCGCCTCGCTCGGGCGCTACATCTACGCCCGCGCGACCGACGAGCCAGCCGTCTACGTCAACCAGTTCGTCGGAAGCGAGGCCGCGCTCACCGTCGACGACACGGACGTCCGGCTGCGACAGGAGTCCGATCTCCCGTGGTCCGGCGACGTGACACTGACTGTCGAGGCGGCTGAACCGACCGAGTTCTCCCTCCGCGTCCGCGTCCCCGAGTGGTGTACCGACGTGACGGCGACGGTAGCAGGCGAGTCGCATACTGTCGACCCCGAGGACGGCTACGTCGAGGTCGACCGAGAGTGGGCGGACGGCGACGAACTCACCGTCACCTTCGGGATGGCCCCCGAACAGCTGGTGGCCCATCCCGCGGTCGACGCCGCCAGCGGGAACGTCGCGCTCCGGCGCGGCCCGATCGTCTACTGTCTCGAAGGCGCCGACCACGACCGGCCGCTCTCCCACTACGCGGTCCCGGAGGACGCAGCGATCGAGGCCTCGCACGAATCCGACCTCCTCGGCGGAGTTACGATCCTGGAAGGCGAGGCTCGCGTGCCCGATCAGGACGACTGGGCCGACGCGCTCTACCGTCCGGCAGCGGAGACCGACCGCCTCAGCGAGTCGTTCACCGCGGTCCCGTACTACGCCTGGGCGAACCGCGATCCCGGCCAGATGCGCGTCTGGCTCGAATCCGAGTAACTCCCGGCTCTCGATTCTCGATCGCTTCGATACAGAGACGCGATAATCGAGGTGCGGTGGCGCGCGCTGTCGAGCGTGCCCGCCTCGTGGCGGGCCGCTCGAAATAGTCGTGCGAGGGATGAGAAGCGCAGCCTGCGAGCATCGCAATCGGCTGGGGAGGGTGTGGCTGTCTGCGGCGCTGTTTCCTGGCGGACTGAAAGGGCGAGACGGGCTCGCGTTCACTGTAGTCGCCTGAGCGGGCACTATCCGCGCGGGCGGTGCGGAGAGCGCGGATATCTCGCTTGGTTCGAGAGAGCGAAGCTCTCTCGTCATCCCGAAAATCTCCGATTTTCGGAGACAGCGACCGCGAGCGCGTCGAGGGCTTTCAACTCCCACTGTATCTTGCGGTCGGTTCGTCAGCTAGCGCGCCGAGGGCTTTCATCACCTGCCGTTCCCTGCAGTCGCGATTCCTGCTAGCGAGCGGGCCGAGGGCTTTCAACGCTCATCGTTGAGTACGAACGGAATCACTCCTAGCGAGCACACGACCATCGCCATGACGAGAGGCCAACGCTCATACTGCTAGCGACGAACCGCGACGTATGGACGGACGGCGGTTCGCGGCGGTCGTCGCGCTCGCGGCGCTCGCGGTTCTGAGCGGCTGTGCCGGGTTCAGCGTGGACGTCGGCGAGAGCACCGACAATCCGACCGCAGCGGCGCCGGACGTGGCGAACGGGACGGCCGCAACTGTCGTGGAGGTGGTCGACGGCGACACCGTCGACGTGCGCTACGAAAACGGGTCCGTCGACACCGTGCGGTTGCTCGGAGTCGACACGCCCGAGGTCCACGCCGACAACGACCCCGCGGAGTACGAGGGGGTGCCGAACGACGAGTCGGGGGCGGCCTGTCTCGAAGCGGCCGGCGAGAACGCCAGCGCCTTCGCCCGCGAGTGGCTGTCCGGGGAGCGCGTGACGCTCGTCGTCGACCCGGGCGCCGACCGGCGCGACCGCTACGACCGGCTGCTCGCGTACGTCCACGTCGACGCGCCCGCGGACAGCGTGGCGGCCACCAGCGGACCGGCCGAAGGAGTCGACTTCAACGAACGGCTGGTGGCGACGGGTCACGCCCGCGTCTACGACAGCACGTTCGCGCGCTCGGACAGCTACTACGCCGCCGAGTCCGACGCGCAGGACGACCGGCGCGGCCTCTGGCGCTGCCGCGATCCAGACACTGACGGGTCGGCTGTCTCGGACGGGTCGACCGTCCGTGACGACTCGGACGGGAGCGACGCCGACGGTGCCGACGCGCCGCTCGCGACTTCCGACAGCGGCCTCACCGTCGAGCGGGTGCACGAGGACGCGGCGGGCAACGACCACGAGAACCTCGACGACGAGTACGTGGTCTTCGGCAACGACGCCGACACGCCGCTCTCGCTCGGTGGCTGGGTCGTTCGCGACGAAGGCGGCCACAGCTACGCGTTCCCCGACGGGTTCGCGCTCGACTCCGGAGAGACGGTCACGCTTCGCACGGGCGCGGGCGAGGACACCGCCGACACGCTCTACTGGGGCAGCGACTCGGCGGTCTGGAACAACGGCGGCGACGTCGTGGTGGTCGAGCGCGACGGCGAGACGGTCCTCCGATACGCGTACTGAGTGGGTTCGACCGCGTACTGAGTGGGTCGACCGGCAGCCCCAACTGACTGGCGGCGTATCAACGGGTATGGATCTCCCACCGGTCGGCCTCGGAACGATGGGCATCGCCGATCCCGCAACGATCGAGCAGGCTATCGACGTGGGCTATCGCCACCTCGACACGGCGAAGGTCTACGACAACGAGTCGGTCGTCGGCGAGGGTATCGTCGCGAGCGAAGTGCCGCGGGAGGAGCTAACCGTCGCGACGAAACTGTGGATCGACTCGCTGGCACCCGGAGACGTGCGACCGGCCACCGAAGCGGCACTCGACCGACTCGGCCTCGACGCCGTCGACCTGCTGTACGTCCACCGGCCGCGCGGCGACTACGACCCGGAGACGACGCTGCCCGCGCTCGACGAATTGCGCGAGGAGGGACTCGCCCGCAACGTCGGCCTCTCGAACTTCGAACCGGAGCAACTCGACCGGGCGCGCGAGGTGCTCGAATCACCGATCGCGGCCCACCAGGTCGAGTTCCACCCCTACTACGGCGACCGCGAACTGCTCGCCGACGCGCAGGCACACGGCTACCCGCTGGTGGCCTACTCGCCGCTGATCGGCGGCGACGCGTTCGACGACCCCGTCCTGCAGGACGTCGCGGAGAAACACGACACCTCGCCGGCCGCGGTCGCCATCGCGTGGGTGCTCTCGCACGACGGCGTCGTGACGATCCCCAAGGCCTCCTCGGTCGAGCACCTCGAAGCCAACTTCGCGGCCCGACAGCTGGATCTCGACCCCGAGGACGTCGACCGCATCACCGACATCGATCGCGAGCGGGAACTGTTCCCGGAGTGACCGGGCCGGCGCTCGTGTGATCGCTGGCCCGGGCGACCGGAATCTCCCGAGCGATCGGAGCGGCCGCCGGATGACGACAGTGTGAGTTACTGCCACAGGAGAGCGCGGGGCACGCGGCCCACCCGACGCGGAGGGCTACCTGGTAACTACGCCGATGCCACTCACAGCTAACCAGACGGCATGCCGGGCGTAGCTCACCCGGACGTGGCACGTATTGTCACTCAGTAATCGTGTCCCTTATACAGGATAATGGACTCCTAGCAGCAACGACAGAACTGGGGTTGATCCCCGGATTCCTCGATCATCATGAAACAGCAGATACACCTTCGATCGGATCGGTCCGGAATCGAGCGCGCCGGCGGGGGGCGAACGCACTCGGGAGGACGCGGAGTGAGCCACGCGCGATGAGTCTGGAACCGCGCACCGACGGCGAGCAGCGACCGCCGATCGATCTGGAGAGCGGGGTCGAGGCGCTCAGGCAGAGCCCGGAGTTCCGCGGGCCGATCGAGCCGATGGACGGCCACGACCACGCCAACGACCACTTCGCGCTCGTCTACGAGGGCGAGGACGAGCAGTACGCCGCCGCGGTCCCGTTCCTGCGTCAGGGACTCGAACGGGGCGAGAAATGCATGTACGTCGGCGACGAGCGCTCGTTCGAACGGGTCGAGGCGGCGATGCGCGAGCGCGGGATCGACGTCGACGCCGCGCTCGCCTCCGGCGCGCTGGTCTTCGCGACCGTCCGTGACACGTATCTCGCTGCCGGTTCCTTCGACCCCGAGGCGATGTCGACCGTCTACCAGAACGCCATCGACTCGGCCACCGCGGAGTACGAGGGGCTGCGGATCGTCGCCGAGACGGACTGGATTCTCGAGAACGACGTGCCGATCGAGGAATTCATGGCCTACGAGAGCCGGATGAACGACATCTTCGCGGAGGAGGCCGCTATCGCGCTGTGCCAGTACAACCGCGAGCGGTTCCCCCCGGACGCGCTCGTCGACATCGTCCGCGTCCACCCCCACCTCATCTACGACTCCACCGTCTGCAACAACTTCTACTACACGCCCCCCGAGGAGTTCTTCGGACCCGCCCGCCCCGGTCGGGAGGTCGACCGGATGCTGGGGACGCTCCGGGAGCGCGCACAGGCGAAAGCGTCGCTGGAGGACCAAAACGAGTCGCTGCGCGCCCAACAGGAGATCATCTCCCGGGCCGACATCGACTTCGAGGCGAAGCTCCGACGGTTTCTCGACCTCGGCCGCGAGTACTTCGGCCTCGACATCGGATTCCTCGCCCACGTCACCGGCGAGCGCTTCGAGATCGTCGACGCCGTCGGCACTCACGAACTGATCCAGCCCGGGAGGGCGGCCGACCTCTCGGGGACCTACTGCCGGGAAGTCGTCGAGAGCGAGCGACTGGTCGAGGTCACGAACGCCGGCGAGCAGGGTCGGATCAGCCCGACGGCCTACGAGACGTACGGCCTCGACAGTTACATCGGGACGCCGGTGATCGTCGGCGACGAGCAGTACGGCACGCTCTGTTTCGGCTCGCAGGAAGCCCGCGCCGAGCCCTTCTCGAAGGCCGAGCGCACGTTCCTCGAACTGACCGGCCAGTGGGTGAGCTACGAACTCGAACGCGAGCACCGGCAGGCCCAGCTGAGCGCGCTCAACGACATGAGCCGCGACCTGATGGACGCCGAGACCCACGCCGAGATCGACCAGTTGACGGTCGAACACGCCGAGGAGGCGCTCGGACTCCCGGTCACGGCGCTGGTCCGCTACGACAGGACCAGCGGCGAACTGGTGACCGCCGAGGAGACCGGCCGCGCCGCGGACGAACTCCCGACGGCGGCGCTGAGCGAGACGCCGTCCGGCCCGCTCTGGCAGGCGTTCACTGGTAGCGAGGGGCGGATCGTCAGGGACGTCGGGTCCGTCTCCGGGGCGGGCGACGACGTCGCGCAACTCGCCGCGATCCCGCTCGGTCCCCACGGCCTGTTCGTCACCGCGACCGAGTCGCCAAGCGGGTTCTGCGACGCCGAACTCGACTTCGTCCAGACGATGGCCGCGACCGTCGAGACGGCGTACAGCCGCGCCGACCGCGAGCAACTGCTCCAGGAGCGCGAGGAGACGCTGGAGGACCAGAACGAGTCGCTCTCGCGGCTCAACCGCATCAACGACACCATCCGCAGCATCGGACAGGCGCTCGTGCAGGCGTCCTCCCGCGAGGAGATCGAGTCGGTCGTCTGCGACCAGCTGGCCGACGTCGGCCCCTACGAACTGGCGTGGTTCGGCGACCACGACACGGTCTCCGACGAGATCACGCCCCGCGAGTGGGCCGGTGCCGAAAAGGGGTATCTCGACGAGGCGACCATCACCGCCGACGAGAGCATCACCGGTCGCGGCCCCTCGGGGACGGCCGTCGACACGCACGAACCGCAGGTCGTCAACAACATCCTCGACGACCCGGCCTTCGAGCCGTGGCGGGAGGCTGCGCTCAACCGCGGCTATCACGCGTCCATCGCCCTGCCGCTCGTCTACGGCGACGTGCTCTACGGCGTCCTCAACGTCTACGCCAACCAGCCCGGCGTGTTCGACGAGCTCGAACGCTCCGTGCTCGCGGAACTGGGCGACACCATCGCCTACGCCATCAACGCCGTCGAGAGCAAGAAAGCGCTCGTCAGCGACGAAGTGACCGAACTGGAGTTCCGCGTCGAGGACGACCGCCTCGAAATCGTCGAACTCGCCCGGGAGACGGGCTGTGACCTGTCGCTCGAGGGCGTCGTCCCCTCCACCGACGGGCAACTCCGGGTGTTCATGTCTGCCCGCGGCGTCGAGGCCGAAGACGTCCTGGCGTTCGCGCCCGACCTGGCGACGACCGAACTGTCGGTCGTCTCCGAGTACGACGACGACGGCGTCCCGGTCTGTCTGTTCGAGGCCGCCCTCTCCGAGGAGAGTCTCTGCGAGACCGTCCGGCGACACGGCGGTCGCCCGCGGACCGTGACCGTCGAGGACGGCGCGGCGACGGCCGTCGTCGAAGTGGCGGCCGACGCCGACATCCGGGCGTTCGTCGAGATGTTCGTCGGCAACTACCCCGACTCCGAACTGGTCGCCCAGCGCAGCGAGGAGCGACCGCGACGGACGCCGGCGGAGTTCCGCGCGACGCTCACCGAGCAACTGACCGACCGCCAGCTCGAGGCGCTCCAGACGGCCTACTTCGGCGGGTACTTCGACAAGCCGCGCGGCCAGACCGGCAGCGAGATCGCCGAGTCGATGGGCATCTCCCAGCCGACCTTCAACACGCACGCCCGCGCCGCCCAGCGGAAACTCTGCCGGGAACTCTTCGAGGCCGGCATGGTCGAGGAGTGAGCCGGCCGCTCGACTGACCAGATTCCGGGCCGAGAAACTGTCGGACCGAAAAGCCGCTACCTGGCGCTGGAACTCTCTGTCGTTCTCGCGGGCAGCGTCGGGAGTGAAATCGCGGACTGAATTACGGACCGAATCGCGGGCCGAGCCGATAAACCGGGATCAGCGAGCGGCTTCCCAGGCGGCCAGACAGCCGTCGTCGCAAAAAGAGACGACGAGTACCTCGCCGTCGGTGCCGACGCGCGTGGTCGCGGGGTACCACTCCGGGCCCGCGAGTCGGTCGCCGCAGTGGCCGCAAACGTCGAACGTCTCCCGGTCGGCAGCGGACGCCATCTTACTCGTCGAGTACCAGGTCGCCGTTCCCGGACACTTCGACGTCGTACCCGTAGTAGGAGAAGGAGACGCTCGCCGAGGCCTCGCCCTCCGAAGCCCGGTAGAACGCGTCGAGCGCGTCCGGGTCGACGGCGTCGTAGAGCGGAACGGAGAGATCGAGGACGCCGACGCCAGCCTGCTCGGCGATCGCGTCGATGACGGCTTCGCTCGCGGACTGGTCGTCGTCGATCTGGTACGTGACTCGCGTTTCGATGGGTGACTGTTTCATCTACTACTACCCAGGCGGTATTCCCCCTAATGACTTCTATCTCGATGTAAAGCGTCGGCGCGAACGGGGGGCTATCAGTCTAGAAGGGGCCCGTCACAGCGTCGCCGACGATGGGGTGCGACTGGGTCGCCGGCCGCGGTACCGATCCCCCGACGGGAGCGCGCCGGCACAAGACCAATAGGTACCCCGTGCGACTCGGCTACACGAATGGCCCTCTCCGACGTGTTTCTCGCACCCCTCGGGTTAGCGGCCGCCCTGGTCACGATCCCGATCGTGATCCTGTATCTCATCAGGCCCGACCCGGACGAAGTTGAACTCCCCACCTTCCGCTTCGTGGCCGACGAACAGCGCCAGCGGGCGACGACCCCGCTGTTCGAACGGATCTCCCGGAGCCTCCTCTTGCTCGTCCAGATCCTCGCGGTCCTGTTGCTCGCGGGATCGCTGGCGGCGCCGTACGTCCCCGTCGAGGAGCGCGCCGCCGTGGAGGAGACGGTGCTCGTCGTCGACACGAGCGCGAGCATGGCGACGACCGACGACGGACAGACGCGGCTCGCGCGTGCGCTGGGGGCCGCCGACGAGGAGGTGACGACGCGAACGTCCATCGTCACCACGAGCGGCGGCGGGCAGGTCGCGCTCCGTCGCGGGCCGCCCAGCGCTGCCCGCGAAACGCTCGAACGGCTGGAGCCGACGGCGGCGCCGGGTGACCTGCGCGGCGCCGTCGCGCAGGCGAGCTCGCTCGCCGACGAGGGCGTCCGCGTCGTGGTCCTCAGCGACTTCGCCGGCGACGAGTGGCGCGACGCCGTCACCGAGTTGCGCGCCCGCGACCGCAGCGTCTCCCTCCGGCAGTTCGCGGGCGGCGGAGGGGACAACGTCGGCATCGTCGACCGACGGTTCGGCCAGTCCGAGGTGACCCTCTCGGTACAGAACTTCGGCGACGAGACGACGACGCGGACGGTCAGCCTCGGCGACCGAACCCGGGAAATCGAACTCGCCGCGGGCGACGTCGGGACCGTCACCTTCCCGGTCCCAGCGGGCACCTCCGAAGCGCGGCTCTCGCCCGGTGACGACTTCGCAATCGACGACGTCGTCCCCATCGCCGCGCCCGAGGACCCGACCGTCGACGTGCTGGTCCTGACGAACGATCGGAACCGCTACCTGACGACGGCGCTGTCCCTGCTCGAGCAGGTCGACCTGACCGTGGACAACCCGCCGACCACCGTCGAGGACGAGTACGACGTGATCATCTACAGCAACGTCGACGAGGACTCGCTGCTGCCCGGCAACGTCGAGGCCGGCCGGACGGCCATCGCCGAGGGGGGCGGCGTCGCCGTCCAGGCGCAAGAAGAGATGCCGGACAGGTTGAGCGACCTCCTCCTGATCGAACCCGACGGGGAGATCGGGTCGTCGCCGACTATCCGCTCGACGGCCGACACGGACCTGACCGCGGACATCGACTTCCAGCCGCCCGACGAGTACCTGACTGGGTCGCTGCGCTCGGGGCAGGCGCTCGTCGAGTTGCGCGACGGCACGCCGCTGCTCGCGACCGACGAGCGCGACGGCGGCCGCCTGCTCTACTACGGCTACATCGAGGAGCGGTCGAGCTTCAAGTACAACTACCAGTACCCGGTGTTCTGGAAGCGGGCGATCTTCCACCTCGCCGGCCGCGAACCGCTCGATTCGCTCAACCGCGAGACCGGCGAGACGGTGCAGTTCGGCGCCGAGCAGATCGAGGGGCCGTCCGGCCGTCTTGCCGGCCCGACCCTCACGCTACGGGACGTGGGCGTCTACAGCACCGACGGCCGCGTCCGGAGCGCGGCGCTGCTGGACGAAGGGGAATCCAGCGTGAACGTCGCGCCGCTGAGCGAGCGACCGAGCCCCGGTGGGAACGTGACCCGCGAGGAGACCAGGACGGTCCCCCAGCGCGTCACCGAGTACGCCGCCATCGCGGCCCTGCTCGTGGTCGTCCTCGAGATCGGGTATCTCCGCCGGCGGGGTGAGCTGTGATGGAGGTCTCCCACACGTTCGGCGACCTGACGGTCGGCGTCGAGCACCTCTGGCCGGCCGCAGCGATCCCCGTCGCCGTGGCGCTGCTTGCGTACCTGATCTTCCGCGGGGAGGGAGGGCCGCGCTCGGCCTCGCCGCGGAGCCGTCGGCTGCTGTTCGCGAGTCGCGTCCTCGTGGTCGTCCTTCTCGTCGTCGGCGCGATGGGGCCGTACACGGTCCAGACGCGCGAGACGCCGGGCGAGCCCCGCGTGACGCTGCTGACCGACGAGTCGGCGAGCATGGGCGTCTTCCCGAACGCGACCGACGATCTGGTCGACGGCATCGAGGGCGCCGGCGTCCCGGTCACGACGGCGACCGTCGCCAGCGGGAGCGACTCGCGGATCGGCGACGGCATCGCCGCGAACCTCCGGGAGAACGGCACCGTCGTCGTCGCCTCCGACGGTCAGGTCACCGACGGGCGGAGCCTCGCGGCCGTCGCGGAGGACGCGCAGCGACTCAACGCGACCGTGAGCGCGGTCGAATTCTCGCCCGAGCGGACCGAACGCGCCGTCTCGATCGGAGGTCCCACCACCGCGAGCGTCGGTCTCTCGACGGAGTACGTCGTTTCGCTGTCCGGCGTCGAGGCCGACGACCCCGTGACGATAAGCGTCGAGATCGACGGCGAGACGGTCCGCGAGGATTCGATCGCCGCGGGCGAGAGCATCGTAGTCAACCACACCTTCGAGGACGTCGGCGACCACCGGGTGACCGCCACGGTCGAGGGCGAGGACCGCTACCAGCGGAACGACGTCGCCTACCACGATATTCGGGTGGTCGAAAAGCCCGACGTGCTGTACGTCTCCGGCGGCGAGTACCCGCTGCAGAGCTACCTCGGGTCGCTGTACAACGTGACGAACGCGACGGCGGTCCCCTCCGATCTGGACGACTACTCGGCCGTGGTCGTCCAGGACACGCCCGCCACCCAGCTGGGTAACGTCAGCGCGCTGCAGGAGCACGTCATCGACGGCGGGGGACTCGTCACCGTCGGCGGCGACAACGCCTACCAGCAGGGCGGCTACGACGAGTCGCCGATCGCCTCCATGCTCCCGGTCCGGATGGGCAACGCCACCGGCGGCCGGACGAACATCGTCATGCTGGTCGACATCTCCGGCAGCGCCGAGGAGGGGCTGGGTACCCAGAAGGGCATCGCGCTCGACGTACTGGACCAGCTCGGCGACCGCAACCAGGTCGGCGTCGTCGCGTTCGGCGGGGAGGCCTACCGGATCGCCGACCGCCAGCAGCTCGGCGACGTGCGCGAGGAGATCGGCGAGCGGATCCGTCGCCTCGAAACCACCCGCGGCGGGACCGACATCGCCAACGGCCTGCTCGGGGCGAACGACATGCTCGGGAACAACCCCGGAACGGTCATCCTCCTGAGCGACGGCGTCGACGATCCCGACCGCCCCGCCGCGGTCGCCAACCAGCTCAATCGCGAGGGCGTTCGCGTGATCACCGTCGGAGCGGGCGACCGCGTCAACGCGGGCAACCTCCGGCGCATCGCTCGGGCGGGCGGTGGGTCCTACTTCGGCGCCAACGAGACGAGCCGGCTCCGCCTGCTGTTCGGCGGCGCCTCCCGGCAGTTCCGCGGCCAGAACCTCACCATCGTGAAACAGAACACGTTCATCACCTCGGGCGTGACGCTGACCGCGAACCCCTCGAAAGCCAACGAGGTGGCCGTCAAGGCCGGCGCCGACTACCAGGTCGCGACCGCCGACGGGACGCCAGCCATCGCCTCCTGGCGGTTCGGCCTCGGCCGCGCCGTCTCGATCACCGCCTACGACGGGGACGGCACCCTCGGCGACCTGCTTGACCGCCCGGACTCGCTCGTGGTGACAAAGTCCGTCAACTACGCCATCGGGGACCCCGGTCGCAGCCGCGAGGGCGTGACCGACGTCAGCGATGCCCGCGTCGGCGCCACGGCGACGCTCACCTACCGCGGCGACGAGCGCCCGACCGTCGAAAACGTCAGCTTCCAGCGGATCGGCGACGGCGTCTACCACGGTGAGTTCGTCCCCCGGGAAGCGGGCTATCAAAGTCTCCTCGACACGACCTACGCGGTGAACTATCCGCTCGAATACGCCCGGCTGGGAGTCGAGCCGCGACTGGAGCGGCTGGTCGACATGACCGGCGGGCGCGAATTCGGCCCCGACGAGGGAGCCGAGATCGCCAGACTCGCCCGCGAGCAGTCCACGCGCGTCCGGTCCGTCCGCGACACCTGGGGATGGCTCGCGCTGCTCGGCGCGTTCGTCGTCTTCTCAACGGAAGTGATCCTCCGGCGAGTTCAAGTGTACCGCGGACGGACGTCCCTCACGAGTGGTCTCCCATGAGTGCAGTCGGTCGTAACATCAGTCTGGGGCTCGTCGCACTGGTCCTCCTGACGGTCGCCGGCGCCGCGGGAGCGACGGTGTTCTACCAGGACTCGGCCCAGCAGCTCAGAGACAACAACGACGACCTCCGGACGGAGAACGACGGGCTGACCGAACGACTCAACGAGACCCGGACCCGGCTCGTCCAGACCCGCGAGCAGCTCAACGAGACCCGGGCGAAGCTGAACACGCGGACCGAGGACGTCGACCAGGTCGCCGGGGAGCTCAACCGAACGGAGCGCCGGCTGAACTCGACCCAGGAGGAACTGCTCCGGACCCGCGAGCAACTGGAGAACGCCCGCGGGAACGTCAGCAGACTCGAAAGCCGGGTCGAGGAACTCGAAGCCCAGCGCGACGAACTCCGGGACCAGGCCGCGGATCTCCGCGAGCAGCGAAACCAACTCGACTCGACGATCTCCGACCTTCGCTCCAGAGTCGATACGCTCGAAGCCGACCTGGAGGACGCCCAAGCCGAGATCGATGATCTCGAAACTAAGCTCGCCGACCGCGACGACCGGATCGAGAACCTCGAGTCGAACGTCAGCGATCTCGAAAACGAGGTCGACCGGAAAGACGACGAGATCGACAGCCTCCAAGACGAGGTGAGCGAACTCCAGCAAGATCTCTCTGATCGAAACTCCGAGATCGACGACCTCGAATCGGACCTGGATACCCTCTGCTCCCAGCCGAAAAACCAGAACGAGACGACCTGCGAGGGGTACGGATGACGGACGACCGAACGGACCGTGGCGCCGAGGACGATGTCGAGGCCAGCGGTGAGGCCGGTGCCGGGGACGAGTCCCGGACCGATTCGGACGACACCCGCGAGCAGATGGCCGCGGCGGTCACGGAGATCCGCCGTGAGGGCTGGAAGGCGGCCCTCGTCACCGGCGTCGTCGACGCGACCGCGGTCTTCCTGGCCGCGAACCTGCTCCTCGCTGTCCTCGAACCGACTGTGCTCCCGGCGCGGTTCGTCCTGCCGGCTGCGCTGGCCGAGCCGCTCGGCGATGCACTGGGTAGCGGGATCGAGCGGGCGGGCGTCCCAGGATCGGCGGCAGTCGCGACGGTCGCGGGACTGGCAACGCTGGCGCTCGTCGTCTGGCTGCGCGTCCGGAAGCCGCTGGTCGAACAGTTCGAGGCCGTCAACCCGCAGGTCGCGGAGAAGCTCAGGACGGCCCGCGACGCCGTGGAGGCCGACGCCGACTCGCGGATGGCCCGCCGGCTCTACGCGGAGGTGCTCGCGGACTTGCGCCGGAGTTCCTCCCTCGAGCTGGTGAACGTCGGCCGACTCGGCGCCGTCGCGGTCGTCATCGCCGCGCTGAGCATCGCGACCGTTCAGGTCGCGGTCGTCGACGTCGCGCTGCTCGATCGGGCCGAACCGACCGGCGACGACGCGCCGGAAGCGTCCCAGAACTACACCGGACTGCGGGACGGCGAGCACGTCCTTGGCGACCGCGAGGAGGTCTCCGCCGGCGACAAGAACCAGACCGCCGAGATCGAATCCACCGGAGGTGGTCGCGACGTGGACGACGATCGCACGTTCCCGGATCGGCAACAAAGCGGCGGAAACGGGGACGGATCCGGGAGTTCCGACAGTCAGCAGGCCGAGTTCGCGTCCCCGGACCAGGTCGACGACGCCGACCTCGTTCGGGAGTACAACCGCCGGATCCGCGATCAGGACCGCGAGCGAACGAGCGACGACGAGTCGAGCGACGGAGACAGCGGCGGACAGTCGGGCTGACGTTCCAGACCATCCTTACACCCATGCAAGACGAACCCGAAATCGACGACGACCGAGTGGAGTCCCTGCAGACGAAAGTCGCGACCGCCCGCGAGGAGGTCGGCAAACGCATCGTCGGCCAGAGCGAGGTACTCGAGCAGCTGTTCGTGTGCATCCTCGCCGACGGCAACGCGCTCCTCGAATCGAACCCCGGGCTCGGCAAGACCACCATGGTCCGGACCGTCGCGGAGGTGACCGACCTGTCCTTTTCGCGGGTCCAGAACACGCCCGACCTGATGCCCTCGGACATCACCGGCACGGAGATCATCCGCGAGACCGAGGACGGCCGGGAGTTCGTCTTCGAGAAGGGACCGATCTTCGCGAACGTCGTGCTCGCCGACGAGATCAACCGCGCGACGCCGAAGACCCAGGCTGCCCTGCTGGAGGCGATGCAGGAGCGCCAGGTCACCGCCGGCGGCGAGACCTACTCGCTCCCCGAGCCCTTCTTCGTCCTCGCGACGCAGAACCCCATCGACCAGGGCGGCACCTACGCCCTCCCCGAGGCCCAGACGGACCGCTTCATGCTCAAACTCCTCGTCGACTACCCCGAGCAGGCCGAGGAGCGGGACATCGTCGACCTGTACACGAGCGGCCAGCGGCAGGTCCCCGTCGAGCAGACGCTGACGCGGGCGGAGATCCGCGAAGTGCAGGACCTCGTCCGCGAGATCCCTATCGCCGAGGACCTGCGCGACCGGGCCATCGAACTCGTCCGCGCGACCCGCGAGACCGAGGCGATCGAGTTCGGCGCGAGCCCGCGCGCGAGCATGGCGCTCGTCGTCGCCTCGAAGGCCCGCGCGTTCCTCCACGGGCGCAACCACGTCTCCGAGGACGACATCGAGGCGCTGGCCGCGCCCGTCCTCCGCCACCGCATCATCCTCGACTTCCGCGCCGAGCGCGACGGACAGACCCCCGACGACGTCATCGAGTCGATCCTCTGAGCCGTGACGATCTACCCAGACTTCCTCGACGAACTCGACCGCTTCGACGCGGCGCTCGACCGGGAGACCGCCGCGCTCCGCCAGGGCGAACAGGAGTCGCCTCGCGTCGGCGAGGGGCTCACCTTCAGCGACTACCGCCGCTACTCCCCCGGCGACGACACCCGACTCGTCGACTGGAAGCTGTTCGCCCGCACCGAGGAGTACTACATCAAGCAGTTCGAGGAGGAGCGGAACCTCACGGTCCACGTCCTGCTCGACGCGTCGGCGTCGATGGACTACGGCGACGACGACGCCCACAAGTTCGAGTACGCCGCCAAGATCGGCCTCGGCTTCTGCTATCTCACCGCCGAGGAGCACAACGACTTCCGGTTCTCGACGATGGCCGAGCGCGCTGACCGACTCGACACCGGCCGGTCGAACCGCGGGGAAGTGCTGGCGCTCATCGACCAGGTGAACGGGCTCGAACTGGAGGGGCAGGTCGACTTCGAGACGGTGCTGTCGGCCTACGCAGACCGGATCCGCTCGCGCTCGCTCGTCGTCGTCCTGACCGACTGCCTGGGCGATCCCGAGGCCATCGAATCCGGCATCTCCGCGCTGGCGCGCAACGACGTGGACGTGTTACTGGTGCGGGTGATGGCCCCCGAGGAGCGCGATCCCGACATCGTCGGGGACGCGCTGTTCGCGGACCCCGAAACCGATACGACCCGCCGCTCGTATTTCAGCCAGTCGCTCGTTGAGTCGTATCAGTCGCGGCTGGACGCCCACGTCGACGAAGTAAAACAGCGGGTGACGGGGCTGGGCGCCGACCACGTGCTCGTGGATACGGGCGACGACTACTTCGATTCCTTCGCCAGCGTCTGGTTAGGGTGATCGGCGCGAGTTTTGTTTCCCAGCGCAATTTCCGTTTCACTGGGTCTTTTGACCGATGGTCACGTATCCGCGAGCGATCACAGTATGAGTCCGCAACGATTGCTGATCCCTATCGAATTTCCCGACCCCGAGCCCCTCCCGTCGACGTTCATCAGCGGGTTCTCCACCTGCGAGGTGACCCTGTTCGGGATCTACGACCTCCCCGACGACGTCGACGACGACGAGCGCCACCGCAAAGAGATCGAGGCCTACAACACGCTGTACTCCCTCGCCAACGAGTTCGTCAAGACGGGCGAAACGGCCGAAGTCGAACTCGCGATCGGCACGGATATCCCCGACAATCCGACGGAGCTCGCCAGGGAGCGCGATTTCGACGCCGTCCTCGTCCCGAACCCGATCACGACCCTCGGGCGCGTGATCGTCCCGATCCGGGACGAGGAGTTCGCCGAACCGATCGCGAACTTCGTCGGGACGCTGAACCCCGAGGAGATCATCCACACGAAGCTCCTGCACGTCGCCGAGAACGAGGACGACGTCGAAGCCGGCGAGCAACTCCTCGCGCGAGCGCGAGAGCATCTCGTCGACGAGGACTACCCCGAAGTGCGGACCGAGACGGAGGTCGTCGTCGACGACGACCCGGCGCTGGCGATCAGCAATGCCGCCCGAGACTACGACCTGATCATCATGGGCGAGACCGAAGACCCCGGCCAGGACCGCGTCTTCGGCAAGACCTACGAGATAATCGCCGACAAGACCGATCACCCCGTCGTCGTCGTCCTGAAGTGAGTTATCGATCGAACTGTCCGTTGCCGAGATAGCTGCCGTTGCGGCGGTCGTACCCTGTGACCGCCCCCTGATTGTTGCGACGCAGAGTTCTCGATCTGGAAGTAGAACGACCACTGCGAACCGACTGGTTTGCGTCGTTCGGGGGATCAATTCCCGACGAGATCGGTCCCTCGATTTCTGGGTGGCGGTTGTCGCCGAACAATATCGTGTCGTGAACCGCTGTGCGCAGCTATTAGAGGCGGTAAACGCGAGGAATGGGGTCGGAGGGATTTGAACCCCCGATCGACTGATATCTCCGGTAGCGCCTCGGAACTCCAGAGGGTCATCACACGGTCGGTGATCAGCCGGCCGTTCAGTATATCAGTCTGGAGTCTCGTCCCGGGCGCCGTTGCCTCTGGAGTCAGTCGCCATGCCGGACTTGGCCACGACCCCGCCTGCATGCATCGGTATGCCCAATCCCACTAAAGGGGTTTCGGTCTCTGCCGATCGCGGGCCGGATCAGTCCTCGTCGTCGATCTCGGACCAGTCGCAGTCCTGGCACTTGTAGCCGGTCACGAACGACGTGACGCCGGGCATGTAGCCGACCGACAGGACGTTGCCGCCACAGTCGGGACACTCCCGGTCGGCGTCCTGGATGGCCTCGGCGTCCATGACCGATTCGCCCTCGATGAGTTCCGCCAGCCGCTTGGGCGTGACCATCCGCCCCTGCACGACGCGATTGTCTGCCATACCGTTGCATAGCCACGCCCGCCCGTAAGCCCTTCCACTCGCGGCTAGGAGACGTGATTGCTGCAGGAGTCGGAACGAAAACAGACAGCACAGCAAACAGCGTGAAAGCCCCGACCGTCTCGACTCCCGGGCCTTGCTGCGCTCCTCGGTCGTTCCATTCCCTGTGGTGCTTACGTCGTCCGGGTTCGTCGAGACGGCCGCCCCTTTCATTCCCACCCGTGTCGGCTGATCGGTCCGTCTGTGCGGGTAGGAATGAAAGGGGCCGCTCGCTCCGGGAAGACGAGCGACGTAAGCACTGGAGCGAACGAAGTGAGCGAAGCGCGCAGCGAGCTCCTCGACCGGAGCAAGCGGGGGCTTTCACGCTGTTCTCGATGAGGTCTGTAGCGGTGCGGTTCGCGTTATACGCTTCTATCCCACTCACTCACATCCACGGTGCGCGTTCGTCGTCGGTGGTGACGTAGTCCGAGACGCGACTGGGGACGGATTCGTCCGCTTCGTCCGCTTCAGCGCCGTCCACAACCTCAGAGTCGCCACTGTCCGCGACGGTCCCGTTGGCCAGCTCCTCCGGGACCGCGTCGTACTCGCGGTCGCCGGAGGGGTCGAAGGCGAACAGGGCGGTCACGCCGAGGACGGCGAGCGCGATGGGCGCATCGCCGGGGACGAGGCCGAAGATCGACAGCGGGAGCACGCCGAGTGCGACCGCGCTGCCGAAGCGGAAGCGGTCGATGTCGACGACGGCACGGAGTTGCGGACCGAGCAGGGCCACGAGGAGCGCGAAGCCGACACCGACGCCGGCAGCGGCGACCGCCCGAGCGACCAGTTCGAGGTCGGTCGTCACCGTCAGCGCGACGCCGCTCGGGTCGAAACTCGCGACGAGGCCGAGGGTGATGACGACTGCGGGCCGCGGGAGGTACTCGCCGATGCGAGCGCTCGCGGTCTTCGCGGCGACGGCGAGGATGACGAGGCCGGCGAAGCGCTCGAAGACGGCCATCGAGAGCGCGTCGCGGATAGTCGGCGCGAGCGCCGCCTCGACGGCGGCGACGGGGATCAACACGGCACCGACCGCGAGGATGGCCGTCGCCTGCTCGCGGCGACTGCCGTCCAGCTCGGCGAGGACGACAGCGACGGTAGCGCTCCCACCGAAGATGAGCAGGCCGACCTCGAGGATGCCAACGGGGTCGTCGAGTGCGCCCGCGAGGACGAGCGCCGGGAAGATGCCGTCGACCAGCGGGAGACACATGATGGTCGCGAGGAGTCGCGTCGCGCCGCCGACCTGTCGCTCGACGGCGAGTGCGACCGGGTGCTGAGAGCTACTCATGCCACTCAGCGATGGCCGTCTCCCGCGGCCAACGGATATCCCGACCCCCGATACGGTCTCCGGCGGGCGACGAACTGTACCGAGTTCGCGTCGGATTGCCCCCGGTTTGCGCCGGATTCCGAGGCGGGTGTCTCCGCGAAGTCCCGTTTGAAGAAGTCGGCAGAAGCTGTGAACGCGACGGCTCGGGCGTCGCGGTGGGTCTTCTGGCCGATGCCAGCAGCGGCGGGACTGGCGGAGTGCATATCTGTCATTATTATCGTACCGAGTATAAGAATTGCGTGAGAATCGGCCACACGCGTCGTGACGGGGCGGATCGATGGGAGGGGATCTCGGGAACGGCTGGCACGGAGCGGGCGTCTCGCAACGTTTTTGGGCGGGCGGCGGCGACGGTTTACATGGCGAACGATCCCGAACCTTTCTCGGAGAAACTCCGCGTACCGGAGGCGCTGACGTTCGACGACGTGCTCCTCCGCCCCAAGGAGAGCCGGGTGGAACCCGACGACGCCGACACGGCGACACACGTCTCGAAGAACGTCCAGCTGCAAGTGCCCGTTCTCTCGGCGGCGATGGACACCGTCACCGAGAGCGACATGGCCATCGCGATGGCCCGCGAGGGCGGGCTTGGCGTCATGCACCGCAACATGGACGTCGAGGAGATGGTCGCCGAGATCGAGCGCGTCAAGCGCGCCGACGAACTCATCATCCGCGACGTGGTGACAGCCTCGCCCGATCAGACGGTGCGAGAGGTCGACGAGCTGATGGCCCGCGCCGGCGTCTCCGGCGCGCCCGTCGTCAGCGAGGACGACGAGGTCCTCGGCATCATCTCGGGTACCGACATCCGCCCGTACCTCGAAGTCGGCGAGTCCGACGAGGTGCGCGAGGCGATGACCGACGAGGTCATCACCGCCCCCGAGGACGTCACCCCCCGCGAGGCGCTCGAACTCATGTACGAGCACAAGATCGAGCGCGTCCCCATCGTCGACGACGACGACCGCCTCATCGGGCTCATCACGATGCAGGGCATCCTCCAGCGCCGTGAGTACGACGCTGCGGCCCGCGACGAGGACGGCGCGCTCCGCGCCGGCGTCGCTGTCGGTCCCTTCGAGGCCGAGCGCGCCCAGGCCGCCGACGAGGCCGGCGCCGACGTGCTATTCATCGACTGCGCGCACGCGCACAACATGAACGTCATCGAGAGCGCCCGCGAGATCACCGAGGAAGTCGACGCCGACGTGGTCGTCGGCAACGTCGGCACCCGCGAGGCAGCCGAGGCCGTCGTCGACTTCGCCGACGGCATCAAGGTCGGGATCGGCCCCGGCTCCATCTGTACGACCCGCGTCGTCACCGGCGCCGGCATGCCCCAGATCACCGCCGTGGCACAGGTCGCCGACGTGGCGAGCCAGCACGACGTGCCAGTCATCGCCGACGGGGGAATCCGCTACTCCGGCGACGCCATCAAGGCCATCGCCGCGGGCGCCGACGCTGTTATGCTCGGCTCGTACTTCGCGGGCACCGACGAGGCGCCGGGTCGCGTCGTCACCATGAACGGTAAGAAGTACAAGCAGTACCGCGGCATGGGTTCCGTCGGAGCGATGCAGTCCGGTGGCGGCGACCGCTACCTGAAGGACGTCGACGAGGACGAGGAAGACGAGATGATCCCCGAAGGCGTCGAGGCGGCCACCCCCTACAAGGGGACGCTGGCGAGCGAACTCCACCAGCTCGTCGGCGGCATGAAGTCGGGCATGGGCTACGTCGGCGCCGAGACGATCCCCGAATTCAAGGAACGCGCCGAGTTCGTGAAGGTCTCGCAAGCCGGCCAGCAGGAAGGCCACCCCCACGACGTCGTCATCACGGACGAAGCCCCGAACTACAGCCCCGACGGCTCGTAAGCGGCGTTTCTCTCGTCCGCGAACTTCCACCGGTCCTCGCCCGTTCGACCGAAATTCTCAGGGGCGCTCAATCACGACCCTACGGTCATGAGTGTCGACGTTCGCGTCGCCGAGTCCGAGAGCGACCGGGAGGCCGCGCTGTCGGTTCGGCGCGAGGTCTTCATCGAAGAACAGGGCGTCCCCGAGGACATCGAGATGGACGGAAAGGACGACGGTGCGACCCACTTCGTCGCCACCGACGGCGGGGACCCGGTCGGCGCAGCCCGGCTGCGCGAGGTCGAGTCCGGTGTCGGCAAGGTCGAGCGCGTTGCCGTCGTCGCCGACCGCCGCGACGAGGGAATCGGCCGCGAACTGATGCGAACGCTCGAGGAGACGGCCGCGGACCGTGGGATCGACCGACTCGCCATGCACGCCCAGACCCACGTCGAGGAGTTCTACCGGGGTCTGGATTACCGGACGACGAGCGACGTGTTCGAAGAAGCCGGTATCGAGCACGTCGAGATGGAGAAATCCCTCTGAATCGGCGGTGAGTCGGCTACTTTAGCGGTCGGCTGGCGGGCCGCCATCTCCTGTTCGACTGGCTGCGGCGGCCCCGGGTGCGGCCGTCGCCCGCGTCGCCGTGGCCTTGAACGACGCGCGGACCGGCGTTCCGGGTTCCAGTCCGAGCGCGTCGAGACTCGTCTCGGTCACGCGAACGGCGAGCGGATCCGTGGCGCCGACGTCGATACGCACGAGCGCCGTTCCATCGCCGCGTTCGACGGCGGTGACTTCCCCGGCGAAACGGTTGCGGGCACTCGTCTCGCCGCCTTCGGGCGCGCTCTCGGGATCGTGGAGCGTCACGGCGTCGGAGCGAAATGAGACCTGTACGCCGTCGGCGTCAGTGAGCGCCAGCGCCCGAACGGTCCCGGCCTCCGTCTCGACGGTCGCGAGGTCGCCGTCGCGCTCGATGACCTGACCGTCGAGTACGAGTCGCTCGGTCGCGGCGGTCCCTGCCAGCGCGGCCTGCAGGCGCTCGAACCTGGCGAGCAACTCACGAGCGCCGTCCGTCAGTCGGCTTCCCCCGCCTTTGCGTCCCCCGCGCTCGCGCTCGACGAGCGGCCCGGCCGCGTCTTCGAGGTCGCCGATCCGAGCGTGCGCGCGCGAATACGACCGACCGAGAGCCGATGCCGCCGCATTGAGCGAGCCGTGTTCCGCGACGGCGTGCAGCAGCGCTGCATCCCGGCGGTCGAACGTCTCCTCGCCGACCCGCAAGTGCGCCTCGAACCCCGCGTCCATACAGTCGGGTGAAGCGGTGTCACCAAAATCGTTATGTCTCGTCCGACATAACGTCGATATGTCTATGCCGACACAACGGTCGGAGAGCGACCGGCCGGACGGTCACCGGACCAGAAGTGGCCGCTCCCGCGCGGGGGACGGGGCGTCGGGCATCACCCGCCGCGGATTCCTGACCGCCGCAGGAGGGGCTGGTGGGGCTGGGCTCGTTTCCGCGTTCGGTGGCTGCGTCGGAACCCCCGGGAGCGTCGCCGGGGTCGGCGCAAGCCACGGAGGCGGAGACAGCGACCCTGTCTCCGTCCTCGCCGCTGGGAGCCTCCAGCTCGCGTTCTCCGAAGGGCTACAGGAGGCCACCGACCTGCCGATCCGGGTCGAATCCCACGGGTCGGTCACGGCCGCGCGGCTGGTCGCCCGCGGCGACCGCGACCCCGATATCGTCGCACTCGCCGACCCCGCGCTGTTCGACGGCCCGCTCGCCACAGACTGGCACGCCGCATTCGCGACGAACGCGCTCGTGGTCGCCTACGACGAGGGGAGCGCGGGCGGCCGCCGCGTCGCCGAGGCCGACCGCTGGTTCGATCCGGTTCTCTCCGGCGACGCGACGCTCGGCCGGACCGATCCCGACCTGGACCCGCTGGGCTACCGGACGCTGTTCGCGCTGGAACTCGCCGGGGAGTACTACGACCGACCCGGCTTGCGCGATGAGATCGTCGAACCGCGACAGGTGTACCCGGAGACCTCCCTGCTCTCCAGATTCGAGACCGGTGACATCGACGCGGCGGTCGTCTACCGGAGCATGGCCGTCGACCGCGGCTACGACTACGTCGAACTCCCCGCGGCCGTCGACCTGAGTGATCCCGAACGCGCGGAGGCGTACGCCGAAGTGGACTACGACCTGCCGAGCGGCGAGACGGTCCGTGGTGCACCGGTCGAGTACGCGGCAGTCGCCCGGCGTGGCGCCGACCGCGTGGTCGAGACGTTTGACACCCTCGGCGGTGGCGACTACCTCGATTCTCACGGCTTCACCGTCCCCGAGAGCTATCCTCACTACAGTGGTGATGTCCCTCGTGTCCATCGCCCGTGACCGCTCGTCGTGGGAGGTCGCCGCGCTGCTGGTCGGCGCGGTGTTGCTCGCCCTCTACGCGCTGCCCGTCGGCTGGTTGCTCGTCGCGCGGTCACCGGCGAGCATTCTCGCTTCGCTGGGCGAACCGTTCGTCGTCTCGGCGGCGCGGAACACGCTCGTCTCGGCGACCGCGAGCACGGCGATCGCACTCGCGTTCGGGCTACCGCTCGCCTACTGGCTCGCCCGTGCGGAGTTCCGCGGGCGGACGCTGGTGACCGCCGTCGTCGCCTTCCCGCTGGTCCTGCCCCCGGTCGTCAGCGGGATGGTGCTGTTGAGCGCCTTCGGGCCCAATGGGCTCGGCGGACTCATCGGTGCGTCCATCGACGGGACGCTCGCGGGCGTCGTCCTCGCGCAGACGTTCGTCGCATCGCCGTTCGTCGTCCTCTCGGCTCGGAGCGCGTTCGAGGGAGTCGACCGTCATCTCGAAGAGATCGCCTGGACGGCGGGCGTCTCGCGCTGGCGAACCGTGCGGCGCGTGACGCTCCCGCTGGCCTGGCGGGGGATTCTCGCCGGCGCGACACTGGCGTTCGCTCGCGCTGCGGGGGAGTTCGGCGCCACGCTCATGCTCGCGTACTACCCTCGCACGCTTCCGGTACAGATCTGGGCGACCTTCCAGGGACGGGGCCTTGACGCGGCCGTCCCGGTCGCCGTCGTTCTCGTTGCCGTCGCTTCGGGCGCGCTTCTCGCTCTCAATCTACTCGGCGGGTCCTCGCTGGTCGGTGCGGGTAGGTAATGGTCGGTGAACCACGGAAGCGGGAACACGGTGTTCCGAACGGGGGATCGAACCGGCGAGACGTACCGACGGCGTGGCCCCACGGACGAGCCACCTCCACGGACAAGCCACCTTTCTCGCCACTCAGGCACACACCCCGTGTGCGAAGTGAAATACTGATACCGAGCGTGACGGGCCGAACCCCCCACACCCCGTGTGCGAGATGAAATCGGTGAGAGGGTGGGGGGTGGATCGCGGAGAGGGACTGGGATTCCAGCGGAGACGACTGATGTGCGGTCATCGACCCGTCACGGCGACGATCTTCGAGCAGATAACCGAAACTCGATCCGTCACTAGAAAAGAGTGGATTTATGATGGAGAGATGGTAACCTGTTCCGTAGTCCATCTAGGGTCCCCGAATTAGAAACAAGCAGAATTATTATATTTAGTTGAATCATGATCTGTCGGTCTCCCGATCGGGCACGCCCGACTGTGACACCCGAAAATTTCATCCACTGCTCGTCTGGTTCCCGAATGTCGCCGAAGACCGCACGACCGGCCGACCTCCCTCTCGCCGATTTCATCTCGCACACGGGGTGTGGGTGGTGACGAGATCGATCATCTCGCCGTCGGTCTCGCCGTCGGGGTAGTGAACGAACATCTTCCACTACTCCCCGTGATGATTCTCAGCAGTTCCCCACAATCGCGGCTCGGAATGACTGGGGACGCCGCTCGCTCCGCGATTTCACTTCGCAGACGGGGTAGGGGTGGAAATTGACTTTGCCACCGGTCACCGCCTATTCTTCACAGTTCTTGTGAGACGGGCCGAAGCACCGATATACAGGGTATTTAATCTCGCACGCGGTCTCAGGAGTTATATATAGGAGGACGTACAGACGGGTATCATGGCTAATGGCGACGACAGCTCGTTACTTTCTGAATCCATCAAGGGTCGTCTCCAGGAGGGCGTGCAGAATTCGGTCTTCAAGGACAAGGGGCTGCTCGACCCGGACGTCGTCATCGACGAGGACCGAATCGTGGGGCGGGAACAGCAGCTAGAGGACATCATCACCTACCTGCGACCGGCGCTTCAGGGCAACAAGCCGCCGAACATGCTCCTCTACGGTCCCTCTGGGACCGGCAAGTCGCTGATCATCAACGCCGTCTGCGAGCAGGTGCTGGAGCTCTCGAAGTCCCAGGACGACCGATTCGGCGTCATCAGGATCAACTGTCAGACGATCAAGTCACACGACCGGGCGGTCTACCGGCTCGCGAAGAACGCCGCGACGGAGGCCGGCGTCGATCTGGGCGTCCCCGAGAGCGGCATCTCGACCGACCAGAAGCTCAACCGCTTCTACGAGATCCTGAGCGAGAACTTCGACTCGGTCATCATCATCCTCGACGAGGTCGACCTCCTCGTCGGCCGCCAGCGCGACCCCAACGCCGAACCCGCCTACTCGAAACTCCTCTATCAGCTCTCCCGAGCGACGCAGCTCGGCCGGATCGACGGCCACGTCTCTGTCGCGGCGCTCACGAACGATCCGCGATTCATGGAGGATCTGGACGGTCGTGCGGAGAGTTCGTTTAACCCGCAGGACGTCGTCTTTCAGGACTACGACGCCAACCAGCTCCAGGCCATCCTCGAACGGCGGCGCGACGCCTACCAGGAGGGCGTCCTCGAAGACGGGATCATCCCGCTCAGCGCCGCCTTCGCCGCGCAGGACCACGGGGACGCGCGGAAGGCGATCGACCTGTTCAGGAAGGCCGGTGAGATCGCCGACCGGGAAGGCCAGGAACGAGTCCAGGAGGACCACGTTCGGGACGCGCAGGAAGAGGCCGAACGCGACCGCACCCTGACGCAGATGCAGGGCCTGTCGGCTCAGAAGAAGCTCTCGCTGTACGCGACTGCCATCGTTCCCGTTTACTCCCAGCGCAGCCTGAACGCGGTCCCGAGCACCGTCGCCTATCGCGTCTATCAGTACCTGACCGGACTCGTCGACACCGAGGAGAAGTCCCGCGACTCGTACCTCCGGTACATGAGCGAGGCGGAGACGTACAACTTCATCACCTCGGAGAAACGCGGTCGCGGCTACGGCAGCGGCGTCCACAAGGAGTACACCTTCATCGACGACCCGAAGGTCGTCGCGGAGACGCTGCAGGCCGACATCAGGCTCGAGGAGGTCGAGAGCAACGAGGAGCTGATCGAATCCGTCGTCAACGCGCAGATCGAGGAGTTTTTCGAGGAGCACTGAGGCTTCAGCCCGATCACGAAATTCATCTCGCACACGGGGTGTCCGTTCGCTTCCGCACGCGGGTTTCATCTCGCACACGGGGTGTGCGTCCGTCTGACGCCGGTTTCATCTCGCAGACGGGGGGTTCGCCCCGTTCGAGTTTCATTTCGCACACAGGGCGACCACCGATTCGACGCCAATTCATTCCGTACGAAGGGTCTCCGTACGTCAACCGGCGAATTCATCTCGCACACGGAGGGGTTCCACCAGTCTCAGAATTCATTCCGCAGACGGAGGGGTTCGACGGTCGAGCCAGGCTCCCCGGTCAGCGGCCGGTTTCGTGGTCTCCCGTTGTGACTCCGACTCACCGACTGTTCCAGACGCTGTTGTGACTCTTTCTCGCCGGCCGATCCACGCACTGTTGTGACTCCGGCTGGCCAGCCGACCCACGCGTCGAATTCCGTTCTCGTAGCTCCCATCAGGTACGGTAATTCATCTCGCACATGGGGTATCCCGCCGGGAAACCGACTCGAATCGACACCCCCGCGGCCAGTCGTGATCGACCGACCGGTCGACAAGCAAATTCATCTCGCACACGGGGTCCCGAGCCGAAAGACGCACGTCAGACACCGTCCCACCCGTTCACGACGGTCGGCGGCCACGAGCGTGCGATCGATGCCAGCGGACAACCAGTGGAATCCCCGCACGGATGGTCACGCTCGCGTTGCCATCGGGTCCGGCTTTCACTGAAGCGTGTCGCGCAGTCGCGAGGGAGAGCGATGGCGGGCACTTTTTCACCGGGGACCGACTCCCTGTGAGCATGAGCGACCGAGAGGAGTTCCTGGCCGGTGAGCGGCCGGAAGACGTGTTCATGTACTTCGCCGAGGACGCCGTCTCGGGCATCGACGCGCTGGCGGGCCACGGCGAGCGGGTCGATGGCGGCGTCGTCCTCGTCGTCGAAGGCGACAGCGGTCGGAGCGCCTTCCAGCGAGCCACCGACAAGGATCCGATGGCCTTCGCGAAGCAGGCGATGGCCAACGAGGGCACCGTCGACGCCGACGCGACCGGCGGGGTCTGTCCCGACGCCGACGAGACGGAGGGTCCCCACGACGCCCGGTTCGTCTTCGCCTTCGCCGAGGAACAGAACGAGGAGGTCGAGGGCCTCTACAACGAAGGTGACGTGATCCACGGCTACGTCCAGTGTTCCTGCGGGACGGCCTACTCCGAGAAGTGGCTCGCCGGCGAGAAGTGACGGCCGGCGCCCGACCGTGAGCTACCCCGGACCCGACGGCGACGACGGTCTCTCGACCGCGGCCGTAGCGGCGACGGTGTCGGCGATACGTCCCGACTGGACGCTTATCGACGCCGAATCACTCCCGGAGGGGAGCGACTTCGTCTACGGCGTCACCGTCCGAGACAGCGACGGTCGTGAACGCGACGCCGTCTTGAAGTGCCGACGCTCCGGCGGCGCTGCGACAGCGCGTCCCCCGGAACGATTCCTGGCCGAAGTCGACCTGCTCGCTCTGGCGGCCCGCGAGACGGACCTGCCAGTCCCGGACGTCTTCGGCGTCTGCGAGACGCACGAGACTCCCGATTCGGTGCCGGCCCCCGAGTGGGTGCCGACCCCCGCTTTCCTCATGGAACGGATGCCGGGGGAACCCCCCTCGTGGGTACCGGACGAGGAGTCAGCAGCCAGTCAACGCCTGCTCCGGGAGTCGGGCCGATACCTCGCCCGGATCCACGACCTCCGGCGATACGACCGGTTCGGCGACCTGATCGCTGGCCCGGACGGCGAGCACGTTGCCGGTCCCGACGGCGAACCGGTCGTCCCCGACAGTCGAACGACCTGGCGCGAGCGCCTGCGTGACGTCGTCACGTCTGCGCTCGACGACTTCGACGACAGCGACGCGGACCTCGAAGCCGACCTGCGCGAGTACGTCGACGACCGACTGACGACCCTCGACCTGACGGCCGAGTCGGTGTTGCTCCACGGCGATTACCGCCCGGGGAACATGCTGGCGGCCCCCGATACCGGCGAAGTCACGGCCGTCCTCGACTGGGGCGCCGCACAGGCGGGCGACCCGCGCTACGAACTGGCGTGGGTCGTCCGGGAGTTCTCCCGGCAGGCCCCCGCCGGCTCACCCACTCGCGAGCGGGTGCGCGAAGCGATCCTCGCGGCCTACGAAGACGAACGCGACCAACCGTTCGAACACGACGACGCCTTCGAGCGCCGGCAGTCGTTCTACCTGGCGGTCACGTGGATCACCGAACTCGGCTGGTTCGACGTCTGGTGGGGCGGCGCAGACGAGTCGATCCGCCGCCGGCGTATCGAGACGCTCCGCGAGAACCTCGAAGAACTAGTTTGAGCAGCCTGTGCAGTCGGCGCAGTCTGGCGGGCTGCGGGTTTATCGCTCGGTGTCGACGCCTTCTTCCGCTTCTTCGGGCGGCAGATTCCGGAAGGCGTCGAGGATGGCCTGCTTCGCGACGGCGCCGCGGGTCGTCCAGTGGTGAGCGTAGTCGAGCATGTCGTCGTAGACGTCGGGCTTGCAGCCCGCGGCGCGGGGGTGGCCCCCGCCGTTGACCTGCTCGGCGACCTCGTGGGCGCGCTCGAAGCCCTCGGAGCCGCGGATCGAGGCGCTGCCGGCCGGTTTGACGATGACCGACGCGTCGGCGCCCTGCTGGCGGAGCGCCTCGGCGACCTCGTTCTGCGAGCAGCGACCGTATGTGACGCCGACAGTCCACTCGCCGACCTCGCGCAGTTCCGCGCGCTCGACGGCCTTCTCGATGAGCGCCTCTTTCTCGACGCGCTCCTCTTCGAGGAACTCCTCGACGGCCTCGGGGAAGTCGACGCCGTAGCGGCGGATCACCCTGACGTACTCCTCGGGCTCGGCCCACATCGCGTAGTCCGCGAGGTCGTCGCTGCGCTCGTCCTCTTTGATCCAGAGGTCGTGGTCGCGTGTGACTCGCGCGAGGTCCTCGAACTTCTCAGAGAAGTCGACGTCGAGTTCGGCCAGGGCGACGTCGGTCGTGCAGACCTCCTCGGAGTCACCGACGGTGAGGTCGACGCCGGCCTCCTCGACGGCGGCCGCGAGGTCGTCGTCCCACTGGTGGTGGTCGAACCAGCGGACGGTCGTCCGCTCGGCGAGCGCGTCGAGGCCCTCGACGTCGTCGGTGCTGTCGGGACAGAGGTCACAGATGAAGACGCTCGCGTCGTCGGGCGCGTACTCGACGGCCCACTCGATGCTCTGGCGGAGTTCGTGGGGTCCCGAGGGGACCATGGCCGCCTCGTCGCCGTGGACCTCGCGGATCAGGGCGACACAGCCCAGTCCGTCGGCGTCCGTGTCGGCGATGACGACCGTCTCCGCGCCGGACAGCGCGTCCACGGCCTCACTCTCTTTTTTCGTCTCCTGCAGCGAATCGGGGTAGAAGAATCCCTCGCCCGGCAGGACCGACTTTCGTTCGAGCGGGAGTCGGTCGCCGTCGATGAGCCAATCGTCCATATCGGGCGGAGCGGCCGCGAGGCAATGAAGCCCCCGGTTACGCGAGGGTCGGACCGATGCGTGGCTGGGCTCGACGCGTTCAGACGACCTGCTCTTCGCTCTCTGTCGCGTCGAGCTGGCGGACGGTGAGTACGGGGCGGTCACAGCGGCGGACGACGGCGTCGGCGACGCTCCCGAGGACGAACCCGTGGTCGCCGTGGCGGCCGCGCGTCCCCAGCGCGACGGCGTCGGCGTCGACGTCCTCCACGTACTGGGTGATCTCGGCGCCCGGGCGACCGTTGCGGACGGCGGTCGTGACCGAGCGGCCGGACCGCTCGCGCACGTCGTCGAGTGCCTCCTGGGCGGCGGCTTCGAGGGCGTCGACCAGGTCCTTCCGCAGCTCGTCTGGCGAGGCCGCCACGTCCCCCCGGTCGACCACGTAGAGCGCGTGGACGTCCGCGTCGAACTTCGCGGCGACGTCCAGCGCGACGTCGACAGCGCGCGACGCGCTCTCGGAGCCGTCGGTCGCGATGACCACCGTGTCGAACATGGTCGAACCATCCCCGCCCAGGCCCATAAACCACGCGAGACACGCCGTGGCATCCGCCGGCCATCACCGGCCGCGCCCGGACCTCGGTGACTTTTTGCCCTCTCCTGACAGAGGTGTGGACGATGAGCCTCGACATCGAGCAGGTCCTCGTTCCCGTCGACGCCACGGACCAGGCCGAGGAGGCCGTCCGCTACGGGCTGGCGGTCGCCGAGCGCTACGACGCCGCGGTCCACGTGCTGCACGTGATCGACGAACCGGTCAAACGGGGGATCGAGACCGGCGAGGTCGACGCCGAGACCGTCGCCGACGAACAGGTGACCTTCGCCGACGAGACGAACGAGCTCTCTGACGACGTCCCCGTCACGCACTCGACGGTCGTCGGGTTCTCCCGCTCGCGACTCCGCCAGCACCCCGGCAGCGCCATCCTCGACGTGGCTGAGGAGTTGTCCGTCGACTTCATCGTCGTCCCGCGCGAGCACGGCATCGAACCCGACGAGACGCTCGGCAAGTCCGCCCAGTACGTCGTCGAGTACGCCAGCCAGCCCGTCCTCTCCGTCTGAGATCTCTTCGTCCAAAAAAGACTTTTCGGGACCGGACGACGCGGGACCGGACCATTCGATTCAGGCCAGCCGGATCGACATCTCGAGTTCGAAGCTCTCGGAACTGCTCGTCTCGAACCCGAGTTTCTCGTAGAGGGCGATCGCCGGATCGTTCCAGCGCTCGACCGTGAGCCACACCTGCTCGACGCCCTCCGCGCAGCCTTGGCCCAGCAGCCCCCGCAGGAGTTTCGTCCCGATGCCGGCGCCCTGGTAGTCGCCGAGGACGAACACGGCGAGTTCGTACGCTTCTTCGCGGTCGGGCACAAGGATGGCGTGGCCGACCGTGTCGCCGTCGTCGACGGCGACGACGTTGATCGACTCCTCGGACAGCAGCGTGTCGAGCCACTCGCGGATGGCCTCTTCCCTGACCGGCGAGATCCCCTGGGCGCGGTCGGCGGGGTCGAACTGGCCGTACATCTCGACGAGGGCGTCGAAGTCGTCGACGCTACTCGCCTCGATCCGGATCTCGCGGCCGTCGCCGTCCGTGAACGACAGCGGCGGCTCCGGGAACGAATCGGTCGGCTCGTCGGGATAGGTGCGTCCGGTCATCGAACGAGTGTCACCGTCGTCGTGGCGTTCAGCAGGACGAACTCGGCCACCTCACCGAGCTCGATCTTTCCCATCGGGCTGCGCTGGCCGCCCCCGATGACGATGCGGTCGAACCCCTCCTGTTCGGCGAACTCCGAGAGCTGACTGCCCGGATGGCCCGGGAGCTGCTCGACTTCGACGTCCATCTCCGCGTCGGCGATCCGGTCGCGGATGCGCGATCCGACGTCGTCGACGTCGTAGTCTTCGGACGTGTCGAGGACGGCGACAGTGAGGTCGTCTCCGGCCTGGCGAGCGCGAGCCAGCGTCTCCTCCAGCGCGTCGAACCCGTCCGGGCTCCCGCCCATGCCCAGGAGGACTTTCATGTCCGAGCCTCTCGCGTCCGGACGCAAAAAGCTTCCCGCCTGTCGCGGCCCGCGCCCCGTGGTACCCGACCGCACCCGCAAACAAATGCCCCAGTCGGCGACCGTACTCGCAGGCGAACGCGGTCCGGTCGTGACCGAACCGGTGAACGGGGCGTCAGTCGTCGTCCGAGGCTTCGGTCTGGGCCCGCCGTCGGGCCGCCCGCTCGACGAACTCCTCGGGAAGTTCGTCGATCTCTCCGGCCTGCACGGCCCACAGCTTGGCGTAGAGGCCGTCGTCTTCAAGCAGCTCTTCGTGAGAGCCGCGCTCGACGATCTTCCCGTCTTCGAGGACGACGATCTTGTCGGCGTCCTTGATGGTCGACAGGCGGTGGGCGATGGCGAACGTCGTCCGGTCGGCGGTCAACTTGTCCAGCGAGCGCTGGATGAGCATCTCCGTCTCCGTGTCGACGTCGGAGGTCGCCTCGTCGAGCACGAGGATGTCGGGGTCTTTGAGGATGGCCCGCGCGAGCGCGATGCGCTGGCGCTGTCCCCCGGAGAGTTTGACGCCGCGCTCGCCGACCTTCGTGTCGTAGCCGTCGGGGAGATTTTGAATGAACTGGTGAGCTTCGGCCATTTTCGCCGCCTCGACGATGTCCTCGCGGTCGGCGTCGAAGGTGCCGTACTCGATGTTCTCTTCGACGGTCCCGTAGAAGAGGAACGTCTCCTGGCTGACATAGCCCATCGCCTGCCGGAGGCTCGGGATGGTGACTTCCCGGAGGTCGGCGCCGTCGATCCGGATGGCCCCCTCGTCGACGTCGTACATCCGCAGCAGGAGCTTCATGACGGTCGATTTCCCGGCGCCGGTCGGGCCGACGAGCGCGACCGTGTCGCCACCTTCGACGTCGAAGGCGATGTCCTCGACGATGTTCTCGCTGTCGTCGTAGCCGAACGAGACGTCGTCAAACTCCACGTGGCCATCGGAGACGACGAGTTCCTCGGCGTCGGGATCCTCGACGATGCGACTCGGCGTGTCCATCAGCCCGAAGATGCGCTCGCTGGAGGCGTAGGCGCGCTGGTACATGTTGATGATCTGCCCGAACTGCGCCATCGGCCAGATGAACCGCTGGGACAGCAGGATGAACCCGACGAACTGCCCCACGGAGAGCTTGCCGGTGAAGAACCACGGCGCGCTGCCGGTCGCTTCGTACGTGACGACCCAGATCCCGCCGACGAGGAAGGTCGCGACGAAGCCGACGCCCGAGAGCAGTCTGAGTCCGGGGAAGAACTTGATCCGCGTGTTGATCGCCGCCCAGTTGGCGTCGAAGTAATCCTCCGAGACGTCCTCCACCCGGTCGGACTCGAAGCGCTCGGTGTTGGCGGTCTTGATGACCTGGACGCCGCCGAGGTTGTTCTCCAGCCGGGAGTTGAGCTGGCCGACCGACGAGCGCACGTCGGCGTACTGGGGCTGGATCGTCTTGACGAACTTGTAGGTGAAGAAGGCGATCATCGGGACGATCACGAGCGTCACCAGCGCGAGTTGCCAGTTCCAGTACATCAGGATGGCGGCGATGGCGAGCACCATCACCGACAGCCGGAAAAAGGAGTTCATCCCGTCGTTGAGAAACCGCTCCAGCCGGTTCACGTCGTTCGAGAGGATCGACATCAGCTCCCCGGTCTGCTTGTCGGAGAAGAATTCCATGTTCAGCCGCTGCATCTTGTCGTAGGTGTCGGTACGGACGTTGTGCTGGATGTTCTGGGCGAAGGAGTTCCAGCCCCAGTTGCGCGTCCAGTGGAAGCCCGCACCGACCACGAACGCCGCGGCGATGAGGGCGACTGTGAACCAGATCTGCCCTACCGCCCCGGTCGGGAGCCACGCGTCGGGGACCAGTGGGATACTGTATGCAGTGGTGTCGCGGAAGGTCGCGTCGATCGCCAGTGTCAACAGAAGCGGCGGGAGGAGGTCCAGCACGCGTGCGAAGACGCTGCTGATCAGGCCGACGACGAACTGCGGGAGATTGTCGCGACCGTACTCGGCGAACAGCCGACGCATCGGCTGGTCGACCCGGTCGCGGACGTCGTCGAAGACCTCCTCCTCGTCGAGGTCTACACTCATCGACTATCTTCAGGGAGTCGTCCCGCAAAAGCGCGTCGAAGCCGTGAGAACCCTTCCCGTATCGAAAGCCGGGAGTGGCTCGGGAGTGCCCCGGTTCAGATCATCCGCTGGCGTTCTGGGCCGCCGCCGGGATCGCGATCCGATCGCCCGCGTCGACGCCCGTCTCGTTCGCCCACCCGCGCGGGACTTCGAGGACCCACTTCGCGCGTGCTCGATAGGTTTTCTCGGGACTTCCCTCGGGGACGCCTGCGTGGTGGACAGCTGTCACTTGCTCATCGGCGCCGATGAAGACGATGTCCAGCGGGAACGCCATGTCGCGCATTACGTAACCGTGGTTCCCTTCCGAAGGGTGGTC
Source organism: Halosimplex yunnanense (assembly GCF_054504345.1). Classification (NCBI taxonomy): domain Archaea; kingdom Methanobacteriati; phylum Methanobacteriota; class Halobacteria; order Halobacteriales; family Haloarculaceae; genus Halosimplex; species Halosimplex yunnanense. The sequence continues at coordinate 69,632 of NZ_JBTJEL010000036.1, read as the reverse complement.
GAACAGCATTCCTTCGCCCATCGGAAGCTCCGAGGTGTTGCTGAGCCCGAGCCAGCGCTTGGGTTTCGTGTCGGCGACTCGCGCCTCGACCGCGGCGAGTTCCGTCCCGTTCTCGTCGTAGGCGGTGACTGTGACCCGCTCGTAGCTGTCCGGGTTCGGCGGGTTGATCTGGTACATCAGGCCTGACTGGCTGACGTAGACGCCGCCGACGAAAAAGAGGAGAAAGACTGCGAGCCCCCAGACGATGCGGCTGTCGACCATGTTCCCAGCGAGGAGCGGCCCGCTCGTAAGCCTGCGGGTTCGACCGAGAGAGAAAGGGTTATTCCGAGTCAGTCGGTACGTTCGGGCGAGGGTTCGTGGTCTAGTTGGTTATGACGCGGCCTTTACAAGGCCGAGACCGGTGGTTCAAATCCGCCCGAACCCATCCGATATATGAGGTAAGCGGCCGTCTCTGGGCCCTTTCCTCAGACACTCACCACTGGAGACGTTGCCGCGTATCCATTGCTCGCAGACGACTTCTAGTAGGTGACGACGGCGAGTGATTGGTCCGTAGAGTCACCGAGCTATCGCCAGCCCTCGGGCGGGGAGTGGAGGGGTCAAACCTAAAATCTCTCTAGGACAAGGACCGTATCCCCCCATCGTCCCCCTATGAGGGATTCGTTTTACATCTCTTTGGGCACCAACAACGACTCCGAATAAACGCAAACGAAAGTGAACGGTGGTTTCGAAGCTACACAGCTTCGACCGTTACTGAGTGGAGGGGGCCGCGGTGAGGATGGAAGGGAGTACAGACAGTGATCTGACGAAGGGGATCCGCGTCGCGCTCGCCGATCGATAACGGAGAAAACCGCGAGGATCAGTAGTTTGAACCCGCTACCATCCCAACGCCGAGGCGGTGACAGTTCTATGACGACGGTTCCGACGAAGACGCTCCCGAGCGGCGACGAACTCCCGCAGCTCGGCTTCGGCACGTGGGACATCGGCGGCGAGACGGTCAAAGAAGGCGTCCGCACAGCCCTCGATGCCGGCTACACGCACGTCGATACGGCCGAGGGGTACATGAACGAGGAGGAGATCGGCGAGGTACTCGCGGAGTACGACCGCGAGGAAGTCTTCCTCACGTCGAAGGTGCTCCCGAAGAACCTGAACTACGACTCGCTGATCGAGTCCTGCGAGGACTCTCTCGATCGACTGGGGACCGACTACCTCGACCTGTATCTCATCCACTGGCCGAACCCCGCGGTCTCGCTGCGCGAGTCGATGGACGCGATGGCGACGCTCCACGAGGAGGGGCTCGTCAAGAACGTGGGCGTCTCGAACTTCAGCGCCTACCAGCTGAGCTGCGCCCAGCACGTCTCAGACGTCCCAATCGCCGTCAACCAGATCGAGTTCCACCCGTGGTTCCAGCGGCCGGACCTGGTCGAGTACTGCCGCGAGACCGACACCGTGATCGAGGCCGCGGCGCCCCTCGCCCGGACCGAAGTCTTCGAGGACGAGGTCGTGCAGAATCTCGCCGAGCGGCACGACAAGAACCCCGCACAGATCGTGCTCAAGTGGGCGATCGAACGCGATATCGTCGCGCTTCCGAAATCGTCCTCGCCCGACCATATCGAATCAAACTTCGAGCTGTTCGACTGGTCGCTCGACGACGAGGACCTCGCGGCGCTGGACGACCGGGACCGGAACCATCCCGTCTACGACCACCCGGCACGGGACTGGTCCGGCGACGTCTACGGCATCAACCAGTAGCGAACGGATTCGAGACTCCGTTTCGGCAGCCCGACTATCGCTTTTTTCGCCCGGTCGCCCGATGACTACCCGTAGTCGTCGATACTATCGTCGGATAACTATATTATATCCCGATCACACTCTGCGGATAGAAAGCCACGTTAGTTCAGGATACGAAATCAGATGTTTAGATGCTAGCTACGATAGCACCAGAACCAGAACATTCATAGTGGCGTCCTGTGAACATGAGGGTATGTGTACCGAGACGCGGTCGCCCGGCGACAGCGCGGCGAGCGACGCCGAGGTCGTCGCGACGGTAGACGGGGCGGGCCGAGACGCCCGGTTCGTGGTCGCGGACATTGCCCGCGAGGAGGCGTGGATTTCGGCCACAGCAGCCCGGGCCCGTTCGCTCGACGACTGGAGATAACGCGACCGCATCGACCTCGTGGCCGTTCCCGGGGCCGATCTCGACTATTTTGCAGCCACTTCGGCGCTCGGTAACTACGACTGGTGAGACAGTCCGACGGCAACGGGGTCCGAACCTCCGCCCGGACGTGCTCGGTTTGCCGCGCGCGCCTGTTCTAGTTCAAATCCTGCCAGTCCCGTCGACACTCACGGGCCTGAACACACGCTACGCGCTGCTCGCGGATAGTTCACGACAAAACGGGCCGGAAGGGATTTGAACCCTCGACCGTCTGATTAAGAGTCAGACGCTCTGCCGGACTGAGCTACCGGCCCTCGAATTCGAATTACGGAGGTTGATTGAAATACGTTACTGTTCGGGGACGGGAGCGGGGACGAGAACGCGGCAAAATGTGGGGAATTATATGTCTCGTCGCCCTGTGACGTGACACGATGAGTACCGGCATCACGATGGCGTCGATGTCTCGCTACGCCATCCTCGGGTGTGGGAGCGTGGGCCACGCGGTCGCCGAGGAACTCGTCAGCGAGGGCAAGGAGGTCGAGATCATCGACCGCGACGAGGGTCGCGTCGAAGCCCTCCGCGACCAGGACCTCGACGCCAACGTCGCGGACATCCGCGACGAGTCGGTCGTCGACGAGGTCGCCGACTGCGACGTCGTCCTGATAATGTCCTCCGACGTCGAGGCCAACTCGGCAGCCGTCGGAAACATCCGCGAGCGCGGCGGCGACCATTTCATCGTCGCACGCGCCTCGGACCCCGTCTCCGCCGACGAACTCACCGAGCTCGGCGCCGACGTGGTGATCAATCCCTCGTCCGTCATCGCCGACTCCGCGCTGCGCGCGCTGGAGACCGGCGAACTCGAGTACAAGGCCCGCAACCTCGCCGAGGTCATCGACGACACCGGCGGACGCATGGCCATCCTCGTCCACCGGAGCCCCGACCCCGACTCCATCGCGAGCGCGGCCGCGCTGCGCGACATCGCCGCCAGTCGCGACGTGGAGGCGGACATCATCTACGAGGGCGAGGTCGGCCACCAGGAGAACCGAGCGTTCGTCAACCTGCTCGGCATCGACCTCGTCTCCCGTGACGACGTGGACATCGACGACTACGACACCGTCGCGCTCGTCGACTACGCGAAGGGCGGCGCGCCAGCCGCCGAGGACATCGACATCCTCGTCGACCACTACGAACACGAGAACGAGGCCCTCGACGCACGTTTCGAGGACGTCCGCTCGAACGTCTCGGCCACTTCGACCATCCTGACCAAGTACATCCAGGAACTCGACCTCAACCTCAGCCAGGAGGTCGCCACCGCGCTGCTGTACGGCATCCGCGCCGAAACGCTGGATTTCAAGCGGGACACGACGCCGGCCGACCTCACCGCCGCCGCCTATCTCTACCCCTTCGCCGACCACGACACCCTCGAACAGGTCGAGTCGCCGTCGATGTCCCCCGAAACCCTGGACGTGCTCGCCGAGGCCATCCGCAACCGCGAGGTCAGCGGGAGCCACCTCGTCTCGAACGCGGGGTTCATCCGCGACCGCGACGCCCTCGCGCAGGCCGCCCAGCACCTCCTGAACTTGGAGGGGATCACGACCACGGCCGTCTTCGCCATCGCCGACGACACCATCTACCTCGCCGCCCGGTCGAAGGACATCCGGATGAACATCGGGAAGGTCCTTGACGACGCCTTCGGCGAGATGGGCGAGGCGAAGGGCCACTCGACCGACGCCGCCGTCGAGATCCCGCTCGGGATCTTCACCGGCATCGAGACCAGCGAAGACAACCGCGAGACGCTCCTGCAGCTCACCGAGGAAGCCGTCCGCAAGAAGCTCTTCGACGCCCTCGGCGTTGAGTCCTCCTCCGGCGAGAGCAACGGAAGCTAACCGTCTTTTCTCGGCCGGAAAGTCACGGGTGAGAACACCGTCAGCGCTTCCCCCTTTGGAGTTTCAGTGCCGGAGAATCAGCGATTAGCCGTCCATCGCTCGGTCGAGAATATCCCGAATGTACGCTCCTTTCTCGGCGGTGTATCTTTCCCTGTTCTCGGGGTGTGCTTCTGCCAATCTCTTCTTCAAGGAGGCGTACTGGTCGGCCGCTTCGTGGTGTTCGCGCAGGTACTCCCTGAAGGCGAGTTTCTCCCGATAAAAGTCGCTCCCTTGCTCGGTGATCGAGAGATAGTGTGTTCGGTTCGTAGGCGGTCCCTTTGCGAGAAAGAGTCGCCCCTCGACGTCTCCGGGCCGATGTTCGTACCCGTGTTCTTCGAGTATCGGGACGAGGTCGTTCGCCTCGTCTACCTCCTCGACGACGGCGAGGATATCGATGATCGGCTTTGCCACCATCCCCTCGATAGCAGTGCTACCGATGTGTTCGAAATCGAGGAACCACTCGCCGGCGATCTCGGTCAGTCGCTGTACCTCTCTTTCGTAGTGGTCTCTCCATTCGTCCCGATACGGTTCGAGTTCGACAGTCCCCCGTTCCAATCCAACCACGACTCCCAGGAATCGCGGTGCGAGAATAAGCCTTGGGAGGGACCGATTGATGACAGACGAGTGCCAACCGACGGTCCACTGTCGAGAAAGTGGGACACGAGGAGGGGGGATCGGCGTCACAGTCGCGACGGGCGACGCGAGCGAAAACGCTCATACATCAGAGACACGAACGACGAGCCATGAGCGACAGCGACTGGAGCGACCGGATCGTCGGGGAGCGGATGCAGGTCGACCAGGAGTTCGCCGAGAAGGTCGCCGCCTCGAACTTCTCCCGCCAGCAGTGGGGCCTCATCATGACTGCCGTGGAGTTCGAGATCGAGAACCCCGAAGACCCCGAGACCGCCCGCCTCGTCGCGGACACCAGCAAGGTCGAGAGCATCGTGCCCGAACTCGACAACATGGATCGCGCGGCCGGCATGGCCGCGCAGGGCGGCGGGGGAGAGTCCGGTGACTCCGGCGGACTACTCGACGGGGTCAAGGACGCGCTGGGGCTGGGCGGTGGCGGCGGCGTGGACCGCGAGCAACTGGCCGCCGCCGAGGAGATGGCGCAGATGTACGCCGGCGACCTACAGGAGAAACTGGAAGCGCGCGGGAAGTGGGAAGAAGTGTGCGTCCTCGCACGGGAGTGACCGACGGACGTCGGTCGGCGCGGCCCGTCTCCGGGACCCGTCCAGTCGTCACTCGTTCGTGAACCGGGTCAGTCCTTCGGCCTCGTAGATGTTGATGAGCTCGGTGACGAGTTCGTCGTCGGACTCGTCGTCCACCTTGAGCGTGTCTAGCCGCTCGATCGTCTCCTCGTCGAGTTCGACCTTCGGCATACAGTCGACAGTAGACGTACTGAGAAAGGCAAATTTCGGGGACCGAACGGGGATCGTTCGGCGCTCGAACGTGAGAACGCGGTGATTCAGAGCCGGTCGACGACCGCTTCGGTCACGTCTTCGGTTGACGCATCGCCGCCAAGGTCCGGGGTGCGCGGGCCGTCAGCGAGAACGCCTTCGACGGCCTCGCGGACGGCGGCCGCCTCGTCGTTGTATTCCAGGTGGTCGAGTAGCATCGCGGCCGAGAGGATCATCGCGGAGGGGTTGGCGATCCCCTCGCCGGCGATGTCCGGCGCGGAGCCGTGGACCGGCTCGAACAGCGCGTTCTCCTCGCCGACGTTCGCGCTCGGGAGCAGGCCGAGGCCGCCGACGAGGCCCGCGGCCAGGTCCGAGAGCATGTCGCCCGCGAGGTTCGGGCAGATGACCACGCCGTAGTCCTCGGGATGCATGACGAGGTGCATCGCGAGCGCGTCCATCAGCGCCGTATCGTAGTCGATGTCGAAGGAGTCGCCGACTTCCTCGGCGGTCTCGAGGAACAGGCCGTCCGTCTCGCGCATGACGTTGGCCTTGTGCGCGATGGTCACGTCGTCGAAGCCGTTGCGCTTCGCGTAGCGGAAGCCGAACTCGGCGATCTCGCGGGAGGCGTCCTCGGTGATCACGCGGGTCAGCGTGCGGACGCCGTCGTCGATCTCCGCCTCGATACCCGAGTAGACGCCTTCGGTGTTCTCGCGGATGAACACGAGGTCGGTGTCGGGCTGGACGGCGTCGAGACCGGGGTACGAGCGGGCCGGTCGGACGTTGGCGAACGAGCCGACGACGTCCCGGAGCGGGAGGATTACGTCGGCGGCCGTCTCGCCGGCTGCGCCGAACAGCGTCGCGTCGGCGTCGGCGGCGAGTTCGCGAGTTTCGGTGGGGAGCGCTTCGCCAGTCTCCGCTTTCACGGCGTCGCCGGCCTCACCCTCGACGAAGTCGAAGTCGACGTCGATCGCTTCGAGGACCTCGACTGCCGCCGGCGTCACTTCCTGCCCGATCCCGTCGCCGGGGATCACGGCGATCTCGTGAGTCATGACGCAATCTCCCGCCGGTGTCGAAAAGAGCGTGTCGATGTGTGGCAGCGACCGCACCGCTCGGCGCTCGCCGGTCAGTCCCCGGAGTCACTCGCGTACGCGACCGCTCGAACCGGCGACGCGTCGGCGTTGGCGAACCGGAGCGGATAGGCGTGCAGTTCGAAGCGCTCGGGCGGCCGATCCAGCCCGCGTAGGTTCTCCACGATCAGGCGCTCTTCCTCGAACAGCGCTTCGTGGACCGGGAACCCCTCCGGTTCGTCGTCGTCGGCATCTTCGGTCGGCGTCGGGTCCGGGTTGACGGTATCGACCCCGAGGTCACAGCCGCGGTCGGCGAGCCAGGCCGCCGCCTCTGCGGTGAGATACGGGTGGTCGAAGTATTGCTCGCTCCCCCAGTGGCGATCCCAGCCCGTAACGACAGCGACGAGATCAACCGTCGCCGGATCGACGGTGAGCGCATCCCGGAGTGCGTCGACACCCACCGATTCCCTGGGTTCGAGCGGACGGAGATCGGCGCATGCAGCGGAAAACCGGAACCGCTCCGGCGGGAACTCGTCGAGCGATGGCCCGTCTACGAGGTGCGCGGGCGCGTCGACGTGCGTGCCGGTGTGAGTGTCTAAATCGAGGCGCGTCGTCCGGTATCCGTCGCGGTCGCGCGTCGCGGCGGGTTCGACGCGGATCGGTTGCGTTCCCGGATACACCGGCATCTCCGACTCGATCGCGTGAGTGAGATCGACGGGCTGCACACGTGTGGTTGCGTCCCCTGCGGTGATAGCCGTTGGGCTCCCGAATGCTGGCACGCACCGCGCAACTACTCCGTCGTATCGTGCGAAAATGTAATGTGGGTGTGGTTATATCACCGCAACCATGGGTAAACGGTGTAACAGCCCGCGGGCGGGGGAAGACGAACGCGCATGGGCACGAGACGAACGTCCAGAGCCGCGAGGGGAACGGGGCGGTCGAATGACCGACGAAGCTCGAACCGGGGGGAGCCGGCGATGGGGCTGCTGAGCGGCATCGGCAAGCAGCTCTCGGTGGCCGGCAGGGCGTTGCGAGTCCTTCTCTCGGCGCCGCAGGTGTTCATCTACCCGATCCTCGCGGTGGTGTTCGGACTCGGGATGCCGATAGTGTTCGTCGGCGGGGGCTTCCTCGTGGACCCGACGCTCGGCAAGCTGGGCGTCGTGGCCTACGTCGTCGGGTTCCCGCTCCTGTTCGCGTTCCTGATGGTCGCGTACTGCTACGAAGTGAACGAACTGTTCGAGGGGCGGTCGCCGGGCTTCGCGTCCGGCCTCCGTCGTGCGGCCGGACGGATCAAGATGGTCGTCCTCGGCGGCCTCGTGATCGGGGTCGGCGGGATGGCGACGCACTACGTCGGCGACTCGATCCCCTTCGGCGACGCGCTCGGCGTGGGAAGCCGCTGGGGGCTCAAGATCGCCGGCGTGTTCGCGTTCCCCGCCATCGCGACGAGCGACGGGGCGCTGAAGGAGACGTTCGCGAAGGTGAAGGCGGGCGTCGAGGACCAGTGGGGCAAGTCGATCGTCGCCACGGTCGGCACGCGGGCGGTCGGGATGGTGATCTTCTGGACCGGGATGCTCGCCGCCATCGCACTGGCGGTCCTGGCGTTCCTCGGCGAGTTCGCTATCGAACTCCCGCCGCTCGGCGCGTTCACGCTCCCGGTAATCCTCCCGGTCGCCGCGATCGTCACCGCGATCACCGTCCAGTTCACCGTCGACGGCGTCGTCAAGACGGCGCTGTTCCGGTACGCGATGGACGGCGAACTGCCGCCGGCGCTCGGCGGCGACGCCGATGCGCTCCTGTCAGACTCTCCGGGAGCCACAGGCCGCTCGCACGGGTCGCACGCGGTCGACGACTGACCCCCTCGGCGGGTTCGCCGGGACCCTCGGAACCGACGGAACGTGTCGAACAGGTATCCTTTTTTGCCGGACAGCACACGGGGTCCTATGGACGTCGAGCCGCTGGTCGTCCGCTGTCGGGGCGAGTCGGTCGAATTCGACGCCGTACGCGCGGTGTTCGCCGAAGCGGGACTGACGCCGGACGAGTCGGTCACGTGGCGCCCCGGCCGCGATCGGTTTCTCTCCGAGCGCCACCCTGCACTCGGGCGCGTCAGAGCGGTCCTGCCGGAAGCCGACGGCCACGATCTCAGGCTGCGAGCCGACCCGTTGACGCGGATCGACTGGCTCCGCGCGGTCACACTCTTCGAGCGAGCGTTCGACGCGGGCGGTCTGGCGTGGGGGACATCCCGCCCCGGCTACAGGCCCAGAGGGCCGGACGAGCGAACGGTCACGGCGACCGACCCGCACACCGTGGGCGCGGTGGCGTACTTCGACAGCGAGACCGTCGACAGGATCGATCGTGAGACTCTCACAGCGGCGCCCGCGCTAGCGATTCGCGAGGACAACGACGGGCGAGTCACGCTCGTGAGTGCACTCTCCACCGACAGCGATCGGATCGAACCGGTCCAGAGCGCCATCCGTGGGGCCGGACGGACACCGTCGCGACAGTCGATCGGGACCTACAGCGACTACAACGACCGCGAACCCGGATACACGCGTCCGTCGTTCGAGGAGGGACCCGTCCAGTTCTCGGCGCCGGCGTCCGAGGCGTCCGGCGGGCCGGTGGCATTGCTCGACCACCTCGGGATCTGGGACCGCGAAGACGTTCGCGAGGGGTTGTGGGACGACTCGGAGCGAACGGTCGACGCTCTCGCGACGGTGCTCGACGACGAGCGCGAGGTCGTCCGCCGCGAGGCGACCTGGGCGCTCTGGTACGGGGCCCGCGGGAATGCCGACGTCGACGTGGCGTCCCACCTCGCGCGCCGACTCGACGACGAATCGGCATCAGTCCGTGCGCTGGCCGTCGACGGACTCAGACGCGCGGGCAAGGCGTCGGATCCCGTCGACTCGGACGCCATCGCGCTGGTCCGGTCCATGGCGCTCGACAGCGACGACGTCGACCTGCAGATCACCGCGATCCGGTCGCTGGGGACGCTCGCCGGTGAGACACACGCCTCGGCGGCCGTGGACACGTATCGCGACGTATTCGAAGACAGCTCCGACCGGACCGTCCGCGAGGCGACGGTCGCGGCCGCCGCCGATTTCGCCGACGAGGACCACGTTCCGTACGCGCTCGACCTGCTGTTCGACGCGCTCGTCGACGGGGATCCGGACGTCAGGAAGACGGCCGCCGGCGAGTTTCCGACTCCACCGAAAGGGAAGAGCTACGGATCGATCGGGCGGCGGAAGCGAGACGGACTCTTCGACGCGGTCGAACGCCACGAGTCGACCGTCCACCGGGCGCTCGAGGACGAGGACCCGTCGGTCCGGGCGATCGGCGTCCGACTCGCCGTGGGGTTTCTCGACGAGCGAGCGATAGAAGCGCTGAACCGGGCGTCGACGGACCCGTCGCCCGAGGTCAGACGGGCGGTTGCACGCGCTGTCAGTCTCATCGCTCCCCCGACGTCGACCGACTCGCTGGCGAACATGCTCGCCGACGAGAGCGCGCTGGTCCGCCGCTCCGCCGCACGTCTGCTGGCCGACTACGCCGAACACAAACCCCAGACGGTGACGCCACATCTCGACGCCGTCGTCGACGCGCTCGGAGACGACGAGGACGTCGACAGGTGGCTAGTCGAGGTACTCGAGCAACTCGGCACTCCCGAATCGATCGAGGTCCTCGTCGACTTGCTCGGCGACGACCGTCAGAGCGTTCGCCGGCGAGCGGTCGGCGCACTACGGGATGCCGGCGACGTCCGGGCGCTCGACCGCCTGCGTGAACTCGCGGACGCGACGCCCGACCGGGCGACCAGAAACATGGCGCGCGAAGCGATACGGGCGATCGAACGGCGCTCGCCGTAGCCGTCCCGGCGCCAGTGCCGGCGGAGAATCGGTCGTGGACATCGAGTCACTCGGTGGCCAGACTGCCGGTTTCGAGGTCGAGAGCCCGTGATGGACCCCCCTCTTCGTCCGCTGGCACCAGGCGCGGGTCGTCTTCGGCCGCCAGTTCCCAGCACCCGTCGACCGTCCGCGACCAGCAGTCGGTGCCGTCGTCGGCGACACAGTGGAGGGTTCCACCCCGGGTCCGGAGCACCGTGACTGCCCGGCCGTCGTCGCGGGTACCTCGCGCGTACTCGTTGACGGCTTCGTCGAAGGAGCGACGCCACAGCTGACTCCCGTCGGCGTCGAGGACGACACAGTTCCGACCGGAGGGGTACACTGTCGGCTCGTCGACCATCTCGAAGTCGATGTGCTGTTTCACCGTCCCTGCCGGTCCGGCGAAGGCGCCGACGATCTTCCCCGTCCGCTCGTCGAGACGGAGATACTGGTGAGTGGCGCGGACCGGCGTGTCCCAGACGAACAGGCAGCAACTCCCGTCCCGGAGCTTCAGTCCCCACCTGTAGACGGTGTCCAGTCGTCGCCACAGTTCGGTCCCCTCGGCGTCGAACCCCCACAGGTGACACGAGTCGCCGCGCGAGGTGGACGACGCCTCGGGTCCGGCAGTCTTGATCACCGTGACTCCGTCGACCGCAACTACCCTCTCCACGGCGGTCGAGAACTCGACGATCCGACCACCGACCCGGAACTCCCTGGGACCCCACGACTCCACGGGCTCCCCCGTCTCGGTATCGAACTCGTAGAAGCGGCCGTTGTCCGCCCGGGCGACCCGTCGCTCGCCCAGATCCGACAGCCCGCCGTCGAAATCCTCCCACGTCGGTTCGCCGGCGCGTTTCATGGCGGTCCCACGGCTACGAGTCGTTTGAAAGTTCCGCTAGATAGTCATTTTGGGGGAACCGGTGCCCGGGAACATCGAATACAGCGACTCGGGGATCCGGTGTCGAACGAATAGACGCGGAGGACTGCCGTCAGTCCGCGCTCTCGAGGTACGGCAGCGAGTCGGCGGTCTCGGCGATCGCGTTCTGGTTGGCCTTCATCAGCGCGGTGGTGTCCCAGTTGCCCTCGACGAGGGCCTCGCGCTGGGCGCGGTCGACGCTGACGTTGATCTCGTTGTCGCCGTAGGTCACCGTCTCGGCGCGCACGTCGACCTCGATGTCGCCGTCGGGGTTGTCGTCGACCCACTGCTGGAGGGCGTTGATCGTCTCGTGGTCGGCGGTGACGGTCGGGATGCCGAGCGCGAGGCAGTTGCCCGCGAAGATCTCCGCGAAGCCCTCGCCGATGATGGCATCGATGCCCCAGCGCATGAGCGCCTGCGGGGCGTGCTCCCGGGAGGAGCCGCAGCCGAAGTTGTTGTTGACAACCATGACGTTGGCGTCCTGGAAGCGCTCCTCGTTGAACGGGTGGTCCTTCTCGTTGTCGTCGTCGTCGAACCGCAGGTCAAAGAAGGAGAACTGGCCCAGGCCGTCGAAGGTGACGACCTTCATGAACCGCGCCGGGATGATCTGGTCGGTGTCGATGTCGTTGCCGCGGATCGGGATGCCCGTCCCCTCCACGTAGTCGACCGACGGGATGTCCTCTGTCGGGTCGCTCATTGGACGGCCACCTCCTCCAGGTCGCGCACGTCAGAGACCTCGCCGGTGATCGCCGCCGCGGCGACCATCCGCGGGTTCATCAGGACGGTGCGCCCGTCCTTGGAGCCCTGGCGGCCGACGAAGTTCCGGTTCGAGGACGAGGCACACGCCTCGTCGCCCTCCAGTTGGTCCTCGTTCATGCCGAGACACATCGAACAGCCGGCGTTGCGCCAGTCGAAGCCGGCGTCCTCGAAGATGTCCTTCAGGCCTTCCTCCTCGGCCTGTTTCTGGACGCGCTGGCTGCCGGGGACGACGAACGCACGCACGTCGTCGTCGACCTCGCGACCCTTCACGATGCGGGCCGCGCGGCGCAGGTCCGGCAGGCGGGCGTTCGTACAGGAACCGAGGAAGGCCACGTCGATATCGTAGCCGTCCATCGTCTCGCCGGGCTCGACGCGCATGTGTTCCTGGGCGCGACGGGCCGTGTCGACCTTGTCGTCGGCCAGGTCCTCCGGCGCCGGGATGGGGTCGTGGATGCCGATGCCCTGCCCGGGCGTGGTGCCCCAGGTGACGACCGGGTCCAGCTCGCTCGCGTCGATGCGGACCACGTCGTCGTACTCGGCCGTATCGTCGCTGCGGATGGACTCCCAGTACGGCTTCAGCTCGTCGAACTTCTCGGGGTGCTCCTGGAAGTAGTCCGTCTGCTCCAGCCACTCGTAGGTGGTCTCGTCGGGGTTGACGTAGCCCGCGCGAGCGCCGCCCTCGATGGACATGTTACAGATGGACATCCGCCCTTCCATGTCGAGGTTCTCGATGGCCTCGCCGGCGTACTCGTAGACGTAGCCGACGCCGCCCTCGGTGCCCAGCCGGCGGATGATCTCCAGAATGATGTCCTTCGCCTCGACGCCCTCGCCGAGTTCGCCGTCGACCTGGATCTTGCGGACCTTCTGCTTCTCCATCGCGATGGTCTGGGTCGCCAGTACGTCGCGGATCTGGCTGGTCCCGATACCGAACGCGAGCGCGCCGAACGCGCCGTGGGTCGACGTGTGAGAGTCGCCACAGACGATTGTCTTGCCGGGCTGGGTCAGCCCCTGCTCCGGGCCGACGACGTGGACGATGCCCTGCTCGCCGCTGGTCGGATCGAGGAACTGGATGCCCGCGTCGCGGACGTTCTCCTCGAGTTCCGACATCATGTTCTCGGCCGCGTCGTCGCCGTAGGGGCGAGACTGGTCGGCCGTGGGGACGATGTGGTCGACCGTCGCCAGCGTCAGGTCGGGCCGGGCGACTTCGAGGTCCCGCTCCTGGAGCATGCCGAACGCCTGCGGGCTCGTGACCTCGTGGATGAGGTGCAGCCCGACGAACAGCTGATCCTGCCCGTTCGGCAGCGTCGTTACCTTGTGCCGGTCCCAGACCTTGTCGTACAGTGTGCCCTGACTCATACTGATCCGTCTCGCCCTTCGGAACCCCGCTGGAAGACGCGATTGGCGTCCTCCGCGTCCGCTTCGGGGTGTTCGTGATCGACGTCTCGCATCGTCTGTTCGCCCTCGTCCGTCGCGTCCGCGCGGCCTCCGTCGGCGGCCACCGCCGGCCCCCGCTGGAAGGCGAAGTCGTCGCCGAAGGCCTTCCCGGTGTGGGGGTTAGTGTGGCTGAACTCGGCCATCGTCGCCTTCGGGGCCGCGTCGCCGACGGTCTCCGTCGTGGGTTCGGTCGTGTGTGTCGTGTCGTCTGTCATCTGTCTGGTGCGCTCGCTACTCCTCGTCGGCCCACGCGAACAGCTCGCGCAGGCGTCCGCCGACTTCCTCGATCTGGTGGTTGGCTTCCGCGTCGCGGTACTGCTTGTACGCGGGCCGATGCGCCTGGTTCTCGTTGATCCACTCGCGGGCGAACTCCCCGTTCTGGACGCCTTTGAGGATCTCGTCGAAGCCGTCGCGGTCGATGATCTCCTCGCCGCGGGTGAGTCCGCCGTACTCGGCGGTGTCGGAGACGGAGTTCCACATGCCCATGTGGCCGCCCTCGTACATGAGGTCGACAATGAGCTTCAGCTCGTTCAGGCACTCGAAGTAGGCCATCTCGGGAGCGTAGCCCGCGTCGACCAGCGTCTCGAAGCCGGCCTTGACCATCTCGGTGACGCCGCCACAGAGGACGGCCTGCTCGCCGAACAGGTCGGTCTCGACCTCTTCCTGGAAGCTCGTCTCGATGACGCCCGCGCGGGCGCAGCCGATGGCCTGCGCGTAGGCCAGCGCCTCCTCCTTGGCGGCGCCGGTCGCGTCCTGCTCGATGGCGATGAGGCCCGGGGTGCCCTCGCCGCGCTTGTACGTGCGGCGGACGAGGTGGCCGGGGCTCTTGGGGGCGACCATCGTCACGTCGACGCCCTCCGGGGGCTCGATCTGGCCGTAGTGGATGTTGAACCCGTGGGCGAACTGCAGCGTGTCGCCCTCCTCCAGACCGTCCTCGACGGCCTCGAAGACGGCCGGCTGGACGGTGTCCGGGACGAGCATCACGGTGATGTCCGCCTCGGCGACGGCGTCGTCCGGCACCTCGACGCGCAGGCCGTCGGCCTCGGCCTCCTCGCGGGAGGCCGACCCCTCGCGGAGGCCGACGATCACGCCGACCCCGCTGTCGGCGAGGTTCTGGGCCTGCGCGTGGCCCTGGCTGCCGTAGCCGAGGATGGCCACGGTCTTGTCTTCGATGTACGATTCGTCGGCGTCGCCGTCGTCGTAAACGGGAACTGTGAATTCGTCAGTCATCTGTAGCTGTCTCCGCAGTCTCAGCGGTGTTTGATACCTTCGTCGTTTTCCGTCGCTCGTCTTCCAGGACGTCCGCGCCGCGCTCGACGGCCGCGGCGCCAGTCCGGACGACCTCTTGGACGTCGAACTGGTCGAACGCCGCGATGGCCGCCTCGATCTTCTGCTGGCTGCCGGTGACCTCCACCGTGATGGTCTCCGGCGAGGCGTCGACGACGTTGCCGTCGTACATGTCCGCGACCGCGTTCACGTCGTCTGGCTTCTCGCCGTCGACCTTCACGAGCACGAGTTCGCGCTGGACGGCCTCGGGTTCGAGTTCCTCGACCGAGACCACCGGCACGAGCTTCTTCAGCTGCTTTTTCGCCTGGTCGACGCCCGGTTCGGGCTCCTCGATGACGATGGTCATCCGGGCGATCTCGTCGTCGTCCGTGGCGCCGACCGTCAGGCTCTCGATGTTGAACTGCCGGCGGCTGAAGAGTCCGGAAACCTCGGCGAGGACGCCGGGCTCGTGTTTCACCAGCGTCGACAGCACCGCCTTGCGCGGCTGGTGGGTGGCTTCGGCTTCCGGGTCGATGCGAATTCCCTGCGAGTTCCGTCGGCCCTCCGGACGCATGCGATCGTCCGGGTGCGGGCCCTCCATGCCTTGTGTCATCGGTGTTCCTCCGTCGTCATTTCAGATGTCTCCCAGCTGGTCGCCGTTCAGTGCGAACAGGCCGTTGTCCCCGCCGCTGGGGACCATCGGGTAGACGTTCTCCGCGGGGTCGATGATCGCGTCGATCACCGCGGGACCGTCGTAGCTGCGGGCCTCCTCGATGACCTCGTCGACCGAGTCGTAGTCCTCCAGGCGGAACCCGCGAGCGCCGAACGCCTCGGCGAGCATGTCGAACTGCGGGATCCACGGGTACTCCGAGGCCATCCGGCGACCCTCGTAGAAGCCGTCCTGCCACTGGCGGACCATGCCGACCGCCTCGTTGTTCAGGACGACGTACGTGATGTCCAGGTCCTCGCGAACGGCCACGGAGAGTTCCTGCACCGTCATCAGGAAGGAGCCGTCGCCGTCGAAGCAGACGACCTCCTGGTCGGGCGCGGCGATCTTCGCGCCGATGGCCGAGGGGACGCCGTAGCCCATCGTGCCCAGTCCGTGGCTGGAGACCCACGTGCGGGGCTCGGTGTACGTCCAGAACTGGCTGGCCCACATCTGGTGTTGCCCGACGCCGGTCGTGACGATGGCGTCGTCGTCGGCCAGTTCGGAGAACCGCTCGACCACGTACTGTGGCTTGAGCGGCTCGTCCTCCGGCATGTCGTAGGTCATCTCGTACTCGTCTTTCCACTCGGCGCACTGCTCGCGCCACTCGGCGTAGGCCTCGGGGGAGGTGTCCATCGCCTCGTAGGCGACGGGCATCGCGTCGTCAAGCTGGCGCAGGACCTGCTTCGCGTCGCCGATCAGCGGGTGGTCGGCCTCGATGTTCTTGCTGATCTCGGCCGGGTCGATGTCCACGTGGATCAGTTCGGCGTCGGGCGCGAACGTCTCGACGCCGCCGGTCAGGCGGTCGTCGAAGCGCGTCCCGATGGCGAGCATGCAGTCGGTGTTCGTGATCGCCATGTTGGCGTAGCCGGTGCCGTGCATCCCGGCCCACTCGAGGCTCAGCTCGTGATCCTCGGGGAACGAGCCGATGCCGGGCATCGTCGTGATGACCGGGATCTCGTACTCTTTGGCGAACTGCCGGAGTTCGTCGCTGGCCTCGGCCTTGATCACGCCACCGCCCGAGAGGATGACCGGTCGCTCGGCGTCGGCGAGCGCCGCCGCGGCCGAATCGACGGCGTCCTCGTCGGCGGTCGTCGGCGGGTTGTAGGTGTCGGGCGTCTCCGCCTTGCCCGGGAACGACTCGGTCTCGTCCTGGGTGACGTCCTTCGGCAGGTCGACCAGCGTCGGCCCCTGCCGGCCCTGGTCGGCGAGCGCGAACGCCTCGCCGACCTCGGTGCCGACGGTGTCGGCGTCGTCGGCGAAGTAGCTGTGCTTGGTGACCGGCTGGGTCACGCCGACGGTGTCGGTCTCCTGGAAGGCGTCGTTGCCGACCATCTCGGTCGAGACCTGGCCCGTCAGCGCGATGACCGGGTCGGAGTCCATCGAGGCGTCGGCCAGCCCCGTCACGAGGTTGGTCGCGCCCGGCCCGGAAGTCGCCAGGCAGACGCCCGGCTTGCCGGAGACGATCCCGTAGGCGTCCGCGGCGTGGGAGGCACCCTGCTCGTGGGCCATCGTGATGTGGGTCAGTTTCTCCGAGTCGTACAGCGCGTCGTAGACGGGCATGATCGCCCCGCCCTGGACCCCGAAGAGGGTCTCGGCGCCGGCCTGCTCCAGCGCCGCGACGACCGACTCCGCGCCCGTCGTCACGGTGTCGTTCGTGGTGGCGCCGCGCTCGTCGCCGGCGTCGGCTGTCTCGCTCGTGGCCTGTTCGTCCGCGTCTGTGGTCTCGCCCTCTGGTGGCGACACCGGTGTTTGCTCGCTCATATGTTGTGTTGTGGCTGTGGTCTCCGCTTCGCGTCGAACCGATGCGTCCGCCGAGAATGGAAAGCTGTGACTGGTGGGGCTAGGGCGCCCCTACAATACGGACGAGAAGCGTACCGCTGGGTGCGAGGACTGCCTCGCTCCGACCAGCGGTTCGTGTCATCACTACGAGTATCTGTACATCGGCGGCTATAAATTTTCCGAGTCGGCCGCACGCAGGCGTCGGTCGTCGGCGTCGCCGCTCGGCGGGACACCCGGCTCGTACCGGCCGCTCGCGCTGGATAGTGCTCTCGCTGACTGGGCTGGGCGACCGTGGAGGCGGGCATCGTCCTACGCCCGGACCTCCTCGCTCTCGGCGTCGCGCTCGACGCCGACGTCCTGGGCGAACTCCTCCAGGACCTCCATGGTGACGCGGTTGTCGTCCGCGCCGTACTCCTTGACGCGCCGGGTGACCTCGCGCAGTTCCTCGTCGGTGGGTTCGTAGCCCGCCTCGACCAGCCGCTCGCGGACCGAGTGCTGGCCGGTGTGCTTGCCCAGGACGAGTTCGCGCTCGGCCCCGACCATCTCCGGGGTCATGACCCCCGGCTCGAACGTGTCGGAGTTCTCGATGACGCCGGCCGCGTGGATCCCGCTCTCGTGGGAGAAGGCGTTGCGGCCGACGACCGGCTTGTTCGCCGGCACCGGGATGTCGCTTTTGCCCTCGATGATCCGGGAGATCTCGGTGATCCGGGTCGTGTCGATCCCGGTGTCGACGTCGTACAGCGACTCCAGCGCCATGACGACCTCCTCGTAGGCCGCGTTGCCCGCGCGCTCGCCGATGCCGTTGACCGAGACCTGCGCCTGCGAGGCGCCGGCCTCGAAGCCCGACAGGGCGTTGGCGGCGGCCAGCCCGAAGTCGTCGTGCGTGTGCACGTCGATGCGCGCGTCCGCGCGGTCGACCACCTTCGCGATCATGTCGCGGAAGCGGCCGGGCGTCGCGACGCCGCAGGTGTCGGGGATGTTGATCCAGTCGGTCCCCGCGTCGCTGACGGCCTCGCAGACCTCCATCAGGAACGCCTCGTCGGTTCGGGTGGCGTCCATCGGGGAGAACATGCACTCGACGCCGGCCTCCTTGACGCGCTCGACCGACTGGACGGCGCGCTCTTTGGCCTGCTCGCGCGTGGCGTGCATGGAGTCTTCGAGCTGTACGTCGCTCGTCGAGACGAACACGTGGACTAACTCGACGCCCGAGTCCAGTGCCGCTTCGACGTCTTTCTCGACGACCCGGGCCAGTCCACAGGTCGTCGTCGAGGTCGCTTCCGCGATGTCGCGGACGGCCTCGAATTCCGCGTCGGAGTTGACAGGGAACCCGGCCTCGATGACGTGGGTGCCCATGTCGTCCAGCACAGCCGCTATCTCTCGTTTGTCTTCGTAGGAGAACGACGTGCGTGGTGACTGCTCCCCGTCGCGGAGCGTGGTGTCGAAAATGCGTGCCTCGTCAACTTCTGAGGTACTATTTAGAGTACCCTGGAAGAACTCGATCCGCCGGCGAAGCCGACGTGCCCTCGGTGTTGGACATTGTACTCTATCGTGTCCCCTCGGAGCACATAAAGTCTCCGCTCGGCACGGGTCCACGGTAGCGCGTGTCACGGATCGGTTCGACAAGGACGGCCGGATCCGCCGGAGACACGCTCCAGCGGTTCATTCGAGGAAGGAGAACGTCGTCCCGCCGCAGTTAGGACAGCTACCGACCGACGGGCATCGGGTCCCGCGGCCCGAGCGCGAACAGGAGCGTCCCGCACGAATCGCATTCGATCCGTCTCCGCATCGGTGCTCGCCGCTCAGCCGTCCATCGGGTTGCGGCCGTTCGAGTCGGACTTGGCCGCAGTCTGTGTGTCGGACCCGGTCGCCGCCCGCGAATCGGTCGCTCCGTCTATCGAATCAGAGTCGGGCTCCCCTTCCACGGGAGTTGCGCGGACGAGGACCACCTCGTGCAGGTCGCGCGCGTGTTCGTTGAACGTCTCCTGTGCGTCGTCCCAGCTCTCGTAGCCGTCCCGGGTCTCGCACGTGTAGCAGACGCAACGGAACATCCCTCTCAGTCGGGCCCCCGGTCGCGGACCGCGACGATACGCTCGTCTTCCAGCACAACTTCGCGACCGGCGTAGTCGAACGAGACCTCGACTGTCGCCTCCGACTCGGCGAGGAGCGTCTGCAGCGCCTCCGGGTCGAGGACGTCGCCCAGCGGAGGAAGCTCGAAGACGTCGACCCCGGTGTCGGTCGCGACCGCGGAGACGATGTCCGTGAATAGCTCTTCGCTCTGTCTACGTGGGCTCCGCTGGTTGGGTCCCATCAATGAACCACTTGGAAGCTTCAAACTAAAGTATTATCGCATAATTACAACAAGACGCTCCAGAAAGGCGTGTGAGTTTGACTTTCCCAAGAACAATCGCTGATATTACATTCAAGATCTGTCAGTCGCTGTCAACGACGCCGGTGCCGAAGTGGTTGAACGGTCGGTAGTGACTCGCCCCCATCAGGCGCTCGCTTTCGAGCCGCAGCCCCAGATCAGAGAGATTTTCGGCGATTTCGGTGATCTCCTCCGAGCTGTTCGTGACGGCGACGACGTGGAGGTTCTCGTTGCCGCTCAGGATCTCCTGGACGTGGACGACGTTGGCAATCTCAAGCGCTCGTTCGGCGAGGGCGCTCCGCTCTTTGACCGGGGCCGTACAGACGAACCGGAGTCTGATCGGGAACCCCGCGTTCTCGTAGTTGATGATCGGGATGTAGCCCTCGATGACGCCCTCGGCCTGGAGATCGCTGATCCGGTTTCGGATGGTCTGAGCGGAGACCGGGAGCTCGTCGGCCATGTCGACCGGCGTCGTGTTGCGAGCATCTCGCTGAAGCAACTGGAGGATGCCGTAGTCGATCTCGTCCAGTTCTGCCATGAGTGACTATTGTCTCTACGCTAGCCTGCAATGATTCTTTTGACCGGGAGGAGTTCGGGGCGGGCGGCGCTCACAGCGCCGACGGCGAGAAGTCGGGATAGACGAGCAGGACGATCCCGGAGATGGAGATCAGCAGCGGGTCCAGCGGGACCGCGAGCGGGCCGTCGACCATCGACGAGAGCCCGACGAGTGTGAGTGGAACGCCGACAGCGGTCGTCACGCGGCGCTCCCGCGTCGAGACGAGTTCCTCGTGAGACTCCTCGGGGTCCCGCAGGAGCTGTGAACTCGCGCGGCCCACGCAGCCCACCACGACGGCGACCGCGAACAGGTGTACCGCGGTATCGACGAGCGACATACCCACACAGCGGGCGGCCCGAGTATATCAACGTTCGGCCGCGACGGGTCGACAGGCTGTTTCGACGGCGGGACGCCCTCTCAGAATGGGTACTCCCGCGGTTCCCGCTGGATCGAGATCCACTTCGTCTCGGTCACCTCGTTCAGGATGGTCCCGTCGTTGTACCCGCCCATCCCCGACGCTCGCGTTCCGCTGAACGGGACGTGGGCCTCGTCGTTGATCGGCTGGTCGTCGATGTGGACGTGGCCGGTCTCCATCCGGTCGGCGACGTCCATCCCCGTCCCCAGGTCGCCGGCGTGGACCGACCCCGAGAGGCCGTACTCGGTGTCGTTGGCGATCTCGACGGCCTCGTCGACGTCCGAGAATGGGATGACCGGCGCGATGGGCCCGAAGTGCTCGTTGCACGCCGCGGCCATGTCGTTGGTCACGCCGGAGAGCACGGTCGGTTTCACCACGAGCGAGTCGTCGACGCCGTCGATCTCGGCGGTTTCCCCGCCCGTTTCCAGCGTGGCGCCCGCGTCGACGGTCTCCTCGACGTAGCCGAGCATCTGGTCGCGCTGGGACTCGTCGATGATCGGCCCGACGATCGTGTCCCCGTCGTGGGCGCTCCCGACGGGCAGCGACTCGGCGCGGTCGACCAGCGCGTCGACGTAGTCGTCGTAGATCGACTCGTGGACGACGTGGCGGTTGATCGAGATGCAGACCTGCCCCTGGTGGACGAACGAACCGAAGGTGGCGCTGTCGATCGCCTGCTCCAGATCGGCGTCGCCGGTGACGACGTGGGCGTTGTTGCCGCCGAGTTCCATCGCCTGCGCGGCGAGGTTCTCCGCGGCCGTGGCGGCGACCTGCCGACCCACCGGCGTCGACCCGGTGAACGCGACCATGTCGCTCTCGGGGTGGGCGACGACGGCGTCGCCGATGTCCGATCCGTGTCCGGTGACGACGTTCAGCAGTCCCGCCGGGAGCCCGGCGTCCTCGAACAGCTTGGCGAAGAGGAGCCCGCCCGTTATCGCGGCGTTTGTCGCGGGTTTGAGGACCACCGCGTTCCCGGTTGCGATGGCCGGCGCGACGGCGCGCATCGAGAGGTTCAGCGGGAAGTTCCACGGCGAGATGGCCGTCACGACGCCGCGGGGTATCCTCCGGACGATGTTCTCCTTGCCGTCGATGTTCGAGTCGGCGAACTCGCCTTTCATCTGGCGGGGCATCCCCGCTGCCTCACCCATCTGATCGCTGGCGATCTGGACCGACGTCTCTCCCATGATCTGGCCGCCTCCGGCTTCGACCGCCAGCAACTCGATCACTTCCTCACGGCGGTCCTGTAGCACGCCCAGCGCCTCCTGGACGACTTGTTCACGTCTCGCCGGCGGCTGGGCGGCCCACTCCTCCTGAGCCGCGGCGGCGGCCTCGTAGGCGGCGTCGACGTCGTCCTCGGTCCCCGCTGGCACCTCTGCGACCGTCTCCCGCGTCGAGGGGTCCGTGACCGCGATCGTCTCCGCGCCGGCCGCCTCGGTCCACTCCCCGTCGATGTACAACGCCGTCCAGTCGGCGTCGATAGCATAGCTGTCTGGCACGAGTGGCCGTTGTACGGGATCGAAGCGGAAAAGTCGGCGGCCGGCACGCGCCGAGCGGGCCGCGACTCGCCGGATCGCCGGGGTTTCAAGCCCGCGCAGCGAAGCAATCGAACGATGGATCTTTCGAGGACCGACGCCGTGGCCCGTCCGCGGCCGGGAGGTAGCTTCGAGTGACCGGACCGCACCAGGACCAGCCGCTGGTCACCGCGGGCGCGCCGCTGTCGGTCGCCGACGCCGCGGCGGTGCTCGTCCACGGTCGCGGCGGGACCGCCGAGGGGATCGTCGCGCTCGCCGACGACTTCTACCGTCACGGGCTCGCGCTCCTCGCCCCGCAGGCGGACCGCAACCGCTGGTATCCGAACACGTTTCTCGCGCCGACCGTCGCGAACGAACCGCATTTCTCGTCGGCGCTCGACGCGGTCGGCGACGCCGTCGAGACGGCCGTGGCCGCCGGCGTCCCGCCCAACCGGACGCTCCTGCTGGGGATCTCACAGGGCGCCTGCGTTCTGAGCGAGTTCGTCGCCCGCGCGCCGCGGCGCTACGGGGGCGTCGCGCTGTCGAGCGGCGGCCTGATGGGACCGGAGGTCGACGACTACGTGGGTTCGCTCGACGGGACGCCCGTGCTGGTCGGCGGCCACGAGGACGACGACCGGGTCCCGGTCGAGCGCGTCCGCGAGACCGCCGCGGTCTTCGACGCCCTCGACGGCGACGTGACCGAGCGCATTCACGAGGGGGAGGGCCACGGGATCACCGACGCCGAACTCGCGGCCGTCGGCGAACTGGTCGCCGAACTCGTCGGCGAGACGGACGGGCGCTCAGCCGCGGATTCCGACGGGTGAGCGCGCCGTCCTGAGAGGGGCGGAAACGACCGATATCCCGGGTTTGAGTGTGTCGACAAAGGGGTTATCGGCGTCGAAGACCTATCGGGGAACCATGCCGGCAGACATTCCCGGAATCCATCACGTCACCGCGATCGCCGCCGACCCGGGGCGCAACTTCGAGTTCTACACGGAGACGCTCGGGTTACGACTGGTCAAGCGCAGCGTCAACCAGGACGACGTGTCGGTGTATCACCTCTTCTACGGCGACCGCGGCGGCACGCCGGGTACGAGCATGACCTTCTTCCCCTACACAGACGCCCGCCCCGGGCGCGTCGGGACCGGACAGGCCACGACCGTCCAGTTCATGATCCCGGCCGCATCGGTCGACTTCTGGGTCGACAGGCTCGACGCCGAGGGCGTCGACGTCGACGAGCCCCGCGAGCGCTACGACGACACCGTGATCCCGTTCCGCGACCCCGACGGGCTCCCCGTCGAACTCGTCGCGCGGGCCGATACGCCGGCCGGCGACCCCCCGGACGGCCCGGTCCCCTCCGAACACGCGATCCGCGGATTCTTCGGCGTCAGCCTCTCGCTCGCGACGGCCAGCCAGACCGCGAACCTGCTCAAGACGATGGGATTCCAGCCCACCCGGAGCGAACACCGCCGCCAGCGCTTCGAGGCCAGCGGGGAACTCGGGTACGTCGTCGACATCCTCGAAGACCCGGAAGCGCCCCGGGGCGAGTCGGGCGCGGGCACCGTCCACCACGTCGCCTTTCAGGTATCCGACGCCGAACAGGCCCAGTGGCACGACGCGCTGGTCGAGCGGGGCCTGCGGCCGACGCAGATCATCGACCGCAAGTGGTTCAAGTCGATCTACGCCCGCACCGAGGGCGGCGTCCTCTTCGAGTACGCCACGAAGAGCCCCGGCTACACCGTCGACGAGGACCTCGACGAACTCGGCGAGAAGCTGGTACTCCCCGAGTGGCTCGAAGACCGCCGCGACGAAATCGAATCCAATCTCCCGGAACTGACCGTCGCGCCGCGGTCGCAGTGAGCCGAGTACCGGCAGGACGGCTCGTCTAATCGAGCGGCGGCAGCTGCCCCGTGATCATCTCGCGGTCGGCTTCCAGCCACGGGGGCAACACCAGCGAATCTGCGGGGCCGGGTTCGCGCTCCTCGACGCCCAGTCCCGGCCGCTCGGTCGCCAGTTCGAAGAGGATGCCCGCGCCGTCGCGGACGTACAGCGACTCGAAGAAGTGCCGGTCTTTCACGCGGGAGGGATCGAGGTCGCGCTCCGCCAGCAGGTCCCGCCACTCCCGCAGTTGCGCCCCGTTCTCGACGCTCAGCGCGACGTGGTGGATCGATCCGCGACCCTCCCGGCCGTAGGGCGCGTCGTCCGTCAGCAGGTCGACGGTCGACTCGCGGCCACGGGGAAGCCGATACCGGACGGCGTCGTCCCGCTCGGCGACGAGTTCGAACCCGAACGTGTCGAGGAGGCTCGCCGTCACGTAGGGGTCCGCAGAGCGCATCGAGACGCCGCGGATTCCCCGTATCGCGTGTTCTGCGGGGACCGAACCACCGGTCCACGGGTGGGGGGCTCCGTCGTCGAGATCGGTCGGCGCCGCATCGGCGTCGTCGACGCCCACGAGTTCGACGCTCGTCCCGTCGAGATCTTCGAACGCGAGGATGGAGTCCCCGAACCGCCGGGTGCATTCGACGGCAACGTCGTGGTCGGCGAGTCGGTCGCGCCAGAAGGGGAAGGAATCGGCGGGAACCCGTAGCGCGGCAGTCGTGATGTCGGGTTTCCCGATCCGACTGGGCTCCTCCCGTGGGTAGGTGAAGAAGGTGAGGACCGAGCCCGGCGTCGCCCGCTCGTCGCCGTAGTAGAGGTGGTAGACGAACGGCTCCTCGAAGTTCACCGTCCGGAGGACGAACCGCAGTCCGAGCACGTCCGCGTAGAACCGGCGGTTCTCGGTCGGGTCGCCCGCGATCACCGAGACGTGATGCACGCCGAGCGTGTCCGAGAGCACTACCGGACGTAGGCCCCCGGCCCCGATAAGTGTGCCAGTAACCCGGCCGTCGCCCGGGGGCGTCAGTGCCGCTACTTGTGTTTCTCGCCGGCGGGGACGGTCGTCTCCAGCCAGTTCTCCTCGGGCGGGTACGGGCAAGCGAACGTCTCGCTGAACGCGCAGAACGGGGAATAGGCGAGGTTGAAGTCGATCGTCACCTCGTCGCCGTCGGCGAGATCGCCCTCCGGTTCGAGTTCCATGTATCGGCCGCCGTCGTAGGTCTGCTGGCCGGTCGTCTTGTCGCGGAACGGGACGAAGATGGCGTCGTCCTCGGGACCTTGCTTGTACCCGTGGAGTTCCCGGGACTCCCCGTCGAGGTCGAACGAGAAGGTGACCACGCGCTCGTAGCGGACAGTCCGGCCGTCGCTGGTCTCCATCTCGATGGGGTCCGGTTCGTCGTGGACAGTCACCGTGGCCTCGACGCGGTAGTCGGGGTCGGGTTCGAAGTAGTCTAGCCCGTCGAAGTCGTCGCGCTCCTCCGGCGGGATGGGCGATTGAGGGTGCTCGGCGAAGAAGTCGTCTTTCTCTGCCCTGTTGGCCCGGAGTTGGTCGGCCCAGTCGTCGGCGTGGCTCATGCCTCGTCATTGCCAACCGAACCGGATGAGTCCGACGGTCTCGGCGCGTGATTTCCAGTGAGTTTGTCCTCGACGATCCCCTCGACCTGCTTCAGCGTCACGTAGACCGCGAGGAACAGCGCGAGAACTACGATCGGCAGTCCGAGCGCACCCCAGGTGAGGCTGAATACCGCGACGAGATAGAGCGCGACCAGCTGGAAGAACAGGTACGCGGCCCGTCGAGGGGTCCCGGAAACGTCGAAATACTCCGCTATCGCGGTCATGTTTCGAAGACGACACATCGAAATAAATGCTTTGTGAACCGGCTGTCATCTCTGCGGACGATACCGAACGTCGTCCCTTCGGCGCCTACCTTTTTCTCGGTCGACGGTGAGATGGGGGTATGAGCGAGATCGACCTCGACCTCCAGGCGGTCGAGGAGGAACTGACCGACGACGGGGACGGCGACGACGAGGGCGGACGGGTCGTCCTCGGCGTCCTCGACGGGTCGACGCCGGACGAGGAGTGGATCGATATCGTCGAGGACGGCGGGACGCTCGTGCTCTCGGTCGAAGGGAACGTGAACGAACTCGCCTCGGGGTTCGCCCGGGACGTCCGGGACGCCGACGGCGACCTCATGCACTTCCGGGGCTTTCTCGTGGTCGTGCCCCCGGGCGTCACCATCGACACCAGCCGGCTCGACTGAGCAGGCCCCAGTCGCCCCGCGCTAGACGACCGAACGTGAAACCCCGAGCGGTGCGTCTCGCCGCTTATGAGGGCGGAGTCCCTACGTGGAGATATGCCGATGAAAGCCACCGGGAGGGCGTCGTCGTGGCGAGAGATAGACGAGTGGGACGGCGGGATGGGCTGGATCGCCCATCCCGACGAGAAGATGCAACGGGCCAGTCACGCGCTCGTCGACGGCGACGACGTGTGGCTGGTCGACCCGATCGACGTCGAAGGGCTCGACGAGCGACTGGCCGACCTCGGGACGGTCCGCGGCGTCGTCGTCCTCCTCGACCGCCACACGCGCGACTCGGCGGCTATCGCCCGACGACACGACGTGCCCGTCTACGTCCCCGCGTGGATGGACGACGTGCGCAACGACCTCGGCACGCGCGTCGAGCCGATCCGGCGGGGTCTGCCCGACTCCGACTACGACCTGCACCGACTCGTCGACAACAGGTTCTGGAAGGAGGCCTTCCTCTACGACGAGCACTCGAAGACGCTCGTCGTCCCCGAGGCGGTCGGGACGCCCTCGTACTTCCGGGCAGGCATGGAACGGCTGGGCGTCCACCCGATGCTGCGCATGCTGCCGCCGCGGTCGCTCGGCCGGTTCGCGCCGGAGCGGATCCTCGTCGGCCACGGCCACGGCGTGTTCGAGGACGCGGCCGGGGCGCTCGCCGAGGCGCTCGACAGTTCCCGCTGGCGCGCGCCGCGGCTCTACGCCGAGGCCGCCGTCGACTTTCTCCCGTGAGTTCGCCCCGGGCGAGCGACGGATATTTGCCCGGCCCCTCAGAAGGTCCCGGTGTGGTGTACGCGACCCGCGGCCTGGTCGAGTCGTGTCTGCGGTTCGCCAGCGAGGCCGACCCCGACCCGGTGACCATCTCGCTGTCCGTGACGCCGGCCGGGGACCTGCCCGACGCCGACCTGCCGCCGGAGACGCCCGTGTTCACGCACTTTTACTACCCCGACTCGGCGGGGTCGGTCAACTTCGTCTTCGGCGTCGACATGGGGACGCCCGTCGGCCAGACGCAGGGGCGGTTCGTCTCCCACCCGAACGGCGAACTGCGCGTCCGCCAGCGGGACGACTTCAAGGAACTCATCTTCGTCGCCGTGCCGCCGTGGAACGACGGGTCGGTCGCCGTCTTCGACCGCCGCGGCGAACAGCAGCCGCTCGAACTGCTCGACGTCGAACCCCCTGAAGAATTCCCGGAGTGACCGGGGCGGCCGGAGCGGTGCCGGACGGAGCCGCTCAGTCCAGATAGCCCAGGTCTTCGAGCTGGTCGGCGATCTCGGAGAACTCGGCTTCGGTCAGCTCGCCCTTCTGCTCGTTCTGGATGACGATGCTGCGGAGCAGAAAGCGGACGAGATCGCTGGTGCTCGAGAAGCTCGTCCCCTCGATGGTCTCCTCGACGCGGTCGGCCAGATCTTTGGGGATCGAGACGGTGGTGTAGTCGGTCATACCCACGGGATAGGCGTGGTCGCGGTTAGTCGTTGTGTCTGCGGGCGGGCAGGAAGTCGCCGGTACCGCCTGTTCCTCGCTCCGTGTCCCCGTGTCACGGAGGTCACAAGAAATACGGGCCGAACGCGCGAACCGTACTGTGATGCCCTCCAGCGATCAACCCGATTCGCTCCGTGCGGACCTCGTCCGCCGGTGGAAAGAAGAGCTGTTCTCCGCGGACACGGTCGTCGCGCTCGTCGCCGTCGCGGTGGCGATCCCCGCCGGTCTGGTCGCCGCGATCGTCGTCGACCCGTTCGCACTGTACGCCGTCTGGTTCGCGACCGCCGTGGGACCGAGCCTCGGTTACTGGCGCGGTCTCCGGATCGAAGTCCCCCTCAAGCCGGCCGCGAGCGTCGGCCTCGCGATGGCCGCCGCGATCGCCGTCGTCACGAGCGCGTTCGTGGCCGTCGCGCTGGCGCTCAACGCCGGCGAGGACCTCGCGGTGACCGGTGGCGCCGTCGTGGGCCTGCTCTTCGGCGCGCTCACGAGCCGCGTCGCGTTCCACCGGCTGGCCGGCCGGACGGACTGACTGGCGCCGAAGCTGTCCCGACCGACGCCGGAACTGACCTCACCGCGCCGACTTACAGCGTGAGTTCGACCGGGTAGTCGGTGAGGTTCTCGTAGCCGTCCTCGGTGACGACGACCAGGTCCTCGATTCGGACGCCGCCGACCTCCGGGTCGTAGAGGCCGGGTTCGATCGAGATGACGTGACCCGGCCGGAGTTCCTCTCCGCCCGGTGCGACGCTGGGCCCCTCGTGGACGTCCAGCCCGACGCCGTGGCCGGTGGAGTGAATGAAGCCCGTCTCCGTGGCCTCGTCGCTGCGGAGGGTCGGCTCGCCGGCTTCCTCGTAGATGTCACAGACGACGCCGTGGACGTCGCCACCGGTCGCCCCGGGTTCGACCGCGTCGAGCGCCGCGCGGTAGGCCTCCTCGGTGAGGTCGTACCACTCCCGCACGGTCTCGCTCGGCTCGCCCTTGCAGAAGGTCCGGGTCATGTCGGCGTGGTACTTCGTCGCCTTGTTCTGCGGGAAGATGTCGACGATGATCGGCTCGCCGGCGGCGAGCGGGCCGCTCCCGCGGTCGTGGGGGTCGGCGGCGTCGGCGCCGCAGGCGACGATGGTCTCGTCGAGCGCGCACCCGTGGCGCAGCAGCGTCACCTCGATCTCGGTCTTGACGGCCTCGCTCGTCAGCGGCTCGCCCTCGTGGAAGAGCGTCCCGTCGCGCACCTCGGCCGCGGCGATGAGGTCCTCGGCCGCCTGCATCGCGGCCTCGTTCGCCTTCTGGGCCTCCCGGACGTTGTCGACTTCCTCGTCGGTCTTGATCGCTCGGATGCCCGACACGGTGTCGTCGCGGTCGGCGGTGACGCCCACGTCGAGTTCGCGCAGGCCGTCCGCGACGTGGACGGGGAACCGCGGCGGCACGGCCACAGAGTCCACGTCGTAGGCGTCGAGGAAGTCCGCGAGGACGCGGTAGGAGGCCTCGCGGCGGTCGTACTCCTCGCTGTACTCGCCGTAGCCGTGGTCGATCGAGCGCTCGACGGTCGCGGCGCGGGCCTCGCGTTTGGCCCGGCCGAACTCCAGACTGCGGTGAAAGAGCAGGCGGACCTCGCCGTCGTAGAGGGTGACGAAGGGGTCCGGCGCGTCGAACCCGGAGAGGTAGTACTGGTTCGAATCGGTCGAGTCGGCGTGGACGAGGTAGCCGTCGAATCCCTGTTCGTCGAGAAACGCGTCCAACTCCGAGAGGTCCGGATCCATACCACCACGAAACGGCGCGTCCGATAAATAGGGTACGGCGTCGGCCGCCGAGCCGACGGCGGCCGCGGCGGCGAGAACGGTCGGCGGATTTCGCCCGTCCACCGGGACCGGACCTGCCGAGTCCGGTAGCCTGATGCACCGGGGGACCGACCCGGGGCACATGGACGCCACTATCGAGCGGTCGGCGGTCGCGGGTCGGGCGCGCGCCCCGCCGTCGAAGAGCTACACGCACCGGGCGATCCTCGCCGCGGGCTACGGGAGCGAGGCGACGGTCCACGACCCCCTCGTCAGCGCCGACACGCGGGCGACGATGCGCGCCGTCGAGGCCTACGGCGGCGAGACGACCCTCTCGGAGGACGGCGACACCCTCGATGTCGCGGGCTTCGACGGCCTCCCCGACGTGCCCGCCGACGTGATCGACTGCGCAAACAGCGGGACGACGATGCGACTCACCACTGCGACGGCCGCCCTCGCCGACGGCCTGACCGTGCTGACCGGCGACGGGTCCCTGCGCTCGCGCCCGCAGGGCCCGCTGCTGGATGCCATCGAGCAACTCGGCGGCCGCGCGGAGAGCACGCGCGCCAACGGGCAGGCGCCGCTGGTCGTCGGCGGGCCGGTCGACGGCGGCACCGCCTCGATCCCCGGCGACGTGTCCTCGCAGTTCGTCACCGCGCTGCTGATGGCCGGCGCCGTCTCCGACGACGGAATCACGGTCGACCTGGAGACCGAACTCAAGTCCGCGCCGTACGTCGATATCACGATCGAGGTGCTGGAGGCGTTCGGCGTCGACGCCGAGGAGATCGACGGCGGCTACCGCGTCGAGGGCGGCCAGTCCTATGCCCCCGAGGGCGGCGAGTACCACGTCCCTGGCGACTTCTCCTCGATGTCGTACCTGCTGGCCGCGGGCGCCCTCGCCGCCCCCGACGGCCTCGTCGTCGAGGGCGCCTACCCGAGCGCGCAGGGCGACTCCGCCATCGTCGACGTCCTGGAGCGGATGGGCGCCGACATCGAGTGGGATCGCGAGGCCGGCGAGATCACGGTCAGCCAGTCCGATCTGACCGGCGTCGAGGTGAGCGTCGCGGACACGCCCGACCT
The DNA here is from genome assembly GCF_054504345.1 of Halosimplex yunnanense. Classification (NCBI taxonomy): domain Archaea; kingdom Methanobacteriati; phylum Methanobacteriota; class Halobacteria; order Halobacteriales; family Haloarculaceae; genus Halosimplex; species Halosimplex yunnanense. The sequence continues at coordinate 39,010 of NZ_JBTJEL010000036.1, read as the reverse complement.
GCTCCCGACCATCGCCGTGCTCGGCGCCGCCGCCGACGGGACCACCTCCATCGTCGACTGCGAGCACGTCCGTTACAAGGAGACCGACCGCGTCAGCGTCATGGCCGACTCGCTCACGGAGATGGGCGCCGCCGTCGTCGAAGAGCAGGACCGCCTGTCCATCCGCGGCAGCGAGACCGGGCTGCGCGGCGCGACCCTTCCCGGCCGCGACGATCATCGCATCATCATGTCGCTCGCCGTCGCCGGCCTCGTCGCCGACGGCGAGACCACGATCACCGAGGCCGAGGACGTCGACGTCTCGTTCCCCGGCTTCTTCGACACGCTCGCCGATCTGGGCGCGAACGTCTCGAAGTAGAACCAGCGACTATCTCAGACCGTCGACTGCGTTGTCGCGGCTGAGGACTCGTCCGTGGCCGCGTCCGGTTCCGGACAGATCGACCCCACGTCGCGCCACTCGTGACCGATGTCCCGCATGAGCAGCGCGTTGTCGAACGTCACCGCGCCGGCCGGGAACCGGGGCTCGTCCTCGAAGAAACTCGCGCTCACGTCCGCGACAGACAGCGGCGTCACCCGCCACTCGTCGGTCGCGAGTTCCACGCCGTCGAAGCGCTCGCCAGCGTCGCCGGCGGCAGGCGAGTAGCCGACCGCGCCTCGCCGGTGGTACTCCGAGGCGGCCGCCACGGAGTCGAAGACGCTGTCGGCGGGGATTTCGTCGGTCTCGCTGGCCGTCACTGACATCCGGGTCTCGCCGTCGCGGCTCCGCATCGTCACGGCGTAGCGGCCGTCGCGCTCGTCCACGTCGAAGTCGGCCCGATAGTACTCACCGAACGAGCGGCGGCCGACGGCCGCGGTGAGCCGAGAGGACGTGTCTCGGCGCGGGACGTAAACGCCCGCGCGCCGCTCGCCGTCTGCTCCCGCCGCTCCGCCGCTGTCGTCGCTCCACTCGACGCCGATGCGGTGCGCGGCGTTCTCCGAGCGGGTGCCCACGAAGGAAGGAAGACCGCGCGGCCGAACGTCAGTCAGCCTGAGCAGACAGATCCCGCCGACGGCGTAGCCGTCGACCGTCCGCGGTTCGAAGGGGTCCGGGAGGACGGCGTCCAGCGCAGTCGCTTCGATCCGGAAGTTGACGAGAATGCGCCGGTCGATGACGCCGCGGAGCGACGGGAACCGTGCCATATCCGGCCGTTCGATCGGCCGGCTGATATATCTTCGCGAGAGAAATCGGGGAATCAGTCAGTCGTCAGACTGCGCCGTCTTCGATGCGAACTGCTCGCGGACCTTCTTGACCTTCGGTTCGGCGTGGAACTGGCAGTAGCGGTCGCCCGGGTTCTTCTCGTAGTAGTCCTGGTGTTTCTCCTCGGCGACCCAGAAGGTCTCGAGCGGTTCGATCTCGGTGACGATCTCGTCGTTCTCGTAACTAGTGAAGTCGCCGCCCTGCTGGAGATTGTGGACGAACCGCTCGACGATCTCCTGCTGCTCGCCGTCGTGGTAGTAGACGGCCGAGCGGTACTGCGATCCCACGTCGGGACCCTGCTTGTCCTTCGTCGTCGGGTCGTGGATGCGGAAGAACACCTCCAGCAGGTCCTCGTAGGCGATGACGTCGGGGTCGTACTCGATCTGGACGACCTCGGCGTGGCCCGTCGACCCGGAGCAGACCTCCCGGTAGGTCGGGTCGTCCGCGTGCCCGCCGGCGTAGCCCGAGGTGACCTCGTGGACGCCGTCGAGTTCCTTGAACGCCGCTTCGATGCACCAGAAACACCCGCCGGCGAGCGTCGCCGTCTCGGTCTCGGTCATACCCCCGAGTTCGGTCCCGAACCGTTTGAACCCAGCGGAGACTGCAAGCGAACGAGCGCTGATCCGCTCACAGCGTCGCGATCGCCAGTCCGGTCGCGAGCAGGTTCGCGCCGAGGTGGGCGACGGTGCTGGAGGCGGTCCCCCACCGCGCGCGGAGCGCGCTGAAGATCACCGCGAGGATGATCAGCGACGCCAGCCTGACCGGAGAAGCCCCTCCGTCGACGATCACGTGTTTCAGGACGAATCCGGCCGCAGCGACCGCGCTCCCGGCGAGGACGCCGTACGAGCGCATCAGCGCGGTCTGGATGACGCCGCGCCACGCCAACTCCTCGGCGAGCGGGACGACGATGCCGTTGACGACGAAGAGGACGGCGAGCACCCAGGTCGCCGCCCCCGGCTCGACGACGGCCGTGGGCGCGGTGGTATCGGGCTGGCCGAAGATGGCCGTGATCGCCAGCACTGCGGCGACGAGCGCGACGAAGTACGCGATCACGCCGCCGATCCCGGCCCCTACCGCTCGGAGCGAGAGATCGTAGTCCCAGTCCTCCAGATCGATCCCCCGGCGGCGGCCCAGCCAGGCGATCGCGACGGCCAACAGCGGGAAGCCGACGCCGACAAGGAGCATGTCCGCGCCGCGTCCGCTCTCGACGACGTCCGTCAGGACGGCGACGAGTTCCCACCGCAGTATCGCCTCGACGACCACCCACAGAACCATTGCGCCGACCCCGAGTGCGGACGTCCCTCGAAATCCCCCTTCGTCCGCCGCGACCGATCGCTCTGTCGACATCTCTGTTCGGGTCCGACTCCCGGAGTCGTGAAATACGTACCGCCGGGCGGGATCGCTGCCGAAGCCGGCCGATACCGCCGCCGAGACCGGCCGGTACCTCCGTCGAAACCGGCCGATCGGCACCGGCGACGGACGACCGGAACGACTCCACCGCGCGGATCCGCCGCGGTGCGGCCACATCCGCCCACATCTTCAGAACTATAAGCCCGGCCGACCGACCCCGTGGTAATGAACGGCAACGAGTTCGGGCGCCTCTTCCGGTTCACGACGTTCGGCGAGAGCCACGGGGAGGCGATGGGCTGTACAGTGTCCGGGTGCCCGGCGGGAGTCGAGATCTCCGAGGACGTGATCCAGGAGGAACTCGACCGCCGCAAGCCCGGCCAGTCGATGATCACCACCTCCCGCGGGGAGCCCGACGAGGTCTCCATCAAGTCCGGCACGCTGGAGGGCTACACGACTGGAACGCCAATCGGCATGGTCATCCAGAACAAGGACGCCCGCTCGGGCAAGTACGAGCCGTTCATCACCGCACCGCGGCCCTCCCACGGCGACTACACCTACTCCGCGAAGTTCGGCACGCGCAACTGGGGCGGCGGCGGCCGCTCGTCGGCCCGCGAGACCGTGAACTGGGTCGCCGCCGGCGCCGTCGCCAAGCAGGTCCTCGACCAGTCTGACTACGACGTACAGGTCAAGGCCCACGTCAACCAGATCGGCGATATCACTGCCGAGGACGTGACGTGGGAGGACATGCTCGAACACACCGAGGAAAACGAGGTCCGCTGTGCCGACCCCGAGACGGCCGAGGAGATGCGCGACGCCATCGACCGCTACCAGCAGGAAGGCGACTCCATCGGCGGCTCCGTCTACTTCGAGTGCCGCGGCGTCCCGCGGGGCCTCGGCGCGCCTCGCTTCGACTCGTTCCCCGCCCGCCTCGGACAGGCGATGTTCTCCGTCCCGGCGACGACCGCCGTCGAGTACGGACAGGGCCGCGAGGCACGCGAGACCCGCGGTATCGAGCGCAACGAAGACTGGGAGTTCGACGACGGCAGTCGCGACGACGTGGTCAGCGAGGAGGGCGATCCCGTCCCCGTCGGCAACGACCACGGCGGCCTGCAGGGCGGCATCACGACCGGCGAACCGATCTACGGCGAGGTGAGCTTCCACGCGCCCGTCTCCATCCCGAAGACCCAGACTACGGTCGACTGGGAGACCGGCGAGAAGAAGGAAGCCAAGGTCGTCGGCCGTCACGACCCGAGCCTGCCGCCGCGAGCCGTCCCCGTCCTCGAAGCGATGCTGCGGATCACGATCCTCGACTTCATGCTCCTCGGGGGCCGGATCAACCCCGACCGCCTCGACGGCCGCCCCGGCGAGTACGATACTGCCTACCACCCCGAGAGTCCGCAGAACGACCCCGACGACGCGGACACCATGACCGAGACGGTCGACGAGGACTGATGGACGTGCAGCCCATAGGGGACTCAAACTGATGGACGCACGCCAAGACGAGCTGTCCAACCCGTTCGGGATGGACGAAGAATGCACGAACTGCCCGGAACTGGTCGAGACGCGCGAGCGGGTCGTCCACGGATATGGCGACGTCGGCGCGGACTTCGTCGTCATCGGCGACCAGCCCAGCGCTGCCGCCGACGAGACGGGCGTCCCCTTCGCCGGCGACCAGTCGCTCGTCTGGGACGTCCTCGACCGCGTCGGCCTCGTCGAAGGCGACCCCGGCGCCGAAGAACCGGTGCCCGACGACGTCTACCTGACCTACGTGACGCGGTGTCGCCACCCCGACCGCCCGGCGACCGACGACGAGGTCCGCAACTGCGAGGCCTACCGCTCCAGCGAACTGCGGATGATCAACCCGGAGATCATCGTCCCGGTCGGCCAGCGGGCCATCGAGGCGCTGGCCTTCCAGTACACAACCAAGAGCGAGGACGACCTCGACGTCGTCGAGCTGCACGCGACGACGATGCGCGGCCGCGGGTTCGAACTCGTGCCGATGCTCGATCCCGTCGACCAGACGCCCGAGCAGACCGAGGCGTTCGTCGAGCACTTCGCGGACCTGCTCGGCACCGACTACCGCCAGACGAAGGGCCGGCAGGGGAGCCTGGAGACCGGACGCGGCCCTGACAACGGCGAATAATCGGCCAAAAACCACTTTCGCGCCTATTCTTCGACCGATCGGAACGCCCGGAGCCGCCCGTCCGCGCTCGTGAAGAGGAGGTCGTCGGCGACGACGGGTGTCGTGCCGATTCCGTCGGCCGAACGAGTCCACAGTTCGCTCCCGTCGGTCGGATCGAGACAGAACAGCGTCTCCTCGGTCCGGACGAGAACCGTCTCCGCGGCGACGACCGGCCAGCCAGCCCGCGCGTCGAGCGAGTGCGTCCAGCGCTCGGAGCCATCGCTCGCCGACAGCGCGCGCAGGACCGGTCCGTCGCCGTCCCCGGTCACGACGTACAACGAGTCGGGGCCGACGGTCGGCTTGAACCCACTTCCTTCGGGCGGGAATCGGTCGTCCCATGCCGTCTCGAACGGCGGGACTGGGGTCTCGAAGGCGACGACCTGCCCGAAGATGTTGACCGTGCCGTAGAGACGTCCGTCCCGGTAGCACAGCGGCAGCGGCGAGTCGTGCGGGAGCGGCGTCGGCTGTCGCTCGGCATCCGGGGCGTCGGTCTCGTCGCCCGGAAGTGTCGTCTCGCCGTCCGCGACGGCGACCGACCACGGACCGGAACCTCGCGGGTGCCTGAAGAAGACCGACTCGTCGCTGGCGATCAGCCGGCCCACGGGAGCGGAGCCGTCGACGGAGGTCCGCCAGCGTTCGCTCCCGTCGGCCAGCGACCGCCGCACCAGCGCGTCGTCGGCTCGCTCGGAGACGTAGAGGCCGTGGGAGGCGGCGAGAAATCCGACGACGTCGCCGGTCTCGACCCGCCACAGTTCCGTCCCGTCCGCGGCGTCGAGCGCGACGACCGCCTCGTCTCCCTCGACGTACACTCGGCCGTCGCGGACGCTGGGGCGTCCGGCCGTGATCCCGACGGACTGCTCCCAGCGCCGCTCGCCGGTCCGCGCGTCGAACGCGTGGACGGCCCCCTGGCTACCCCCGACGAACACCGTCTCGTCGGCGACCACCGGCGCACTGAACTCGTCGCCGGCTTCGACCGACCAGAGTTCGCCGATCGGTTCCGTCGGTCCAGCGGCCCCGGTAGCGTAGTTCGTCTGCCCCTGATCGGCCCCGGGAATCGGCCACGACGAGGAGACGGCTTCGGGAGTGGCCGGTTCGCGAGCCACGGCCGTCGGCGAGGCGGTGGTCGTGTCCGTCGGCGATCCAGTGCTCGGGTCCGTCGGCGACCGCGTGGGAGATGGCTCGGTCCGGGACGGTGTGTCCGCTGGAGTGCTGTCGTCGCCCGCCGAGCGGTCCGTCGGCGTGTCGGTTCCCTCGTCGGCGGCACAGCCCGCCAGGCCGAGGCCGGCGAGCGTAGCGAGCAGAGCGCGTCGGGTTCGGTGCGGGGACATACGTCGGCGTTCCGGCAGTCGCGGTAAGTACCTTCTGGCCGGACAGGACGATACTCACTCCGGGAGCTGCCGCGAGAAGCGCCTTCGACCCGCCGGAGACTCAGTCCCCGATGTCGACGACGAGGACGGGCGTGTGGACGTCCTCGACGACGCGGTCGGTGACGCTCCCGAGGTTCTCGACGCGGTCGCGGCCCGTCCGCCCGTGCGTGCCCATCACCACGAGGTCGATCCCGGTCTCGTCGACGTAGTCGACGATTTCGCGGTGGGGGATGCCGTCGCGCATCTCGGTCTCGGTGACCAGCCCCGCGTCTTCGAGGTCGAGCCGCAGGTCCTCGACGGCGCGCTCGCCCTCGACTTCGAGGGATTTGACGATCTCGTCTTTCGTGTCCGATTCGGCCGCGCGGTAGCGTCGGCTATCGACGACGTACAGCACGTGTACCGTCGCGTCGTTGTCCCGGGCGATCGAGATGGCGTGATCCACCGTCTCGCTCGTCCCCTTGCTCCCGTCCGTCGGCAACAGGATATCGTCGTACATGGCCGGGAGTTAGACGGCCGGGTAAATAGTGGTGGGTGGCGGTTCCCGACCGACGAGACCCCGGCAGCTTCGGCCCGTCGGTCGCCGGCGCTAGCGACCAGTGAAACTCGGGTGGTCGCTGACGTGTTTCGGGAGGTACCGCCGCTTCCGCGGGAGGCCCTCGGTCTCCTCGCGGACGCGCTCGCGGAGTTCTTCCGGCGTCATCTCGATCTCCTCGTCGGTCGCGCGGACGTTCACGTCGAGCGTCCCGCTGTCGACCTCGCGGTCGCCGACGACGGCGTAGTAGGGCACCCAGTCGGTCTCGGCGCGGGCGATGCGCTTGCCGACGGTCTCCGAACGCTCGTCCACGTCGGCCCGCACGTCTGCCGCGACGAGGCCGTCGACGAGGTCGTCGCAGTAGTCGGTGTGTTCCTCGCCGACGGGGATGAAGCGGACCTGCGTCGGCGAGAGCCACGTCGGGAACCGCGGCGTGTCCATCGTCGCCGTCTCCTCCAGCAGCGCCGCCACCACGCGCTCGATCCCGCCCGACGGCGAGTAGTGGAGGATCGGCGGGTGGTGGCTCCCCTCGGCGTCGGTGTAGGTGATGTCGAACCGCTCGGCGCTCTCGACGTCGATCTGGACCGTCGGGTTCTCGATGGGGCGGCCGAGGCCGTCGATGGCCGCGAAGTCGATCTTCGCCGACCAGTAGTGGTGGCGCTCGGGGATGATCTCCACGAGCGCGGGCTTGTCGAGTTCGGCGACCACCTCGGCCACCCACGCCTCGTTGCCCTCGTAGAACTCGCGGGTCACGCGTAGCGCGGGCTGGTACTCCAGCCCGAGGTCGTCGCTGGTCTGCAGGGCGAGTTTCGCCTGCCGCATCAGTTCCTCGCGAGCGCCCTCCGTGTCAGCGGTCGCGGTGTGCATGTCCGGCATCGTGAACGAGCGCAGCCGTTTCAGGCCCGTGACCTCGCCCTTCTGCTCGCGGCGGAACGAGTACGTCGACATCTCGTAGATCCGCAGCGGCAGGTCGCTCGCTGCGATGTGCATGTCCCGCATGATCGAGAACTGACCGAAGCAGGCCGCGAAGCGCAGCATCATCCGGCGGTCGCCGGACTCGAAGCGGTACTGGCGCTCGCCGAACTTCCCCGCGTGCTCGTCGATGGGGCGGGCGCCCAGATCGTACATGATCGGCGTCTCGACGGGCATCCCGCCGTAGTCGACGACGAGATCGTTGACGTACTCCATCAGCGAGTCGCGGACGAGCTTCCCGCGGGGGTACCACCGCAGGTTCCCCACGTCAGAGAGGTCGTCGTAGCCGACGAGCGACTTCTCCTGCATGAGTTCGACGTGGGGCGGCTCCTCGCCCGGCGAGGCGGTCACGTCCTCGACTTCGTCCTCGATGAACGCCCGCATATCCGCGCTCACCTCGTCCTTCGCGGCGACCGCGTCTTCCGTCGATCCGTCGGGCCACATCACCTGCCACTCGCTCGGTTCACGGTCTGGCTCGCCGGCCTCGTCCCCCTCGCCCGTCCCCTCGTCGCGGTGGGCGGAGACGTGGCGGGAGAGCTCCGAGAGCGGGTGGCCCTTGCAGGACACCTCGAAGGACTTGTACCAGCCGAACGGCGCCCGGAGCACCTCGTAGCCGTCGGCTTCGAGTTCGGACTCCAGCCCGCGCATCACCTGTTTGGCGGCGTCGGGGTTCGCCAGGTCCTCGCTCAGGTGGGCGTAGGGGTACAGCACCACTCGGTTGGTGTTGAGTTGTCCTGTCACGTCCTGGAGCTCCGCTGTCGCGTTCGCGACGACGCCGTCGAGGTCGGTCTCGTCGTCGGACTCGACGCTGATGAAAGCGGTCACGCACTCCTCCATGCGTCCCTCCATCGGGACGCCCTCCGTCTCCGCGAGGTCGTCGGGGCCGGCCTCCTCGCGGGCCTCGAACTCCAGGTGGTCCGAGTGGATGAACAGGAGTCGCATACTCGAACGTGTCGGCCCGCGAGCAAAAGTGTGCTGCCGTAACTCCTTCGAGTCGGGTACCAGTCGGTCCGCGATCGTCACTCAGTTCGGATCGAATTTCCCTCGTCAACCGACGTACCAGCCGGTTCCGATTCGGCCGTTCCGGATATCTCTCCCGTCTCTTCCGTCTCGGCCGGTGAACGGCCGGCGACGCCCTCAGTCGACGTGTCGGTCACGGGATCCTCCGTCCCGGTTCGACCCCGAGTCGACGAGCTGACGGTTCGGTTCGGCGTGGCGCCGCGCCCGGGCCGGTTCGTATCCGTCCGGTTCCGTCGCTCGGTGTCCGTCGCCGGCGGCTCCGGGACGAGCGGTTCGCCGTCGAGGGTTCTCACCCGAGGTTCGATCTCCCGGCGGGCGTACGCCTCTGAACCGACGGTCGCTGAGAGCGACCCGTCTCTGCGGAGCCGGCGCGCCCGGACTTCAAGCGGCGGCGGCGGTTGGCTCGCTGCCGCGGGAGCGACCAGCGACGCCGGGGTATTGCTGCCGGCCGTTCCACCGCCGGTGTCGTCTCGCCCGAGCGAGACGCCGGTCAGTGCGAAGGTGAGTGCCGTCGGGACGGCGGACGTCGAGAGCGTTAGCTCCGGCGACCACTCGGCCTCGTAGGCGGTCGCCGTCGAGCCGAATCCGACCTCGTGCTCCTCGCTGGATCGCTGGGACTCCGGCGCGTCGCGCCACGCGAGGTCGCCGAGCGTCTGCGAAGCCATCACCGAGCGGTCTTCGTCGAGTGCGACGACCTCGACGCCGTGCAACGCCGCTACCTTCGTATCTACGCTCTGGACCCGGGCGGAAACGGCGAGGGGGACGGTAACGGGCGCTGCCGCGTCGAACGGTTCCCGGATCGACAGCGACAGATCCGCGGACGAGAACGGCCCGTTGTACACGCACCCACCGATACCGAGCGCGAGCCCGAGCCCGCCGAGTCGCAGGAGATTTCGACGTGGAAACGTCATCGGTCTCCCCTCGCCGAGTCCCCGCTGTCACCCGGCGCCACCCCGTGTGCGGTCGCCGACGCTCCGAACATACCGCCTCGTCGGATATACCGGTAAAAAAGATTACGCAGGGACCGACCACAGGGACGCTGGCGGCGAGGCGCCGCCGCGGTCTGTGACTACTGCTCGTCCTCTTTCAGTTCTTCCAGTTCCGCCTCGACCTCGGAGTCGTCGACCGACACGTCCTCGGCGCCCTCGCCGTTGGCGTCGACGTCCGGCGCCTCCACGTCCGCGGCGTCGACCTCGACGTCCTCAGTTCCGACGTCTGCGCTCCCGGAGTCGGACCCACCGCCGGCGTCGACGCTCTCGTTCTCGGTCTCCGTCGTTCCCTTGCCCATCTCGCCTTTCAGCGTGTCCAGTTCGGCGTCGACGGAGCTGTCGGTGCTGAGCTGTTCGAGTTCGCGGTCGATCGAGTCCTTGTCCGAGAGGACGTCGTCGAACGCGCCGGTCTCCTGCAGTTCGTCCATGGCCTGCGAGCGGGCTTCCATGTCCTCGGTGCGCTCCTCGGCGCGCTCGATGGCGCGACCGACGTCCTCGAACTCGTCGCCCGCGCCGGTCATCGCCTCGGAGACCTTGGCGCTGGCCTCGGCGGCCTCGTAGCGGGCCTTCATCGTCTCCTTTTTGGTGCGGAACTCCTCGATGCGGCTCTCGAGCTTGTTCTTCTGCTCGACGAGCTTGTCCTGCTGGCCCTGGAGCTCGGCGATCTGGCCCTCCAGGTCCTCGATCTGGTTCATCTTCTGCTTTTTCTTCTCGAGGGCCTTCCGGGCGAGGTCGTCGCGGTCCTGCCGGACCGCCTCGCGTGCCTGCTCGTTGTGCTTCTCGACGTTCTCCTCGAGCCGGCGCTTCTGGATCTCGAGGCGCTTTTTCTGGGTCGTCAGGTCGGCGATGCCCTGCTTGACGTCCTGGAGCTGGTCGCGAAGTTGCTCGTAGGAGTAATCGAGCGTCTCGGAGGGGTCTTCTGCCCGGTTCAGGACAGCGTTGATCTTCGAGCGGACGACGTAGGAGGCGCGCGAGAGTATTCCCATACCCCCGCTTTGTGCCCGAGCCTTTAATTGTTTTTCAGCCCGAATTTGCCGCTCCGACGCACGAACGCCGGCCCGCCTGCCCCGTCTCACCGGCACCGATCCCCTCCCGCCGGCCCGACCGGCGAAGCGGAATCGCCGATCGCCGGTACCCGACCGTGACGCGAGCGCTGGGCGACCCCGGACTGCCGATTTCACGACCGAGATTCGCGCCCAAACCGTTATTGCGGGCCTCAGAGACAACTGGATCAATGAGTCCTGCGGCCACCGACGATATCAGGGTCCTCCACGTCGACGACGACCCGGACATCGCGGAGCTGACGGCGACGTTTCTCGAACGGGAGGACGAACGGTTCGTCGTGGACACGGTCGGCGACGCGGACGAAGGGATGGACTGCCTCGCGTCCGGGGTCTTCGACTGCGTGGTCTCGGACTACGACATGCCGGGCCGCAACGGGATCGAGTTCCTCGAGGCGGTGCGCGAGCAGTACCCGGACCTCCCCTTCGTCCTGTTCACCGGGAAAGGGTCGGAAGCGGTGGCCAGCGACGCCATCTCCGCGGGCGTGACCGACTACCTCCAGAAGGAGGGCGGGACCGACCAGTACGCCGTCCTCGCCAACCGCGTCGCAAACGCCGTCGAACACTATCGGACGCGCCGGCAGGCCGAGCGGAGCGAGAACCGTCTCCGCGAGATCGTCGACTCACTGCCGGAACATCTCTACGTCGTCGACGAGAACGGAACCTGCCACCTCGCCAACGAATCGCTTGCGGCCTTCCACGGGACGACCGTCGCGGGGCTCGAAGGGTCCGCGGTCGATGAGTTCCTCGACGACGAGATCGCTGCCGGGCTCCGCGCGGCCGTCTCGAGGGTCATCGAGTCCGAATCCCCGGAGCGACTTCACGAGGTCGAACTGACCGATGCGTCGGGTGAGGCCCGGGTCTTCGAACCGCAGTTGCTCCCCTACGAGTTCGCCGACGCCGAGTCGGAGTCCGTGCTCGGGATCTCCGTCGACGTAACCGAGCGCCGGGAGCGCGAACGTGAACTCGAACGGACGAACGCGCTGCTGTCGACGCTGTTCGACACGCTCCCCGTCGGCGTTCTGGCGGAAGACGAGTCACGGAACGTCCTCACGGCGAACGCCCAGCTGTTCGACCTGTTCGAGCTGCCCGGGGCGCCCGAGGACGTCAGCGGGTCGGACTGCGAGCGGCTGGCCGAGACGATGGCCGACTCGTTCGCCGACCCGAACGGGTTCCTCGACCGGGTCGACGAACTGGTAGCCGAGCGCGAGCGAGTTCGCGACGAGGCGCTCTCGCTCCGGGACGGACGGACCCTCTCCCGGAGTTACCGCCCGATCGAACTCGCGGACGGCGACGGCCACCTCTGGGTGTACCGGGACGTCACGGCCCAGAAAGCGCGCGAGCGGAAGCTCAACCGACTCCAGGAGCGGACGCGCGCCCTCATGCACACGCGGACGAAGACCGAGACCGCTCGGATCGCGACCGACGCCGCCGACGAGGTCATCGACGCTCGACTGAGCTCCGTCCACCTGATCGACGACGCTGGTGAGTCCCTCCGGCCGGCCGCCATCGTCGACTCGGTCCGCGACGTGTTCGACGACATCCCCACGTACCCCCGGGACGCTCCCGAGGGGACCCGCGCCGCGCTCGTCTGGGACGTCTTCGAACGCGGTGAGCCGCTCCGCATCGACGACGTCCCGGAGTACGGCGGACTGACCGAGGGCACGCCGGCCCGGAGCGTCATCCTCTACCCGATGGACGACCACGGCGTGTTCATCGTCTCCTCCGACGAACCGGGCGCGATCACCGAGACCGACGAGACGCTCGTGGAAATCCTCTCGACGACGCTCACGACGGCCCTCGACCGCGTCGAACAGGCCCGCCGCCGCCGTGAACGCGAACAGCGCCTCGAACACCTGCAGGACGTGACCCTCGATCTCATGCAGGCCGAGAGCCGGCGGGAGATCGCGGACCTCGTCGTCGCGGAAGCCGAGGACATCCTCGGATTCCCGCTCGTGATGGTCCGTTCGTACGATCCTGACGAGGAGCGACTCGACCCAGTCGCGTCCAGCGACAGCGTCGCCGAGGTGTTCGACGATGGCCCCACGCTCCCACAGGAGAGCGAACAGTTCGTCCGGGACGCGTTCGAGACCGGCGAACCGCAGACCTTCGACGACGTGAGCCGGTACGTGGGCGACGACGCCGACACGCCGCTACAGAGTCTGCTGGTCTTCCCGCTCGGCGAGTTCGGGACGCTGTCGGCCGGGTCGACCGAGCCAGCGACCTTCGACGAGACGGATCTGTTCCTCGGCCGAATCCTCGCGACCGCGGCCAACGCGGCGTTCGAGCGCGCCGACCACGAGTCCGAACTCAGGCGCCAGCGCGACGAACTCGAGCGGAAAAACGAGCGCCTCGAGGAGTTCACCAGCGTCGTCTCCCACGACCTCCGGAACCCGCTGACCGTCCTGAACGGCGCACTGGAGATGGCCGAGGAGACGGGCGCTCCCGAGCACTTCGAGCGGTGTCACCGCTCGGTCCAGCGGATGGAGAACCTGATCGAGGATCTGCTGGCGCTGTCGAGACAGGGCGAGACCATCGCCGAGCCCGAGCCCGTGGATCTGGGGCGATCCGCGAGGGACAGCTGGCGGAACGTCGAGTTCGGCGACGGCGAACTGGTCGTCACGACCGACCGAACCATCGTCGCCGACGGCGACCGCTTCCCGCAACTGCTTGAGAACCTGTTCCGGAACGCGCTGGAACACGGCGGCGGCGACGTGACTATCACGGTCGGTGACCTCGACGACGGGTTCTACGTCGCCGACGACGGCCCCGGTATCTCGGAGGACGTTCGCGACCACGTGTTCGAGTCCGGCTTCTCGACCTCGCCGGAGAACACGGGCTTCGGCCTCGCCATCGTCGAACGGATCGCAGAGGCCCACGGCTGGACTGTCGCGGCCACTGAGAGCGACGCCGGCGGCGCGCGCTTCGAAATCACCGGCGTCGAAACAGCACCGCGAGTCGACAACGGCGACTGACGCGATCTCTCGCGTCGGATCCGCTCGCAGAATCGGACACTGATTGCAGCGGACTACTCGCGGGGATCTCTGCTAAGTACGTCTGCGAATTGAGCGGCATCCTACCATTCACAGCGTATTCTGTGGTCGTCGATATCTTCTTCTTCGAGACGAGGAGAGAGGACCAGTAATTTTCGGACGCGGTCGCCCGTCTCGGGAACTGCCGATCGGGTGATGGTTGGAGGCGCTTCCGGAGTGAACGTCCGCTGTTCCGTGCCGGTACTCGCCGCGATAGCGTGTCCATCGATCGCTATCGCGACCTGCCACCCCGCACAGGCTAAACTCCGCGCAGTTCCTTCGGTGTAGGGCTGTTGGGTATCCATTACCACGAACTCGTAGGATATCCCATCGGGCCCCTGATACTGACCGATGATACCGTCGTCAGCTCCCAATGGTGACCAGGCACCGTGGTTTTCGCGGATGCCGCGATAATCCCACTCGCCCGTCGAATCTGGTAGGAACGACCCCGGTCCGGAATCAGTTACAGTTCCTCGTGAGGTGTCGGTCTCTCTGTTTTGCGACGTCTTCGTCACGCCGGAGTTCGTCTCGGAGTCGGCACCTGGTTTCGGTGTCGGATCAGAACCGCTGTTCGAACAGCCCGAAGTAGCTGTGAGAACAGCAGTTAGTCCGAGACAGAACTGTCTCCGATTCATTAATTCAACGACAGAGTCGTTTGGTAAATACTTTCTCTGTACTGAGCGGTTCCGATTCTGTCCCCTCCCCCAGATCCGACGACAGTTTTGAGGGACTGACTCGCCTCTGTACAGCTATGAGCGAACCGGTGGTCCTCCCCGGTGCCCGCGACGTTCGGGGCACGCTCGATACACCGGACGGGGAAAGCAGGGAAGATCCCCCGGCTTGCGTCGTCGCCTGCCCGCCACATCCGCAATTCGGCGGCTCGCGGTCGGACCAGCGCCTCACGGCGGTCGCCGACGCGCTGACCGAGCGCGGGATCGCCTGTCTCCGGTTCGATTACGGGCCGTGGGACGAGGGTGCCGGCGAGTTGCGGGACACGCACCAGTGCGTGGACTGGGCGCGCGAGCGCTACGACGCGGTCGGGCTGTTCGGCTACAGCTTCGGCGGCTGTCTCGCGCTCGTCGCCGCAGCCGACGAGTCTGATCTCGCTGCCGCCTCCGCGCTCGCCCCCGCTCCCCAGATAGACGAAGACATCGACGCCGTCGCCGCGATCGAGGCGATCACCTGTCCCGGGCAGGTCGTCTACGGCGAGCGTGACGACACCGTCGAGTGGCGGCCGGTCGTCGAACGAGCGGAGGGTTGCGGGTTCGCAGTGACCGAACTCGCCGCCGACCATCACTTCGTCGGGCAGGCCGATGCGGTCGCCGACGCCGTCGCCCCGTTCCTCGCCGACGCGCTCGACTGACCGGCGCCTCGAACTCGGGGTCGCGGGTCAGTCGAGGCCGGACAGCGTGATGTCGCCGAAGTCGGATTCGACCCTGAGACGGTGATCGGCCCCGCCCATGTCGGCCTCGACGCGCTCCTCGTCCGCGTCGACGCTGACGTCGCCGGGCAGGCCCTCGGTCGATATCTCCCCGCCGTCGGTGACTGCGAGCACCCTGCACTCGACCGACGACGCCAGACGCAGTTCCACCTCGGCGTCGTCGACGACCACGGCCCCGTCGGAGTCGAGTCCCCGTATCTCGGCTTCGACGTCGCCGTCGTCGGTCCGGATCCGGTCGACGTCGGTGGCCCCCCTGACGGTCACGCCCCCGTCGTCGGTCTGGATCCGACCGACACCGGCCTCCGTGACCGTCACGTCCCCGTCGTCGGCTCCGGCCGAGACCGTCCCCTCGGCGTCGTCGATCTCGACGTCCCCGTCGTCGACCGTGACGTCGACGTCCCCGGCGACGCCGCTGACGGTCGCCTCGCCGTCGTCCACCATCAGCGTCAGGTCCCCGTCGAGGTCGGTGATCTCGCCGTCGCCGTCGTCGACGGTCGCGTCGAGGTCGCCGCTGACGCCCTCGACGGTCAGCGACTCGTAGTCGGCGGCGACCGACGAGACCTCGACGGAGTCCGGGACGGTCACCGACAGGTCCGCGGTCGTCGCGTGGACGAGTCCGTCGCCCGTCTCCCTGGCGACCGAGAGGGAGAGTCCGTCCCCCGAGCGGTCGCGCCGCAGGGACACTTTCGAGAGTGCGTCCTCGTTCCCGAAGCCGTCGCGTTTGGTCAGTTCGGCGACGACGGCGTCGACGTCGCCGGTCCTGACCGACAGGTCCCCGTAGTCGTTCTCGACGCTCAGCGGCCCCGCCGCGTCGAACTCCTCCGTCACGGTGGCCGACGCCGACTCGACGGTGACACAGCCAGCGCTCGCGCCGAAGGCCACCGTCGCCACCGCGCCGAGGAACCCGCGTCGACTCCGTCTCCCGCTGTCGGTCGTTCGTTCGTCCGGGTCGGCGGATCCGTCACCCGTCCACCGGGTTCCCACGTTCGTTCTCATGACAACTCTCTGTACTCCCCCACGCTACCTAAAAATCGACAGGGAGTCAGGCCCCCGGAAACTCTGGGAAACACTTAAGTAGACGATGTCGCCCCACCGGGTCGATGCGAACGCGACGCGGGTGTCGGGAACCGGGTCCTGTTGGACGAACGATGGAGAACGAACGGGTCCCGAAACGGTTTTGGGCGGTCACCGCCGACGGTCAGTATGCCGACGGAGCCAGAGACAGAGTACGACGAAACTCTGGGGAACAAGTTCGTTTTCGTCACTGGGGGCGTGATGTCCGGTCTGGGCAAGGGCATCACCGCCGCGAGTACCGGGCGCCTGCTCTCGAATGCCGGGTTCGACGTGACGGCAGTCAAGGTGGACCCGTACCTCAACGTCGACGCGGGCACGATGAACCCCTTCCAGCACGGGGAGGTGTACGTCCTCAAGGACGGCGGCGAGGTCGACCTCGACCTGGGGAACTACGAGCGGTTCCTCGACATCGACATGACCTCGAAGCACAACGTGACCACGGGGAAGGTCTACCAGTCCGTCATCGAGAAGGAGCGGTCGGGCGACTACCTCGGGAAGACCGTCCAGGTCATCCCGCACGTCACCAACGGCATCAAGCGGCGCATCCGCGAGGTCGCCGAGGGCAGCGACGTGTGCCTCATCGAGGTCGGCGGGACCGTCGGTGACATCGAGGGCATGCCGTACCTCGAAGCCCTCCGGCAGTTCGCCCACGAGGAGGACGAGGACGACATCCTCTTCGTCCACGTCACGCTCGTCCCCTACTCGAAAAACGGCGAGCAGAAGACCAAACCGACCCAGCACAGCGTCAAGGAACTGCGGTCGATCGGGCTCCAGCCCGACATTCTGGTCGGCCGCGCCGACGACCCGCTCGACCCGGAGACCAAGGAGAAGATCGCCCTCTTCTGTGACGTCCCCACGGACGCCGTCTTCTCGAACCCCGACGTCGAGGACATCTACCAGGTCCCGCTCGTCGTCGAGGACGAGGGCCTCGACGAGTACGTCATGGAGCGCCTCGATCTGGCCGACAGCGCGCTCCCCGAGAGCGAGCGCCACAACGAGTGGCGCAACCTCGTCACCCAGGAGCAGACCGGCTCGATCGACGTCGCGCTCGTCGGGAAGTACGGGCTCGAAGACGCCTATCTCTCCATCTACGAGTCGCTGAAACACGCCGGCCTCGCCCACAACGTCAACGTCGACACCGAGTGGATCCACGCCGAGAAGCTCGCCGACGGCCACGACGGCGAACTGGCCGACGCCGACGCCGTCGTCGTCCCCGGCGGGTTCGGCTCGCGCGGCACCGAAGGCAAGATGGAAGCCATCCGCTACGCCCGCGAGAACGGCGTCCCCTACCTCGGCCTCTGTCTCGGCTTCCAGCTCGCGGTCGTCGAGTACGCCCGTAACGTCCTCGGACTCGAGGGCGCCCACTCCGCGGAACTCGACGAGGACACGCCCCACCCGGTCATCGACATCCTGCCCGAGCAGGAGGGCGTCGACGACATGGGCGGGACGATGCGCCTCGGCGCACACGTCACCGAGATCGAGGAGGGTACCGTCGCCCACGAGATCTACGGCGCCGACACCTGTACCGAGCGCCACCGCCACCGCTACGAGGTCAACCCCCAGTACATCGACGATCTGGAAGCCGCGGGCCTGCGCTTCTCCGGGAAGTCCGGTCGCCGGATGGAGATCCTCGAACTCCCCGAGCACCCCTACTTCGTCGGGACGCAGTTCCATCCCGAGTTCCGCTCGCGGCCCGGCCGCGCCAGCCCGCCGTTCGTGGGCCTGCTCGGTGCCGCGCTCGACCTGCAGGCCGAATCGGGCGACGAGGAACTCGCGGCGAATCAGTAAACCGCCGATCGGCTTCGATTTTTCACGCCGTCGTCAGCGCGATCAGTCGGTCGCCCGCCATGGTCTCGCGATAGAACAGCGACTCCTCGACGACCGCCGGCGGGAACCCGAGTTCGCCGTCGCGACTCCAGCGGACGGCGCCCGATCCCGCGTCGATGGCGTGCAGCGTCCCGTCCGTCCCCATCTCGGACGCCCTGGTCCACAGATACACCGTCTCGCCGGCGACGCGCGGACGAGCGTTCCCCGGTTGCACGTACGTCGCAGCGGCGCCGACGTCCGGCGCCCAGTCGTCGATCCGCTCGCCGGTCTCCAGGTCGATCGCCGCGACGCCGGGTTCGGCGTCCCGTCCGACGTAGACCCGGTCCCCTGTGACCGCCATCCCGGTGACGATCGCGTCGTCGCTGTAGGTCCAGAGATGCTCCTCGGACCCGACGTGAACGGCCTCGATAGCGGTCGTCCCCGACTCGAAGTTGTGCGTGAACAGCGCGACGTCGCCGGCGACCGACACGTCGACCGGAGCGTCCTCCTCGTCGAAGGTCCGCTTCCAGCGCTCCTCCCCCGTCTCGCTGTCGAACGCTCGCAGGGCCTTGACGTCGGCCGCGACGATGGTGCCGTCGTCGGCCAGCCCCGCGCTCTCCGTGAGCGCTACCTCCTCGGAGGTCTGCTCCCAGCGGACCTCGTGACTCTCGGTGTCGATCGCCGTCAGGTACGTGTCGCCGATCGCGTACCGCCCGGAGACGACGTAGAGGGTCCCGTCTGTGTGGAGGAGATCCCCGTAGTTCGACCCGACGTGCCACTGTTCGTCGCCCGTCGCCGGGTCGAGCGCTTTGAGACCGTTATCGTCGAAATAGTAGACGCTCCCGTCGTGGTACGAGGGGAACGGGAAGGCCTCGTCGTGCATCTTCGTTACCCACTCCTCCTCGCCCGTGGCCGCGTCGAAGGCCTTGCAGTCCCAGCGGTCCGCGCCGGAGTCGTCCTGGCGCTTTGTCCCGACGAAGACGCGTCCGTCCGCGACGACCGGCCGCGTCACCTCCAGAAATCCGCGCTCCCATCCCAGCTGGACGGATTCGCCGGGACCCCTGCCGTTCGGATTCGAATAGGTGTTCGCCGTGTCGTAGGCGTCCATCGGCCACGATCCTCCGACAGCCACCTCGGTGTGCCGGTTCAGTTCCCCCTGCGAAAGCTCCGTGTTGCGTTCCGTCTGTTCTCCTGATTGTTCGTCGTTCTCGGGCTGTTCGTCGTCGTTTCCGGACTGCTCACTCCCTTCCCCAGCCGCATCGTCGACTCCCCCGGTCGGCGTCCCGTCGGCGGATCCCCCGCCCAGGCAGCCCGAGAGCGACGTTCCAGCGACCCCAGCGGCCAGCACAATCGCATGCCGGCGCGTGTATTGCCGTTCGTCTCCCATAGACATGTGGTAGGTCAACGGGTAGACAATAAGCACTGTCATTTCCTGTGCGGCAGGGACGTACGACGAAACGATTCGGGCGTGACCGTCGGGCGGACGGAGCGATCGACGGTCGGTAGCTGGGTATCGACGTACGAGCGGTGAATCGTCGAAGCGTCCCGACTCAGGGGGGCGTCAGTGCCATCAGCCGGCGGCCCTCGTACATCTCGCCGAAGAAGACGGACCCGTCGCCGATCAGCGGTGGTTCCGAGTGGTACTGCCTGGACTTCCACTGGGTTTCCCCGCTGTGGGCGTCGATGCAGTGTAGCTCTGAATCCGCGAACGACACGCCCCTCCACGCGTACAGCGTGTCTCCCGCCAGTTGAACCCGCGGCATGAGGTCGGTGACGTAGGTGGTGATCGCGTCGACCTCCGTCGACCACTCCGATAGCTCGTCGCCGCTCTCCGCGTCGAGCGCGAGAACTCCCGGCTCCTCGAGGCGACCGGCGTACACGTTTCCGTGCCCGAGCGTGAGCGGGCCAGCCAACCCCTCGTCCTCGCGCGTCCACACCGATTCGCCGTCCGCCACTCGGAGTGCCTCGGCGGCGACGACTTCCCCGCCTTCCTCGTGAGTGAAGTACGCGACCCCGTCGGCGATCGAAACGTACCGCGGTATGCGTTCGTCGAACGATTTCGTCCAGACCGTCTCTCCGGTCTCCGTCTCGAACGCCCTGACCGCGTTCTTCCCCGGAACGACGAGCGTCCCGTCCGCAGAGACCGCACTCCCCCAGTTGGTATCCTCCACGTTTTCAGTCCGCCAGCGTTCTTCCTCGCTCTCGAGGTCGATCGCAGCCAGGGTCCCGTCGCCGGTGACGATGTACATCACCCCGTCCTGTGGGAGCAACTCCCCGTAGACGGTCTCGATCTCGAACACCTTCTCGGCGGTTTCGGGGTCGAGACCCACTAACGGGCCGTCGTAGGTGTAGACGAGCCCGTCGTAGAACACGAGCGGGCTGAACTGCTCGTACTTCAACTCGGTCTCCCACAGCGTCTCACCGTTTTTCGGGTCGATCGCTTCGATGAATTTGCCGTTGCCTTTGCGAATGTACAGCCGGCCGTCGGCGAGAATGGGACCCCCCGAGTCGGGTAGATCCCGTATCCACGCCTTCGTGCAGTCCGCGTCGGGGCCGGAGTAGTCCGTCGTCGCGGCGCTGTTCTGTGGGTTCTGCCCGTACATGGGCCAGGATCCGCCGGCAGTCGCGACCGCGTCGAACTCCGGCGTCGGCGTCACCTCCTCGTCGTCTCCGCCCCCGTCGTCTCCGCCCCCGTCGTCCGCCCCGGTTTCGCCGCTATCGCCCCCCGATTTCGTCCCGGTACCGTCTCCGCTTTCCCCCGACTGGCCGTCACCGTCTCCGCCCCCCAGACATCCCGCGATGGAAGCGCCGAGCGCCGTCGAGCAGCCAGCGATCCACTCGCGTCTCGTCACCGGTTTTCGATCGGACATTTAACTGTTCGGTGCATATACAATCACATTTACTAACTGTTTTGGTTGGCTGTGGGCCTGCGGTCTCGCGGACACGACACCGCGGCGGTCCGGAAGTGGTCACCACTGCGGGTGGGGACTCACGGCCGCCGGCGAACGCCGAGTTCACAACCGTTTTAGCCGTGCCAGTTCGAGAGCGGATATGCGAACCGAACGAAAGTCAGCTTCTCCCTCTCCGGCACTGGACCACGAACGGGGTGTCGCCTGATGGTCGACGTCGACTCCTTTATCGACGAGAAGGTCGAGGAGATCGCCGACGCGGTCGGCGACGCGCACGCCGTCATCGGCCTCTCGGGCGGCGTCGACTCCTCGACGGCGGCCGCCTTGGCCTACGAGGCCATCGGCGACCAGCTGACTCCCGTCTACGTAGACACTGGTCTCATGCGCAAGGGCGAGACCGACCAGATCCGCGAGACCTTCGACTACATGGAGTCGCTGCGGATCGTCGAGGCCCAGGATCGCTTCGTCGAGGCGCTCTCCGGCGTCACCGACCCCGAGGAGAAACGCCACATCATCGGCGAGCAGTTCATCCGCGAGTTCGAGGAGGTCGCCCGCGAGGTCGAGGCCGACTACCTCGTGCAGGGGACCATCTACCCCGACCGCATCGAGAGCGAGGGCACCATCAAGTCCCACCACAACGTCGGCGGCCTCCCCGAGCGCATCGACTTCGACGGCATCGTCGAGCCGATGCGCGACCTCTACAAGGACGAGGTCCGCGAGGTCGCCCGCGAACTCGACCTCGAGGAGATCATCTCCGAGCGGATGCCGTTCCCCGGCCCCGGCCTCGCGGTCCGCATCATCGGCGAGGTGACCGAGGAGAAACTGGAGGTCGCCCGCGAGGCCAACCACGTCGTCGAGGAGGAACTCGAGGAGCACGAGCCGTGGCAGGCGCTCGCCGCCGTGCTCGGCAAGGCCACGGGCGTGAAAGGCGACAACCGCGTCCACGGCTGGGTCGTCGCCGTCCGCTCCGTGGAGAGCCGCGACGGCATGACCGCCCGCGCCCAAGAGGTCGACTGGGACACGCTCCAGCGCATCCAGAGCCGCATCACCGGCGAGAACGAGAACGTCTCCCGGGTCCTCTACGACGTGACCCACAAGCCGCCGGCGACCATCGAGTACGAGTAGCGACGCCTCGAGCCAGACCGAGGCTCGATCGACCCGGCCGACGTCGTGACGCTCTTCGAGGGACTCGAACCGGGTGAGAACTTCGAGCGACCCATCGCTTTGGCGGTGGGATTCAACGTGGACTCACGTTCTGTCCGCCGCTAAGCAAGGAGGATAGCCACCGTTCACCGTCAGCGTCCCGCTGTTCACGCGCACGCCCACGGTGCGCGAATCCGTAGTTTGAGAGCCGACAACTCGTGTTCTCGGGGACAATCTGTTCCACGGCGATGCCGTATTCGTTGCCGTCGTCGAAGACTACCATGTACAGCGCGTCACGCCCGAACTGGCTCGTTCGAAGACAGCGGCTAGTTTTCCCCGCGCCCTGCGATTCCGTTCTGGCCGTACGAGGATTTACTCCCCGACTAGTCTGCTCTTTGTCCCCACACCCAGCCAATCGGTGCCGATATATATCACAAATACTATCGAACAATTTTATAATTATGTAACATAATGGCTATATTTGATGTACGGTAAACATCTTGGGGGGCGGCGTGGGAGGACCACGTCGACCGACGAGGGGACTAGAGCGACGGACGAACGATCGATCTCGCGGCGGGAGGCGCTGAAGGCCGTCGGCGCGGGAGCGGGGATGCTGGCGGTTGGAACGTCGGCGGTGACCGGCCAGACGACACAGGACGGGTACAGAGTGCCGGCGAACTCCGAAGGACCGCGGTGCCTCTACCTGAACGACTTCGGTGGCGAGGGTGACAACCAGCAGGGGTTGATCCACTTCCTGCAGTACGTGGACTACCTGCGCGTCGAGGGCATCTGCTCCACCCAGCCCCTCGGGAGTACGAGCGAGATCAACAGTCAGATCGACATGTACGCGGAGCACTACGAGAACTACGTCACTCACTCGGACTACCCTACGCCGGACGAGCTTCGTAGCCTCGTCTATTCGGGCGCGTCGAGTACCCAGTCCGGGTCGACGCCGTCGGGCGTCAGCGAGACTGCCCAGCGTATCATCGACCGTGCGAACGCCGACAGCGAGGACCCGCTGTACGTGTGCGTCGGCGGATCGATGACCGAAGTCGCTCAGGCGCTTCACGAGGATCCCTCGATCACGGACTCGATCCGGGTCCACTCGGTCGGCTCCTGGAACACCGAGCAGGATCCCAACGCACGGGACTACGTCTACAACGAACACCCCGACCTCTGGTGGGTCGAGAGCGACGACGCGTACGTCGGAACGTGGACCAGTACGAACGTGGACACCTGCGAGTACATGGAGAACAACGTCCACGGTGTCGGGGCGTTCGGCGACTACTGGGAGACGATCACCCCCTGCTGTAACGATACGGGCTGCTGGCAGACGGGTGACTTCTTCACGTACGCGCTGTTGTTGCACGGCGATCCGTCCGATCCGACGGGCGCGTCCTGGGGCGGTAGCTGGCAGCCGACGGACCACGGTTCCGACTACTGGACGGACGGGTCGGCGAGTAGCGTCGGTCGGTTCGCCGACGAGTACTTCGCGGACTTCGCACGGCGTCTCGAGTGGGGGGTGACGGAAGGCATCCAGGACGACCAGCCACCGACGACGCCGGGGAACCTCTCCGCGTCGGACGAGACGCAGACGACGGTCGACCTGTCGTGGGGGGCTTCGACCGACAACGGCGAGGCCGGTCTGGACCACTACGTGGTCTCCGTCGACGGGTCATCTCACACCGAGGTGCCCGCGGGAACGACGAGCACGACGGTTTCGGGTCTCGCGCCGGGGACGAGCTACGAGGTGAGCGTCACGGCCGTCGACGGCGTGGGCAACACGTCCGATCCCGCGAGCACGACGGTCACGACGACGGGCGGGTCGGTCGTGACGGCGATCAACGCGGGCGGAGACAGTTACGCGTCCGGGGGGATCACCTACGAGGCGGACCCGCTGACGGAGGGCGACACGAATTCGACCGGTGACGCCATCGAGGGCACGAGCGACGATACCCTGTACCAGACCGAACGCTACGGAGAGTCGCTCACCTACGACCTCTCGGTGCCGAACGGGAGCTACACGGTGCAGTTGCAGTTCGCGGAGATTTACTGGAACAGCACGGGCGAGCGATCGTTCGACGTTGCCGTCGAGGGCACCCAGCAGATCTCGGGACTGGACCTCTACGCGGAGGTCGGCCACGACACGGCACTGGTCGAGACCATCGAGGGCGTCACCGTCTCCGATGGCTCGCTGACGATCGAGTTCACCGCGAGTGCCGACAACGCGAAGGTGAGTGCGATCCGCGTGTTGGACTCCGACGACGGTGGCGATGGAGACGAGACCGCACCGACGACGCCCTCGAACGTCAGTGTCGACGGGACGACGGCCTCGTCAGTCGACCTCAGCTGGGACGGCTCGACGGACGACGGCGGCTCCGGTATCGACGCCTACAACGTCTACGTCGACGACAGCCTCGACCACACCGTCTCGGCCGACTCGACCGGCACCACCGTCACTGGCCTCAGCGCCGAGACCCAGTACACGCTGGGCGTCTCCGCGGTCGACAGCGCCGGCAACGAGTCCGACCAGGCGACCGTCACTGCGACGACCCAGACGTCGAGCGACACCGAGGCACCGACGGCCCCCTCGAACCTTTCGACCGACGAGACGACGGCTTCCTCGGTCGACATCTCGTGGGACGGCTCGACGGACGACGGCGGCTCCGGCCTCGACACCTACAACGTCTACGTCGACGGCTCCCGGGACCAGTCCGTCGCGGCTGACACCACGTCCGCGACCGTCTCCGGGCTCTCCGCCGACACCGAATACGCCATCGGCGTCTCCGCGGTCGACGGCGCCGGAAACGAGTCCGACCAGGCCACCGTCTCCGTCACCACCGACGCCGACGGCGGCGGTAGCGACCCGATCGCCACGATCGACCCCAGTACCACGTCGGCCAGCACAGGCGACCTCGTCCAGTTCAGGGTCACCGAGGAGACCGGTTCGGACACCTGGATCACCGACCTCCAGTGGGACCTCGGCAACGGTAGCACCGGCAGCGGCTGGTACACCGACGAGCGCTACCAGTCCGCCGGCACCTACACCGTCACGCTCACGGCGACCGACAACGAGGGGAACACCTCCACCGACGAGGTGACCGTCACGATCAGTTGAACGAGATCGAGAGTGGCGACGACACGACCGCCCGCGCACAGGACGTCGACTGGGACACCCTCCAGCGGATCCAGTTGCGAATCGCCGGCGAAACCGAGAACGGCGCACGAGTTCTCTACGACGTGACCCACAAGCCGCCGGCGGCCTTCGAGTACGAGTCCCGGGCGGCGTTCGGATTTCGTTTGCCGGGGTGGCGACGCCCGAAACGTGAGACACAAGCCCCCGGGTATCGTCGGTGTCGGTATGAACGCAGTTTTCGCGGGGAGCGACACGGAAGGGCTGGCCGACGAGTTGCGCGAGCGCGGGGCGACGGTGGCCGTCGTCGACGGCGTCGCCGACCGGCCGGCCCTCGAAGACGCCGGCGTCCACGACGCGGATCTCTTCGTCCTGACCGACGTCGGCCAGGCGACCTCGATCGTCGTCGCCAGAGACCTCAACCCCGACGTCCGGGTCGTCACGTACACCGACGACTCCCTGCCGGAGTTCGTCAGCGGCCAGCAGGTCCTCGGGATGGACCCCGCGCTGTTCGACGTCGAGACCGTCGCCGACGAACTGGCGAACGGCGCCGACGCCGACGCCGACGACTGAGCCCCGGGGCGGTTCTCCACGAAGCTTTTAGCCACTCGCAGAATAGTTGGAACGATGACTGATCCGTCCCCGATCGAGCGGTTCGCCGGTGCCCTCCCGGGAGCGCGGTCGGAAGTGCGCGTCTACCGCGACCGGCTGGAGTACGACTCCGGCGGGCTCGGTAGCCTCTTCCGGGGATCGAAGACCGTCGCGTACGAGGAGATCGACCTCGTCCTCCGCCGCGACGGACGACTCGACCGGCTGCTCGGCGCGGCGAGTTACGACCTGATCCGGTCGGGCGAGCCGACCGTCAGACTGCGCCACGTCGCCGACACCGACGGGGTGGAGCGGGCGCTCGACGGGCGCGTTCCGGGCCCGCACGAGCGTGTCGAGGCGATGGACGACGATGCTGCCCTGACGGAACTACAGCGCGAACGCGTCGCGTGGCGGCGCTGGCCCGACGAGGAACCGCTCCCCCGCTCGGCGGTGGTGACCGACTCCGAGCTGACGGCGGCCTACGGCGACACGGAGCGACCCGAACGCCCCGAAGTTTCCCGTCCGAGCGATTCGCGGCCCTCCGGCGTCACTGCCGCCGACTTCGAGAACGGGAACTTCCCCGGCGGGGGCGGGAGCGGCAGCGCCGACTTCACCGGCGGCTCCGCCCGCCACTCGCCGGGCCACGCCTCCAACGAGGGCGGCGCCGAGAGCAACGTCGGGAGCGACGGGGCCGGCGACATGGGCGATACCGGGTTGTGACGCCGACCCGTCTCCCGCGAGTCCCTCCTCGTCACTGCCGAACCGGCGCGGATTCTCGGGCGTGACCGAGGCTGGCGGCGAGGTCGGCGAACCGGTCCGCTCCGCCGCGTTCGAACGGAACGCCGTGGCCGATGGCAGCCACCTCGAAATTGGGGGACTCGTCGGCGAGGCGCCGAACGCTCGCGCGGTTGTGGTCGGTGTCGCTGGACAGGAACCACGGCGACGGTCGCAACTCCCCGTCGGACTCCATCGCGAGGTCGCCGAGCAGCGCGACACCCAGTTCCTCGCTGACGTAGGCGACGTGGCCCGGCGTGTGACCCGGCGTCTCGTACGCGGTGAAACTCCCGACGGTGTCGCCGTCGGCGAGCGGGACGACGTCGTTGTCCGGCGGCGTGTACAGCAGCCCCATCGCGCGCTGGAACCCGCCTTTGGGGAACCTGAGCGGTGGGCTGGTGCGACCGGCGACCAGCCCGGCGTCGCGCTGGCCGACGTAGATGGGCACGTCGAGCCCGTCGAAGCGGGCGAGGCCGCCGACGTGGTCGACGTCGAAGTGCGTGACGAACACCCGGTCGAGGTCGTCGAGGGCGAACCCCGCCTCGGCGACGGCGGTGACCACGTCGCCGCCCTGCCACGGCATTCCGGCGTCGACGAGCGTCAGATCGCCGCCGTCGTCGACGAGGTAGGCGTTGGTCCCGCGCAGATCGATCCACCAGACACCCTCGCGCAGTTGCGTGACCATGTGATCTGGTTCGACCGGAACACGGATAAACCGTCGTGGGACCGACAGACCGGAGCGCCACCGGGTCGGCCTACCGACCACCAGCATATTTTTGCGCGACCGCCGCGCCCGGTCCCCCATGCGAGCGGACGACACTCAGCCGGTCCACGAGCGAGTCGCCGACGAGGCACGCGAGCACTTCGACGGCGACGACACCGGCCACGACATGGCTCACGCCTGGCGCGTCTATCGACTGGGCCGTCGCCTCGCCGAGCGCGAGAGCGCGAATTTCGCCGTCGTCGGCGCCGCTGCGCTGGTCCACGACCTGCACCGGCTACGCGGCGACGGGTTCACCCACCCGCGCGAGACGCTCTCCGCGGTCCGGGAGATCCTCGCCGCCGCCGACTTCCCGGAAGACTCGCGGGAGGCGGTCTGTCACTGCGTCGCTCACCACGAAGAGTACGACTTCGCCGAGACGACCGACCTCGACCACGTCCCGACTGCCGAGGAGCGGGTCCTGCGGGACGCTGACAACCTCGACGCGCTCGGCGCGGTCGGGATCGGGCGGGCGTTCACCTTCGGTGCTCACCACGGTCAGGGGATGTACGACCCCGACCGCGAGGTGCGCGAGACGTACGACCGGAGCGGCCGCGACAACACGGTGATCCAGCACGCCCGCGAGAAACTGCTGCGCCTGCCCGACGCGATGGAGACCGACGCCGGGCGCGAACTCGCCGCCGAGCGTGCGTCCTTCGTCGAGGAGTTCGTCGAGCGGTTCGAAGCGGAGTGGCGCGGAGAGAAGTAGACCCGTTCGATCGGTGCGCCACACGACCCCGCTATCGCTCGATCGTCGCGTCCAGTCGGAGGTCCCGCGAGGAGCGACCCACGGAGACGACGTGCTCGCCCGCGTCGACCGTCCAGCCGTCGGACTCGTCGTACCGGCCGAACGCCCGCTCGTCGAGGTCGACGGCGACTCGGCGGGACTCGCCGGGGTCGAGCGCGAGTGCGACGAAACCACCGAGTTCCCGCGGTGGGCGATCGAGGTCGTCCGGCGCCTCCGGGGAGTCGACGTACGCCTGTACGACCTCTCGACCCGATCGCTCGCCCGTGTTCTCGACGGTGACTTCGACCGTCGCCTCGTCGACGGCCTCGGCGTCGCTGTACTCGAATTCGGTGTAGGACTGACCGTGCCCGAACGGGTACGTCGGGTCGGCGTCGGTCGCGTCGAAGTGGCGGTAGCCGACGAGCAGTCCCTCCTCGTAGTGGACTTCACCGTCGACGCCGGGGAACCGCCGCTCGGTGTTGGCCGGGTACTCCTCTTCGGGTGCGAAGGTGACGGGGAGCCGCCCGCCGGGGTCGCTGTCGCCGTAGAGGACGGCCGCGGCGGCGTCGCCGTGGGCCTGCCCGGGGTACCAGCCCGCGACGACCGCCGCCACGTCCTCGCGCCAGGGCGTCTCGACCGGCCCGCTCGTGTTGAGCACGACGACCGTGCGGTCGTTCGCCGCGGCGACCGCCTCGATCAGTTCGTCCTGCTCGCCGGGGAGCGCGAGCGTCTCCCGGTCCGCGGCTTCGGTGGCCTGGTCGCGGACGAAGACGACCGCGACGTCGGCGTCTTCGGCGGCCGCGACGGCGTCGTCCATCGACACGTCGGGACCTTCGTCTTCAGTGTCCTCACCGCCGCCGAACCCGTCGAACAGCGAGATGTCCTCGATCCGCGGGGCGCCGTGGGCGACCGAGACGTCTCCGTCCGCGCGGGCCTCGATCCCCTCGACGGGGGTCGTCTCCGTGAACGGCGTCGTCTCCGAGGAACCACCACCGCCGGTGATGGCGTCGTCGACGTTCGGGCCGATCACCGCAATATCCGCGTCGTCTTCGAGCGGCAGAGCGCCGTCGTTCTCCAGCAGGACGGTCCCGCGGACGGCGATCCGCTCGGCCAGTTCCCGGTGTTCCGGCGTGTCGATTGCGCCCTCGTCGTCGCGAGTTCCGCCCAGCAGCCCGTGTCGATCCAGCTGGGTCAGGAACCGCTCGACCATGTCGTCGAGCCGCGACTCGGGCACGTCGCCGGCCTCGACGGCGTCGGCGAGGTCCTCGCGGAACAGGCCGCCGCTCCGGGGATCGGGCATCCCGTCGGCGTAGTCGAAGCCGCTGGGGTCGAACTCGTCGCCGGGCATCCCCATCGACTCGAACAGCTCCCGGGCGGAGATGCCGGGCATCTGCAGGTCGAGGCCGCCGTTGGCGGCGTCGACGACGCTTTCGGTCCCGAACCAGTCGGACATCACGGCCCCGTCGAAACCCCACTCCTCTTTGAGTACCTCGGTCAGCAGGTGCTCGTGTTCGCTCATGTAGGTCCCGTTGACGCGGTTGTACGCCGACATCACGGCGCCGGCGCCCGCCTCGACCGCGTCGCGGAAGCCCGGGAGGTACAGTTCCCGGAGGACGCGCTCGTCGACCTCGGCGCTGACCGAGGCGCGGGCCGTCTCCTGGTTGTTCGCGGCGAAGTGCTTCGGCGTCGCGATCACGTCTTCGGACTCGATCCCCTCGACGACGCCGGCCGCGAACCGGCCGGTGACGACGGGGTCCTCGGCGTAGTACTCGAAGTTGCGCCCGCAGTGGGGCACCCGGACGAGGTTGAGCCCCGGTCCGAGGAGCACGTCCTGATTCCGTGCGGTCGCCTCGCGGCCGAGCGCCGCGCCGAACTCGCGGGCGAGGTCGGTATCGAACGACGCCGCCAGCGCCATCGGCGCCGGGAACGCCGTCGCCGGCTCGTCCGTTCGGACGCCGAGCGGACCGTCCGAGAGCCTGACCGCCGGGAGGTCGAGTCGCTCGATTCCGGGGACGAAGCCCGTCGCCGTCCCGTCCGTATCGGCCGCGCCGTGGGTGAGCGAAACCTTCTCGTCGAGCGTGAGGCCGTCGAGCAGGTCGCTGACTCGCTTCGAGGTCATTGATTGGACGTTCAGTCAGCACGGTCTTAACCGTTGCGCCGGCCTCCGTCTCCGCCGAGAGTCGTTGCGTACAGGAAATGGAGACGGGGATCGAGGAGACAGGGGAAAAAGGGGTGGAACGGTGCGGAGTGAGGGGGCGGAGTGGGACGGAGTGGAGGGTAGGGTGGGAGAATGGGGAGAGCGGTTCCGCGGCGAATTCGGGGGTCGGTCTTCGACGGAGGGATAGGGAGGGGTGGGGAGGAGCGGCCGAACGACGCCCGTCTACGTGAGGCGGATCAGTGTTCGAGGATGGCGCCGCCGGAGCCGACGGCGATTTCGGGGTCGCTCCGCAGGAGGACGGCCTTCAGGTTCTGGCCGGCCGGAGTGGTCTGGGGCTTCCACTCCTCGCTCTCGCGGTCGTAGACGTTGCCGCCGCCGCCGACGGTGAGACCGTCGTCACCGTCGACTTCGACGTCGCGCAGGCCCGCGTCGCCGGTGTCGGTGGGCGTCCACTCGACGCCGTCCCAGTGGAAGATCATCCCGCCGCCGCCGGATACCCAGACGTCGTCGGCGCCGTCGGAGTCGACGCCGTAGAAGTTGACGTTGGCGTCGGCGAGACCGACCTTGTCCCACGTCGAGCCGTCCTGCGTGTGGAAGACGGACTTGTTGCCGTCGACGATGTGGCCCTTGCGGTCGTCGTAGAAGTCGACGGCGTTGATTGCCGAGCCCGATCCGGGCGTGACGTAGTCCCACGTCTGGCCGGCGCCGTTCTCGAAGCTGTAGTACAGCTTCCCGGAGTCGCCGGCGACGTAGACGTTGGCCTCGCCCGCTTCGCCCGTGACGGCCACGTCGTTGAAGTTGTTCGTCACGTCCATCGGCGCGGAGTGGTCGTTCAGGTTGCCCGTCGTCACGTCGTACTCGCCGATGGAGCCCGAGGAACCGACGAACCAGAGGCGCTTGCCGTCGTCGGTCACGTCCGCGCCGTAGAGGTTGTTGCCGTTGCCCGTCGGACCGCCGTCGAGGATCTTCTTCCATCCCTTCGCCGTCCGCTCGAGGACCACGCCGGCGTCTCCCACAGCGTACGCGCCGGCGGACGTCTCCTCGACGTCGGAGAGCGTTCCGCCGACGGGTGACTTGACCGCGGTCCACTCCGAGTCGGT
Organism: Halosimplex yunnanense; assembly: GCF_054504345.1. Classification (NCBI taxonomy): domain Archaea; kingdom Methanobacteriati; phylum Methanobacteriota; class Halobacteria; order Halobacteriales; family Haloarculaceae; genus Halosimplex; species Halosimplex yunnanense. Next base: position 7,658 of record NZ_JBTJEL010000036.1, on the reverse strand, counting down.
TTCGGCCGCAGACGCGACCGAAGGGAGGGCCGCCGCACCGAGCGCTGCGCCAGTCGCTTTCAGCACGCTTCGTCGGGTCGCGTTGCGTTCGGACATTGCATCCGGTCGATGCGACGGCTTGCACTTAATTGGGACAAGCGTTTGGACAGATTTAACGCCGTTTTACGGCCTGAAACGCCGAAATTCTGCTGTGTCCATCTGCCGAAACGACGGATTCGACATAGAAGTAACACGACGGCCAATCCGGATTAACCGACGTAAAACGCCGAAAGGTTGAAGTGGTAAAACGAACCGCCGGACAGCGGTGGGGTGCGTGCCGAATACGTTCGCCCCCTTGCCCGGATCGACTACCCGATTATTGGGGTATCGATGGCGGGCGGCGCTCGGAACGGAGCCGGCCGGCCTTCAGGAACCGACGGCAGCGTTCAGTCGTCGCGGCGCGCCAGCGAGACGAGGTGGGCCATCTCCTCGACGATCAGTTCCTCGGTGCCCAGTCTGGCGGCGGCCTCGCTGCCGGGCAGGCAGAACACGGCGACGCCTTCGACCATCCCAGCGGTCGCTCGCGAGGCGATGGCCCGCGTCCCGACCTCCTCGTAGGAGAGGATCCGGAACAGCTCGCCGAAGCCCGGGAGTTCGCGGTCGAAGAGCGGGCGGGCCGCCTCGACGGTCACGTCGTCGGGCGTGACTCCCGTCCCGCCGGTCGTGACGACCACGTCCACGTCGTCGCGACCGGTAAGGTGCAACAGGGCGTTCTGGACGCCGTCGAGGTCGTCCCGGAGGATCTCCCGGGTGACGACCTCGTGTTCGGTCGCCTCGATGGCCGCCTCGACGACGTCACCGCTCGGGTCGTCTTCCCGCGTGCGCGTAGACGACACCGTCACGACGGCGACGCCGAGAAGGTCGACGTCCGCCGCGTGCGTGTGCTCGTGGTCGTGGGCACCCGCCTGCTGAATGCGGCCGTGGCCGTGCGTATTCGTCTCGGCGCGGTCGCGTTCGGCAGTGTGAGCCTGCCCGTGGTCCTGCTCGGTTGCGTGGGACTGTCCGTGGTCCTGTTCGGCCGCGGGTGACTGCCCGTGGCTGTCTTCCGTCGTCTGGGCGTGCCCCGCGTCGTGTGTCTCCCCACGTGACCCGGTATCGTGGCCGTGTTCTGCGGGATGATCCTGCTGGTCTTGCTCGCGGCGCTCCGCGGCCTCGGCGGAGTCCGACCTCGCCGCGGCGGAACTCCCGCCGGTCGCACTCGCCGACTCGGAATCTGTCTCTCCGGCGTCCGCGAGTGGGTCGGCGTCGGTATCGTCTGCAAGCGGGTCGGCGTCGGTATCGTCCGCGAGCGGGTCGGCGTCGCTGTCCTCGGACTCGTCCGACGGACCGGGATCGGAACTCGACGGGGCGAGCGGGTCGGTGCCCGATTCGACCCGTGCGGCAGCGCCGGGGTCGTCGCCGCCATCCCCCTCTGACGGCGCGAGCGGGTCCGAATCCGGCGCTGCCGGGCCGTCGTCCGTCCCGGAGCGCTCCGCTTCGGTGTCTCCGACCGGTGAACCCCCCGACTCCGGAGCGGTCGCCGAGTCGTCGATGTCGACCTCGTCGGTCGCGTCGCCTACCGCTGGCTCTCCGGATTCGACGCCGTCCCCCGCTTGCTCGTCCGCTTGCCCCTGTTCGTCCGGTGGTGCCTGTTCGTCGGCGTCCCCCTGTCCGTCGGCCCCCTCGGTGGACTCGTCCGGCGCGGAGTCCGGTGTCTCCTCGTCCTCGTCGTCCTCGTCGTCACCGTACCCCCTGCTGGTGTCGCGGGACTGGAAATCGACCATGGGATCGATACCCGTCAGCGGACCAAAAAGGCCAGCATGCCCGCCGGGTCCCGCCGGGCGATGCGGTCGGCGTCCACCGACAGCGTTCGCCACAGTTTTGCACGCTGCGCCAGTGGTTCGAGGCATGCACGCTGTCCAGTTCGCGGACCACGGCGACCGCGGCGTCGTCGAGTACGCCGAGCGGCCCGACCCCTCCGCGGGACGCGGCGAGGTGCTCGTCGACGTGAAGGCGGGCGCGTTGAACCACCTCGACGTGTGGACGCGCCGCGGTCTCCCCGGCGTGGACCTCGACCTCCCGCACGTCCCCGGGAGCGACGCCGCCGGGGTCGTCGAGTCGGTCGGCGAGGGCGTGACGCGGTTCGAACCCGGCGACCGCGTCGCCGTCTCCGCGGGTGTCAGTTGCGGCGACTGCGAGTTCTGCCGCGACGGCGAGCCCTCCCAGTGCGTCGACTACCACATCATCGGCGAGCACGTCCCCGGCGTCCACGCCGAGTACGCCGCCGTCCCGGAGGACAACCTCGTCGCCGTCCCCGAGGGCGTCGACTGGGCGACCGCCGCCGCCGCGCCGCTGGTCTTCGGGACCGCGTGGCGGATGCTCCTGACGCGCGCCGACCTCCGCGCCGGCGAGTCCGTCCTCGTCCTCGGCGCGTCGGGCGGCGTCGGCCACGCCGCCGTCCAGATCGCCGACTTCGCGGGCGCGGAAGTGTTCGCCACCGCCAGCACCGAGGAGAAACTCGAGTTCGCCCGGGAGATCGGTGCCGACCACGCGATCAACTACGAGGAAGTCGACTTCGCCGAGGAGATCCGTGAGCTGACCGACGGCCGCGGGGTCGACGTCGTCGCCGACCACGTCGCCGGGGAGACGTGGGACGACTCGCTGAAGACCCTCGCCAAGGGCGGCCGGCTGGTCACCTGCGGCGCGACCGACGGCGCCCGCCCGCAGACGAACGTCAACCGGCTGTTCTGGAACCAGCTATCCGTCCTCGGCTCGACGATGGCGACGCCCGGTGAACTCGACGACGCGCTCGCGAAGGTGTGGGACGATACCTTCGAGGTGCGCGTCCGCGAGCGACTGCCGATGAGCGAGACCGCCCGCGCACACGAACTGCTCGAATCCCGCGAGGGCTTCGGAAAGGTCGTCGTCGTCCCGGACAGTGAGTACGATGAGTGACGCGACCGACGACGGCAAGACGGTCCAGGTGAACCCCGACACGGCGGGCTACGACGTGCCCGACCCGGAGGACAAAGAGTTCGGCGCACGTGGCTGGCTGCTCGTCCTGACGCTGGTCGTCACGCTCATCGTGATCCCCTGGTCGATCATCGCGCTCCCGGCCGCCGACGGCGTCCTCGAATCGCTCCCGCTCGGATGGCGCGACGCCTACCTCACGCTGCCGCTCATTCCGGCCCTGTTCCTGGGCGCCATCGGCGCGTGGACCGCCGTGGCCAACCGCCGGCAGTGACCCCGAACGAGCCATCGAGCGCCTCACGGACCGACTCGGCGGGACCCACGCCGACACGCCCGTCGATCCAATTCTGATAGCCGGCCACGTAGACTTATTTCGGGGCATCAACAACTCCCGGCCACACCGATGGCGACGTCGACGCTCACGCCGCTCCTGTTGCTCGGGGCAATCCTGGGAAGCGGCGTCGCCGCATTCGTCTGGACGTTCCGCGACGCGCCGGGGGCGAAGCCGCTCGCGGCGTTCGTCGTCGCCGGCAGCGTCTTCTCGCTCGCGCAGGGCGTCTCGCTCGCGTCGCCGGGACTCGAGGCCAAGCTCTTCTGGACGAACGTCGCGGCGACCGTCTCGACGGCGCTCCCGCTGACCTGGCTGGCCACGGTCCTGATCTACGCCGAGAGCGACCGCGCCGTGCGCGGCCGAACGCTCGCGATAATGCTCGTCGAACCGGTCGTATTCGGCGTACTCGTCTGGACCAACGCCGACCACGCGCTCGTCTGGACGGACCGCTACATCTCCTTCGCCGGCGGGTCGCCCGTCCTCGTCACCGAACTCGGCCTCGCCATGTTCGCGCACTTCTCCTACTCGCTGCTGCTCGCCGCCGTCGGCTGTCTGGAACTGCTCCGGGTGACCGTCAGGACGGACGGCTTCTTCCGCAGCCAGGGGACCGCACTCATCGCCGCGGTCTTCGTTTCCGTCGCTACAGCCGTCCTCACCGTCTACGGCGCCTTCCCGGAGCAGTACGACGTCAGCGGTATGGGGTTCGTCTTCACGGGCCTCGTCATGACCGCCGTGCTCTTCCGCGGGCGACTCCTCTCGATCACGCCCGCGACGCGACAGCTCGGCCGGGAAGCCGTCATCGACGAGATGGACGACCGGATCGTCATCCTCAACGACGACGACCGGATCGTCGACGTCAACCCCGCCGCCGTCCGCCTGCTCGACGTCGACCCCGACGCGGTCGTGGGCGCGCCGCTCGAGCGGGTCGCCGGCGAACTCGCCGACGTCATCGACGCCCCCGAGTCGGGACAGGCCGAACTCACGCTCGACGGCGCCGACGGCCGCCGCTACTACGACGTGCGCGTCTCGCCGCTGTACCGGAGTTACGGCGGCCTCGCCGGCCGCGTCGTCAGCATCCGCGACGTGACCGGTCGCCGCCAGCACGAACAGCGCCTCGACGTGCTCAACCGCGTCCTCCGGCACAATCTCCGCAACGAGTTGAACGTCGTCCGCGGCAACGCCGAACTGCTCCGCCGGGACGTGGACCGACTCGACCCCGACGTCGAACGGCGGATCGACCGCATCGAGGGGACGGTCGACACCGTCTCCGCCCGCAGCGAGAAGATCGGACAGGTCTCGCGGGCGCTCGACCGCGACTGTGATGGGACGCTCGACGCGGCGGCCCGACTGGAGGAACTCGCCGAGGTCATCGAAGGTCGGTATCAGGGAGTGACGGTCGATATCCGCGTCCCCGACGAACTGACCGTCGTCGGCGGCCCATCGCTGGAGCGGGCGTTCGAGGAACTCCTCGAGAACGCCGCCGAACACGGCGGCGACAGCCCGACCGTGGACGTGACCGCCACTCGGACCGACGGCAGGTTCGCGACGGTCCGCGTCGAAGACGACGGCCCGGGGATCGACCGACAGGAGCGCGTCGTCATCGAGGAAGAGCGGGAGACCCCGCTCGAACACGGTAGCGGCGTCGGCCTCTGGCTGGTCAACTGGGTCGTCCACGAGTGCGGCGGCGACATCGAGTTCGCCGAGACCGACGACGGGACCGCCGTCGTCGTCACGCTGCCCGACGCGGACGCCGAGGGCGGGTTCGGGTCCGCCGACCGATCCGCGGACGACTCCGCGGCGGAGACGGAGCGTTCGCACGGACTGAGCGCTGACGACTGAGGATCGGCGTCACAGAAGGGATTTTTCGGCCAGAATCGGGCCGCCGACTCACTCGAAGTCGCGGCGCATCGCGATCTCGAACCAGGGGCAGAGTCGCAGTTGGCGGTACCACCGCGGGTGCTCGTAGAGGCGCTCGTACGGTACCCACATGATGCCGCCGACTTCCTCGGGGTCGGGGTCGAGCGACGTGTCCAGCAGCGTCGCCTTCAGCACCGCGCAGACCTCGTGTTCGACGCCCTCGTCCATGTAGTAGCGCTTGTACTCGAAGCGGTCGGTCACGCGGAGGTCGTCGTACTGGTCGGGCGTGACGCCCAGTTCCTCTTCGAGGCGCTGGCGGGTCGCCTCGATCTGCGTCTGGCCCTGCACCGGGTGGGAGGCGACCGTGCCGTCCCAGTAGGTGTCCCAGAGGCGCTTTTTCGGGCTGCGCTGGGCGAGCAGGATGCGGTCGTCCTCGTCGAACAGCAGCGAGGTGAACGCCCGGTGGCGGCGTCCGTCGCCGGTGTGGGCGTCGAGTCGGTTGACCAGTCCCTGCTCCTCGTCGTTCTCGTCGACGGCGATCACCGACTGCTCGGCGTTCTCGTGGTACTCTTCGTCGGCACCGGCGCCCGAGGCGTCCTCGGGACCGCCGGACGCCCCCGCGTCCTCCGAACTCATGGGACTCACAACGGACAGCGGGTTCAAACAGTCTTCGACTCGACGTGAGCTGTCCCGTCGGCTCTCGTTTACTGGCCCGGCCACGCGGGCGGCGCCGGTTCGTAGGCCTCGCCGACGCGGAACTGCATCGCGCCCTCGCGGACGGTCGCGTCGAGTTCGCGGCGCGCTTCGATCTCCCCGTCGAGGCTGAACTCCATGGGTCTGTCCATCGCTGCGACGGTGAGTTCGTCCGTGGTGAGCCGCGTGACGTGCGACGGGTTCCGGTCGAGCAACCGGCCGAGCGCGCCGTCGGCGAGGTAATCGATCGCCGGCGCTTCCTCGACGATGACGGCTTCGAGTTTCCCGTCTTCGAGGTTCGCCTGCCCCCGGCCGCTGCCGAGGAACCGCCGCCCGTTACCGATGAGCAAGACGATGGCTTCGCCCGTCCACAGCGGATCGTGGGACTTGCCGACCCGGATGTCGAGGGCGGACCCCTCGTAGTCTCTGGCGTCCGCCAGCGTCTGCAGCGCGTAGGCGAGCGAGCCGATGCGGGCCTTCGTGCCGTCGTCTGTGTCCTCGCTGGCCTGGGCGATCAGCCCGCCCATACAGGAGTTGACGAAGATCCGGTCGTCCGCGACACCGAGATCCAGCCGCCGGAGGTCGCCCTCTGTGGCGACGTCGAACGCCTGTTCGACGGTCTCGACGCCGATGTTCAGCGCGAAGTTGTTGCCGGTGCCCGCGGGGACGACGCCGATCTCCACGTCGTCGAGCGCGTCGGCGTCGTCGACGCCGCGGACGACTTCGTTCACCGTCCCGTCGCCGCCGCAGGCGAGGACCTGGTCGGCTTCGGCCGCGGCAGCGCGAGAGAGCGTGACAGCCTCGCCCGACTCGGTGCTGTGGCGGACCTCGATCCCGAGCGCCTCGGCGCGTTTTCGCGCCGTTTCAGCGTCCGTCCCGTTGCCGCTCTCGGGGTTCCGGACCATCACGCGGTGCATGTCTGTACACGGGGCGGCAGGTCTTTACGCGTGTCGCCCCTTGCTAGCACGTGTTCGCCGTCGACCTGCACCTCCACACGCGACCGTTCCACAACCCACGCGGTGCTCCGACGGCCTTCGATCCCTACGGCGCGAAGCTGATGGCTGCGACGGCGCGCAACCGGGGGCTCGACGGACTCGCGCTCACGAACCACGACTACGCCGTCCCGTACCGCAACGGCGACCCGGTGTTCGTCCCGGGCATCGAAGTGACGACCCAGCACGGACACGTCCTCGTCGTGGGGCCCGATCCGCCCCGCCGAACCCACGACCAGAAGCCCCACCCGGCAGCCGTCGTCGAAGACGCCCACGACCGCGGCTGTGCGGCCATCATCGCCCACCCGTTCCGCGACAGCACCGTGATGGAAGTCGACGCGCCGTTCGACGCCGTCGAGATCAACGGGAAACATCCCGAGCGGAAGCCGAACGTCGACGCTATCGCCGAGGAACGTGGGATCCCAGTGGTCGGCGGGAGCGACGCGCACTTCCCGTTCGAACTCGGGCGCGTCCACACGCTGGTCGACGCCGAGAAGCTCACGCCCGAGAGTCTCGTCGCGGCGATCCGCGACGGCCGCGTCAGGCCCGGCCGGCGGACGTATCTCACCGACAGGGTGTTGCTCCCGATGTACGACGCGATCCACGACGTCCGCGACTTCGCACAGCGGACGGTCCCGAGTTGAAAAGCCGTCTCCGAACCCTCACCCGACGCGTTCGTCGAGGATCAGCCTCATCGACGAATCCTCGTTGTGCGTCGGTTCGCGGCGACGAGCCGCTCACCCGACGCGTTCGTCGAGGATCAGCCTCATCGACGAATCCTCGTTGTGCGTCGGTTC